>NZ_VRTT01000085.1 GCF_008017805.1 Paenibacillus sp. N3.4 | reverse complement strand
ATTTTACCGCTTGTTCTTTAAATTCTTGACTGTAACGCTGCCGCTGTTCTCCCATTTTACACACTCCGCTTTACATTGATATTTTTTCTATTATATCAATTCGGTGTGTCCATCTAGTAGTCTAACTTCATTTTCTGCGTTACAGAGGGAGCAGAGTCTAGAAGCGGCTCTGTAAGAAGGAAAAAGGGCGACAAAGTCCTCTCAGATTGCATCCTCCAGACTCATGTGCGTTGAAGTTTTGTACCGGTATTCGGAAGCAATGTCACTTTGCACAAACTTCCTTATGTTTACAAAAATATATCACTTTTCCCTTTTGGCTTCTGCTAAAATGGAGATGATCATAGATTCATAGAACTCTATGTCAACAAACTTTGAGGAGGAATATAATGGGTACATTTGCAGGATGGAAAGCAAAACTATTGAAATCAGCACTTGCTTTAACAGTGGCGTTACCGCTGCAAGTCTTGGTGACAAGTAGTTGGCAAGCCGTTATGGCAGAGGGACCAACGGATCCGGCTCCATTTATTGAAGCCAAAGTGGTGAATGAGAATGCAGGCAAGAAAGTGCTATTTGATAACACGCATGAACAAACCGCAGGAGCAGCCGATTGGGTCATTGATGGAGGCTTTTCAGATTTTGCCAATGCATTAGCGAATAATGGTTATTATGTCAAAGAGCTGCGTAAAACAACACCCATCACGCTTAGCGATTTGAGCGGTTATGATGTGTTCGTTGTCGCGGAGTCGAATGTTCCTTATAAAACAAGTGAGCAAGCAGCCATGGAACAATATGTTCAGGGAGGCGGCAGCATCTTCTTCATTGCGGATCATTATAATGCAGACCGCAACAAAAACCGTTGGGACGGTTCTGAAGTATTTAATGGGTACCGTCGCGGAGCATGGACGAACCCGGCTAAAGGAATGAGCGCCGAAGAGAGCGCCTCTTATGCGATGCAGGATGTAGCCAGTTCGGACTGGTTGGCCAAGCAGTTTGGCTTGCGTTTCCGTTACAATGCGTTAGGCGATATTATGGCAAATCAAATCGTGCCTCCCAATCAGACCTTCGGTATTACAACAGGTGTTAGTACGGTAGCTATGCACGCAGGATCGACGCTAGCGATTATTGACCCAACCAAGGCCAAAGGGATTGTTTATCTGCCAAAAACGAATGAGGCTTGGGCAAATGCAGTCGATCAGGGTGTGTACAATGGCGGAGGCATAGAAGAAGGACCTTACGTCGCCATCTCCAAGTCAGGAGCGGGGAAGGCAGCGTTCATTGGGGATTCTTCTCCTGTTGAAGATGCGACTCCTAAGTATCTGCGTGAAGATACAGGTGCGAAGAAAACAACCTATGATGGATTTAAAGAGCAGGACGATGGCGTATTGCTGGTTAACACCGTAAATTGGTTGGCTAAGAAAGAGAGCTACACGAACTTTACCCAAGTAAGCGGTTTGCAGCTTGATCAACCGACGGTGCTGTTTCCTTTTGAGGAACCGGCGGCTTCTACTGAACCGCAGCCAGAGCCTTGGGCTGCGCCGGATCCAGGTTACAAATGGTATGATCGCAGCACGTTCAAAGCCGGCTCCTATGGCGGGCCTGCTGCAACTGCAAGTGCTGCTTACAGCTTCGTACATCAATCAACATTGCCGAATGCCCAAGATTTTCAAGTGCGTGTAGTCATCGATAATCTTCCCGCGGCTACGACGGTTACAGGATTTAATGCAGGTGTTTACTTGGTGACCGGCGGGACTCAGGTAGCCATGATTCAAAATGCCGACGGAACATGGCCTACCGCCTATGGATATAGCTCTTCATTCAGCTTAACCTCCGATATTAGGGGTCACGCTTATAAAGACTTAAACGTACGGATTAAGCCGGGAACGGCAGCGGCTGCTAATCTTAGACTTCGCCAAAACAGTACGAACCTGAAGACGGAGAGCGTTACGATCGGGAATGTTCCAGCAGAACCATTGCCGGAAGAGCAGAATCCGATTCCTGCCAAAATCACGGTAGCGGAAGCCCGCAGTAAAACAGCAGGCACGCTTGTCACCCTGGAAGGTGTCGTTACGACAGAGCCTGGCGCATTTGGCGGACAAGCTTTCTATTTACAGGATACGACAGGCGGCATTTATGTATTCCAAAGCTTGAGCGGTTTCCATCTAGGCGATACC
Organism: Paenibacillus sp. N3.4; assembly: GCF_008017805.1. GTDB lineage: Bacteria > Bacillota > Bacilli > Paenibacillales > NBRC-103111 > Paenibacillus_E. Next base: position 28,412 of record NZ_VRTT01000085.1, on the reverse strand, counting down.
GTGAAGGTAACAGCGCCAACGGCGCTGTATAACACAGAATTAGAACTGACAGACCCTGTGGAAATTGCCAAAACGGGCACGTCAGCCGTTCCTACGGCCTTGGCTGTCACGGATGTAACGAATGACAATCAAGGACAATTGGTGGAACTGAGTAATGTCACCATCAGCAATATTACGAGCGCAACACCGGCAGGATCTTTTGAGTTCGATGCCGGGAATGGTACGGTGAGCACGCATGTTCGTGTAGATGCTCGCACGGGTTTAACGCAAAGCACATTCCCCTACCAAGCTGGACAAGCTATTAATATCAAAGGTATTGCGGCCATTTTCAAGGGAGTCTTCCAGCTGAAACCAAGAGGATTAAGCGACTTTACGGTTCCGGCTGATCGAGTAGCTCCTGTAACGACTGCTGTTGTATCAAGATCAGCGAACGAACAAGGTTGGTATAACCAAGATGTTACTGTTACATTGACTGCTGTGGATGATCGTGCGGGTGCAATTACGACTAAATACGCGATCAACGGTGGAACGGAACAAACTTACACAGCTCCGTTTGCCATTCAAAGTGAAGGAACGAATGTCGTATCCTATTACTCCACTGACGCAGCTGGTAATGTAGAAACAGGGAAATCCTTGCAGGTTAAACTGGATAAAACAGCGCCGACGGCAAATTTAACGCAATCCGGACATACAGTTGCAGATGTAACTTATGCAGATACGTTCCAATTTGATCTGGTTAGTTCAGATGCACTGTCTGGTGTAGCTTCACAAACCTTGAAGCTGGATGGCGGAATCATTAGCAGTGGACAAAAGATTCAAGCAAGCAGCCTGGGGTTAGGTACGCATACAGTAACGTATAGCGTCCTTGATGCTGCCGGTAATGTAGTTCAAGGATCAGCAGCCTTTAAAGTAACCCCATTGGCGCTGATTCTTGCCAATGGCGTACCAGGGAAGCCTGATCTTTCCGACAATAGCGGATATGCGAATGGACTAAAGGATGGCAACTTTACCGTAACGATGAACCTGTGGTGGGGAAACAATGGCTCCGTGTTCAAGCTGTATGAAAATGGTGTTCTGATCAGCACGAAGACGTTGACGGATGCTTCACCTGCTGCACAGAGTGCAAAGGTTGATGTGACAGGAAAACCAAATGGCACTTATACGTATACAAGTGAACTTATTAACTCTTTCGGTGTTACGACTAGTAAGCCACTCGTGGTTAATGTCACAGATGCTTCGCCCGGTAAAGCGGTATTATCACACGATAACTGGGATGGAGACGGCAATTACAAAGTAACGATGAACTTATGGTGGGGAACAAATGCAACGGAATACCGTCTATATGAGAACGGCCAGTTAATCGAGACAAAGAGTTTGCAAGCTGTAACACCTAATGCTCAAAGCGCTGTGTCAACGATTACCGGAAAAGCGATTGGTACTTACGAATACCGTGCTGATCTTGTGAATGCAGGTGGCGTTACTTCGAGTGACAAGTTGACGGTCAAGGTAACGAAGTAAACGGACAGAGAGGTTGTCCCAGACGTAAAAAGTGGGTTGCAATGGTGGTAAACCTGCGATACTACACCTTTTTGTTCTTTGAATACTACCTAATTGGATATTCCTGCAATCATACATGTATTTGGGTCTCATTTTTGATTTCAGGAAGGCAACGCGTGAAAAACCTGCACTTTTGCAGGTTTTTCATTTTTTCAGACGATTTAACTGGGAAAACCTGCACCTTTGCAGGTTTCCCCCTCTTCAGACGATTTGGCTGAAAAAAGCTGTACTTTCGCAGGTTTTCTCTCTTTCGGGCGATTTGACTGAAAAAATCTGCACGTTCGCAGGTTTTCAGAGCTGCTGAATGCTGGCGTTCCTTGCACGTTGGCGAACCTGAAGGGGATTTCCCGCGAAACACTAAATGCTCCTTCTACACCGATGCATCGTAAAGAAACTTTGCCTCAGACTCTAAACAAAAAGCGATGAGCAATCCAAGGTAAATAACAAATTTCAAAATCCAAAATAACATTGTGAATAGACTCTAACACCAGGGTACACATAGTGTTGGAGCCTATTTTATCTCTGCATGAGTGGTAGCATAAGTTCTAAACATGGCTTGAAAAAGGTTCATTTTATTGGCGATAAAACGTACCTCTGAACGTGGTCACTCATCTTTGATTAGCCTCGATAGAGGGGGAGTTCGCTTTATATCTTCTGGATATCCAACGGTTTACTCGGAGCAGAGAAGCCTGCCCTGGCGGCGGCCTGTATGAGGATTTTGATAAACAAATTCTATTGCTGTCATAGTAAGCTCCGTAGTTAGTTTAGTTGACGTTCCAAAAGCGATTTCCCGCCCTCTTTACGGATAGGAAGGATAAATAAATCGTTTGTACATGTTATGAAAAAGGGCAAGCTGTTTGGCTGTATGGGAGTATCACAAGGGTATGAACGATGTGAAGAGATTTCAATTATCCCGGGATGGATTCTTTTTTATAAGACGATGCCCGGCCTACCTCTAGACAAAAACAGCGCCCAATGGTAGCTTAAATAAACTACTTATGAAAGTTTGTGATATGCGATGTCTTATCAAATAGCACCTCAAGCGAGCCTTTCTTCAGGCCGTCCGTCCAGGTTATGGATCGTGTTGGTGCTTGGCGCACTGGCTTCTTTCGGTCCACTGTCTCTAGATATGTACCTGCCTGCTTTGCCACTGTTAGCGAACGATCTCCATACGAACACGTCGCTCACTCAAATGAGTTTAACTGCCTGTATACTCGGGTTGTCCCTAGGCCAGCTTATTGCAGGGGCGGTCAGTGATGTGCGCGGAAGACGAATTCCGTTATTAATCGGACTAGTTATTTACGCGATTTCATCGCTCCTCTGTATGTTTTCGCCATCTATCTGGCTATTTCTGGGGTTGCGATTTATACAAGGTTTGGCTGGTGCTGCCGGAATCGTGATTTCTCGCGCTATTGTTCGAGATATGTATGAAGGGGTAGAACTGACGAAATTTTTCGCGCTATTGATGCTTGTGAATGGATCGGCTCCGATCTTAGCGCCGATAATAGGTGGGGAAATTTTGCAGTTTACCTCATGGCGCGGTGTCTTTCTCGTTCTTAGCTTATTTGGGGTGGTCATGCTTGCTGCGGTTGTTTTTGGGTTGAAAGAAACGCTGCCTGTTCATCGACGTGCCAAGGGTGGATTTTCCCAAACGCTGCGAACGTTCCGTGGTCTGCTCTCCGATCGTATGTTCATGGGCTACACATTAACGCAAGGGCTTGTTTTTGCGGGGATGTTTGCTTATATTTCGGGATCTCCCTTCGTGCTCCAAGAAATTTTTGGTGTTTCCCCGCAGATGTTCAGCCTCTGTTTTGCCGTTAACGGGCTTGGAATCATTATTGCCGGTCAAGTAACAGGACGGCTTGCTGGCAAAGTGAGTGAGCGCCGTTTACTTGCGGGAGGTTTAGGTCTTGCAGCCTTCGGAGGTATGCTATTGCTTATCTCTACGCTTGCAGGTTTGGGGCTATATGCCATCCTAGTAGCCTTTTTCTTCATCGTCTCCAGCGTTGGACCCGTTTCAGCCGCCACTTCTTCCCTTGCTCTGCAAAATCAAGGGAAATCAGCAGGCAGCGCGGCTGCCTTGCTGGGATTACTCTCCTTTATCGGGGGAGGAGTCGTTGCGCCGTTAGTCGGCCTCGGCGGCAGCCAAACTGCTGTTCCACTAGGCATTATCATTGCTGTATTGGAACTAGGAGCGATTGTATGCTTTATCCTTCTTACGGGTGAGAAAGGCCAAAAGGCTAAATGATAAGGGATGATGCCTAACAATAACTAAGCAAGCAATGGCGTTAAGCTTGACTGGCTGCGCATACGCTGTTTGAACTCTTTGGGCGAGCACTGATTATGCCGCTTAAATAGCTTGTAGAACTGAGCCATATTGAGAATGCCTACTTCGAAACTTACTTCCATAATGCTGAGGTCTCTGGTTAAAAGGAGACGCTCGGCTTTTTTAATTCTTTTGTAATTCACATAATCCACGAAAGAAAGTCCCATGACTTTTTTAAAATATTTAATAAAGTAATGGTAGCTTAGGTTCAGTAAACCGCAGACGTCTTCTACGGCAATTTTCTCACTCAGATGCTGATCAATGTAATCAAGTGCAGGACGGATGCGGGAGAGACCGGTGTCTTCTGACAAATTGGTCAAATTCCTACTGTCATTGCGCAGCAGCAAGAGCAGCATATTTTTAATCGCTGCGCTGATCGCAAGCTCATAGCCGATTTTGCGCGATTGAGATTCTTCATATATATGCATAATAAGGTTGTATACAGCTTGCTTGGTCGACTCGTCTTGTCGGAATAGTTGGTTGAAGGGCTCGAGAGGATGCGTCAGTTCGGAGAAAAAGTGCATATAGGGCATTGTTCCGAGATCAAAATGCTGTGTCAAATCAATCTGAAATACGATTTGTCTCAGGGCATCGGGGGATTGCTTTAATGTTCGATGAGGCTGTGAGGAGCCTAGCACCATCACGTCACCTGAGGACAGTAAGGTATAATCATCTTTGGTCTGAATACCCAGTTGACCTTCAATCACAGCTAGAAACTCGACCTGCTTGTGATAATGCCACGGCCAAGGGTCGGGTATGCTGCAAAAAGGGTTTAGGGTACTGATCTCCCAAATTTTCAGGAAGAGCAGCGGATTTTGATAAATGACCTCTTCATTCACAATCTCGGAAAAAGAGCTGTGTATAGGTTCCATAATTACGCGTACCTCTCTATGGAAAGACATTTTTGAATACGTATAAAGGTATTAAACGTTAAGTTGAATCAATAATAAGTATATCATTTATTGAAAGCAAGGACACTATTGAATAAGAATAAGGCACAATCTTATCTTTATTTTGAAGCGCAGTGTAGCTATACTCAAGGTATGAATGAATACGCTATTTTGGAGGGAACAAGAAATGGGTCAGAAGCTAAAAGTTACCGTTTGGAACGAATTTCGTCATGAAAAAGAGAGTGAAATCGTACGTGCAGCTTACCCGGATGGTATCCACACAGCAATCGGCGAGGGGCTGAGCAATGTAGATGTGACTTATGCCACCTTGGATGACGCGGAACATGGTTTATCCGAAGAGGTTTTGAATAACACCGATGTGCTCATTTGGTGGGGACATAAAGCCCACGAAGAAGTGCAGGATGAAATCGTAGAACGCGTTCAAAAGCGCGTATGGCAAGGCATGGGGCTTATCGTACTTCACTCCGGACATTTCTCCAAAATTTTCAAAAAGCTGATGGGGACAGGCTGCGATCTCAAATGGCGCGAAGCGGATGAGAAGGAACGTCTATGGGTTGTGGCGCCAAGTCATCCCATTGCGGAAGGTATCGGCGAGTACATCGATCTGGAAGCAGAAGAAATGTACGGTGAGCATTTCGATATCCCGCAACCGGACGAGCTTATTTTCGTTTCCTGGTTCGAAGGCGGAGAAGTATTCCGCAGCGGCTGCACATTCCACCGCGGCAACGGGAAGATCTTCTATTTCCGTCCTGGTCACGAAACGTACCGTACGTACTACAATGAACAAATTCGCCGCGTGATCAGCAATGCAGTAACATGGGCTGCTCCTACCAAACGCGAGTATCCGAAATACGGCAATCATAAGCCGCTTGAAGAAATCAAAGCGAAGCACTAATGTTTATAAAAAAGCTGGCATCGTTACTTGCGATGCCAGCTTTTTTGCAACCATTTTAGGTGTGTAAGAAACTTCAGGCGCTTTCGTTTTTCCGAGTGGAGGCGGGTTTCTTTTCTTGAGGCTCAATAAAAAATGAGACGCCATCAGCCCCGTTGACTGCTCGTATGCTCATACCATGGTGCTCGGTAATTTGCTTCACAATCGCAAGACCGAGTCCGAATTGACCGTCTCCTCCCGAACGGAAGGGCTCGAACAGACTTTCCGCGATAGTAGGGTCAAGAAGAGGCCCGTCGTTGCCTATTTGAAGTCTCGGAAGAGAGCTGCCAACTTTTGAAACCGGATGGCCGGAGGATTGTTTCATGCTAATGCGAATGTAGCTTTTAGCATAACGAAGCTGGTTGTCGAACATATTTTCCAAGGCAACTTTCCATTGTTCTTGATCGCCAAGCATGTTCGTATCGGGCGCCAGATCTATCTCCCAGTTTATTTCAGGCCGTCTATAGCGAAGGCGTTCCACGACATCTTGTATGACAGCATTTAAATCGAAGCGTTGAAATGGTTTTTCTCTGGCGGTCAAATAGTTCAACTTGTTCAGTAGCAGCAAGTCGCGAATACGCTTCTCAAGTCGTTCGCCTTCCTTCATAATAACGCCTACACTGGCGTTCAAGGTTCCTTTTGGGAATATGCCGTCTTGAATGGATTGCGCATAGCTGCGGATGACCATAACCGGCGTTTTTAACTCGTGAGAAGTATGCTGCAGAAAAAACTGCTGCGCATGATCCTGCTTCACGAGTCGCTGCCGCATCATTTCAATTGCTTTTGCGAGTCGGCCTATCTCATCTTTACGGCCTGTTTCCAACGGCTCATGCCAGTCTCGCTCAGCTAAACGTCCGATGTGCTTTTCCATTTGAACGAGGGGACGTGTGAAATAGCGGGCGATGACCAAGCAGGGGAGCCAGCTAAATACAATTAGACTGACCATCAACAGCATGAGTCTGACAAACATGGTCATGACCAGATCGTTGCGATAATTGCCCCATGCATAAGAAACGATGAAATTAGGCTGTCCTTGCACCAGTTCTTTGCGAATAACGTAGAAGATGCTCTTGTTATCTATACTGCGAGTGTATTTTTCGACAGGGAGGAGCTGGGTGAAGGCATCTTTTTCCATGGCGGAAATGAAGGGTTCACTCACGAAAGATGTAGAGGCAACTGCTTGCGACTCTGTAGAACCATTGATCATAAAATGTCGGATGGCAGGCCCGGCCCATGTACCTTCCAAAGGAGCAATGATTTGAGTTGTTAGCACGGATTCCCCCATAATTGGACCTTGTCCTGATTCAGTTGTTGGTGCTGGGTAAATGCGTCTTTCAGTTGATGGGACAGCGAGCGTACTTGATGTTATCGATAATAGCGGAGCGGGTAAGATTGGTAACGCCATAGTGCTTTGCACATTGAGACCGCTTTGGGTATCAAGTAAAATATCATACAATTGCTCTGTGAAGAAGCCTTTTAGTGTCCAAGGCAGTAAGAGAGCGAGCAGCATGAAAATAAATAGCGTGAGAGCGGCAAAAGCTCCCCATAATTTCAAAACAAGCGGCCAATTGGCCAAACGCATCCTCATGATTTCACCATCCTATATCCAAATCCGTATACGGTTTCCAGATGAAGCTCCGGCATTTTTCTCCGAAGCCTCCGCACCAAGTCATCGACTACACGATCCGTTCCGAAGTAGTCTATCCCCCAAACTGCAGTGAGTACTTGTTCGCGTTCCAATACTTGTCCATGATGATGAACGAAATAAAGAAGCAGTTCAAACTCCTTCGACGTTAAATCCAGTTTAAGTCCATGATCATCGGTAACGATACGAGCTAGCTCATCAATGAGATATGGCGCAAGGGCAAGCTTGGTGCGTCGTTCTTGAGCCGCAGGCAGGGTTCCGACGAAGTGACTTCCATAGACGCGTTCCAGCAGCTTCCGTGTACGAATGACGAGTTCTCGTGGCAGGAACGGCTTCGCCAAATAGTCGTCGCTGCCTAATTCCAGTCCAACGATGCGATCAATATCCGCATCACGTGCGGAGATGAAGATGACAGGTTGTGCGGGACGATCTGCTTTTATTTCCCGCATGAGTTGGTAGCCGTCTACTCCGGGAAGCATAATATCGAGGACCCACAAGTCCGGCCGCTCCGTTATGGCGGATCTTGCTGAGGTTCCGTCAGCGAACGAACGCACTTGCCACCCCTCTTTTGCCAAATAAGCGGCTAACAGGCCCCTCAGATGTTCTTCGTCTTCTACTAGAAATATGTGATACATTGGCGTGAACTCCTTCTATTTTAACCGGGATGGGGAAAAGGTGGAGCCACTCGCAAAATTTGCGAGCGGTTCCACCGGTTTCATACAGCCGATTTCATCTATTTTTTGGACTCTTCTGTTGGTTCTGCCTTTGTTTTTTCTGCTAAGTCTTTTAGTTTTTTGGCCATCGTGCGAATGGAGTCTGTCTCACTTTTATAATCCTTCAGCAGCTCAGGCAATAAGCTTTTAATGGTTGCTGCGTCATCCGCTTCTACGGCTTCGGCCAGCTTTTGTTGACGTTTAAGGGATTCTGTAGCTTCAGCATTCATTATACCATCGGACACCACGCCCTCAAATGGAAGTGCTTGGACAATGTCCGGAGCGCTTTCTCCATCCTTTGTCAGTCTTTGTATGACTAGTTGTTTACCAGAGGAGAGAGTCCCTTCGGACAGCTCGACGGCGGGGATTGCAGGAACGCTGACAATGTCTTTGCTAACTGCGTTTGGAACAATAGTGTCATCTTGTTTAACTAAACCATCCTTAGCCTGTACAGTTACACTTCTTAAAGCAGTCATCTTAGGCATTTCGCTCTCAAGCTGCTTTCGTTCCTCCAAAGCCTGTTTCCACGCCGTTAAGGTTTCAGGGGCATAGGTGCTTGCAAGAAGCTTCAAATAATTGTTTTGATGAGCGGGTTGCACGAGCAAATTGGATGGGCTGGAGAAAATCCGAAAACTGCTTGATGCAGTCATGGCTGGTGTGGATGCGGCAGCAGTGATGGTTGTTTTTGCTTCGGTGTTGGAATCAGCTGCAGAAGCACCGACAGCTCCGAAGGCCATGGTTACCATGAAGGCTAGAAGACTAACTTGACTTGCGCGACGTTTAAATTGTGTTTTCATTGTTGAAAACTCCTCTCGATTTATGTAATGGATGGGAATGTGTTTCCCTTACTTCTTTACTATACCGAGAGATTATGGATGTCCTGTCTGAACATTGTGGGAAATTGTGTGTAAAGCGGGGTGGATTGCAGTAAACTGATAGCAGTTTAAAATCTACTTACCTGTTAGGAGGAGTAAAATGAGAGAGATCCTATTGGGCTCTGAGCAAACCTTTCGCAATATGCCCGTGGAAATCGACATTGAGAACAAGAAATACTGGATTCTGAAAGATTCGGATCTGGATTCGTACCGATTAGTTTCACGTAAGTGTCCGCATGCGGGTGCTCTGGTAGAAATGGAATACGGGGAAATGGTTTGTCCGATGCATGGCTGGTCGTTTGACCTTCATTCAGGTACTTGTTTGAACATACCAACGAAAGGTTTGACTGCTTATACAATAATTGTAATAGAAGGTATGCTTTTTGCGCAGATGTGAACGTGACCTGCTAGACGCCAATGAATACTACAATGCGATGAAGGATATAAAGAAGTGCAAAAGTAAGGGCTAAAGAATGTTTGCCGGAAGCATAAAGAGCCGTTATGGCGGTAATAAAAATGGCTAGTTCAATAATAAACTGAAGGGGAGGAGAAACGGGGATCGATGCTTTCGGAGAAACGAAAATGCCCCATAGGATAGCTGCGATTAATGGGGAGCCAATGCCAGCCAAACTCTTTATCAGCATTCCTTTATCTAAATGAAATCCCCAATAGCCAAGCGAAGCAAGGATGCAAAGCTCTAATAGAAACCGTAAACCTAAATTCACAACTTTGATGATGATCATAAAATAAAAGCTCCTTTTCCGATAACTAAGTATAATAGTATTTTAACTAATATAATTAGTTTTTGCAAGCTTTTTCGCTATAGGAGTCTATCAGGGGATTCAATCTAAAAATACCACCTCAGAACAATGGCATGTTCTTAAGGTGGTATTTATTACATATTCAATTGTTTCTTACGTGTGTTCAGCATGCCATCTAACCCGGTTGGATCTTGACTTACTTTGTATTGGACGAAAGCTTCCGCTGCCTCGGAGGTGCGAATACGCAGAGGTTTAGGGTCCATATCTACCAGCTTTACCATCACATCGGCCACAGATTCGGATGTTTGCGGGACCGAGTTTCGTTTGGAAAACATATCGATATATTGGGTTAACGTTGCTTTGTATTCATCCTCCAAAATACCGCCGGTCTGTTGAATGTGACCCATCACCGTACTAGTGAAGTTCGTGGCAATAGCGCCTGGTTCAAGCAGAGTAACATCGATATTAAATGTTGGCTTGTAGTAGGTTGCCAAGCTTTCCAACAGACCTTCAACGGCAAATTTGGCTGAGCAATAAATTTCATTGAAGGGTTGGCCGACTAGCCCGCCCACGCTCGTTGTTGCGATGAGATGACCGGCGCCCGATTGACGCAGCAGCGGCAGTCCGGCACGGATCGTGTGCATAACGCCATAAACATTCGTATCAAAGACCATATGAATTTCTTCCATAGTGGCTTGTCCCAAAGACCGAAGAAATCCAAAGCCCGCATTGCAAAACAGCACATCGAGATGACCGTGATTCTGTTCAATCACATGGAAGGCCTTTTCCAACGATTCCGGCTGCGTGACTTCCATTTCAATAAAGTGAAGATTCGTATAACCGCTATGCTTTTCTTGATCACGTTCCACATTGCGTGTGCCTGCATAAACGATCCATCCCAAGTCAGCAAATTTTAAAGCTGTCGCTAAGCCGATTCCGGAGGAAGCACCAGTTATGGCGATAATTTTATTCATGAACAAACACTCCTTATGTTTAATTTTTAAACTGTTTAATAAATAAACAATATAACGAGTGAAACTTTTAGTCAAGAAATTAAAAAATCAACGCATAAAGGTTGGATTTTCAAATAGTTGATAGGTAGCGAAGGCGCTATAAAGGTAATTTCTCCAAGAGTTTTTTTAATACAGAAAGTTCCTCTGCCGTGTATGGGATGAACAACTGCTCAATTTTTTGATGATAAGCATCAAGAATCTCATTAATTAAATGATTCCCTTTATCCGTCACTTGTATAAGCAGACTTCTACGGCTGGTGGGGTGAGGCTTGCGAACAACAAGGCCTTGTTCCTCCAATTTATCCAAAAGCTGCGTAATCGCCCCGCGGGTTAAGCCAAACTCATTCGCAATATCGACGGCGATACAGTCAGGATGTTTGCGCAGAAATTCCAATGCATACATCATAATCGGTGAAATGTGAAATTGAGGGAGCACTTGAATGAGATAGGAAGAGATGACATTTTTAATTTCACGAAATTTATAAGTAATAACGGGATCATTGTTCATGAGATACAGCCCTTTTGTTAAGTTTCTATACATTATAGCAAGATTAGTGTTGTGAAACCAAGCATTCGTCTATAAACACAAAAAAAGAGATCCACAGCAACGGGCTGTGGATCTAAGTATTTATATTTTAAAGGGGGGTTGAACTTTATTATAGGCTTGCTTCATTAAAAAGAGATGAAAATAAGATTTCATTTTGATTACATTTTGAAAAGTTCAGAAACGATGTTTAGTTTGCACTCGAATCTCGATGATTCTTTACGACGTTATGAGAAGAAGAACCTGTTAGCCGCTGAGGCGGGAATACTTGACGAACGGGAGCGATAATAAGGGCGGCAACGATCGCTTTGACGGCATCGCCCAATAGGAACGGATAACAGGCGGCTGTCATAGCTTTGGCAAAGGTATAGGCCGGCAGTTTGTACATAAACCAAGGAACCCCGGCTAGATAGAGAAAGAGGGAGCCGAATATTTCCAGAACTAGGAAGGCAGCGAAATAACCCAGAATACCGTTCATGCGAATACGAGGTAAAAGGAGACCGATCAGCATCGCGGAAAATGGCCATATCATAATAAATCCGCCGGTCGGTCCAAGGACAATGCCAATACCCCCGGTCCCATGAAGCAGCGGGAACCCGATAGCTGTCAGGATTACAACAAGCATCATGCTCAGGAAACCGTAACGTGCGCCAAGCAAACCGCCGGCCAGCATGACAGCCAAGGTTTGAAGGTAATAGGAACAGGTGAAAAAGGCAATGTGATTTGGGCAAAACTGAATAAAACGAGGATAGCTGCAAAGAGTGCACTGAAAATAATACCGCGTAGCGTAAGTTTCATATTGTTCATCGCTCCTGATTCTGTTATTGTTAATGTATTGTCAACTTATCGAGTTGATACAGGTTAACAATTCAGATGATAGCATATCTTTTGAGAAAGTGAAAGGGACATTTTACATATGGCAAAAAGAGAGAAACTGGCAACATTGGAGAGCGCTTCTGTCATCTATCGGACAGAAGCGGAAGCGGGAAGGCAAGTATGGTCCGATGTTTCTATGGATATTTACGAGGGGGACTGGATAACAGTCATAGGCCCAAATGGCAGCGGAAAAAGCACATTAGCTAGTGTGCTTTTGGGCTTGTGTCCGCTATCTAGCGGGCGGCTTGTTCGGAACGCCAACTTGTCCATGCTTACAAGAGGTGTACTGCAAATACCGGACGCGCAGTTTGTCGGGGATACAATAGAAGATGAGTTTCATTACCTGCCCGGAACCCAAAACATGTCGAATGAAGAACGTGCCGAGTATTACAAAGAAGTATTGTTAACCGTAGGGTTAACGTTGCCTATTGAACGAACGCTCAGTACCTTGTCAGGGGGGCAAAAGCAGCTGGTAAACCTTGCAGCAGCGCTTGCTGCTAAGCCTTCTCTGCTTGTTCTGGATGAACCTACCGCCATGCTTGATCCAGCGGCAAGAAAGGAAGTCAGTCAAGCTGTACACAAAGCGCATAAACGGGGAACGACTATTGTTTGGATTACACATCGGATGGACGAAGTGGCGGAAGCTGCGCGTGTGGTTGCTTTCGGTGATGGACATGTTATGTATGATGGCGAGCCGAGAGCATTTTTTTACGGAGATCAAAGCGATGGACAATCTACTGTTACTCCTTGTACGTCGTTGGATCTCGAACCCCCATTTGCTGTACAAACCGCTATAGCATTACGTCGGCAGGGCTATGATTTAAAGCTTCTTCCACTGGACGCGGATGAACTGGCAGAGGGGGTATCAACCTTATGCCTATAATTCTGCAAAATATTCACGTTTGCGCGCCCGATCAACAACAAAATCTACTGCTGAAAGACATCAATATGACGTTGATTGACAACTCCGTGACGCTTTTAATTGGTCATACGGGATCTGGAAAATCTACTTTGCTGCAAGTCATGGCGGGAATTACCGAGCCCTTCTCAGGATCAATTACGATGGATGAGCGCTCTTACTGGCATAAGCGAAAAGTAGACCCAGACCTCCTGAGACGTGTGGGGTTAACATTCCAATTCCCTGAACAACAGCTGTTCGCTCGTACGATTCGCCAAGAATTTGCATACTCGCTGCATCCTTATAGGCTCAAAGCTGAAGATCGCGAGTCGCGCATTCGCAACGCTTGCGCTGACCTTGATCCCCAGGGGGCCTTCGACATGGATAGGTCCCCTTTCTCACTCAGCGGCGGACAGCAGCGCCGTCTCGCGCTTGCCACAACCTTCGCCACTGCGCCCGATTGGCTCCTCATGGATGAGCCGACTGCCGGCCTGGAGGCGGCAGCCGTCCGCGAATTGCTGCGCATGATTCGCGAGCCAGGTTGTGGCGGCTTCGTCATCGCCACGCACGATCTGGACACGTTCTTTCCGCTAGCGGACCGTGTCCTTGTTCTAGACCGCGGCGAGCTCGTCTTCGACGGCTCGCCGGAAGCGCTCTGCCGCGCGCCGGAGGTGCTCACGCGCGCGGGAGTCGGCCTCCCGAGCTGCGTGGAGGCCGCGGTTGCCTTGGCGCGCTATGGCATCGCCATCGCGCCCGACCTGCTCACGCCGGAGCAGGCTGCTCCGGCGATTGCTGCAGCGCTGCGTGAACGCCGCAGCGCCCCGTCGGCGCCGCAAGCGGCAGCGCCGAGCACTAACGCCACGCGCGAAGCGAGCGTGGCGCAGGTGCCTCCGCCGCAGGCCGGGTGGCTGCGGCTGGACCCGCGCGCGAAGTGGCTGCTCTACTTGCTGCTGGTCATCGGAACGATGCGGCAGCAGCAGTGGATCGGCCTCGCAACTGCGGCGCTGCCGATTGCGCTTGCTTTTATCGGGCTGCCTCGATCCGCACTTCGCGGCAGTCTCAAAATTGTTGTCCCCTTCCTAGCTTTCATACTATTCTCTATCAGTCTGGCAGGGCTGGATGTGACCATCACGGAGGGGCATTTCCGGCTCGGCTTCTCCGTGGAGCGGAGCTTGAGCACAGCGCTTAATTTGACACGCCTCCTCATCGTTATTATTTCGGGGTATTGGTTAGCCGTTACTACGCCATATGGCCAGCTTGTTCAGGGGCTTAACTGGGTGCTGCAAGGGCTCAAAAAGATCAAGCTGCCTGTTGAATCCTTCTCCTTGGCAGTTTCACTTATTTTCCGCTTCATTCCTATGATCTTGCGTGAATGGCAGCGGTTTTCAGCAATTGTACGAGCCAGAGGCAAGGCGAATATTCGTCCTGGCGCCGTTCGTGCCAGAGATATCCCTGCCTTGGTCGTCCCGCTGCTGCTTGCTATGTTTCATAAAGCTGAACAAATGACAGTGGCCATGGAAATGAAACAAACGAATGGGAAACAAACCTTGATCCAGAAGAATCTGTCGAAGTGGCGAAGCGCGGATACGATTTTAGTGGCCGGAGGTCTCTTATGTTTCGGGATGCTCCTATGGTTATCCAATTAACATTTAATTGCGCTAATCGATCGTCAATTCCCTGGCTTTGCTTAGATAATGCAAAAAGATCGAGCAAATGCATGAATAATAGAAGCAAATGAAAGAATTAGATGATTGTAAGCGGATTATTGCGTGTTTGCGTAAGCGGATCTCCTTTTTTTAGTTTTTTCTAACCTTTACTATGTCGCAAGAAGAGAGTAGTATTCAACTCGTACCTTAACAGTTGAATATTGCGCTTAATTTTCTGATAAGAAAAGCGGGGGAACCACAAGTTTCATGGGGTGAGTAAAAGTGTAAGCGGATTACACATTTTAGGGCAGATTTCTCGCGGCCCGAACCCGACAGCTAACCTCGTAAGCGATCGTGAGAAGGCAAACATGTGTATAAACACAAGGTCTGACCTTGTGTTTTTTGCGTCCTAATGGGCAATTTAAGGGCAGAAATCAGGTTTAAATGGGGGAACAACTAGGAATGACAAGCGACTCAATCAAAAAAATAGTTTTCGGCAAACCGCTCAAATCGAGCGAGATGGAATCCGAAAAAATGCAGGTATGGAAAGCACTGCCTATCCTTTCCTCGGATGCACTTTCGTCCGTGGCTTACGGTACAGAGCAGATATTATTGGAGCTTGCAACGGTTGGTGTTGCTGCTTTTGCATTTTCATTGCCTATCGCGGTATCCATTATTGCCTTAATTCTTCTGCTTGTTATTAGTTATCGACAGGTCATTGAAGCTTATCCGCAGGGCGGCGGAGCTTACATGGTTTCGAAGGAAAATCTGGGGATGGTTTGGGGAAGACTTACCGGCGTTTCTCTCTTGATCGATTATACCTTAACCGTTGCGGTATCTATTTCCGCCGGCGTTCAGGCGATTACCTCTGCATTCCCGATAACAGTACCTTATATTGTTCCCATTGCTTTGCTGCTTGTTTGGATTATGGTTTGGTTGAATTTGCGAGGCACATCTGAATCAGGCACTATTTTCGCTATTCCTACGTACTTTTTTATCCTTTGTGTCTTATTGTTAATCGGCAAAGGGACTTTCGATATGTTAACAGGCTCTTTGAACACCCATCCTATACAGATTGTACCCAGTGCGATGACTGGCTCATTGACCTTATTCGTTCTTCTGAAAGCTTTCTCATCCGGATGTTCCGCAGTAACAGGTATCGAGGCCATTTCAGATGCCGTCCCGCATTTCCGTACGCCATCTGTTAAAAATGCCAAACGTACATTGGCTTCACTTGGTACGCTATTAGCAATCGTATTCGGGGGAGTTACCTTACTGAGCTTAGGCTATGGCATTGCGCCGGATCCCAAAGGACATACGTCCGTTTTGTCCATGGTTACTGAGCAGGCTTTCGGTCGCGGTACGATGTATTATGCGACTCAGATTGCCACTATGCTCATTTTGACGCTGGCTGCTAACACTAGCTTTAATGGCTTTCCGATTCTGGCCTCTATTATGGCACAAGACAAAAACTTTCCGCGAATGTTCTCCTTCCGGGGAGATCGCCTTTCGTTTAATTATGGGATTATCACGCTCGGGGTCCTGGCAAGTCTTCTGCTTATTGCTTTCAAAGGTAAAACGGATGGACTCATCCCGTTGTATGCTATCGGTGTGTTCTTGTCCTTTACGCTTGCGCAGAGCGGTTTAGTTCGCAAATGGCTCCGAGAGCGCATCGCCGGTTGGTTCGGAAAGCTGCTTATTAATGGTTTAGGAGCCATTGTTTCCTTTGGTGTCTTATTGATTTTCTGTTTCACTAAATTTGCCGAAGGCGCTTGGATCGTGATCATTGTAACGCCGCTGCTATTGTGGCTAATTACCAAAGTCAACAGCCATTATGATGATGTCGCCAAACAATTGCGTATCGATATTGAACAGGAACGCGTATGTGTCAAAGAGCCTGTTATTATCGTACCGGTAGCAGGCATTCATCGGGTTGTGGCTCAATCATTGAACTACGCCAGATCCTTATCTCCTAACGTTATCGCTTTTTACGTATCCTTTTCGGACGAAGAGGAAGCGTTAATGGAAGAGAAGTGGAACAAGTGGGACCCTGGCGTACGATTGGTTATATTTAAGTCTCGTTACAGAACCATCGTGAAGCCATTGGCTGAATTCATTGAGCGAATCGATACGCATGTTTCTGAGAAACAATCGATCATGGTCATTTTGCCGCAGTTTATTCCTAAAAAATGGTGGCACCGGCTGCTTCATAACCAATCGGCTTCGCGGATTCGTTCAAAATTGCAAGCGGATAAAGATATTGTTGTAGCTACCGTGCCGTATCATTTACACGAGTAGGGGTGTACAATAAAGGGGACTAATGAAATAGAGGTGAACCCAAGATGGCCAAGAAAAAAGGATCGACCACAACTGCTGTCGCCAGCGTGCAAGATAAACCGACAACGCTGAAAGATTTATTGCGTCCGGAAATTTTAGAAGGTCTCAAAGCACAATCGGATGCGATGAAAGCCGAAGAACAAGCGCGTAAAGACGCCCAGAGGGCGCAGGCCGAAGCAGCACGTAAAGCGGAAGAGAAGCGGCTGGAGAACGATTTTGGACATTTGCTCGAGAAGAGCAGTCCGGACTGGCGTAAACACAAATGAGGGAGCGCACGATGTGCCTCCTTTTCTTTCTTTTCCTTGTGGTAGCGTTCTCAGGATGCGGCGTACACAATGAAGCTGCCCTAGGAACGGTTGAACCCAATCCGTCATCGGCTCAGGCAGAAGCGTCATCGTCACCAAGCCCAGCATCGACTCCATCTCTTGAACCTAAACCATCACCGAGTCAAACACCTGCTCCTCTTTCGAGCTCTATTGGTTCGGTTCCTCAGGTTAAGCATGCTTTTTCTGCTGCGGAGGAAGCTGTAGTGAAGCAGTACAGATCAGCCATCCCCCAAAAATGGGGCGAGCGGTTGCCGGGTATTCGAACACATATCGTGACGAAGGAGCCGCTCATTGCACTGACCTTCGATGCGTGCGGAGGGAAGGAAGGCAGCGGGTACGACAAGAAACTGATCGATTATTTGATCAAGGAGAAGATCCCTGCAACGTTATTCGTGAACGCGAGATGGATAGAAGCCAATCCCGATATCTTTGCCCAATTGGCGGCAAACCCGTTGTTTGAAATTGAGAACCATGGTACGGAGCATCGACCACTATCGGTTAACGGCAAATTAGCCTATGGCATTAAGGGTACCAAAAGTGTAGAAGAAGTTATTCATGAAATCGACGATAACGCTGACCACATCGAAAAGCTGACGGGGCGCCGCCCCTTGTTTTTTCGTTCAGGAACGGCTTACTATGATGATGTTTCGGCAAGTATCGTTCATGATTTAGGGTTTCAGGCGGCAGGCTACAATGTGCTGGGCGACGCGGGAGCTACCTATAACACGGAACAGGTTTATCAAGCGTTGACAAAAGCGAAAAGCGGTTCGATTGTTCTTGCTCATATGAACCATCCGGAGAAAGATACGGCGGAAGGTGTCATGAAGGCCATTCCCGTCTTGCAGAAAGCGGGCTTCCGCTTTGTTCAATTAGCTACTTACGACTTAGACTGAAGGGTAGCTGCTGAGGTTACCTTTTTTTCATTTCAAAAAATTCACAAGCCTCACGATCATAATACGTTAAATCACTGACGCGTGTCTGGACGACAATTGTCGTTTCACTAAACCGCAAAACGACGGCATTTGAATCGACGATATGATCATCTTTAAAAACTCGGACAGCAGCCTGTCGTTCCACCGCATCTTGAAAATCATTGTCCGTTACTAGCCTTTGGTTTCTTGCCATTGTTCATTCCCCTTGTTTGGTTATTATGCTTTTTTTATTGTACCACAGGATAGGCATTTACCTAAGCTGGGAGAACATTTCCGTTTAAGACGGTTCTGTTTTTTCTAAGGAATAGGATTTGCTTATTACCGTGATTTGGGATTAAGCTACAAGATAGATCGTTAAATAAGCACTTGGAGATGAGACAGTTGGAAGCTAAGTTCTGTATGAGCTGCGGGGCCGCTATGGAGACGCGTGATGTGGATGGCACGATTCGAAGAGCCTGCACAGTGTGCAGTTTTGTTCATTGGGGCAATTACAGCATTGGGGTCGGAGCGCTTGTGATGAAGGAAGGTAAGATGCTGCTTGTACGCAGAGCCCAGGAACCGGGGAAAGGTAGATGGACCAACCCAGGCGGATATATTGAACAGCATGAGCTGATTGAAGATACGATTGAGCGTGAAGTTATGGAAGAATGTGGCGTCAAAGCCGTTGTCAATCGACTGGTAGCGGTGCGCGATCTTCCCAGAAGCATACATAATGTGTATATCGCTTTTGAAATGGATTATGTAAGCGGCGAGCCTGTGCCTGACGGTGTGGAGGTAGATGCTGCAGGCTTTTATAGTTTGGCAGAGATGGAGACGATGCCTGTTGCCGACTTCACTCGCTGGTTGGTCGATGTTGCCGTTCATTCCGATCACACGGGTTTAGTCGCGGATAAAGAACCGATTGTTAAAATGGACGGATATGGCTTGTATCGTGTCCAGCAAGCCGCAGCTAACCGCTAAGGCAACAAGCAGCGCTGTTTTTTTCTATTTAAGGAGCGAGATGTTGATAAGGGGGACTAGTATGCCGATCGGACTTCGGGGGCATCATTTGCTCTGTTTGCTTGGTTATAGGGGAATGGGATATTCCAAGGAGTTTTGTGAAAATATGACGACCGTCTATGAGACGCTGCGGCAGCATCCTGAAACGCAAATTCGGATTGTCTTAGGACCTGATGATTTGTGTGCGGTCTATCCGAAGGATCAGGAATCTCACTGTGAGAACAAAACGGTTTATCAGCGGGATGCTGAGATCGTGAGTAGACTGGGTTTAGAGGTTGATATGGAGCTGAGCTGGTCAGAAATCTGCGGGCAAGTTGCGGATCAGGTAAAGCCGGCTGATATCGGCCATCTCTGCGCAACCTGTCGTTGGGAGCCTTATGGTGTATGTGCTGATGGAGTGCGTTTAATCGGTGAAGGTCGCGCTTTGCCACCTGTAAATAATAAATAAGAGGGTTTGCGCTTTGGCGCAAGCCCTCTTATTTATTTTATACAACGACGCTGATATCCGCCCCGGTTTCCATCTTCTCTTCCGGCGACGAGAGGATATTCGCTATCATAAGCAAATCATCAACAGGTCGCAGGAGGGACCGTAGTGCCCGCGTATCCTTCAACTCCGGCTGCAACCACTTTTCCGCCTGTTCTTGATCGAGTATGGCTGGCATTCTGCGTTGATAGGGGGACACGAGCGAGTTCGCTTCTGTCATGATCATCATGCAAGTACGAAGCTCTTCATCACCGGACGGAGCTTGCCAAATGTCATACAGACCTGCGATGCCGAAGGTGCCGCTGCGCATTTTGAATTTAATCCAGCGGGTTTCTTTGCCGTGCGTCTCACTGACATAGAAACCGCTGCAAGGGATAATACAGCGTTGCTTTCTGACAATGTGCTCAAACACTTCATTGGTGAAAATGGAATCGCGATCCCCGCATACAGCATCTTTTGCCCAGAACGGCATCAGACCCCAACGAAACTCATCAAGGACACGTTCTCCTTTTCTACTGACCATAATGGCCGAAACGGACTCCCGGGGCCGAACTTCGTAACGGTTGGAGCTGTGTGCCAGCATGCGATCTACGTTGAATTGTTGGACGAGTTCGCCTGCATCAGCAAGCATGGATATGGATTGACACATCGTGACCACCTCATTTAATTTTTGGCTATTATTGGACTAATCAACCAAATTTATGTATGAGGGTGGAAACTTTTATTCGGAAAGGTGTGAATGAATCCGATTTTTTCCGTTACGTTTGGCAATATATAAGCATTCGTCGACGAGCTGAAACCATGCCTTTTTCATCGTATTCCGATTGTAGGGAGCTAGTCCCAAACTCATGGTCAGTTGTTGGCCCGCCATCTCAGGAATTTCGGTCTCACGGATGATTTGCATCAGTTGTTCACACAAAACCATCACTTCCTGTTGTGTTTTTCCTACAAAGAGCACGGCAAACTCTTCTCCGCCGTAACGAAAAGCCATATCATCGTTTCCGAGCACATCTTTCAGTGTGCAGCCGATCGTTTTCAATACGACATCTCCTACCCAATGACCATAGGTATCATTAATTTTTTTGAAATTATCGATATCCATGAGGGCAAGGACAAGGGGCGTATCATAGGGCATATGCGAAATGAGATGGTCCGTATGCTCTTGAAAGGAACGATGATTGAATAGCTCTGTAAGTGCATCCACCTTGGAGAGTCGATCGATCATTACATTGCGTATCAGCAGGTCCTGCTCTCTAACGACCGATGATTGTAATTGGTTAATGAGGTGCAGTCCTTTATCCATTATGGTGAAACAGACAATCGTTGTTACTGTTATAACGGTAAACGGCACAATGATTTGGTAAGGCGTTGTGGCGTGGCCCTGGGCGGCCTGGCAAATAATTAAGGCTATTAAATAACAGCTGCCTAAAATATAAGCGAACCAAATATGTTTCTTTTGAAAATATACGGATGATAAAAGAATCGGCAGGCTAATTAATTCGTAGCTGATTCTTAATTCTGGAATACAAAGGATGTAAATACTAGCTGCTGTCATCGTCCACACAATCAAGATAAAATCACTATATGGCTTCAGAAGCCTGATGGTCGCATAGCCTGCAGCCATCAGGCTAAGCTGTGAACAAGTTGGAATGACTTGGTACTGCATAAAGCTGGAGAACCATTTATTGGGCTGTTTATAAATCTCAAAGAAAAAGCCTAGCATCGCAGCAACTTCGTAAATTAATAAAATCCACCATAGCATATGAATAAGCCTTCGATTCCAAATCTGGTCATTCGCTGGGAGCTGTTCCATCTGGGTGGGGCCACTTTCCTTTCCGTGGTAGCAATAAATGGAAAACGTTTTGAGCCTTTAGTCATCATTGTAAAGAATGAGACCCTATTTAGGCAAGAAGTTTACAAGCGTAACTGACCACATGGCTAATAAATAGGATGGAAAATTCAGGATGGCCATGGCATCTCAAGGTTAAGTACATGCATGGGAACATGATAAGGACGAGCTGAGTGTATTGGATAAGAAGCTGGGCTACTGCGCTCTACTATGAATTCTGCTATAGTGACTATATGATTATGTCATAGAATTCGATAGGTTAAAGGGGTCTCAAGTAGCATGGTACATTTGAGTTTGGAAATGATGATCTTCGTCATCGTCGGCGGGTTTCTCGCCGCCTACATTGATTCAGTAGTTGGGGGTGGCGGGCTCATTGCCGTTCCCGTTTTATTAGCAACAGGACTGCCTCCTGCTGTCGCATTGGGCACGAATAAACTGGCCAGCACGATGTCTTCTCTGACGAGTATGATCTCGTTCATGCGGTCGGGCAAGGTGGATCTAAAAGCCGTCTGGGGGTTATTTCTATTATCCCTTACAGGGGCGGTTTGTGGAACAACAGTGCTTCGTCAAATCCCATCCGATTTCTTGAAGCCACTCGTTGTGGTTATGCTTATACTGATTACGATTTACACCGTGTTTCGTAAAAGCTGGGGGGAACGTTCCACGTTCAAATCGTATTCCACCAAAACTGCTTTTTTAATGGGAAGCGTTGCTTTCGGGTTAGGTTTCTACGATGGTTTTTTTGGACCGGGAACAGGTTCCTTTCTCATTTTTGCCTTTCTGATGCTAGGGTTTGACTTCGTAAGAGCTGCGGGGAATGCCAAAGTATTAAATTTTGGAAGTAATGTGGCGAGCTTGGCTACCTTTATGTTTCTGGGATCCATTCATTAT
The DNA here is from genome assembly GCF_008017805.1 of Paenibacillus sp. N3.4. Classification (GTDB taxonomy): domain Bacteria; phylum Bacillota; class Bacilli; order Paenibacillales; family NBRC-103111; genus Paenibacillus_E. The sequence continues at coordinate 5,898 of NZ_VRTT01000085.1, read as the reverse complement.
GGTGTGGGATTGGTCATGGGCATTGCCATGGTGGGGGGGTCATTGCTAGGCTCGCGAATGGCGATTCGTAAAGGTGCCACATATGTGAGACCGCTTTTTCTTACCGTATGTGTGCTATTAATTAGCAAGCAAATTTGGGATCTTTTTATGAAATGAGATCTTACGCGATCTTTCATGGATAAAAGGGGCTGACCCAAGCTAACATGGCCTGACGGCCGTTAGATAGTCTCATAATATGTGCATAAGAACCTTCGAAGCCCGAGAAAAGACGTAAGGGTAGAGATAGCAAAAAGCCCCGTCATGTCGTGGCGGAGCTAACAGGGCTGGCGGGTACTTTTTAAAATAGCAAGATAACGTCATAATTCTGCTTCGGGTGAAGTCCTAGATTTGTCTTTCTCAATCAACACATAACGACCTAATTGCTTAGTAAGGTATGCTTCACTTACTCAGATTTCATGCTTTTGATTGCCTGCAGCAGCTCATTCATAGTCGCGTCCAGTTTATCTAGCCTTTGATGAAAACTCGTAAGCAAACTACGGAGTAATATTCCTGCCACTACAATTGGAAACCCCACATTACTAACAATTTGAATATAATCAGTATCAATCATAAAATCATCTCCTTTTTTTAAAAGCCAGTAGAGGGATCTACTGGCTTTCCCTTTTAACATGTTCATTTCTTAGCTGTATACTTGCCATCCCATACGGAAGTTGTCACTAGTGTCAGCATCATACGAAATTGTGAAATAGTCACAGACAGCGCCCGACCATAACCCCCTAGGTGAGGATTAGTCTAAAGGAGATCCTGATCCTGCAGAATCTGCCTTGAAAGAGCGGTGTTTAGCAAGGAAGTAGACGAGATGCTCAAGGAAGTATGTTTGGAAATGTCAAAGAGCCATGAAATCGAATTTCTGGAAATTGGGACGGATAAATATTTTGTGAATACGGTCAGCGAAGCAACAATTAGGAGTTATGTAAAGAATCAAGCCACCCCACCCCCATATTGTACACCATCCCTAAATATTATTTTTATAGTTGTCCAACACTGAGGATCAACAAAAGGGATGCAGTTCCAAACAAGTTCACTTCTGACCTTTTGGAACCGTCTCGTTTCTCCCCTCACTTATAAAGGTAAATAAACTGATCATTTTACAACCACAATCAATCTCTATAATTTTCTAAGCGGCTCAACATGATTTTGTTTCGTACTATAGCGATGAATTCCACTTTCAAAGCTTGTACTGCTTCCTCGTGCGGCATCTTGGTAAAGCGGGCTAAGTATTTGATATCCTGATCAAACACCTGCAATAAATATTCCATTGCAGCATTGTCACCATTCTGCGCTCGATTAAAAATGTCTACGAAGCTAGCACTACCTTCCTTATCATCTCGATACCCTTTATTTTCCATTTACTCACCGCCTGCTGACTAATGTTAAGTTCAAGGGCAATCTCCTTTTCACTGAGTCCATCGATAATGATTCGTTTAATAATGTATCTTCCTTTACTCGAAGGAATCATCTTGAGTAGTTCTTCAACATATAGCTTAGAAACTAGATCAATAGAAAAATTTATTGACAGGCCTGTGTTTCTTTCATTATCTAAAACAAGTAATTCATTACGGTAATAGACCCTTGTACGATATTGAAGTTTCCAAGCAACATATTTTAGAAGTTGTCGACATGAATCTACGGTAACTGTCATCAGCATTAACACCATCTTTTCAGGGAGAATTTAATCCTCAACATCCTAAGTGAAAAATCAACATTTTTTACAACCATAGAGACAAACATGATATTCAAATCATTTGTCGAAATGTTATAGAAAGATTTAGTAGAGAAGGACGATGGCTAAAGTAAAGATGTCGCTCATAGATGGCGTGCTTTCTTAGTATGAGAGGAAAAAGGAGGTCAGATCCTATAGAGGATCTGACCTTTTTAATCAGAGTAGACGAGCACCAATGGCAAGGGGAGTACTCGAGACTGCTGGAACAACAACCTGGAAAGACTCTGATTGAGTAGCCCAAGCCCCAACAGTTACTTCCAAAATATCTAGGCTACTCCAACCTGCCACATCTCCCCATTGTCCGGAGGGAGAGTATCTGTATCCGACTCCTTGATAGTAAAAACAAGGAAAGAGTTTGCCGCCAGTACTACCAATGAAAATTCGATACGTACGGGATGAACCGCTATCATTGTAGATCGGTAAAGTAATATTCATTTGTTGCCCGTAGTTGCCTAAAACCCCACCAGATGCAGCTCCACTCTGGTCTCCTACCCAGGGAACGTCGACACCATTAAAAGTATCGCCGGCAGCAGCAAGAGTATAGTATTTACCTTTTTGGTCGGAAGGGGACAATGCATTAAAATTCGTGGTGTTCCAATAGCCACCTTGAGTAATACCACGAACCCTATTAGTTCCATCAACTGCAGCTGCTGATTGTGCATTACTAGAATTGGAAATATAGGCAAGATCCCAAAGAGTTGCATTAGCATCAATACCATTGCTATCCGTAACACTCACTCGTGCAACAATTCCAAACACACCACCATTAGGAATTCCACTTTGAAGGAAGATGTTACCGTAGCCACCAGGCTGTACTGTTACCGACAAAGGGGTGTACATACTTGTATTCCAAAAAGACAGCCAAGCATCAGAATCAGGTTGAGCACCAGAATATTTTGTTAATCCATAGTTGGAAGAGGAGACTTTGATTGGAAAAGCATTTGGATTGTAAACGAGAATGCAGTTAGTGAGGGTGGAACCACTACCGTTAGAATGCCAAGTGTAAACCTGACCAGTTCCTTTTACTGGTGCACGGTTAAGATAGCAACCAGCGTCTGCGATTGCAACGTTTTTAACGGTTTCAGGATTGTTCGAGTAAAAGAAAAAACCTCCTGCCAAGCTAGTGGAGCTAGTTCCGCGCGGAGCGGAAGGATCATACCCAAAATTCTTTGGAGTATTGCTATTAATAACAACAGTTGCCATTTTAATTCCTCCATCTTTTTAATGCGTTACGTTACGCAATATTGAAGGTTAAAAAAGAGGGGGAATCCACGAATTCAGAAGTGTGTCCCCTACACCATTTGAATTCGACTCATTCATTAACCTTAAACACACTATACCATATAGCGTAACGTAACGCAATATGGTATAGTGTGATTTTTTGAGCAGCCGGTCATATCATTGTTATTGTAATAAAATTATTATAATTTGATGTTACCGTTAATCAAAGAGGTCACAAAACAAAATTAGACCAACCCAATTAAGGATTGATCTAACCTTTGTTAAATTGATCATTGGACATATACGACGATGGTGTTTGATAAGTCTGGATTAATCATTTGAGAATTACTTCTTTCTAGGGAACCGAAAGCCCCCACATTATATTCAATGGTTATAGGTTGACTGATCGAAACTTGATATTGCCCAGGAGGAACAGAATTACCATCCATATCTTTTTTATCCCAATAGAGAATAGGGGATTTAATTCCCCAAACAACTTTCGTATCACTGCCGGGGATCAAATCTCCAGTAGGGGGGGGCACGTTTGGAGAGGAAATATCTCCACTCCAAACAAGTTTAAGTGGTTGTCCCTCTATAATCCTTTCAATTTTTATTTCGAGTTTAGCTTTGGGAGAGTTAATTATTTCTTTACTTGTATTATAAAGTATTGCATGAATTCCAATTGAGTTGCTGCTTGGCCCAGTATCGGTTTGAACTTGATCTAGCTTTAAAGAAAGGGGAGAGGTAGGTAAATTTCCTGGAGACACGGCTGTTAGTCTCCAAGGTTCTGGAGCAGAATAAATGTCAATTTGAGGTAATGAATCGGTTGTTGAATGGGGAGGAACGTATTTTACAATAGATCCCATGTTTTCAGCAAAAGAACGCAGCGGAATATATACACTATTGTTGTAATTTAATATAGTGTTATTACCCTCAATGCTACTTACTTTCCCTTCCTTATGAATATTAATTGCACTTGGAAATAAAATTGCTTGAACAGTGGGACTAGACGATGCAACTGCAACAGTGGCAAAAGATAAAAGTACTCCCGATGTTACACCAATTACAAATTTTTTCATAAAGTTCATCCCTTCCGATTTCATCTTTGTTGAGAGCTAAACAGAATGTATTGTCTGACGCAAAATTAGGGGTTAATTAGACGTACTGGGTTTTATGTTTATTGTTGTATGCTTTGTAATTTACAACGATAAAAACCAGTGAGATGTTTCAATAATAAAATAAAATAATGAAAATATTGATAATAAAGGATTTTCACTTAAAATATTGGTATCTAATAAGGTTCAATTATATTGCGTTATACCACGTATCGTATTAAAATATATTTTGTATTATAAATTTAATAATAACACTTATTGGGAGGAAATGGGAAAATGATGAAGTATTCAATCAATTTATTTGGCCAAAATATAAGTTGCATATTAACTGTAGAAAATGAAAAGTTGCTAATTACGTTATTAGATGAGGAACAAAAATCTCTAAATGGTTATCTTAAAAGAGTTCTCCAAAAGTATGATCAGGATTTCGAAAATGATATTAATTCTTTCGAAACATTAATTAAAAAAGGCATAAAAATAGAAAAAAGCTTAAGTGGAAATATGAGCGAACCGAAAATAAAGTTACCTTATGAGTTTGCTCCGGAGATAAAAGAAAAACTTATTGAAGCTGCGGACATCCAGAATATGTCCGCAACCCAGTTAATAATTAAATTAATAGAAGAAAAATATCAAAATGTCTTTGGAAATGCACATTAAATCATTAAATACTATTTTAAAATAAAATTTAATGAATAGGAGAGAAGTGAATATGGCTTATGGTAACAAATTGAAATTTCATTATGACATACCTATGTATGTAAAGAAACAACTTGCTGATACTGCGAAAAAATTAAATATAACAGCTACGGAATTATTAACGAGGATGATTGAACAAGAGTATGAGAGAGCTAAGACTGAGAAAAATGAGAAGAGCTAACTAATGTTTAATTTTTTCGCTAAATGAATAAAAGCTTTAAGATCACTTAAATCTAAGGAAAAGTACACGTAATCGTAATCATCAGAAAATGAGCTATTATGGAAAAAGTAAGCATGGTTGAATGGTTCTGAGTTGCTAGTAATAAGAAGAATTAAGTAATAATAGCCATTGATATATTCGGTTTCAATAGTATACTCCACATCAGATGCCTCTGAATCTAATATTATTTTGATATGGTTTTTTATTTTTTTAAAAGGTATGTTTTCAAGATTCCAATTAGACATAAAACTACTCCACGCTCCCCTCCATGGCTACGGTTGCAATCAAAAGGATAAAATTCCATATGTTTACCAATTCATTATATTGCGTATCGTATCGGTACGCAATATAATTTTGTTTATATGGATAAAATTATGTTTATCTCTTTGAATTTGCTTTATTTATCTCTCTATATATAGGATGTAAACAAATGTAAGTTTCCGAGTGAATATACAGAACCGTATTAGAAGCTATGAAAGAGAAAGGTCCACGTCTTTTTATTCTGAAAGTTAAAGAAAATCTAGACCTATTACCGGCTGAAGATATCCTGGCCACTTTTTCTAGATGGTTATACCGAGAACAGCGCGGCGATGTAAATGTTACTTTAGGGAAAACTCTCGCTGCTGTTAAAGACAAATACGATTACATACTGATTGATCTTCCTCCTAACTTAGGAGATCAAACTATCAATGGATTAACAGCAAGCGATTACGCTATAGTAATCCTTCAAAGTGAACCTTTCTGCTACTCAGCTGATGAATATGGCTTCCTCGCTATCTACTATTGGTTTGTTAAATTGAAAACCAGACGATACTTCTAGTAAGTTGAAGCGGAGGTATGGTTTATGGAAGAATATGAGAACG
>NZ_VRTT01000084.1 GCF_008017805.1 Paenibacillus sp. N3.4 | reverse complement strand
GCTTTCATTTGCTATGAGATTCTAGCATAGGCTGGTAAGAAGCTTGTTTCTATTCTTTTCTCTATAATCTTAATTACCAATAGTAAGCAGCGAAGAGCCCTTTTTCTCTAGTGCAGTAATCTTTCTGCTTACAATTGATAATATAATTGTTTTTAATATTCCTAGATTACTTTCTCTACCAAATTTGGCATTGGGTAAAGCCGAAATTGATACAATTTTGCCGTGTGGTTTAAGCACTTTAAAGGACTTCTCTAATGCTTCTCCGCCCAGAGTATCATAAACCGCATCATAGTCCTTTAATATTTCATCAAAGTTCTGTTTTTTGTAATTTATTATCAGGTCGGCTCCTAAGGACTTAACTAACTTATACCCTTTGTCACTTGCTGTAGTGGCAACATAGGCGCCCATTACCTTTGCAAGTTGAATGGCGAAGGTCCCTACTCCTCCTGCCCCTGCATGTATCAGTATCTTCTGGTCTTTCTTGAGACCCATAATATCGGCGAATGCTTGTAGGGTGGTAAGTCCAATCAACGGGATGGAAGCAGCTTCTTCGAAACTTAGATTTTGTGGTTTTAGCGAAATATCTTCTTCGTTAATTGCTATATATTCTGCAAAAGTTCCGATGCGGCTTTTTCTCGGTCTGCCATAAACTTCATCTCCAACTTTAAATGTTGTAACTTTTGAACCCAACTTAGTTATTTTTCCAGAAAAATCATTTCCAAGTATTAAAGGAAAATTGTATTTGAGAAGGAATTTCGTTTTTCCATCTCTTATTTTAAAATCGATTGGATTCAAGCTGGCTGCATGAATTTCAACAAGAACATCTTGCTCTCCAACTTCAGGCACCGGCAATTCTGCTAGTCTTAAAGGCATTTTTTTTCCGTATCGATCGATTACCATTGCTTTCACATCCATCACTCTCCAAACGTTTATGCGTTCAAACATTTAAACTAATAAGTTAAAAATTTTTATTTCATGTGGCCTGATGGCAATCATTCCGATTCATACAGGAACACTTGATTACTTGCTAACTCACCCTATTTCATCCACTTATTCCCAAATCCTGCCGGATCATAGGCTAAAGGAACTCCGAGTGCCGAAGGAACATATTGCTGGTTATTTTGTGAAAACGATCGATGTGACGGATTTTGAGGACGTGTCGATACGAGGGGCAGCAAGCTGTAGGGTTATTTGGACAAAATGATAGCGTCGTTCGGCCTTGTAGATCATTCCAAGCAGCAGGATGATGGTATGCCGATGCTATCCGAGCGGGAAAAAGAAGTGGTGGAACTGCTGGTGAAAGGTTATACGAATCAAGAAATTGCGACAGACTTGCATATTACAGAAGTAACGGTCAAGAAGCATTTGACAGCGGTATTTCGGAAGTTGAATGTCAGGAATCGAACGCAACTGGTTAACAGCTACTTGAAAAAAACATAATGATCGTAAGGAGACGAGCTTTCTTTCGGGAGAGAACTTGTCTTCTTTTTTTATCCGTGAGGAGAATGAAAGTATAACCGAATTCGACTATTTTGCTACGTTCGTATAATAGAATGTGCGAAAGCAAGATGGTACTCTTAATGTTATCAAATCAAGTATTCTAGAAAGGAGGAGACTGGGTAGTGAAGTGGTTGATGTTGATTCATGTATTATCGGCGATTATTGGTGTTGGTCCAACATTTTTCGGACACGTGTTGGTTAGGAACAACCAAACGTTGGAACAATTGAGACACTCCATGAAGTTGGCTCGTATGCTGGACTTTTTTCCGAAAATCGGGGGGTCCATTGCTGTGCTCTCAGGTATTCTGCTCATCACGCTGAACAACTACGGTTCTTACACGCAGTTGTGGTTATTGGGATCGCTTATACTCTATGTCCTGATCCAAATCGTTGTGATCGGCTTTGTAGCTCCGGCGCAAAAACGTGTCGCACAATGGGTGTTCGATGAAACGAACTTAAGCAAAATCGAGCTTCCTCAGGAGCAGAGGGCCAACCTCACAAGAGCGAATGCGATGCTTTATGCAGCTTCGGCAATGGGCGTGGTATTATTCGTATTTATGATTATTAAACCTTAATTAATTGATAAGACTGGAGTGGACTACTATGAAAAAGATTATGTTATTGGCTATTAGTTTGTTCATTCTAATGTCCGGCAGCGTATCGGCGCACGGAATAACGGCGAGTGATACGAAAAGCGATGGATTGACCATCGAGGTCAACGGAGTTGAAGTGAAATCCGCGGCGAATCATGTAACGACCGATGGTAAAACATATGTGTCCGTTTGAGCTTTCGCTGATTTGTTCGATCGTACGTATACCTTGAGCAAAGGGAACCAAGAAGTGGTTTTTAGCGGAAAACGATTTCAAATATTCGCATAAAGCAAGATGAACCGACGGCCTGGATCCGGGATTTGGCCGATGCGGTCCACGCCCAGCAAGTCAGCTGGGACGCTAAACAGGGAGTGTATGTACTGGCGCTTCCCGAAGGAACGATCAAAATAACGGATAGCGTGCCTGCCATGGGCGAACATTGGGCGAATCCGCAAGCAGGAGACCTCCCGACCGGACCGATCTACGGCGTACATGATGGAAAACTGGTGTTCCTTGAATATATGATTGCTCAGGACGATTTTATAAAAGGAGTTAACCATATCAACCTGCCTGGTATGAAGGGGGTCCCGTCACCCGCTGTCGTACAAGTGGATATTGAGTTCCAAGTGCATGGGCACGAAGGTTTCGAAGTTCCGCATTACGACATTCATTCATACTTTATTACCGACGAAGAGCAGTAGAAAATACAATAATCAGCAATAAACGGGGTCAGCCTATTAAGTTACCAGGGGCTGACTCCTTTTTGTCGTCTTTGTGATGCGGTGAACCTTGTCATAAGTGATCCATAATAATTCCCAGGCTCCGCCCGGAAGCCGATCAGATCACGGTTAATTCGCAGCATTGGGCCATTTATGGAATTGTTGTGTGTGTCCGCGGCATTCCAGAAGCACAACAATGTATTCATAGCCCTTGTTTGCTCGTTTTGCTGCAGCGTGACAACAGCGATGTAGCGATCACCATCCTTGGCGATTTGGATCCATTCCTGGTGTACACCAGTTTGCCCGATGAAGCCTTATGGTCATTTCGGTTCCAGTAATCATTTCGTCCATTAACAAAAGGTAATCTAACTGCGGATAATTTAATGATAGGAATAATATACATTGAATTACGTTTCAAGGTAATAAGTCTAACTATGATCCAGAACTTGGAGCACCGGAAAGTCATACTGACAAGAACCTTTTTTCATTCCCGATGGAAACATTCTGTAAACATAATGAAGTCCTTAGCCGTTATTCAGCTAGAGGGCAGATTTGCTTAATAAGTGCTTGCAGTCAAGCAGCACCTGTAAAGAGCAGATTAACGAAAGAAAGAGCGAGCGCTCATAGAGTCTGGGGCGCTATTTTTTGTTATAATTATACACATCCTATTTTAAGCGTTTGGGGGCATCTACCTTGAAAGTACTAGAAACAGAACGGCTAATTATTCGTCATCAAACGATTGAGGATGCGGCTTTTATCCTTGAGCTATTGAACGATCCTTCTTGGATCCAGTACATAGGCGATAGAGGTGTGAGAACCATCGATGACGCGCGGGACTACATTTTAAAAGGGGCTCTAGACATGTATGTCCGTTTGGGTTTCGGATTTTATTTGACGGAATTGAAGGATGGAGGTACTCCGATCGGCATTTGCGGATTGGTAAAAAGAGATTTCTTAGAAGATGTAGATGTTGGATTTGCTTTTCTACCTAGGTTCTGGGGGAAAGGATACGCCTTTGAGGCTGCTTCCGCAGTGATTGATTATGCACAATGCGTTTTAGGGCTAAAACGCATTGTGGCTATTACCTCTGAAGATAATCATTCGTCGGCCAAACTGTTAGAAAAGCTAGGGTTGCAGTTTGAAGGCATGATCCCATATGCGGGTACAGCTGAAGAATTCAGCTTATTTCGATTAAAGTAGTCCAGCCCGAGGTGAAGTAGCTGCAAATGTCTACCCACACTGGCTTTGCCAAACAAACGCTTGCCAACTGTGCTGAATGAGAAAGGAATAGTTTGCCGAGGTGAACTGCTCCTTTTCTTTGTTAAGCCTTCGGACGCCACCGCCTTGACGTTTTCTTACTCGAAGTCCCAACAGTCCCGGGTTGTTTCACCCGAGCCAACAATTATTCAACTTCCATTTCGAATTGAATCGTGACAGGCCATGCTGATGCCGTGCCGCTAAAAGACGGTTAATAGCAGATTTGTTAACTAAAAAGTCATTGTAAATTGAAGTTGAATCGTTTATTATGGCTATCACGGGTCCGTATTTATAATAGTCTTAGGAAGGGCGGAGGGGACCATGCAGTTCTCTAAAAGTACAGATTACGCTCTACACGCCTTACTTCATTTGGGTCACTCGGATCGTCGCAACAATGTTGGAATCAAGGAATTATCTGTGACACTTGGCGTTTCTGAAAGCTATTTATCTAAAATCATGTCCAAGTTGAGGCAGGATGGAATCGTACGTGCGGTACCGGGGGTGAACGGCGGTTACGAGTTGGCACGACCGGCCGAACAGATTACTTTTCTTGATGTGATTCAAGTAATTGAAGGAAGACAGCAATTGTTCGAATGCTCGAATTCGAATTCGCAGCAGCATCGGTTGTTAGCGGAAGCTGGAGATGTACCAGAGGAGCATGAACGCCCAAAAAAGAGCGGATGTTTGGTTGAGAAGGTGATGGACGGCGCGGAACAGCATCTGCACCAATACTTGCGGGAGCACTCTATCCAGTCGGTAATGGATGAAGCTTTCAAGCATTGCAAACATGAGGTAAACAAGAAGTGATACGCTTCTTGCACTCTAATTATGGATAACATAGATCTATATATGTTGGTGAAGATGATGAAAAACCAACATCTTGATGTGGTGATTATTGGCGGAGGCCCCGAAGGATTGAACGCCGCCCTCGTGCTGGAGATTGGATGGGAGCATATCAATTTCTTAGGCGAATACAAATTCAATTTTAGGCAGAACAAGTCTCTCGATTCATTACGACCGCTGAAACAACAGGAAGTTGAATGACCAGCGGTACAGGTAATAACGTGGACTATTGGGCTTAGAGTCAGAAAAAACGTTAAGTCGGTCACGTCCGAAGGCTTTGCGTACATTTTCGTTAAAATGTTGGCGGGCCCCCATAAAGGAGATAGAGATATGACGGAATTCTGGGTATCAAGTTTTATATAAAAACAAGAGATGTGGGGATTTGAACCTACAGACTCCGCAATCGTGGACAAAGGACTTTTTCCTTGAAAGAAATGTTAAGGACATACTGCAAAACCGTATGCGCTGCGGCGCCAAACCACTGGCGATTCTCCTGTCATTCGGGACAGCACGTGCCAACTGGGAACGTCTCAATGTCGATCAAAACATCGACACCGTGTGGTCGTCTTTCGTGACTTTGAAGGTAGAGAAATTCGCGTTGTGACCGATTTGATGGGCGTTACTGCTGAACAAATCGCTCTGATCTATAAAGCTCGCTGGCAAATAGAGGTGTTTTTTCGTTGGATCAAACAACATCTAAATCTCCCAACGCTATTCGGCACAACCGAAAACGCGGTCTTCGGGCAACTGTTTTCTGCGCTGATCGTCTTTATGTTGCCCAAATGGTATTTAATGGTGCAAACAGAGATTTGCCGCTTCATGCCGATCTTTTCTGATTAATCAACAGGCCTGTTGTTATTGAGCAGTACCAAACTTGCGGGATGTAATTCGATACGTTGTAGGTGACATCCCTTTTTTCGCTGTAAACTGTTTAATAAAGTAGGTGTCATACTCGAATCCAGTGGAACGTGCAATTTCATTAAGGCTCATATCGGTATGTGTCAAAAGGTCACTCGCAACCTTCAAGCGATGTGTAAGCAAGTAACCAAATGCTGTTTTTCCACATCTCTCCTGAAACAATTTATTCAGAGTCACACGGTTCAAATGCGCACAATTCGTCAAATCGTTTAATGAAATCTTTCGCGAATAATTAGTGTGTATATAATCTAATACTTCATCGACAGGTGAATGTTCACTATATTGAATTAATTCCTCCATCAAACCTAAAATTTGGATGAGATACTTTTTTATTCTGCACACCCAGAGTGCGTCACTTTGCGCCTGCACTTCGGTGCCAAGTACGAAAAACCATTCAAACAATAGGGGGTATGCTTTCTCAGTTACACGAGGTACACCCGTATACAAATAATCCCTTTGAAAAAGGGAAAGTCCTGTTTGAATTCTAGGAGCTGCTGGGAAATAATCCTTCGTTTCGGTAAGAGTAATGGTGTTAAGAAATTCGGGATGAAAACTAAAGGATTGAGCAGATACATTAATCTTTTCAACCACTTGCACATTATCGTCCTCAGCCAAGCAAAGGACACCAGGAGCGCTAATGGATATTGGACGTTCATTCAATATCCCATTTATACTTCCTGACGTAATAAAAATCAGCGTATACCGTTCAGGATAAGGAAGAATACTGAAATCCTCCACTGCGACAAATTCTATTTTCACCGTACGTTCTTTGTGTCGGTCCATTTGTGGCATTTTTTTCACCTATCAAATAGTATAGTTGGTTGCTTCATTTATAACAGTGTAGCATACAAGTTCAAAGGTTATAATTAGATTGTGAATCAACCCAAAATGAGCAGCTGAAGGACAACATTCCATAGGTGCATCCTGTGTCATTTGGGAGGGGAAAAGGGTGAATATGGATATCCGCTTGTGCGATCATAGCTTTTTACAAGTTTCGGAAGTCGATATCCTAAGATATGTTCCCGCCTACGCTTTAATTATAACCGATGTATAGGCCACATTTTCCACGACAGCTGCTCAAACTGTCAAGATTGAACGATTAAGATTAGTGGGAGGAAATCATTATGGCTGTTGAACGTTTTCAAATCCAGGTATCCGATGAAGTGCTTGACGATCTACAATACAGACTGAATCACATCCGCTGGCCGGATCAATTAGAAGATTCCGCTTGGAAACAAGGCACAGAATTACGTTATTTACAATCGCTCGTTGCCTATTGGCGAGACCATTTTGACTGGCGTGCACAAGAAGCGAAATTAAACCGCTTTGCTCAATTTCGCAGTACTGTCGACGGCATAGATGTTCATTTCGTGCATGAGCGCGGTAAAGGACCTAATCCGTTGCCCATCATTCTTACCCACGGCTGGCCGGACAGTTACCTGCGTTACCAAAAGATTATCCCATTTCTTACTGATCCCACTGCCCACGGTGGTGACCCTGAGGACGCTTTTGATGTCATTGTCCCTTCGCTGCCAGGGTTTGGCTTCTCTAGCCGTCCTGATCGTGGCGTCAACAATTTTCATGCCTCCGAGATGTGGGCTAAACTAATGACACAAGAACTTGGCTATAACAAATTTGCTGCTGCAGGCGGGGATATGGGCTCCGGTGTTACCAGATATCTTGCGGCGAACCATCCAGAACTGCTTGTCGGAATCCACTTAACCGATATCGGGATTATTAGAGATCTCATGACGGCACAAGATCCGGCGAGGCTCTCAGAGGAAGAACTGCAATATAAGAAGAAGGCTCAGGAATGGCTTGCTCTTGAAGGCGGCTATATCTCCATTCAATCGACAAGACCCCAGACTCTTGCCTACGGACTGTCCGACTCGCCAGCAGGTCTGGCTGGTTGGTTGATTGACAAATTCCGTGCATGGAGTGATTGTAAGGGGGACCTGGCGCAACGATTCAGCGAGGATGAGCTGCTCACGCATATTATGATCTATTGGGTTACCAATACTATAGGATCAACAGCCCGTATGTATTATGAGAATTCACATTCTTTGCCGCCTCTGGGCCGCATAGAGGTACCGACAGCCGTCGCTCTTTTCCCGGCAGATATATTATTGCCACCCAAAGAATGGGCTGTACGCAACCTGAATATTACGCGCTGGAATGCAATGACCCGCGGTGGCCATTTTACTGCTCTGGAAGAGCCGGAATTGTTTGTTAAGGACATCCGCGAATTTTATAGATCTTTTAGAACAATAAATTAACGGATGTGTTGATTAACCAAATTATGTAGCTCAAAATAGCCTGTCAGGTCTAAATTTTCCGCTTATCCTCTTTAAGTAAGGAATTGATGTCACAGGGTCGCGTTTCGAAAACGTTGAGGATGTCCAACTGGATCATTCCAAGCAATATCAATTGATAGTGGTTGGGGTGAAAAATTTATCAAGTTAGCTGTTCGATTCAAAGCTAAACGGGCAGGATAAAAAAGATGCCAATAGATTAATGAGAGAAAAACAAGGTTGTCTCCTCCATTCATACAGAGGTTTTGTTTTTCCATAAGCACTAATAAGAATGTGGACTAAATGCTAAGGCTTCGATAGAATTTCATTCTATATTGTTGTATTCAGGATTTTATTAAGGCAGATTGGAGAGGTAATAATGGGAAATACGGATAAGTTTGAAATGATAGCTAATAGATATGACACTTCTGAAAGAATTCAAATTGCAAAGGTATCATCTGATGCCATTCGTGAATATTTAGTTGACGCTAATAGTAAGAATGCTATTGATTTTGGGTGTGGAACTGGTCTTGTCGGAATGAACTTATTAAACGATTTTAATTCTATGCTTTTTCTAGATACTTCACAAAACATGATTAATCAAATAAAGCAAAAAATTTCTGATCTTAATATTCAGAATGTAGATACATTATGCTTTGATTTTGAAAAGGAAGGTCTATCGGATTTACATGCTGACTATATTTTCATGGCTCAGGTTCTACTCCATATTAATGATGTTGAATCAGTTTTATCAAGATTATTTGATGTTCTAAATGAAGGCGGGCATTTACTAATCGTAGATTTTAATAATAATGAAAAGTAGTTTCAGATATAGTTCATAACGGATTTAATCAAGTAAAGCTAACTGACATTATGACTAAAATAGGGTACAGGAATATTCAATCCAAAACTTTTTATAATGGAAGTAAAATATTCATGGGACATGATGCATCTATGTTTATTTTTGATTCTCAAAAATAAACTTTTAGGCGGTGAGATAGCGAGATCAAAAAAAGGGCCACCCGTAAAGGATGGCCTTTAAACTTGCCGTTACAGACAACGCGGAGAACCGTTCCATAGATGACTGGTGAGGTCATTATGCTAACGGCGAACGAGAGTTATATATAAAAATAAAAGATACTACATGACTGCAGAGATAATTACTGGCAGCCCTTATTACGTTAACGGGCAGGTTAACGTGGTACCACCGCCTACGTAGTACTTGGGACAGAATAGTTCAAGTCTTCTATAATCAAATATTACCAACCCCAAATAATGATTTAATGGTAGAATATTACATGGGGATGGTGAAAGGTGGTTAGTGTCATGAGCGTAGTAGTCCGTAGTTTTACAAAGGATGATATACAGAAGACAGGGGAGTTATATCAAGCCGTTACTACTAAATCTAATTCTGTTTTCTGGTGGGTTGGGGAAGAAGATAATTGGTCGAATGTGTTCATAGCGATTGATGGTAGACAAATCATAGGAAAAGGGCAAGTCAGTATAGTTTCTACAATACAAAAAGGCAGTTCATTAGAACACAAGCACTATATTTATTTAAATCTAAAAACCCTACCAGAAAGAGAAGACGACTACCTCCTCTATGACCTTCTATATGAGCCGTTGTTAAGTAGGGCATTTGAGTTAAAACAAACATTATCCAATGAGTATAAAACGATGGTTGGCATAGGAAACAAAGTGACGGAAGGGGTTAACAACAACTATTTCAAAGCAAAAGGGTTCATGTACTGGAAGAGTTTGTACACGATGCGTAGAAGCTTATCTCAGCCAATCGAACTCTCAGTTGTTAATTTACCTTATCTCTGTAATCAATGGGACATGTCTTTGGAGGATAGTGTAGATGAATACTTAAAAGTCGACATGGAAATTTGGCCTGAGGCCCCAATTGGAATCAAGCAGTTTATGGATAACCAGAACCATACTGCGTGGACTGCATTTGTTGTAAGAGAGAATGGCGTCTTAGTGGGAAGTGTTATGACTTGGATTGATGAAGATGGAGATGGAATCATTGAAGATGTCTTTGTTAGAAAGCCTTGGCGGAAACAAGGCCTTGCAACGCATTTACTCTCACAAGCGATCATATATCTCAAAAATAATGGTTGTTCGTTCGTAGAACTGCAGGTGGAAACGGCAAACAAATCAGCTTTATCTTTGTATCATACTGTTGGGTTCAAAGAAGAATCAGAAGAAGTACGTTATCATCGAGAACTTTAAAGTATTAAACTAACGCTGAACGATAGCTCAGAATATAACACGCGGTTGCCGGCATGGATCGGCAGCCGCGTTGTGCTAGCGTGCAGTAGAGCGTGGTTGATACTGCCCGTGGTTAGGCCGTTAAGAGTTATTCTTAACCTGATGATACCATAGTGCAGGATAGTTCATTACTTCGCCGAATATCTTCAATATCAGATATTTACAAAATTGATGTATTTTTGAGTGATATTGTTTACCAAGAGGTGTGAAGGATGTTAAAAGAAATTCTTTCTCAAGATCCTAGCTTGTTTATTGAAGATGCAAAGAATTATTTTATGAACTTTCAGACAAAACTTATTACTGGAACAATATTCTACTCTATGTATGAGTATGAAAATTTCATGCAAATATATCGAACTAATAAGAATCAATACAGCAATTTGCTAGAAGCCTTTGTTTCATTGTGGGCTAATTCACTTATTGATGTTGAAGAATGGCATAATTATTATGAACCAAGTTATGAGTTTGCGAACGATGTAATTACGAATTTTTTTCTAAGAGATATAAATGAATATACATATCGAACAGGAACAACAGAGTCATTATCAAATTATATTAATCAAAGTGTACAAAGAAGGTTAGATAAAGTTTCAATATATCGAGAGAATAATCCCTTGATTCAATATGATCAAGCGTACCCAAATTCAATTCCGGGAATTTATGTAAATCGATTAATTGTTGATGAGAGGAATTATACCTTTAGTATAGGATCTGGAGTCCTCCAAGCAGAAGAGCTATGGTTTTATGATAACTGGGCAGGGTATAAACAAATACTTCTGGAAACAGAAGATGAATACATGTTCTTAATAGAAAGCATTTGAGTAACAAAATTTGATAACAGGGCCTGTTAGCATGATGGTGGAATTATCATAGTTAATTCAGCTCCCTCGGGGAACTATAGCTCAATTAATAACTAATACGCGGCTGCCGATAAACACCATTCTGTGACAACTATGTTCAATTCAGAAGAGAAAATTATTCAGTGGTAATGAGCAAAGCAATAAATTAACATGGAAAAAAACATTACGCTATAAGCCAGCAGCGAAAAACAGCCGATCATGGCTGCTTTTTCTTTTTCAAGTAAACTTACCATGGAATCGAAAATCTGTGGCGCGTACTTTTCCAATTCAATGTACCCGTCAATACGAGTGCGGCGAAATAGAGAAACAAGGAACAGACGATTGAAGTGATTACGCACCATAACTGCGGCATACCATGGCTGGCAACATAGTTATAGGTCCAGTGTCCGCATATCGCCATCAGCATCATGCAGATCCCAACTTTGACATAAGGACGAATACTCCAATAAAATCCGATCGAGCTTGAGATGGAAAAGAAGTTCAGCAGTGTTTGCACCACAATGCCGATACCGATGCCGTACGCAACGCCAATAATACCAAATTGGCTGCCGAATACGAAGATCGAGACACCCTTGAATACGGTGGCTATTACGTAATTCCACAGCGTAGCTTTCGCGCGGCCGAGCCCGAGCAGAATCGCATGAAGCGGAGCGTCGAAATAATGCAGGAAAAACATCGGCGCCAGTATTTTCAGAAGCAATCCTGCTTCAGGCGCATTATAGACAAGTGTCGTTAGTGGAGTTGCCCACTCGTACAGGATAACGGTCGCCGGCGCGCCGATCAGGAGTCCCAAGTTCATAGCCTGATTCATCCGCTCATGTATAAGCAGACTGTTCTTGTTCGCCGCTGCCTCGCCAATCGCAGGAATGAGAGCGGTTGACAAGGACTGCGTGATAAAGCTTGGCATGAACAGCAGCGGAAACGCATAGCCGGCCAGCTGGCCGAATTGCTTCGTGGCTAACGCCGTGCCGATGCCGGCCAGCGCTAGGCTGGTTGTAATAAGAAGCGGCTGGAAGGTGCTGTATAACGAATGAATGACTCCGTGCCCGGTCGTCGGCAGTCCGATTTGCAGCAGCTCGCCGAGTGTGCTTCTTCCTTGTTTCAGGTGGCTTGCCCAAGTCTCGCCCGGCATCTTCGATTCACCGTATAGCTTGTAGCTTGTCACCAGGAATAGGAGGCTGATCGCTTCGCTGACAACAGAGGCAGCCATTGCTCCAGCAGCCGCATAAGCGACGCCGTATGGCAGCAATAGGTGGACCAGCGCAAGTACACAGGCGATTTGCACCGTATGCTCTAGCACATCGGAAGCGGCAATGGTCTTCATCTGCTGCATGCCGCGGAAATATCCCTTTAATACGGCGGAGACAGCGACGATCGGCGCGATCGGCGTAATCGCCAGCATCGCATAATAAGCGCGTTGATCGCTTAGCAGAATGGATGCGATCCACTCAGATCCAAGTAACGATATGGTCGTGAGCGCTACGCTCAAGACGCCCGTGACAGCGAGCGAGACATGCAGGATGCGCCTCACTTTCATCCGTTCGCCGCGAGCGAGGGCCTCTGCGACCAACTTTGAAATTGCCACCGGCAATCCAAGCTCCGTAATCGTAATGACGAGCGGGACGAGCGGATGCGCCATCATCAAGATGCCGATTCCCTCTGCGCCCAGTACGCGAGCGATAAACATGCCGCTGATAAAACCGAGAATACGGTTGATGAAAGCAGCGACAGACAAGACCAGCGTACCTCTCATGAACGATTGCCCGTGTTGTGACATGACTTGTGTCCTCCTGTTTATCGAATACTTAAATGTATTCAAAAATTGGAAAAGCATGCGAACAAGCCGGTGTTGATGTCATTTTTGGACATGTGATCGCGCAAAGCGGCGCAGCGGCTTTATCTCTTTAACTTTTCTTCTCGGCGATAGTATTCTATTGTTTGTTCATGGCTTGATTGTGTTGGTGGTTGAATATTTTAACAAGGATTAGTGCCAAGTCATAGTGCCACTTGTTACGCTAAACGGAAAACGATACATGAAATACCGCAGGCAGCTGAGGCAGCCTGCGGTATTTCATTGTGATCTTCCTCACCGTCTGCGATGGCATGTAACATGTCCTTAGACAAAACTCCCATAATATCTGAAACAACAGAGCCCAGTTTGATGTTTGCTCCTTCTAGTACTTTTTTTATTCGATTATGTTGCCTTGCACGCTCTTCAATGATGCTTCGGCGATAACGAACTAATTCACTTAATTCTCGTTGAATTCGGTTTGGAATAAAACTAGCTTTCAGAAGTCCATGGCGTAGAAGCAGTGCGATCCATTCAGCACCTTTTTTGAGTTCACCAGAGTGATATGGAATACAATTTCTACGATAATTTTACAAAAAGAAAATGTAGAATTAATAAAATCCACCAAGTCCTTTTATATACTTAAATAGTTTGATATAGCGAAATAAAAGGACTAGGTGGTAGATGTAATGTTAAAAAAACGTGATTTGCACGAATGCCATTCACTGTATAACTTAATGATGGATCCTGCAGTTTTTCCTTACATTCGTTATAAATGCCAATTTTATGAAGAATATTTATTCATAACCAAACAGTTGATCGTTGAAGAAGAACTGGAGACATGTATTTCTAGAACAATTCTTAACGAGATGGGACATCCCATTGGTACCATTGAACTATATGATATAGTTAATAAAACAGGCTTCTTGGCCACATGGATTGGAACTCCTTATTTTGGAAAAGGTTATAACAAACGAGCTAAGGAATCCTTTTTTACTGAACTATTTCTTGAACATAATATCGAAATAGTATTTTTGAAGATCCGAAAACAAAATATTCGATCGAAGAAGGCGGTAGAAAAACTACCGTATGCCAAATTAGCAAATGATATAAACTATCAAATATATAAATCGTTAAATAATACGCAACAGATCTATGATTGTATCAAGTGGAACGGTTAGGCTTTTTAAAAGCAGTAGAGTCATGCAACATGAGGTTGCTACGTAACAAACTTTGCAAAAAACTGTCTTCAAACAGACTGAACTGACGAACTTCCGAATGTACAGGTCTAAAGTTAGAACATATGTACTATCAAACGATGGGGATACGATGATAAAACCTAAATAAAAGCTATTCAGTGTTGCCTCCGTTGACTAAACACAGAGAACAGACTTGTCATCCGACAGTGAAAGCCACCATAGAAAAGCGTATTATATAACAGATTAATAGACATATGTATAAAATACAGAACTGGGGCGCTCTTATTATAAATGAAAACTCCAAGGCCATCCGTAAAGGATGGCCTTAAAACTTGCCTTTATTGACAACGTGGTGAACCTTATCACGAGTAAGGCAATTTTTTGCTCAATGCGATTCCTTATGAAGATTGGATCTTTCGGGCGACACGTTCCCCAAGCTCGGATGACGCCTGGTACAGATAGCTGAGCACGATGTTTTGCGTTTCGGGGGATATGCCGGCAAGATCGACGGCCAGGTTATCTACCAAGTGTTCTTGCTGCAATGGGGCAAGAGCATGATAATACTGACCGGCTTGCGCGAAGTCGTCTTGCTTGGGCAGGTCGGATCGCACGAGGCGTCCTTCCACGAATCTCCCGTTGCCGCTGGTCACAAGGGAATCAGGCGTCCAGTTCTGCTGATGATTAATCGGAATCTTGCGGAAATCCGGACCAAGCCGCCGGCGCTGCGAATCCCAATAAAGATTTGCACGCCCCTGTAGTATCTTATCGTCCGACAACTCTGTGCCTTCTAGCAGGTTGGAAGGGGAGAAAGCCAACTTTTCTACTTGCTCTATATAATTATCTGGATTGCTATTTAATACCAATCTCCCGACTGGCAGTAAGGGATATTGCCGCTCATCCCATACCTTTGTACTATCCAACGGATCATAAGGGAGAAAGGACTCGTCTTGGGGGTTCATCAGCTGCACGTATAGCCCATATTCAAACGTTTTGCCCGCGTTCAGCGCATCGAATAAGTCCTTGCCGGCATAATCCGGATTCTCGCAAGCGAGCCGGGCTGATTCTTGACGGTCAATATACTGCACACCCGCTAGAGGCATCCAATGATATTTCACGTAAGTGCGGACACCTTGCGCGTTTTTCCAGACGTATGTATTTACGCTGTGGCCTGGGATGTTGCGAAGACTCTTGACAGTGCCCGCGTCGGAGTAGAGCCGGACGAGAAAGCTTGTGCATTCCGGTGCTCGGGCGACGAAGCTCCAAAATCGTTCCGGATCGATGAGATTGTTGACGGGCGACGGCAGGAAGGCATTGATAAACTCGGGAAAGCGGATGGCGTCTCTGACGGCGAACACGGGGATATGGTTACAGACAAGATCGAACACCCCATGATCCGTATAGAACTTGGTGGCGAGTCCGCGCACGTTACGGGAAGTATCCGGCGTGCCTTTGTTGCTGACGGCTAAGGAGAATCTTACTGCGACAGGGACCTGCTGACCCGGATTTTGCAAGAAACAAAGCTGCGTGTAAGCCGTCATGGCATGTACGGTCTGAAAGTATCCGAATGCGCCATATCCTTTGGCATGCACGGGCCTTTCTAACAATTTCGAATGGATGAAAGTCTCCAGCT
The DNA here is from genome assembly GCF_008017805.1 of Paenibacillus sp. N3.4. GTDB lineage: Bacteria > Bacillota > Bacilli > Paenibacillales > NBRC-103111 > Paenibacillus_E. The sequence continues at coordinate 15,067 of NZ_VRTT01000084.1, read as the reverse complement.
TTTCATGCAGCACGTTGTCCTGTTCCAATACAGGGCCTCGTTCGCCCACAGTCTGCGAATGAAAAGCAGCCGAAGTATCTCCGGACCATTTGTTAGGGTGAGTTCCTTTGTTCTCGTTCATCATTCAACCTCCCATACCGGCATGCGAATATGACAGTGCGGCGTCCAACGAGTTGACCGTGATTGGATAGTTGTTTAATCGAATCACAACAACTCCCCTTAAGAATGGTAGTGGCACAATGTTTTTAAATATAATGCACATATATGAATTTTTAGAACAAGGGGGACTTTAGGTGAGCTTGCATTTTCTGATCTAGACATAATACAGGGGAATTGTTAAGTGAAAAGATTTCGTTACTTTCGAAAATTGATTATGTTTTTAAGATCGACTGGGATGAGGCGACTCAGACGATAACAGGAACGAAGAATGGATTGCAGATTAGGATGACAGTGAATTCGACGAAGGCAACAATTAATGGAACGATTTAGAGCAAGTGAAGTATTGGTTAAATAACGGTGGAGGGCCAAATTTTAAAAATAAAAATGACGGTCTAACGACACTTAGCTTTGCAATAAAACCAAACAACGTCGAAATGCTTAAGCTTCTCTTGAAATCCAGTGCTGATCCAAATCAAAGTTTAGTAGGGTTCGGCGACTTTCTAAGGCCGTTAGACTCCGCAGTCATCGATAAAGGCCCGAGGATTGTCCAACTCTTAGTCGATTACGGAGCGGACGTTCATCATACAACCAGAGAAGGTACAGCTCTGGATACAGCTAAGAATCTGCTAAAGAAACAAATGAATGATACTGATAAAACTAAACCTTGAGGAGATTGTGAAAATTCTTGAAAATGCGATGAAGTCAAAATAGACCGTTAACCTGCTCCTTTCAACTCTAATGGAGAACAATAATTGAATAAAGTAACGAAAGCCAGGAACATTGTTTTTATGTTCCTGGCTGCTTGGAATGTTCGCATAAATCCGTCTCATTAATTTCAGAAGTTATTTTGACCGATCGGATATAACAGGAAAGTGGCCCAGTGCGTATCCTTCGACACAATAGAATAACCGCCATCTTTGAAGCTTAGCGAATTACGGTTCATCAATATATTCTTCTTCGCTCGGAATGCTGTTCAACATATTTTTATCTTTTTGATTCTGATCTTGCTCGGTATCGCAGTTAACAATACACTTCATTATTTCTTCGGAGTTGTCTTGAATGTTAGTGTACTCAACCATGCATGTACCTCCTTTCATCGAAATTAGATTTTCCAATATCAAGAAAATTATTCGAGTAGTGATTTGGATGCTTCAATTGAACGGGCAGGATGATTTAAGATTAACCATGGAAAAGCCTACCAATAGCCATCCCCTTGTAACTGAATGAGAGAGCAACATTTCAAATGTTGTCCTGTGATATAACTATATTTGAATTCGGATAAGGAGATGAAAGCATGAGTAAGTTGGAAGGTAAAATCGCTTTAATAACCGGAGCGAGCCGAGGAATTGGCCGCAGCATCGCATTGCGTCTGGCAAAAGAGGGCGCATTTGTCGTCGTGCACTATGGAAAAAGACGAAATGAAGCGGAGTCAGTCGTTCACCAGATCGAGCAAAGCGGAGGTAACGCGTGCGCGATTGGTGCTGACTTGAGCACTCTCGATGGCATTCATGATTTATTTGCGGTACTGGATGATGACATTCGGGAACGTACAGGCGGCAGTGGATTCGATATTCTTGTTAACAATGCTGGAATCGGTCAAATAATTAGCCTAGAAGAGACAACTGAGGAATCTTTTGACGAGGTGATGAAGGTTAACGTCAAAGCACCGCTTTTTGTTACCCAACAAGCTTTGCCACGTCTAAAAGACGGGGGGCGCATTATTAATATTTCATCCTTTGTGACGCGCGTAGCCTCTCCAAGTGTGTTCACCTACAGCATGTCGAAAGGGGCCATCGACACATTTACGAATCTTCTGGCTAAACAACTGGGTAGCCGCAATATTACGGTAAACGCCATCCAGCCCGGCATTATTAACACAGAGATGAATGCCGGGACGTTGCAAGATCCCCATGGACAAAAATATGCTGCCGGTCTTTCAACCTTCAACAGATGGGGAGAACCCGAGGATATAGCGGATATTGTTGCCTTTCTCGCTTCGTCGGACAGCCGTTGGGTAACCGGTCAATTGCTCGACGCAAGCGGTGGATCTCACCTATAAGTAAAAATATTAGATGAATCCCAAACTTTACGTTCATTTCACTATTACAGTCCACCCCATTTAAGGGATGAAACAGAGTGTTTCATGCAAGTATGCTTGTATTATTGATCGAGCTCCCATGAAAAATAAAACTGTAGTCACTGAAAAAGACAATAGTAAAGAAGACGCAGCTCATTCATTTTTTAAAAAGGGTGGAGCGCCTGAAATAAAGAGGTACTGGTTTCTTTAAAGAATTAGGAGACTGCTGAAATGGTCACAGAATAACCCAAGTTTTCTAGTCGTCGAACTGCGTACTTTACAATAGATTGTTGCTTTTGTTTGTCAAAATAGTCTTCACATAAGTCTACGTACATTTCCTTACGAGTTAAAAGATAGAAGGCAATTCGCAACATAGCATGAGCCACAATGATGGCTGCTCGTTTTTTACCTTTCCGTGCTGCTGTACGTTTATACATGGCGCCGAGATAGTTTTTTGACACTGCAATAGAATGGGCTGCTTCAACTAAGGCAGATTTCAGCTAAGATTTGTTCCGCAATTCGAGTGGCTATACCAGGAATAGAATCTAGACGCTCGATGTCGTCATGGAAAGGGGTTACCCTTATAGCACTTCCTGATCTAGCATCTCGATCTGTTCACATAAGAAATCAATGTGAGTTAAAATCGTCTTTATCATGAGGCGTTGGTGAGGGATGATGAGGACCTCTTGTTGATGATGTAATGAGTGGTCAAATGGAGGTTGGTTATTTTATTGCGGCAATGAAACGATCTGGGATTGACCAGGATCCATTGGTAAAGATGTGGGATTGATGAAGAGTATGGATTATGTATTTTGTTTCACCTAGAAGGATAGAAGAGTAATGATAAGGATATTTAGTTACTTAAAGACACCACACTGGTGTCTTTTTTACATTAAGTTTTGATAAAGTCACAGGAGATTAAAACTTATTGTCGAAAAGAAAAAACTACTCTTGAAAACATAGGTGATTTAATGAGCTGGGACGTAATGTTTATGAAGCTTCCTTATAAAGTAACAAAAGTCGAAGAGATAAACGAAGATATCATCCAAGTGATTGGCGATAGAAAAGAAATCGTTGTTATCCTTAATGAAATATTCCCTGATGTTGATTTCACTGATCCCTCATGGGGAGGTCTAGACAGAGAGGGATATTCCATTGAATTTAATATCCCCGAGGAAGTAAATGTTACTGCTGTTACACTACATGTAAGGGGAAACAATGAGTCGATAAGGGCGCTCAAAGAGATTCACGACAAGACTGGGTGGACAGCTATGGACGAGACTATTATAGATTTTTCAAGCAATCCAGAACGTGGATTGGAGGAATGGAGAAGTTATCGAGATCATGTGGTTAGAATCGCTATTAAGAAAAATAAGAAATGGTATGAATTTTGGAAATGAATACTTTGAGTAAAGGAATGAAGTATACAAAAATACAAACAGATGATAGAGACTAATAACTCCAAGGTAATATTTATAAATGATGGTTTAATAAATATCGCTGAAAGAACGAGAAAGTATTACGATTTATTAATAGGTGAGATTCTTAGTGATCATATAGTTAGGTGGCATACCTTTTATCTAAGTGAGAATTTGAAAGAGATTCTTGTTGATGATGTAATAACGGGTGACAACATAACATTAGATGAGTGGAGAAAACATGGAACTCAATAATTAGTGGAGTGATCATGATAGCAGGGAAACAAAAAAGAACCTGATAGTTGTATCAGGTTCTTACATATTGCATATAAACAGACACGATGATATAATCGGATTACGACTTTTTAATTTACATGAGCATAATTGTTGTATCTTACACTTTAAATGTACCATGCCGGTAAGCTCTTGTCAAATGTTTTCTCAATTTATTGGTGAGGAGAGATGTTGAATGAGTACTTTGGTTCTCGATTTTCAGGAAATGGAAAAAACGCAGCTTTGGCTCGTTGGCGGAAAAGGGTTGAATTTAGGGGAATTATCAAAAATTCAAGGGATACAAGTACCGGAAGGATTATGTGTTACAACAGTGGGGTACCAAAAAGCCATCGAACAAAACGAAACGTATCATGTTTTGTTGGATCGACTAACCATGCTAAAAGTAGAGGATCGAGACCAAATTGGTGAAATCAGCAGGAAGATTCGACAAATCATTAAGGAAGTAGAAATCCCTTCCGATGTTGTGAAAGCAGTTGCTCACTATCTCTCCCTATTTGGCGAGGAACATGCTTATGCAGTGCGTTCTAGCGCGACTGCTGAAGATTTGCCGCATGCTTCTTTTGCCGGCCAACAAGATACCTATTTAAATATCATCGGCAAAGATGCGATCTTGCAGCATATCAGCAAATGTTGGGCTTCCCTGTTCACGGAGCGCGCGGTAATCTACCGTATGCAGAATGGATTCGATCACAGGCAAGTTTATTTATCCGTTATCGTTCAAAAGATGGTTTTCCCGCAGGCTTCAGGGATTTTATTTACCGCTGATCCCATTACTTCTAACCGAAAATTGCTATCCATCGATGCCAGTTTTGGACTTGGAGAAGCTCTGGTCTCCGGCTTGGTATCTGCCGATTGTTATAAAGTGCGGGAAGAGGAAATCGTCGAGAAGAGGATCGCAACCAAAAAATTGGCTATCTATGGACGAAAAGAAGGCGGAACAGAGACAAAGCAGATCGACCCTGATCAGCAAAAGACTCAAACACTTACTGAAGAGCAAATTTTACAGCTGGCACACATCGGAAGACAGATAGAAGCTTATTTTGGTTGCCCGCAAGATATCGAATGGTGTTTGGGCCATGATACATTTTATATTGTCCAGAGTCGGCCAATCACGACTTTATACCCCATCCCTGAAGCCAATGATCAAGAAAATCACGTCTATCTATCTGTTGGTCATCAACAAATGATGACAGATCCCATAAAACCATTGGGATTGTCTTTTTACCTGTTAATTACTCCTGCACCTATGCGTAAAGCCGGTGGGAGGTTGTTTGTTGATGTTGCACCTAGGCTGGCTACACCTGTCGGTCGGGAAACTTTATTAAATACCGTGGGATCCGATCCGCTCATAAAAGGCGCACTCATGACCATAATAGAGCGAGATTTTATAAAATCGTTACCAGATGATAGAAAAGAACTGAGTCCCGTTAATAGCAGTAAAGGTAGGTCGTCTGCAGGTTTTCAAGCACAAATCGAAAACGATCCGGCAATCGTTTCTGATTTGATTAAGAACAGTCAAACATCGATAGAAGAATTAAAACAAAACATCCAAACGAAATCAGGAGCAGATTTATTTGATTTTATTCTAGAAGATCTCAAGGAATTAAAGAAGATCTTATTTGACCCACAAAGTTCAAAGGTTTTTATGACTGCTATGAATGCTTCGTCATGGATCAATGAAAAAATGTACGAGTGGTTAGGTGAAAAAAACGCAGCAGATACGCTTTCTCAATCTGTACCAAACAACATTACTTCGGAAATGGGTCTGGCGCTATTGGATGTCGCAGATGTGATTCGTCCTTATCCGGAAGTAATTGATTATTTACAACATGTAAAAGATGATAATTTTTTGGATGAACTGGTTAAGTTTGATGGTGGACAGGAAACTCAAGACGCTATCTATGCTTATCTCAACAAATACGGAATGCGATGTGCCGGTGAAATCGATATTTCGAGAACTCGTTGGAGTGAAAAACCAATTACACTTGTCCCCATGATTCTCAGTAATATCAAAAACTTTGAGCCTAATGCTGGCAATCGGAAATTTGAGCAAGGGCGACAGGAAGCTTTAGAAAAAGAACAAGAGTTATTAGATCGATTGAAGCAATTACCGGATGGTGAACAAAAAGCTGAAGAGACAAAACGAGTGATCAGCTTAATCCGGAATTTCATCGGTTATCGTGAATATCCAAAATACGGCATGATTAATCGCTACTTCGTTTATAAGCAGGCTTTACTGAAAGAAGCCGAACAACTCGTACAAGCTAGCGTTATTCATGAAAAAGAAGATATATACTATCTCACTTTTGAAGAACTTCACGAAGTCGTACGCACAAATAAACTGGATTATCAGATCATCAGTAAACGAAAAGACGATTACAAATTTTTTGAAAAACTAACTCCCCCACGTGTAATCACGTCTGATGGTGAAATCATTGCGGGTGAGTACAAACGAGAAAATCTGCCAGACAAAGCGATTGTAGGTCTACCTGTTTCTACCGGAGTTATAGAGGGACGAGCACGTGTCATCTTAAATATGGAAGATGCTGATCTGGAAGATGGAGATATATTAGTCACCGCCTTTACTGACCCTGGCTGGACATCATTGTTTGTATCCATTAAAGGCCTGGTCACCGAAGTTGGCGGACTGATGACCCATGGAGCCGTTATCGCTCGTGAATATGGCTTGCCAGCAGTTGTTGGAGTGGAAAATGCTACCAAGCTGATAAAAGACGGGCAACGAATTCGCGTGAATGGAACAGAAGGGTATATCGAAATATTGTAATGGCTGAATAGGTCAAGTAAGATCCTCTGTCATAATGGACGGCATTAAATGCAACCTGTCATGGATAAAAGGGCGGTTACCCTGTTCGTCCTTTTATCTCCCCATGTTAGTAAGGTTGAATGTTCTACTTATCTAACCTACACAATGCCAATTTATGACAGGCAATGTGTGGGTTTCTTCGATTTTGGGTAAATACAGCAGCGATCGATTAAGAGCAATCTTTCATTCAAATCCACTCAAGGGTTGCCTATGTAGTAGTGATATTTTTGTATAAAAAAGGTATTCGTGGTTGAATTGTGTAATAAGTATAGGAAGGTATCAGAAATGATGAGGAGCAGCATAATGGGGAGATTAGGGGAGAATTATGCATTCGCAATCTGGGTTAAACCGCGGCAAACTATAAGGAACATAATCAATGAGAGAATAGATCGATTATCCGTGATATTAGCAGTTTTAGTCGGAATTACTCAGACATTATTGTTACTAGATCATAAATGGAATCAAATGAGTATTTTCAATATTTTTTTAATCGGACTGGTTTTAGGTGCAATCGGTGGTATCTTATTTATGTATATAATTGGTGCAGCATTCACATGGACAGGGAGGATGGTTGGAGGAAAAGGTAGCTTTCGTGAAGTAAGATTGGCTTTAATTTGGGGGAATGTTCCCCAGATCTATTTCTTCATATTGAGAGTTATTCATCTTGTATTAATAGGAGATGTAGACTCTGTCTTCCCTATAACTCCATTCATTAATCATAGTAATAGCTTGATACTTATCTTTGTTTTACTAGAATTTATAATTGCAATTTGGAGTATAGCTATCAATCTAAAAAGTCTCGGAGAAGCCCATCAATTTTCTGCTGCTAAGGCTCTTCAATGTGTTTTATTGCCTAGCTTTATTATTGTTATGTTGTTTACTATTTTCATAGTAGTCCATGGTCTCATGACTTAATCTATCATGCTTTAGCCTTGATTGAGCTTCCTATAAGAAGTAGGAGACATAAGGAATCGTGCTTGAAATACGCGAGAAAAGGTTGAAAAGGAAGTAAATCCTACTTCAAAGCATATGGAAGTTACGGTTTCATTGCTGGAAATCAACAGACTGCAAGCGTGTGATATTCTTATTTTCTCTAAAAAGCTATGGAAATTGTCTCCGATAAAATGTTTAAACGAAGAACTAATATGCGGAACGCTTAAATGGAAGCGTTCTGCTATCGTTTCAAGCTTAATGTCTTCGCAAAAATTTTGGTATACATATAAAATGATCTCCCACATTATGCCCTTTTTTGGGACAGGCGTAATATGGGTTTCTTTGTCTTTAGAATTGAAGCAGCAACGATCCAGCAAGATCAAAGCTTCCGTTAATTTAGTGATAAACAGCAGTTGACCCCAAGATCGATTGTTTTGGATTTCCTTCCTCATACATCTTCACGAAAATCGTTAACATTCTGCTCGGAGAACGCCTCCTCTAACTGGTAGAAGGGTTGCCTGTCTATCCCTGCACGCAGCAATTAGCCATGGAGATTGGTAGACTCATCAGAGCTCAAAGTTCCGTCGTATAACACCGTATTCTCGCTGCGGGACTGTCGCCCCTTGATCTGCCCGAAGATATAATTCGAGGAAATGTAATCAGGCAGACAACGCTACCTGGCTAAGTGGCGGAGCCACCCAGTCGCTACGCTCCTTTAAGCCTTTCGGGTTCGTGAATACAAGAACTTTAGTAAAATCAGTCGAAAAACATGAAAATAATAAGGAGATTCTGATGATAATCATGATTACTTGTGAATAAAAATTCGATGAAATAAACAAATTATTACTTGAACCATTCTTTAAAGGTTGGTCATTTCCTTATGAGGGAAAGTACATTAAACCGTTTAAGATTAGACGTCCCATATCGACCAAGATGACCGGCGCAGCTCGGTGAATCGGGCTGATAGTTAAAAACAGGGGCGGCAACCGCAATCGCCCAGCTCTGGCCGTTCTCATCTTATTCCTGCTTTGGTTAAAAATAAGGTTTCTTGCATGCAACTACTGGGCCGATCTATTTTCCTTCAGCACCAACCGGAAGACCAACCTCAGAAGAGGCGGCACCGCAAAAAAGATAAACAACGTTCGGAACAACTGATAACAGGTAATCACCGATAAATCTCCGTTCACTTCCTTGGCAATGAACGCCATCTGATCCATGCCGCCCGGCGAAAGACTAAGAAATGACGTGACTATAGTGATGTCATGCAGCCGAGTCAACAGCAGGCTCAACAAGATCGAGCACCCGATCAGTGCCACCCCGTTCAAGAGTGCGAGCAATATGATTTTGAGCTTGTTCTTCAAGTTTTCTGGCTTCAGCAGCAACCCAATGTAGCTCCCCATCATTAACTGCGACAGGTTGAGCACGAACGTCGGCAACGAATGACCTTCATAACCTGACAAATTAAGCAGCATTGTGCCGATCATTGGCCCAAGCAGAAATGCCGTCGGGAACTTGATTTTTTGGCCGATGAGCGCTAACAGTACGCATACGACTGCGAATAGCCAGATATGCTGGAACAACGCTGCATACCCCCCAGATCTGGCTGCAGCAGCGACTGCGGCGCCTTGGCTGATTGTAACGTGAAACAGCGGGCTGAAGATGAGCAGCGGTACGCAGAACATGATCATGATCAGCCGGGATACCTGCAAAAAGGTAACAATCGTCAGATCGATGCCCTTCACTTCCTCAGCCACCGAGACCATCTGGCTGAGCCCTCCGGGAATGCTTCCCATAAGCACGGTCGGAAAAGGAATGCCGGATAGCAACGAGATGATGAATGCAATGCCTCCGGCGCACACGAGCAAAAGCGCCGTAAACAGAACCATCGTCGGCAACTGATGCCCGATTTGCACCAGGGTCGACGCGGTGAACGATAGCCCCAACGTGTAACCGATGATGATCATCCCGGTATTGCGGATCTGTGCGGGCCAGTAGAGCATAATGCCCCTAAATACTTTGGAGCCGATCAAGACGAAAACCATCGACCCCAATAGCCAAGGAATCGGCATGTGGATCAACTGAAAGAAGAAGCCCCCCAAAACTGCAATGGCGCAAGCCGTTAAAAACCGGATCCACTTGCTCTCTTTCCAGGATAAACTTTGGTGTGAATGCCCGTCGCCGTCCATTACAGGCTCTCCGTTAACTCGTCAATCGCTGTTTTGACATCGCCTTGAAATAAGCCTCCGTGATAGCAAATCACATTGTCGACCGGATAAGCCTTGAATTTGAGAAGCGACTCAAGGGCCGTCTTCATATCAGGCGTAACTGCCGGATTGGGACCTTGGAGCTTCCCGTTCTCATAGACCATCGCATCTCCGGCAATGAGGGTTTTGCTGGGCTCATGGTACAAGGAGATATGACCCGGCGTATGTCCGGGCGTATGAATGACTATAAGTCCGCCGCCGAAAGGCAGCTTCTCCCCGTCCGATACCAGGCGGGTCACATTTTTTACTTTTCCCGAAAAGGCGGTCTCAAAAGCGGAAGCTAGGCCCTGCGGCAGAGACGCAATCAACCCTTTCTTAAACTCCTCGCTTAACTTGATCATCGGCTTCAATCCGTCGATATAAGGCTGGTCATCCGCATGCGCATATACGTCCAGGCTTTTGCCTTTGAACTCCGGCAGGCCGCCCACATGATCGATATCCTGATGGGTTAGAATAATGGAATGAGGTGCCGTTGGATCGATGCCTGCTTGGGTCAAAAGCTCCGTAATAGGTCCGTAACTACCAGGCATTCCTGTATCTACCAATACGTAAGCGTGCTCGTCGCGGATGACCACCGGGTTGATAACCATTTGGTTCGCGCCCATCTGAAGGGTAACCTCCAGCATCTCAATATGTTCATTAATTTTCATGTTGTGCCAAAGCTTAGTGCTCTGGCTCACCTCCCTTATATTTTATAACAAAAAAACTTACGAGTTCATTATATGACTTTATAGTTTTTTGTGTCAATTCCTTTATTGACCATTAGGTTAGGACATGTCAGAATGTGTAGAGGTGGTAAAGATGGAACAATTTAAAAGACGACAAATCGTCGAAACGGCAATGCGCATTTTCAAGGGAAAAGGATATTTCGCAGCCTCCATGCAGGACATCGCAGAAGCTTGCGGCATGGCCAAAGCGAGCATCTACAAAGTTTTTCCCTCGAAGGAGGATTTGTTTACCGGGATCTTCGTTGAGGTACACCGGACACTATTCGATGAAGCTCAAGCACTTGACCGCACGCTAAGGTTAGAGGGGCATCCTCCTAAGGAAAGTTTGCGCCGCAAGATCGCATTTCAGCTGCAATTTATGCTCGAAAACTACTTTTTCACCAGTGAATTCAAGGATTTGCCAATCATAAGCAACGAGAATTTTCTGAATGAATGGCGTAAAAAACGAGCCACTCTGCTTACCATGCACTACGACTGCTTCTATGAAGCGTATGGCGAGCCCATTGCCCCCTATCTCGGAGATACCGTGGCTATCTTTCGCGGCATGTTGAAAGAATATTTATCTCATTCGGTTAAAGCCGTGATCGCCGTCCCCATGAATGATTTGGCCGAATTCCTCGCGGATAGGATGGATGTAATCGTCGGCGATTTGATCGCAAGAAGAACGGAGCCAGTACTCAAGGCTTCGAGCGCTTATTTCAACGACATCAACCCGTTGGACGAGGACACCCGCAAGGCCAACCTTGAGGAGTTTCTGAAATTTGTTGTCCTCAAGATCGAGGAGCTGCCCCAGCCGATGCGCAGTCGGGAGGAGCTGCTCGAAGTAATCGATCTGCTACAGCGCGAGCTTGGACAACCTAAGCCGAATGGCACCCTCTTGCGGGTGTACATCACCTTCCTGGATGCCGTTAGCGATTTGAGACCTTATGTACACCAGCTCGTCCTTATGCTGAACCATGCGGCAATGCAAAATGATTAAATAATAGGGGTGCATTTATGAAAAAAGCCACGAAAACAATCATCATTACAGGGGAAATACAGGGCTGGGGTTTGAAACCAATAAATTGATGCATAATGGCTGGCATTGGAGGGAAGAAGATAATTAAAGAGCTTCCGGACATTGATCAACGGTCAGCGGCAGTTGATTTCTCCAAATATGAAGCTAAATTCAAAGCATTAGCTGATCAGAAAAGGCTTCAGATCATGTATGAGCTTACACAACGAGAAAACACCTGCGTATGTGACTTTGCCGACATTGTTGAAATGCAACATTCCACAGAAAGAAGAGGCTTTACTTTTTCTGACGGAATATATTTGAGAGTAGAATCAAGCAGTGGTCTAGTTATTTAAGGGGAATTATCCATAAATGGTTCGGTAGCCGCGTAAGTCGCGGTTTTTTTATTTTATGTGATTAAGTTCTTTTCAAAACTATGACAAGAACTTGATCACATTCCCGACGGATCCGGTTCATGACTTTTTGTAGGTAATGTTAAAAGTAAAGAAACTGTTAACAATCAATTGGCAATTCAAGAGATAACATTAATTGAGGCATTCAAACTTAGTTTACAAGAAGCGCATTCTTGGAGTGAAGATGCAGCATTGTTTTATATTTCAAGCGTTGATGATAGTGATGGAGACAAATCTGGTTCATAAGGTAAAAGAAGAAATTGGAATTTAGTTTTTTATTCCATCAAATCAAACAAAAAGCTCATTCTTACAATTCATGACAAAATAGTGGTTAACATATTGGAAAAAGATAACAAAGATAGGGGTACCGCCAACAAAACACGAAAAACGTACGCTAAGCGAAATTTTTATTCAAACAAGCTGGAAATTCCGTACGCCAAGGAAATTCGGCTTGTTTTGTACAATCCCGGCGGTATAATTCTTTGCCAACGGTCGCGTAAATGCAGAAATTAAGGCACCAATTCCCACATTAACCGGACTTGTAGTTGCAATTCGCTAGTTGATCATCTAATTGGACGGATGCAAGCAGATAATGCGGTCAAGGAAGTTAATATATTCCTTGACACGAATATTCCGTTCGGGGTATATTAAAAACAAGAAGACAAAATGTTAATTAAGGAGTGCTATCTAATGAAATGGACAGTGCGCATTCTGCAGGCATTAGTGGCGTTAGACTTTCTGTTTGCCGGAGCCTCGAAGATCTTCTCAAGTGCCGATCAAATCAGGGAGTTATTCACCGACAAGCTGGGTACGCCGGTCGCTTTGCTCTACACCGTCGGTGTTTTCGAAGCGCTGGCAGGGCTGGTTCTTATCGCCGGCTACCGCAGCCGTAAGGCGGCAGTAGCATCGATCTCCGTCATGATCGTCATCTTGATCGGTGCGACCGTGACGAATCTTGCCGCAGGTCTTATGGGGGATGCCATGCTCCCATTCGCGATCTTGATCGTTGTGGTCTTCCTCTTATACTTGAAGCGTGATGCGCTCAAGAGCATTCGTATGATGACCGGCGCAGATATTTCGGCTTCTAAGTAATTTAGCATAGGGATTTACCGCTTGGAAAAAGACTCTGAGCGGATTTTTATAAAATAAGATGAGGTGACCAAAATGGCTTACAAATCAACCCACACGTTCGTAAACCTGCCAGTGAAGGACTTGAACCGGACAAAGGAATTTTTCAGCAGTATCGGCTTTGAATTCAACCCCCAGTTCTCCGATGAAAATTCGGCATGCCTAGTAATCAATGACAACACGTGTGTACAGATGCTAACGGAGTCGTACTTCCAGACATTCATCAATAAGCCGATAGCTGATGCGACCAGCGCCGCTACTGGGATTATCGCGCTTTCCGCGAACAGCAGAGCGCAAGCGGACGAACTGGCGGACAAGGCGCTGACTGCGGGAGGCAAGCAGTCCAAAGAACCGGCGGACCATGGCTTCATGTACGTGAGAAGCTTCGAGGACCTAGACGGGCATCTGTGGGAAATTGCCTATATGGACATGGGGGCTTTCTCTCAGGAGTAAACATTTCGGTTAAAGGCTAAGCGATACAATCGCTTAGCCTTTAACCGTGTGTCACGCATGGCGATTAACAAGGAGATCAAAGAAAAATGGTATATCAGTTCAACACACTCACACATTATAATCAGAATTGATTGAACAAATGACCGAAGAACTAAGGCAGATGCCTTAGTTTGAGTGGCTTGATGGACTTAGTAAAAAGGGGAGGGTGAAGTTATTTAGACTAATTACATGAGGTGAGTAACATGTCAGGCAATAACCCGGTCATGGAGATGACGACCCTGATCGCTTTAGCCGAACCTAATCGTATGCGCATCGTTGAACTCTTGCGTGAAGGTCCTCTGACTGTGGGGGAAATTGCCAACCAGTTGGGGCTTCGCCAGCCACAAGCCTCTAAGCATTTGAAGATGCTTAGTGACTATGGGATTTTGGAAGTGAAGGCGGAAGCCAACCGCCGTATCTATAAGCTCCGGCTCGAGCCCTTCCAGGCGCTTGATTCTTGGGCGAGGTCCTTCACAAGAGTCATGGAAGACAGATTCAACAATCTGGAAGACTACTTGCGGGAACTGCAAAACAAGGAAAAATAAAATGATCATTAAAATGGAGGAATTACAATGTCAAACACAATAGTTTCGAGAGTTGAGAACGAAAGGGTGCTGGTGTTGGAGCGCGTTTTCGACGCACCACGCGATCTCGTGTTTAAGATGTTTAAAGAGCCTGAGCATCTCAAGCGTTGGTTTGGACCGAAGGGCTGGGAACTTCCGGTTTGCAACATTGATTTCCGTCCGGGTGGCGTTTGGCACTACTGCATGAAGTGTATCGATCAAAACCAAGGTCAATTTTACGGTATGGAATCTTGGGGCAAGGCGGTTTTTAAAGAGATTATCGAGCCGGAAAAGCTCATTTACACCGATTACTTCGCGGATGCCGATGGAAATACAAACGAGACAATGCCGTCGACTGAGGTTACGATTGAGTTCATTGATTTGGGCGGCAAGACAAAGCTGGTGAACAGTTCCGAATATGTATCCCCGGATGCCCTCAAGACCGTCATGGACATGGGCATGTTGCAAGGTATTACCGAAACGTGGAACCGTCTGGAAGATCTGCTGAACGAGGTCAAGTAAAAAAAGGGTTTTTCACACAACTAGCAAAGCATAAAACAACAAGCAGCCTCCATCGGATTCCAGGGAGGCTGCTTCTTCAATGTACGCCCAGCATGAGCGTCATCTTTAGGGTGAAAAAGTCCCGAACGGGGCTGGCGAGCGCCTACCGTTAGCCAAGGGCAAGACCCTCTATGTCAACATGGAATGTATGTTCGGTTTTATAGTTGGGAGTATCCTGTATTGTGTTCACGGAAAATATTATGCCGTTTTTTGGAAATG
>NZ_VRTT01000083.1 GCF_008017805.1 Paenibacillus sp. N3.4 | reverse complement strand
AGTCTATGAGTTGACGATTACGCTGCCAATCCTAATTGCCTCTTTATTCGCCTTCGGTACCGGTTTCTTTGCCGGTAAATCCTATAGCTTTCAAGCTGCAGCAATAGGCGTAGTGTTAGCGCAAGTCTATGAGTTGACGATTACGCTGCCAATCCTAATTGCCTCTTTATTCGCCTTCGGTACCGGTTTCTTTGCCGGTAAATCCTATAGCTTTCAAGCTGCGTGGAACGGAGCTTTGGTTGGAATTATGGGGGCTATGGCAGGGGTTCTCTTCGGTGTGATGCTGTTGGCATCCAATAAAGTGATCCTTATTGCCAGTACGGCATTTCTCATCTTTATGTTCCTCACGCAAAAATGGATCGAATGGCAATCCAATCGTATCGAGAAAAAGACAAAGCCTGTCAAAGGCGGTAAAAATCAACCCAAGGCTGCAACTGTGACCTATAAGGGTACAATCATCCTTGCGGCAGTTGTCGTTGTTTTTGGAGCAGGCATTCTGATTCAAAAAAATCAAATTAAGGTAGGGCTAATTGGCCAACCTCAAACACAAACGGCCACAATCGATGAAAAAAATGATCTCCAAGTTGCTACTGTTCAAGTGACTCGTTCCGGCTTAAGTCCGAAAAATACGGATTTTTTACCCAAGCAGATGATTAAAGCCGTTATCAATGTAGAGGAAAGCGCGGGAACAGGCCTAAAGCTAAAATCTCCGGTTCTAGGCATTGATGCCAATTTAAACAAAGGTGAAAATGTTTTCCTGATGAATAATCCACAGCCTGGAACTTACACGTATACCGTGGAGCCTGGCGGGTTTAAAGGGACTTTCACAGTGAAGTAGGAATCAAGACGATAGGTGAAAGTAATGGATAACATAAAGGGCGTCCCTATGCGGATAGCCCTTTTTCCTGTTACAGAAGAGAGTGGCCGCTGAAGAGACGCTGTAACGCTGAAAAATGTGCTTACAGCAGGAGACACAGCGGAAATAGCGACAAAGGCGGTCTGTAACGCTGTTTTTCAGCGTTACAGAGGAGGGCGGCGGCTGAAGAGACGCTGTAACACTGAAAAACGTGCTTACAGCAGGATACACAGCCGAAATAGCGACAAAGGCAGTCTGTAACGCTGTTTTTCAGCGTTACAGAGGAGGGTGCCTGCTGAAGTGAAGCTGTAACTCTAAAAACGTGCTTACATCAGGATACACAGCCGAAATAGCGACAATGGCGGTCTGTAACGCTGTTTTTCAGCGTTACAGAGGAGGGTACCCGCTGAAGTGAAGCTGTAACGCTGAAAAACGTGCTTGCAGAGTCACTTCGTCGGGGCAGCCACACCATATATAAGCAAAAACGTATGCGCTTGCTAAGCCCTTCTAATCTGCAAGTGTCACCTTGCTAGCGTAACACGCTCCGCCAGTTGGAAGCGATGTATATGGATATTGCGATATCGAGCAAAGCTATGTGTTTTTATTTATCAAAAATAAAATACTATATATTACCTAATTTCATTTTATTTAAAAGGAAATATCGCTAAATTCAAGGTTTCACTATGAATTTAGCGATATTTCAGTTGATTAATAAATGAAAGCGGTATCTATCATTAAAATAATGTAACATTTAGTATTTACATATGTTCATTACTGTCATATAATGATCTTGTGAAACAATGTAAATTAGTAATTTTTCTTTATTTCAACATTAAATAAGGAGGAGTTAACAACTAAACATGAAAGCGCTCTAAAAAATGTGGGATCTTATTTTACTTACTTTAGTTAACTAATGGAGAGGGGCATAAACAAAATGAGTATGTATAGAAAAAACTGGGTCAAGTCTTTGACTAGCGTTGCCTTAATTTCTTTGTTTCTGACGGCATGTGGAGGTAATTCGACAACTGGCAACAATACTTCGACTGCAGCACCGGCACCCAATAAATCAACCGCAGCTCCCGCAGCAGATAAAAAAAGCTCGCTGACCGTCAGTATGGTAACTGATGTAGGAGGCGTCAATGATAATTCCTTTAACCAAAGTGCTTGGGAGGGTCTTAAAGCATTCGAGGCTCAAACCGGTAGTAAAGTGGATAATTTGCAAAGCCAAAGCGATGCGGATTATGTAACGAATCTGAATCAATTCGTTAAGAACAAACGCAGTCTGATCTGGGGTATTGGTTTTATGATGGGCGATGCGATGAAGCAAGTGGCTGTTGCCAATAAAGATTCGAAGTTCGCTATTATTGATGCGGTAGTGGATGCGCCAAACGTTGCTTCCGTTACTTTTAAAGAAAATGAAGGATCTTACCTGGTTGGTGTGGTTGCTGGTTTAATGACCAAATCAAACAAAATCGGATTTGTCGGCGGTGCGGAGATTCCGGTCATCAAACGTTTCGAAGTCGGCTTTGTAGCTGGTGTGAAAGCGGTTAATCCAAATGCGAAGGTTGTTATTAACTACACAGGCGCATTTAACGCACCTGACCAAGGTAAAGCAGCAGCAGCGACGATCTACAACGATGGCGCGGATATCATTTTCCACGCTGCTGGCTCTACGGGAGATGGCGTATTTAATGAAGCTATCGAACGTAAGAAGAAAAATAAAGACATCTGGGTTATCGGCGTAGACAAAGATCAATCGACAACTTTCGGCAATGAAGTCACTTTGACTTCCATGATGAAACGAGTTAACGAAGCTGTTATTCGCGTTTCTAATGATCTTGCTAAAAATGATTTCAAAGGCGGCAAAGTACAAGATCTTGGACTTGCTGAAAATGGAGTAGGCTTGCCTGAGAAAAATCCTAACATCCCTGCAGATATTCTGAAAAAGGTACATGAATATGAAGTGAAAATTGTTAACAAAGAAATTAAGGTTCCTTCGGATAAATAATGTGTTTTGAATGATGACAAGGCTGGTTGTTTTCATGAAACTAGCCTTGCGCATCACTTTTGAATAAAGTAAGCAAATGAAATGGGTGATATTCATATGCGGAATGAACAAACAGTTGTTGAAATGCGTGGAATAACGAAGAGATTTCCGGGCATTATAGCCAACGACTCCATCAGCTTCCAAGTGAAAAAGGGAGAAATTCATGCACTGCTTGGTGAGAATGGTGCAGGAAAGTCAACCTTGATGAACATCCTTTTCGGGCTCTATGAGCCTGATGAAGGCGAGATATGGATTAATGAGCAGAAAGTGAATATTAAAGATCCGAAGTTTGCGATTGAATTGGGTATTGGCATGATTCATCAACATTTTATGCTCGTTGAACCGTATAGCGTCGTTCAGAATATCATTCTTGGCACGGAACCTACCAAAGGCATTACGATCGATTACGCGAAGGCTGTTCGCAAAGTTGAAGAATTATCAGCAAGTATGGTCTGCAGGTAGAGCCGCATCAACTGATCAAAGATATTTCAGTGGGCATGCAGCAACGTGTTGAAATATTGAAAACGCTCTATCGCGGCGCTGATATTTTAATTTTTGATGAACCGACTGCGGTGTTAACACCACAAGAAATTAAAGAATTGATGCAAATTATGCGCAGCTTGGTGAATGAAGGCAAGACGATCATTCTCATCACCCATAAGTTGAAAGAAATTATGGCTGTTTGCAGTGGAGTTACGATCATTCGGCGAGGCAAAGTCATCGACAGTGTGACCGTGAAAGATACGACTCCTGATGAATTGGCCGCAAAAATGGTAGGGAGAAAAGTTAGCTTCTCTGTAGAAAAGCAGGATGCCAATCCAAGCGAACCATTCTTGAAGCTGTTTAATGTAGAAGCATTAGACAACCGAGGAATCCCGGCATTAAAAGATTTATCCTTTGAGCTTAAAAGAGGAGAAATCTTAGGTATTGCCGGTGTTGAAGGCAACGGTCAAAGAGAACTGATTGAAGTGATAACCGGATTAAGGCGTGTGGAATCCGGAGAAATTCGAATTAAAGATAAGCCGATTCATAATCTAAAGCCGCGTCAAATATCGGAATCCAAAGTTGCGTACATTCCAGAGGATCGTCATAAAACAGGTCTTGTGCTTGATTTTACGGTAAGTGAAAATACGGTGCTTAAAAATTATTTTTACCCTGAATATAATAAAAACCTGTTTCTTAATTACGACAAAATCAATCAACATGCCGTTGATCTGATCGCCGAATATGACGTGCGTACACCTAGTGAAACAACACCAGCAAGAGCACTTTCAGGAGGCAATCAGCAGAAAGTGATCATTGCTCGGGAAGTGGATAGCGATCCCGATTTATTAATAGCTACGCAACCTACTCGGGGACTTGATGTGGGGGCGATCGAGTTTATTCATAAAAAGCTGATTGAGCAAAGAGATAAAGGAAAGGCAGTGCTGCTGTACTCGCTGGAGCTGGATGAAATTATGAATTTATCGGATCGTATCGCAGTTATGTACGAGGGCCGTATTGTTGGTATCGTTGATCCCAAAAAGACGAGTGAGCAGGAGATTGGCTTAATGATGTCGGGAAGCAAATCAGGACAGGGAGAGGAGAGCTCATGAGCAGGGTCATCAAATGGTTATTTAAAGAATCCTCGTTAATTTCTCTTATCTCCATTTTCTTGGGGTTACTTTTCGGAGCCGTCATTATGTTAATCGGAAACTACAACCCAATCCAAGCATATGGAGCATTATTCGAAAAGTCTTTTGGAGATCTGAACAGTATCGGCGAAGTCATTCGTCAAATAACACCGCTGATTTTCACTGGTTTATCTGTTGCGTTTGCGTTTCGTACGGGTCTCTTTAATATCGGAGCTGAAGGACAATTCATTATGGGCGCCCTTGCTGCAGATTTTGTCGGCATTCAACTTCACCTACCATGGTATTTGCATATTCCAATAGCTATCGTAGCTGGAGGATTGCTTGGTGGATTATGGGGATCTATTGCTGGCTACCTGAAAGCCGTACGCGGTGTTCATGAGGTCATTACAACGATCATGCTGAACTGGATTGCACTTTATCTATCTAACTTCTTCGTAAAGACGTTCTTGCTTGAAAAAGGACAAATGAGATCTAAATTTGTGGATAAAAGCGCATGGCTCTCCTCCGCAGGTTTGTCCGAATTGTTCGGTAATTCAAGGATACATTATGGGATTATTATTGCTCTTACCTTGGCTGCGTTGTTTTATATCATTTTATGGAAAACGAAACAAGGTTATGAATTGAGGGCCGTCGGATTCAATCCTGAAGCATCGCAATATGCCGGTATTAATGTAAACAGAAATATCGTGAAGGCGATGTTTATCAGCGGTGTTTTTGCCGGAATCGGGGGCGTATGCGAAGTACTGGGCGTCTTCCATTATCAAGCGGTTAACACGGCGTTTCCGGGATATGGCATGATGGGGATCGCTGTTGCATTAATCGGTAGAAATACACCGCTAGGCGCTATTCTAGGTGCTGTCCTTCTAGGGGTTCTGACCTTCGGAGCATCGGGTATGAAGTTTGGCGCAGGTGTGCCGGAAGAATTAGTGAACATCGTTATTGCCCTCATTATTTTCTTCGTTGCTGCGAGTGGAATTGTGAAGTGGCTATTGAAGTTAGTTGCAAAAAGAAATAAGGAAGTGAGTAACCGTGCAAATCCTACAATTAGCAAGTGAATTGACGCACACAACCATCGTGTTTGCGACTGCCTTGATTTTCGCTTCGCTCGGAGGCTTGTTTTCAGAACGAGCTGGTGTCGTTAACATCGCTTTAGAAGGTATGATGACGGTCGGTGCTTTCACTGCAGCCATCGTAACTTATTTCGCTGAAACACAGTGGAACGGAGGAGGATGGTCGCCGTGGATTGGTTTTATGGCAGCCATTATTGTAGGAACGCTGTTTGCACTGCCTCATGCTGTCGCCTCTGTGACGTTCAAAGCCGAGCAAGTCGTTAGCGGCGTGGCACTTAACTTTCTAGCAATCGGACTCACGATTTATCTGTGCAAAGTATTGCTGAACGGCTCTGCCCAAACGCCTACGCTGAAACATGTTTTCTCGAAGTGGGATATCCCTTTGCTTTCGAAGATACCGTATGTAGGTCATGCTCTTTTTAGCGCTTATCCTACCAGCTATCTAGCCTTTATTGTCGTAGCGGCAGCAGCCTTCATGCTCTACAAAACACCGTTCGGCTTGCGTCTTCGTGCCGTAGGCGAACATCCCAAAGCGGCTGACTCACTGGGTGTCAATGTGTTTAAGATGCGTTACATGGCCGTGATGGCGAGTGGAGCATTAGCAGCGATGGGAGGAGCCGTTGTTACACTAACAACGACGAGTAATTTCTCGCACAATACGATTTCCGGTCAAGGTTATATCGCGCTGGCGGCATTGATCTTTGGGAAATGGCGGCCCGTGTCGGGATTGTTCGCTGCTTTGTTCTTTGGTGTTGCATCCGCACTCAAATCGGTCTTTCAAGTATATGGCATTACAGACTTCATCCCTGTCGATTTCATTTATATTTTCCCCTATGCGTTAACGATTTTAATCCTTGCTGGCTTTGTAGGTCGCGCAGTCGCTCCGGCAGCCAACGGGAAACCGTATGAAAAAGGACAGAGGTGAGAGCGTACATGCGTGATGAATTAATTCAAGCAGCAAAAGAAGCTAGGTTAAAAGCTTATACGCCATATTCGGGTTTCAAAGTAGGGGCGGCCATAAGGACAAAACGCGGAACGTTCATTACGGGCTGTAATGTGGAAAATGCGTCATACGGCTTATGCAATTGCGCCGAAAGAACCGCTCTCTTCAAAGCTTATTCAGAGGGTGAAACAGAATTCGAAGCGATGGCAGTCATTGCGGATTCGGAAGGCCCCGTGTCACCATGCGGAGCATGCCGTCAAGTCATGCTGGAATTGTGCGATGCTACGATGCCCGTTATTTTGACCAATCTTCAAGATGACATCTATGAAACAACAGTGGATGGATTGCTTCCATTCGGTTTTAAAATGCAGCGTGACTAAATTACTAGAATAGCAGGGGATATCTATGAAAGAAGTTATTCTCGCTTTTGCAGCGGGCGCATTTGTAGGAGTTGTATTTAAATATGTTCGTCTTCCTCTGCCTGCTCCTCCCGTTTTCTCGGCAGTTATGGGTGTTATGGGCGTTTATGTAGGCGGGAAGCTGGTAGAATGGCTCCATCGGGTAATCTCTTAAAAAGATTGTCTTTTATGCAGTTTCTCCTTATAATTATATTGAAATTATGTTAATTACCAATAAGCAATATTTCAATATATTTATGTAAGGGCGGAGACGTATGGGTGGAGATAAGCTAGATAAAATCATTGATGCAGCCAGAATGTATTATCAATTGGACTATAGTCAACAGGATATTGCTAAGCATCTAGGGGTATCTCGTCCCACTGTTTCGAGATTTTTGCAGCAAGCAAAAGCGGACGGTATTGTCCAAATTAAGATTATAGATCCAACAGAAAACAATGAGAATCTAGCAGCTCAATTAGAGGTGAAATTCCAGCTGCAAAAAGTGATAGTCGCTTCGGTTCCGCAGTACGAGGAGGCAATCGTCAAGAAGTATTTGGGTGAGGCTGCGGCAGAGTACCTGTACGAAGTCGTTAAAGATGGAGATCTGATTGCGACTACTTGGGGAACGACTCTTTATGAAGTAGCTACTAGATTGCAGAACAAACACGTGAAAGATGTGGCTGTTGTTCAGCTTAACGGTGGGGTTAGTTATTCGGAATTCAATACCTATGCTTCGGAAATCATTCATCTTTTTGGTGGGGCGTATAATAC
Source organism: Paenibacillus sp. N3.4 (assembly GCF_008017805.1). GTDB lineage: Bacteria > Bacillota > Bacilli > Paenibacillales > NBRC-103111 > Paenibacillus_E. Next base: position 24,103 of record NZ_VRTT01000083.1, on the reverse strand, counting down.
CAGTCCTCATCTCTTACCGTTGCCTGCTATTGTTGATCATACCGTTGTTAAGCAGGCTATTGAAGCAGACCGGCATATTCGCAAAATTCTCGACATGGGCAAGAAAGCCAATATTGCCGTGTTTACTGTCGGTGTTCCGACGGATGATTCTGTTTTGATGAGGGCAAATTATTTCTCCCCTTCGGATTTAGAAGTGATTCATGAGAAGGGAGTAGGAGATATATGTTCCAGATTCATTGATCTGGAGGGTGTTATTTGCAGTGAAGAGCTGGACCGTCGTACGATTGGCATCGATTTGGCAGAGTTGAGAAAGAAGGAAAAATCTATCCTTGTCGCCGGTGGCGTTAAGAAAGTGGATGCGATTTACGGCGCTATTTGTGGAAAGTATACCAATACATTAATTACCGATCAATTTACGGCCAAATACTTACTTGAATACAAGGCCTGATTGGAGAGGAGTTTCATGAACGAAGATCAATTGGCGGAGATCATCGGACTGATGGTAAAAGATAGCTTAGAACAAATGAGTTCCCAGCTTCGTATTCCTATCGGTGTATCAAATCGACATATTCACCTATCTCCAGAAGCCGTCGAAAGACTGTTCGGTTCTAAGGATGCTTTGACGCCAATGAAAGAGTTGTCTCAACCCGGGCAATTCGCATGCAAGGAAACGGTCACTCTTATCGGACCCAAAGGAAAGATTGATCGCGTTCGCATTCTTGGACCGGCACGAGGTGAAACCCAAGTTGAGATTTCACTCTTTGACGGCTTTACTTTGGGCATAAATCCTCCGATTCGTGATTCAGGTGATATAGAAGGTACGCCTGGCATTACGATTCAAGGTCCTAGAGGGCAGCTGCAAATAAGCAAAGGAGTCATAGCTGCCTCACGTCATATTCATATGCATCCTTCCGATGCTCAGCGATTCGGGGTAAACCATGGAGAACGTGTCAAGGTACAGATAGACGGTGTTCGCGGAATGATTCTTGACCATGTTCTTATCCGGGTATCTGAGAAATATCGATTGGACATGCATATTGATCTGGATGAGGCGAATGCAGGCCATGTGAAAAATGGTCAAACCGGTGTATTACTCAAGTAAGATGTGAAGGAGACGAACCATGAGCTTAGAGGAAACGGTTTCCAGAATCGTTCGCCAAGTCGTGAATGAGCTTCTTCTAAAAAAGGAAAAGCCTGCTGCTGAGGTTGGTCGCAAATCCGTTTTGATCGTTGTCGCGGACGAGCGCCATGCTGCGGATGTGAAGCAGCTGATCCATGACATTGCGGCGAGCACCCGAACCACCGTTGCTTACTGTAGAGCTGCGCCTACAGAAACGGAGCCGAGCGATAACTTTGAGCAAATCCTGTGGGCTGAAAGCGACAGGGCTCAGTGGTTCAAGGCAGTTGAGCAGGCTGAAATTATCGTGCTTCCGATTCTTTCAATCGGTACGCTCGTAAAAATTTCTTCCTTAATTGATGATGAACCGGCATCCGGGGCTTTTGTAAATGCGATGATGAACGGTAAAGAAGTTGTTGTATCCAGCAGTTATGTGCTCCCAACAGGGGTCAATAAGCTCTCTGTTCCTCCAGTTATTCTTGACGTTGTTAACGGCCATTTGCAGCAGCTTAGCAGGTATGGTGTTCATGTCGTGTACATGAAGCATTTGGCTGCGAAGGTGAAGAAGCTCAGCTCATCGCCTCGCAGCGTCAAAAGGCCGCTTGTTCATGCGAAACACGTGAGAGACTGGGTGAATGAAGGTGAAACAGAAATTTCTCTTTCTGCTAATGTGCTTATGACGCCGCTCGCAAAAGAAGAAGCTAAGTTACTCGGACTGGAATGGCGTCAAAGTCAGGAGGGGACAAAATGAACATTTGCCGAGTCATTGGCACTGTTGTTTCCACAACGAAAGATGAAAAGCTTACCGGCAAGAAATTGTTAATTGTTGAACCTGTAGATATGCTTACCCAAGCACCGGATGGCAAAGCGTTTGTCGCCATTGACACTGTACATGCGGGTAAAGGGGAAATCGTTATGACGGTAAGCGGCAGCTCAGCCAGACAAACGAAAGTTACCCAAGGCGTGCCAGTTGATGCAACCATCATTGCGATTGTGGATACGGTTGAGATTCATGGCAAAGTGACATTCAGTAAAAGTGAAGCGAGGTGAATGAGTTGAGTATTTCTGAGGCAGATATTAGGCAAATCGTTGCTCAAGTTATTGGTAAACTTCAGAATGAATCAGTCACTCCGAATCAAGGAGACGCTCTTGTTACCTATGAGCACGGAGTGTTCGCAACAGTGAATGAAGCGGTAGATGCTGCTAGCCTTGCATTCGGGAAATTCTCCCTGCTATCCCTTGCCCAGAGGGATTTAATTATCCGTAAGATGCGGGAAACCAGTCTTGCTCATGCAGCAGAATGGGCTGAGCTGGCTGTAAAGGAAACAGGGCTTGGAAGGGTTCCCGATAAGATTGCCAAAAACAAGCTTGCTGCCGAGAAGACGCCGGGAATCGAAGATTTGTTTTCACAATCAGTCAGCGGTGACAACGGCTTAACCTTGCTCGAATGCTCTCCTTTCGGTGTTATTGGCTCTATTACGCCAACAACCAACCCGGCCGCGACGATCATTAACAACAGTATCTCTATGGTATCCGCCGGCAATGCCGTCGTTTATAACCCGCATCCAAGTGCCAAAAAAGTTTCCATCAAGGCCATGCAATTGCTCAACCAAGCGATTGTTGCCGCGGGTGGTCCAGAGAATATGCTGACCAGCGTTCTGCTGCCTACTTTGGATACAAGCGAACAATTGATGAAGCATCCGAATATTCAAGCGTTGGTTGTAACCGGTGGTGGGGCAGTTGTGAAAGCTGCGCTGACTTCGGGCAAAAAGGTAATCGCGGCGGGCCCTGGAAATCCTCCTGTTGTTGTCGATGAAACCGCAGATTTAGGGCAAGCGGGCAGGGATATTGTACTTGGAGCCAGCTTCGACAATAACGTTTTATGTACCGCGGAAAAGGAAGTTTTCGTTGTTGAGTCGGTTGCAAACAGTCTAAAAGCAGAGATGACGAAAAATGGCGCCTATGAATTAAAAGGGTACCAGTTGACGAAGTTATTGGACCTCATTTTAACGAAACATCCTGAGAAGGAAAAGTATTTTCCTAACAAGGATTATGTGGGTAAGGACGCCAGTTATATTTTGAAAGCACTTGGCATTCAAACCGATGAATCAACCAAGCTCATTATCGCTGAGACACCTGAGAATCATCCGCTTGTGTATACGGAAATGCTGATGCCGGTTCTACCGATTGTGCGTGTTCCCAATGTGGATACCGCTATACGCTGTGCCGTTAAGGCCGAAAAAGGAAACCGCCATACGGCCATCATGCATTCCCAGAATATCAGCCATTTAACGAAAATGGCCAAGGCGCTGCAAGCAACGATTTTTGTTGAAAATGGCCCGTCTTATGCCGGTCTTGGTTTCGGTGGCGAAGGGTTTACAACCTTAACGATTGCAGGTCCTACCGGGGAAGGATTAACCTCCGCCCGCACGTTTACCAGAAAACGCAGAGTTGTGCTGGTGAATAAGGAGACATAAAACATGGCCAGAGCTGCTACAACCCGAAGAAGTGCCAATCCTAACGTAAGCAATCCCGTACAACCCATAAAACAACTAAACCAATTTACAGGAGGAATAACGAATATGAAAGAAGCATTAGGCATGATCGAAACTAAAGGACTTGTTGGAGCAATTGAAGCTGCGGACGCTATGGTGAAAGCCGCAAATGTTACCCTTATCGGCAAAACCCTGACAGGTGGAGGACTTGTAGCTGTGATGGTGCGCGGCGATGTAGGTGCTGTTAAGGCCGCAACTGAGGCAGGTTCCGAAGCAGCACGCAGAGTCGGGGAAGTCGTTTCCGTACACGTGATTCCAAGACCGCACAATGATGTGGAAATCATTTTGCCGCAAGCCAAATCGGAGTAAATCTGATTCATGGATAGCGCTTTAGAGAGGCACATACGGCATGTCGTGCAGCAAGTTCTAGCCACCATGGAGCTGACAGATGTCGCGGAGCAGTCGTCCATAGGACGGAACAAGCCTTTAATCGTTGCAAATTGGAAAATGAATATGACCTTGCAGGAAGCGCGAGCATTTTTCGGCCAGCTGAAGGATGCTTCAAGCGAGCATTGCGACGTTGTCTGCTGCCCGCCTTATCCGCTGCTTTATCCGCTCCGGGAGCTGATGCAGCAAGCAGGGATTGCCTTAGGTGCACAAAATATCCATGAGAAGTCCAAAGGGGCTCACACAGGAGAAGTACATGGTGAGCTGTTGTTCGAAATAGGCTGCAGTCATGTGATTATCGGCCATTCGGAGCGTCGGGCAGCCGGTGAAACGGATGAACAGATCGCCGCCAAGGTGCAGCAAGCGATTGCGCATTCGCTGATACCTATTGTGTGCGTCGGTGAAACGCAGCTGCAGCGGGAGATGGGACTGACGAAAGAAATCATTCGCACTCAAGTTGAATCTGCGCTCGCCGGAGTAAGCGATGGGCATGATAAGTTTATCATTGCTTACGAGCCTGTATGGGCGATTGGAACCGGTAAAACGGCACTACCGTCGGATGCGCAAAACATACATCGCGATATCAGACAGTTGCTTACTGAGAAAAAAGGCAGTGGTTTTGCAAATGAAGTTCCGATTTTGTATGGTGGTTCGGTAAGTGCGAGCAACATCAAGGAGCTTTGTGCCAGGGAAGATATTGACGGAGCTCTCGTCGGAGGAGCCAGCCTGCAAGTAAACTCTTTTGAAGCCATTCTGACGGCGCTTAAGTAGGGAGTCGAATATAGATGAAAACAGTCGCTATCGGTTGTGACCATGGTGGTTTAGAATTAAAGGATGATATCAAAGCATACTTGACAGAGCTGGGTTATCCAATTATTGATTTTGGCTGCTATGATAAACAAGCAGTTGACTACCCAGACATTGCATTTCTTGTAGCTGAAGCTACGGCAACCAATAACAACTACGTCGGTATTATGATTGACGGAGTAGGAATTGGCAGTACGATGACAGCCAACAAAGTGCCTGGCATTCGCTGTGCGTTATGTTGGGATTTATCTACAGTCATCAACAGTCGTGATCATAACAATGCTAATATGCTCGCTATCGGTGGTCAATTTATCGGTAAAGGGTTGGCAAGGCAAATGGTTAAAACATGGCTGGACACCCCTTTCTCAGGTGGAAGGCACGATAAACGAGTGACCAAAATTATGGAAGTGGAGAGCCGCTTCTTAAAAAGGTTCAGGTAGGTGCTGTTATGTTCTTGGGTAAAGTGATCGGTACCGTCGTTTGCAGTGAAAAAGATGAGAGTCTGACCGGTCTCAAGCTGTTGATCGTCCAGCCTATGAAGGACGAGTTTACGCCTACGGGAAAATCGATGGTTGTCATTGATACCCATGGGGCAGCGGGCTACGATGATTTGGTTTATTTGGCAAAAAGCAGAGACGCATCCCTTCCCCTTGGTTTGGAATTAGTCGCTACAGATGCAGGTATTATGGGAATTGTTGAAAATTATAACGTGATCCAACACGGAGGTGCTCAATTATGAATAGCGCATTGGGAATGATAGAAACTAAAGGTATTGTGGGTTCCATTGAAGCTTTGGATGCGATGGTCAAAGCAGCAAACGTAACGGTTGTCGGCAAAGTACTGGTTGGCGGCGGTATCGTTACCGTGATGGTAAGAGGAGATGTAGGCGCTGTTAAAGCAGCTACGGATGCAGGTGCAGAAGCAGCTCAAAGAGTGGGCGAATTGCTTTCCGTTCACGTCATTCCAAGACCTCATAGCGATGTGGAGAAAATTTTACCGCAATTAGGCGAATAAGGCATGAAAATAGCTAAAGTGCTCGGCAACATCGTCGCTACGATCAAAACACAAAGTCATCACGGATTGAAACTTATGGTCGTCCAATCCGTAGATGAAAGGGGTGAGCCTTATTCCGACCCATTTATCGCTGTTGATTGCGCACAAGCCGGAGTAGGCGACATCGTTTTGGTCGTAGAAGAGGGCGGTTCCGCGCGCGAAGTCATGAAGCGGCCTGAAGGGGCCGTAGATGCGGTTATAGTAGGAATCATTGATGCGCTTGATAAATAGAGAAGAATAGAGAAGCGGAGGAGAACGAAAGTGGAAATGGAGAAACTTATTGAACAAATTACACAAAAAGTGCTTGCTCAAGTGAGCAATCAGCAGCTAGGTACGGAATCAGTTAGTGTTAAAACTAGTGAGGGATCAGGATCGGGCTCTTCTTTCGGCAACAAAACGTCATTCCTTACAGGGCCGGAAATTGCCCGGAAAATTGACCATACCTTGTTGAAGCCTGATGCCACAAAGGATGAAATTATAAAGGTATGCAGCGAAGCTAAGCAATATAATTTTGCAACGGTATGTATTAATCCGTATTGGGTGCCACTCGCAGCCAAGGAGCTTGCTGGATCAAAAGTCGGAATTACAACCGTTATCGGTTTTCCTTTGGGGGCGACAACAACCTTCTCCAAAATGGCCGAGACACGCGACGCTATTGCAAACGGGGCAACGGAAGTTGATATGGTACTGAATATCGGCGCTCTCAAATCTGGGGATCTGAATACGGTGAAGAAAGACATCGAAGGCGTAGTTCTTGCCGCTAACGGTCAGGCCGTAGTCAAGGTTATTCTGGAAACCGGTCTTTTGTCGGATGAAGAAAAGGTGAAGGCTTGCTCCATTTGCAAAATGGCTGGGGCGGATTTCGTCAAAACCTCGACTGGCTTTGGTCACGGGGGAGCTACGGTTGAAGATATCGCTTTGATGAGAAGCACAGTTGGCCCGGAAATGGGTGTGAAAGCATCCGGTGGCGTGAGGGACATTGATACAGCTCGTAAGATCATTGCAGCAGGAGCTACTCGTATCGGCGCAAGCTCCAGCGTGGCTATGGTTACCGGAGGCAAAGGCGAAGGTTACTAATAATCTTGAATAAATAATGGGCATTAGAACCACAATGCAAAAAACGAGACTCTCAAAGTCTCGTTTTTTTGCATTTTCCTTCTAATAGCGTGGAGCATTCATATTGCCATATCATTAGGTTACTACAAATAGATTATGCTATTCATAGGAAAGGAACTGAGATTTAATTTTATTTAGTTTCTAGTATAATGACAGTAATAGAATACGTTAGAGTATTGGGAGGAATAGGATGATTACCTTTAACCGAGTTCATAGTGCAGTGGTTCATGCCAAAGGCGACCGCCAGCAACTGTTAGGTGTACATATGACAGAGCAAGCAGCCGATACAATTTCGAAGCTGCCCCACTTCGCTTCGCTGCTGAAAGAGATCAAGGAGGAAGCGGAACGTGCAAGAAGCGAGGCACTGCCAGAGCTGCCTTTTTCGGTGTTTCATCTGTTTGCTTCGCAAGGGACGCGGAAAGAATACGAGAATCCCTATTTTGATAAGAGAGGGCGGCTATTGGCTTTAGTATTGGATGCCTGGCTCCATCCGCAACAGTCCGATCTGGAAGCTTTGCATAATGTCATCTGGTCAATTTGCGATGAGTATACGTGGTCGCTGCCATCACATATTGCGCCAACCCTGGAAGGAGTAGAAGCTTCGCGTGTGCCGCCTGAACAAGTCGTGGATCTGTTTGCTTCCGAAACAGCCCATGCGTTAGCGGAAACGCTTTATTTACTAGAAGGCCGGCTCAATCCTTGGGTCGTTTACCGGGTCCGACGAGAGATTGAAGCTCGCGTGTTTCATCCTTTGTTCGATTCGCCGAAACCCTTTCACTGGGAATCAGCTATACATAACTGGTCTGCGGTCTGCGGAGGCGCTGTCGGTATGGCGGCACTGCTTCTAGAAGAAGATCGGGAGCGGTTAGCCGGAATGATAGATCGTGTTGTTCGCGCAATGGGGTCCTTTCTAGAGGGCTATGAGGCGGACGGGTGCTGTGCTGAAGGGGTAGGTTATTGGAGTTATGGCTTTGGCTATTACACGTATTTTGCAGAAATGCTCTTTGCGTTCACAGATGGCGAATTAAGCTTGCTCCAAAGCGATAAAATTCGCAGAATCGCCGCCTTCCCAGCCGGAGTATCGGTTGAGGCGCCGAAATACGTTAATTTTTCTGACTGCAGCGAGAACTATACGCCTAGTACCGGCTTGCTCAGTCGATTGCATCTTCGGACAGGGCAGCCGGTGCCCGTCATGACTGAGGTGCCATCGCTGCATGCAGATCATTGCTATCGGTTTCCGCAAACCGTACGCAATCTGCTTTGGACCGATCCTGAATTGCTTTTCGGGAAAGTGGCAACCGGTACATTTTATTATCCCGATACCGCTTGGGTCGTTGACAAGCAACTGCTCTCAGGCTCATTGTTTGCTTTTGCCGCCAAGGGCGGTCATAACGACGAGCCGCATAATCATAACGATCTTGGGCATTTTTTACTGCATGTTGCAGGAGAGAACCTTTTAGCTGATCTGGGGGCTGGCGTATATACGAGGGAGTATTTTGGGGAAGGCCGGTATCAATATTTACATAATGCTTCCGAGGGACATTCTGTTCCTCTCATCAATGGAATGCAACAATCGGCGGGACGATCTTTTACCGCAGAGGTCTTAAGGTATGAACATCAGGACAATAAGCTTATGTTCAGTCTGGATTTGGCTGGAGCTTATCCACAGGAAGCGGGACTTAGGTCGTTGATCCGTTCCTTCACATGGTCATGTGACGAAAGTCGCGGCGAAGCTGAGCTGGTGTTGACCGATGCATTCGCGTTCACGGAGTCGCTTAACGAAGTGAAAGAGGTTTTTATCAGCTTGCACGAGCCTATTTTGGAGACAGGCAGCGTGATCTGGCGTGGCAATTCAGGTGAAGTTAAGTTGTTCTATGACGCAAACTTGTTCAAGGTTCAGCACGAGGCTATCGATAGCCAGGATCACCACGCTCAGGCGATGGTCGTGCACCGCATTCGACTTGAAGCAAAAGCTGTTCCGTCCGAGGCTTTCTATAGCTTCCGTTTTGTTTGTAAATAAAAAGTCGGAGTGAAGTCTACAGACTTCGCTCCGACTTTTTTATTTGCGGATCGCTCAATTTTCTGAATTCGTATTACGCTAATATGCAAATAACAAAAATAATACAAAAAATATAAGATCACTCTCGTTGTAGCTGCCTTTTTCTATAATTTATAATAAAGACATAGAGCATCGAACACCAAATGAATGTTCTAAGTAAAATAATGGTGAGGGTTTCACGTTTGTCAACATTCCAAAATGAGATAGGAGTTAGAAAATGAGAATGATGAAAAAATGGTCCATTTTATCGACTGTAACGTTGTTAGCGCTTTCAATATCAGCTTGTGGTTCTACCCCAACAGCAACAACGCCGACGAAAACAACGGGTACGACTCAAACTGTGAAGCCTGCGGATAAGAAAGATGATCTGGTAGTTGCTGGCGTCGTCTTTCAAGAAGACCAGTTCATGAAACTGCTGTCGCTCGGTTATCAGGATGCCGCGAAAACGGCGGGTGTAAAAATACTGACAGGGAATACGGGAAATGACCAAGGCAAGGAAGCTGAGCTGATTAATACGTATATTTCTCAAAAAGTTAACGGGATCGCGATCGCTCCGCTGAATCAGGAATCATCCGTTGCAGCTTTGAAGAAAGCGGACGAAAAAGGAGTCAAAGTCACAGTTACCAATGTTGCGCTGACGAATGCTCCTTTTATCAATGGCGGTTATACTTCAGATAATAAAAACATTGGTCAAATCACAGGGAAAGAAGCTGCTGCATTCATTAAAGAAAAACTTGGCGGTAAGGCTAAGATTGCCATTTTACAATACAAATCGCTGCTTCCTCAACAAAGCACAGATCGTTTGAATGGGTTTCTGGAAGAGGTCAAAAAGGTAAATCCAGGTGTCGAAATCGTCGCTGATCAAGACGCATGGCTGCAAGATAAAGCAGTATCTGTCGCGGGAGATATTTTGACGGCTCATCCTGACGTTAATATGATCTGGGCCGCCAATGAAGGTGGCACGATCGGTGCAACGATGGCGGTAAAAAATGCTGGTAAAGCAGGAAAAATATTTATTTACGGTACAGATGCAAGCGATCAACTTATATCGATGTTAAAAGAAAGTGATAACATATTGCAGGCCATTACCGGCCAAGATCCTTACAACATGGGGTATAAGGCGATGGAACTGCTCATTAAAGGCTTGAAGGGCGAGGATATTAGCGCAAGTAAAGGAAAGTCCACAATTGTTGACGGCATCCTGCTTAGTCGTTCCAAACCGGAAGGGATTGCCAAATTTGAAGCCGATCTAAAGTCTAAAATGAGCAAATAATTATCAGATAAAGAACGGGGTTGCCATATGGGTATTTACCGCTCTCTTCGAGCAACCCCGCATTATTTGTTAGCCAAGAATGGTGGGGACCCCAATGCGTATATTAGAAACGATTAAGGTTACCAAAAGATACTCAGGTACAGTTGCCTTAGACGACGTAACGGTATCCTTCGAAAGTGGCAAAGTTCATGCCTTGCTTGGTAAAAACGGATCTGGAAAATCAACGCTGCTGAAAATATTTTCCGGAGCCATTGAACCTACCCATGGACATGTTCATCTAGATGGGCAAATGATGAATTTTCGCAATCCCAGTGAAGCTTTGGCTCATGGCATAACGACGGTATATCAGGAGTTAAGTCTAATCCCCGGACTATCTGTAGCCGAGAATATTTTTCTGGGACGCATGCCTATGAAAGGCCTTATTGTAGATTGGCAGCGAACATACACCTTGGCAAATGAACTGCTGAAGGAATTGGGGGTTGAGATTGCCGCAGAGGAATTGGTATATAACTTGAGTGTTGGGCAAGCGCAAATGATTGAAATTGTCAAAGCAATGAGCTTCAATCCGAAGGTATTGCAGCTCGATGAACCTACGTCAGCCTTAGCCAAGAGCGAGATTGATTCGTTGTTTACGATGATTCGCAAGTTAAAACAGAAGAATGTCATTATTATTTACGTCTCACATAGGCTGCATGAGTTATGGGAAATCGCCGATACATGTACGGTTTTGCGTGAAGGCCAATTTATCGGGAAAGCGCTAATGCATGAGCTTACGCGAAAAGATGTCATTCAAATGATGTTTGGCGACGTGGAAATCCGTAAGCGACCTGGAGATCTGCACATTTCCGACGAAGTTGTGTTGGAAGTGAAGGGGTTGTCACGTAATCATAAGTTCCGAGACATTTCTCTGCAACTCCGAAAAGGGGAGATTTTGGGCATCGCCGGCATGCTGGGATCAGGGCGAACAGAGCTATTGAAATCCATATTTGGTGCAGATCCCTTTGATAAGGGTGAGATTTATTGCAACGGGAAACGAATTCTTAAACCTACTCCTGAGAAAATGAAAAAAGCCGGTCTCGCTTACACGCCCGAAGATCGTAAACATGAGGGCCTTAATCAGATCGCCTCTATTAAAGATAATCTATGTATAGCAAGCTTGGATCTCATTTCACAAGGTTATTTTATCAGTAAACAGGTAGAGAATGAGTTTGTGCAGCGGCAAGTCAGGGACCTTCAGATCAAAATCGCCGATACGCTTTATCCCGTTTCCTCTCTTTCAGGTGGGAATCAGCAGAAAGTTGTCGTTGGTAATTGGTTAAATACGAATCCGCAAATCATGTTTTTCGATGAACCAACACGCGGCATTGATGTAAATGCCAAACAGCAAATTTTCCAGATTATTTGGGAGCAGTCGCGTAAAGGAGTTTCAAGTATTATCGTGTCATCGGAACTTGAGGAACTGCTTGAGGTTTGTCACCGAATTTTGATCTTGCGAGATGGCCAATTAGCAGGAGAGTATTCTCCGGAAGAGCTGAAAATAGATGACTTGTACGCCCTTAGCATGGGAGGAGAATAACCTTGAAATCAACGGCTTCAGGTACGGTCAAGCCAGCAGGGACGAATTCAGGAACATCTTCGTCCTTTAGCTGGAAAAGAAGTATAAACAAACATGTCCTTGAAATCATCCTAGCTGTGATCGTCATTGCGATGACGTTCGCCTCCTCTGGTTTTCTTACGACAGATAATTTACTCAATATTTTGAGAAATATGGCGATGCAGGGCTGTATTGCCTTCGGCATGACCATGGTCATTATTGCTGGGGAAATTGACCTTTCCATTGGTTCAACTGTTGCGATAACGGGCGTGATTGTAGGCCTAACATCGGGTAAGCTTGCCAGCAGCGGCATCATGCCGATGTCAACAGCCGTGATCGTTGGCATCATCGTTTCTTTTATCGTTGCGGGACTCATTGGATTATTTAACGGCTGGATATTAAGTAAATACAAGGTTCCTTCTTTTATTATTACGCTTGCTATGTTGAATGTTATTTATGGTATAGCAGCAGTATTATCCAAAGGTTTTCCGGTTACGACATTGCCTTCATGGTATAATGTGTTTGGCGCCGGTGAGGTTTTTTCAATACCGATCCCCGCCATCATATTGCTTCTTGTGTTTGCTTTTGTTTTTGTAATCATGAACTACACCAAATTTGGTCGTTCTGTGTATGCCGTTGGAGGAAACCCAGAATCGGCAAGGCTATCGGGCATTAATGTGGCAAGGGTCAAAATTATTTGCATGGTGTCTGTCCAACTTTTAGCAGCGTTAAGTGGTGTGCTCATTTCGTCGCAAGTTATGTCTGGCTCATTCAATTTTGGAAAGGGTTGGGAAATGATTGCAATTTCATCCGTCATCATCGGAGGAACAAGCTTATTCGGGGGCGTTGGTAAGGTTTGGGGGACATTCATCGGGTTAATTTTTCTAGGTGTTCTGATTAACGCCATGACATTGTTAAATATTAATGAGTACGTCCAATATATTGTTCGCGGATTGCTAATTCTGGTCGCAGTGCTTATTACTACGATTCAATTAATGAAGAAACGAAAGTAACGAACGGTTTCTCCTTCTCCTTACCAAGTAAGGGGAGGGAATTATTTAGTTACAAGGAGAAATGAATCAGGATGATGTTTAGAAATGTGAGTTTCCGCCTGAAGATGTTCATTCTTATGTTTATTGTTATCATCATTCCAATCATTGTGGTGAGCACGCTGCTCTCGATCAGGTCGGAGCAATCGATTACGGATCAGACATCTAAGGTTGTGATCAGCTCAATTGATTTTGCCATCACGAACCTAGATACCGCTTTAGATAATGTTACAGGTATGAGCAAGCTGATTCTGACTGATGACAAGTTGATGGATCTCGCGACTAAGCCTTCATCCGCTTTTCAAGAAAATACGTTGAATGAGAAGTATGCCCGAATTCTGGATCTTCTCGGTTTTTTCATTACGCGCATAAAGGTGCAAAATGTGATGGAAGGCATCGATTCATTTTATTTGTATTTAAATAAACAACAAACGTTTATCGATTCAAAGTCTAGCTTCTATAAACACATCGATCCGAGCAATATTGATTTTATTGCCAAGTCCAAACATCCTGAAGGCATTGATCATTGGTTTGTTTCGGAACCGGTTGACTTCTATACCCTGAATCATCTGGATACTCGGTTTGATAGAGGGAAATTGATATCATTCAACAAATTGTTACAGGACGAACAAGGGCAGACAATTGCTGTGCTAGCCGTGAATATTAACGAATCCTATATAAGCGAATACTACAGTAAAATTCAAAGGGGAATTCCCGGTAATTTCTTGTTATTGGATCAAGAGGCGAATGTGGTGGCTTCTGTAGATAAAGCGATGATTGGCAAGAAAACGGAGCTATACGCCGAAATCAATGATCGCATTGTGAATTCAGGCAAGGAAAGCGGCAGTTTTTTTATCCAAAATAAAAATAATTTTGTGGTATATGCCATTTCAAATGAGACAAACTGGCGCTATGTCGTGATCATCCCCGCAACGGAAATTCTGGGCAAAATCTATGAGAGTCGGAAATTCTTGTATATGCTCATTTCAATTACGTTTATCCTCATCTTCTTCATTTCGTTTTCTCTATCCAATCTGTTCTACAAACCGCTGTTGAAGTTAGTGAGGGCCATGCAAAAGATCGAAAATAGGAATCTCGATGTACGTATTCTGGATAATCGTAAAGATGAGTATAAGCAGGTGTTTCAAGGCTTTAATGATATGGTAAGCGAGTTGAATATTCTTGTGAAAGATCTGGCTACTGAGAAGATTTTGAAGCAGGAAGCCGAGATTAAGCTGCTGCAAGCTCAAATCAATCCCCATTTCTTATATAATACGCTTGATTCAATTTATAGTATTGCTAGAATCAAAAAAGTCGACGAAATAGCCCAAATGGTGGCTGCACTTTCTAACTTTTTCAGAGTTAGTTTAAGTGGAGGTCGTGAAATTGTTACGCTCAAAGAAGCTACGACGCTGGCTGTTAGCTATTTAACCATTCTGAATATCCGGTATCGAGGTGGAATCAGTTTTCAAGTGGAGCTTCCGGAAGAACTGGAAAACGCTCTCGTTCCTAAATTGCTCTTGCAACCTATTGTAGAGAATGCTATTTATCATGGAATTGAGACTTATCGAGGTAAGGGGCATATTACGATTCGCGGCACCCTCAAAGAGGAGCAGTTAGAAATTATTATTGAGGATAATGGCAGTGGGATGGATGAAGAAATGATCGCTCATGTCCGGTTCATGATTGCTTCTAATCAAAGTGAAGGTACGAAAAGCTTTGCTCTACGCAATCTTAATCGTCATATTCAACTCAAATATGGTGCTCAGTATGGACTCCGTATTGATAGCCTGATTGGAAAAGGTACTTCGGTATGTATTCAACTCCCATATGTGACAGGAGAGGAGCAAGAAGGATGACGAAAATGTTGGTAGTTGACGATGAAGTTTGGGTCCGCGAACGGCTTATTCATACGATCGATTGGCAGCTGTTGGGGATTACTATTGTTGATGAAGCAGGCTGTGGATATGAAGCGTTGGAGAAATCCAAAGAGCACAATCCCGATATCATTCTCACGGATATACGGATGCCGAACATGGGGGGGTTAGAGCTCATTCAAAGTTTGAAAGATCATCAAATCCGTGCCAAAGTAATTATCATAAGCGGGTACAGCGACTTCGATTATGCCAAGAAGGCAATTGCTTTAGGAGCATTCGATTATGTGCTTAAACCAGTTGAGGATCAAGATTTATTGTGTATCGTGGAGCGATGCTTAACACAAATTCATGCTGAGAAGTTACAAGTAGCCCTCATTCAGAAAGCGGATACACAAGTGAATAAAAGATTGCCGCTGCTCAAGGAAATGCTATTCAATAAATTAATCCAAGGACAAATAGAAAATAAACAGGATGTGCGCGGCGTCCTAAGCGATTTTCAAATTTACGACGATCAGGCAGAACATATGTGTATTCTTTTTCAGGTGAAAATGGAAGAACAAGTTATTGAGCAGACAAACAAGGACTTTGTCCAATTCGTTATTGCCAATGTGGTCCGTGATTTTCTTCGGAAATGGACCATGAATGAGATTGTTTTTACACATTCAGACGCAATTGTCAGTATTGTATCCTCCACTCGTGATATGGCTGTCGTGAGCCAAGAAATTCAGGTTGACCTGCAAGAACTCAATCAATTAGTCCATAGAATTCTCGGATGTTCGTTATACATTGGCATAGGTGTGGGGTGCAAGGATATAATCGATATTTCGTTATCTTATCATCAAGCCAAGCAATCGCTTCTTTATCATAGCTATTTGGACAAAAAGCGAAAGACAAATACGGTAGTTTGCTCCAATTGGGAATACGAAAAGGCTGAATTTACGGAATCGCTAGTTAATGGCATCAAAATGGGTCATAAAGAAGCTGTGATTGCTCAGTTAAATCAATTTGTTCTAGCGAATTCACAACTTACACCTATAGAATTTAAATTTATTTATGTACAGTTCATTCATGTTCTAACGAGAACCACGGTGGTGGGAAAAGAATCCATGGTTGATTTCTCAACGTTCTGCCTAGCCTTTCTCGATCTATTAAATCAATTGACATCCGTACAGGCAATGAGTGAATTTTTAGCCAAGGCCATTGAACAAATCATGGATTACTTGGAGCGGACGCAATTTAGGAAAAAGAGGAAAGTGATTGAGAAAGTAGTTTTGTTTATGCATGAGCATTATAACGAACCGATGAATTTGAATGGGGTTGCCGAGAGGTTTTATATAAATGCTTCTTATTTAAGCAAGATTTTTAAAGAGGAAATGCATATTTCTTTTAGCAAATATTTGATGGAATACCGCATTTCCAGAGCGATTGAGCTTATGCAGGATCCAACTAAAAAAATATATGAGATTGCCAGTATCGTTGGGTATGACGATGTCCAATACTTCACGAAAATATTCAAAACGATGAAGGGGGTTACTCCACTGAACTATAAAGAGAAATTAATTTAACGGGGATGTCGATACATCCCTTTATATAAGGAATAGCGCTTTACTTGAAACATCCAAAAATAAAATTGAAAGCGCATTAATTTCTTAATTTCATTGCGCATCGATTCGTGCGTGGGAAGGTTTGACTCAGCATGCGATAGATCGACACGGCAATGTGCACGGGGTATGCAGCGGCTCTCGATATTCCTTTACTGCTGACTATTACAAAGAGGATTTGTTGACCGTCGTGAATGATAATCACGGGATTGGCATCATGATGCTGGCGGGTACGGAAGTGCTTAAGCTTAAGCAATGGCAGCAAAAGGCTTTTATTCAATAAAGAAAGCTAACTTTCTCTCGAGATCTAGAGAGAAGTTAGCTTTCTTTATTTGCAGTTTAAGTCTCAAGCCAAACGCGTCCCGTCATTGACAGGTCATAACCATGAATATGCCGGAGTTCATCCTGGAATTGTTCGGATTGCAAGATGAGTTTGACTTGTTCAATCCAGCCGAGGTTTTCTGGTTTGCGCAGCATAACCAGATCGTACCGCTCTTGGATGAGCGGGATAAAATCAACGCCGCCCACGAGTTGGGCAGCCTTCTCAATCCCTACGCCGACATCTGTTTTCCCTGAGGCGACACTGCCTGCGACGCTCATGTGGTTCGTTTCTTCGATGTCGTATCCGATCAGGCTGTAGGGGACGATATCATGCAAGCGAAGCTGCTCGTCCAAGAGAACACGGGCGCCGGAGCCTTTCTCGCGATTAGCGATGCGTAGACCAGGTTGACTTAAATCAGCCCAACCGTTAAGCTGCTTCGGGTTTCCCTGCTGGACATACAAGCCTGCCCAGCGAGATAGGAGATTGACGACTGTATAGGACGAGCCCACAAGCAGCTTTCGGATGTAAGGTAGGTTATACTCTCCGGTATCCCCATCCAGCAGATGAGTGCTAACGATATCAGACTCCCCCCGATACATCGATATCAGGCTGTCGAGACTCCCGACATAAGAGCGGAGGGGCCGGATACCCGTTATTTTTTTCTCCATGTGCTTAGCCAAAATATCAAGACTTACATCTTGACCCGTAATAACCAGAGCACGATTTGATGAAGGAGAATCATAACGGGTGGGCTGCTCAGCAGCCGTATTCGATTTGTTCACGAAGGAGAAACCGCTTTTGGCACGTGTTTTATAGGCTTCGAGATCGGTCGCATCGATGCGCATCTGTTTACCAACGCGGTAGGCGGGAAGATCGCCTTTTTTTATTAGATCATAAACAGTAAGTTTGGATATTTTCAGAAGTTTGGCAATTTCTTCGGTGGTGTAGGAAATGTCCTCTGTCATCGTTTCCTCCAAGTCGTTCTTTTTATATGTATCATATGCTGTTGTTAGTGTGATTTCAATTCAATTGTTTACTAGACTGTATTAATTTCGTATAATAAAACAAATTTAAATATACTTAGTTATATCTAATTATATTCAATAAGAAGGTTGGAGGGGTCTAATATGTATCGTTTTGTTAAATCTAAGTATATGTTGTTGCTTGCGCTTTGTTTGATTCTAATGATTTCGGCTTGCTCCTCGAAGAAAGAGACTGCAGTCCCAAGCGCTTCCCCAACTCCAAGTGCAGTGAGCACAGCTACACCAAGTCCAACTGCGAAAGAAAAAGTGGATTTGACGATATCAGCGGCAGCGAGTTTAACAGATGCGCTTAAGGAAATTCAAACGGTTTATGAAACGAAACAGCCAGGCATCAAACTAAACTTTAATTACGGAGCTTCAGGAGCGCTGCAGCAGCAAATTGAACAGGGAGCTCCTTCGGATCTATTCCTGTCTGCAGCTACGAAGAATATGCAAGCCCTTGTTGATAAGCAGCTTATTGATTCCGCAAAGCAGAAGAATCTGCTGCTGAATGATTTAGTCGTCGTGGTGCCTAGCGATAGTAAGATCGCAGTTCAACGCATCGAGGATTTATCCAACCCGGAGATTAAACATTTGGCCATCGGCGAGCCTCAAACGGTTCCAGCAGGCAGTTATACGAAGGAAGCACTAACTCGTGCAAAATTATGGGATTCCCTGCAGAATATTTTCGTACAAGGTAAAGACGTACGCCAAGTTCTTACCTATGTGGAGTCGGGTAACGCAGAAGCAGGATTTGTTTATAAAACAGATGCGTTGACTTCGAAAAAAAGTCAAAGTCGCTTTCAACGTCGATCCAACAACCTATACGCCTATTGCTTATCCTGTTGGGATTGTGAAAGCTACCAAGCACAACAAAGAAGCTGAGGAATTCTATTCGTATCTGCAAACGAAAGAAGCGCAGGATATTTTCGTGAAGTATGGATTCTCCTTGCCGAAATCACCATGATTTCGATTCGTTGGGATGAATTCATCTCGCCAATCGTACTATCGCTTAAGGTAAGCATTGTTTCCAGTATTTTTGTTTTGCTCTTAGGCGGTTTGTCCGCTTGGTGGATGGCGCGTCATCCTTTTAAAGGGAAAGTAGTCGTGGAGACGATTTTATTATTACCGCTTGTTCTACCCCCTACGGTTGTTGGCTTTGTGCTGCTCGTTCTACTCGGTAAAAAGAGTTGGATGGGCAAATTGATCGAGTTCCTTTTTCATCAATCGATTATTTTTACTTGGGGAGCCGCGGTTATTGCCTCGATCGTTGTCTCTTTTCCATTAGTGTACCAAACGATGAAAACAGGCTTTGCTTCGGTGAGCAAGGATTTCGAGGAGGCGGCACGCTCCATGGGAGCTCGTGAGTGGCAGGTTGTTCGCTACATTACCTTACCCTTGATTTGGCGATCCGTCATGACCGCTTACATCTTTGGCTTTGCTCGAGGTCTGGGAGAATTTGGGGCGACACTGATGATTGCCGGTAATATTCCTAATAAAACACAAACGCTGCCCACAGCCATCTACATTGCGGTAGAGTCTGGCAACCAGCCGCTAGCATGGTGCTGGACAGGTGCTATTGTTGTGATTTCCTTCCTCCTCCTATTTATCGTAAGCCCAAGGAAAAAAGAACAATATAGCTAGGGTTAATGATAAAATAGGAAGGAATGGAGGTATCAGAATGATTGTAAATAGACCTGTTTTGAACATTCCTAAGACGAAGATGGAGATATGTCATGATATCTTGGCTATCGTCATTTTGATTGCTTCATTTGCCTATGCAGCTTGGTCATGGACGTCATTGCCGGAGAAGTTTCCTTCTCATTTTGACATGTCGGGTAACCCAAATGGTTGGAGTGGTAAGGGGAGCTTGCTTCTACTGCCGATCTTGAATGTTGTTCTGTATGTCGGACTAACGTTGTTACGTCGAATTCCGCATCATTTTAACTACATCAAGGAAATTACCGTAGATAATGCTTACAGACAATATACGATTGCGTTGATGATGGTCAGTTGGATCAAGATCATTATTGTTGCTCTTTTTGGTTATTTGGAATGGGACATTATATATGCTGCTTTTGGCAATCAACCTCGATTTGGTTTATTAGTGATACTTCTAATTGCACTTTTTGGCGCAATGGCCTATTATATTGCTCAATCCACAAAAAAGGCTTAAGTTCATTTCATTTGAACCAGCCTTTTTTTCTAAACCACAAAAACATGCCGAACCCGATAGCAAACATGACGAAAAGAATAACAAAATAGCCCCAGTTCCAAGCCAGTTCAGGCATAAAAGCAAAGTTCATCCCATAAATTCCGGCTATGAAAGTCAAAGGCATGAATATGGTTGTGATGACGGTGAGTGTTTTCATGATCGTATTCATCCGATTGGCATTCAGTGAGACATAATTATCCCGCATATCTGCCGTCATATCACGATTGGATTCAATCATCTCAGACAGTTTAAGCAGATGATCATGAATATCCGTGAAAAAAACCAGATGATCGCGAAGCTGATCAATGCGGTCCGTACTGATGACCCGATATAGAAGATCACGCATGGGAACGATCGTACGGCGTAATTTTAACAATTTGGCGCGAATCTCAAAAATATTGGTCATCAACACTTCAATTGCTTTTGAATCCACATTGTTCTCGATTTCGTCAAGCTGATCCTCGATCTGATGGACGCTGGGAAAATATTGATCGACCAAATTATCGAGCACGACATAAGCAGCATAGATATGGTTCTGACTTCGCATGTTTTCTTGCTCAATCACTCGGTTCCACGCATCTTCAATCTCCCGAGATTCATGCAAATGAAAAGTTACAATAAAATTACTCCCCAGAAACATGTCCACTTCTTCCGCGGCTAATGTCTTAGGATTAATAGCATGCATAACAAAGAAATTCACGTTCTCGTAATGATCCATTTTAGGGCGCTGCAACAAATAAAAACAATCTTCAATCGCCAGAGGATGAAAATGGAAATGATCTTTCAACTGTTTTGCTTCTGTTTCGCTGGGATTATGAAAGTCGACCCAATACCATTTAATATTAGGTTCCAACAACTGTTCGAAGGGTACATTATAAAGCACTGTAAAGTCTGTGGTGATAGCTATAGAACGTATCATGATGGACTCCTAAGTGTTATTTTCTTCTGCTTTATTTTACCATACAATGCGTTTGGTTCAGAATGATAACAAGTGCCGCGGACAAGGTGCTCGAGAGGAACAGATTATCGCAACCATTCAGGAGAAGATTCAACAGAGCAGCCATTTTAGATATTTGTAACACAATTGGAACATTCCTGTTACATCCCCTTAATGAAATGGGTGTATAGTACTTAACAAGACCCCCTTTTTTAATATAAACTTTGGACCTGGCCCCGTTGGCTAGGTCCCCTTTTTTTTGTTTGGAGGCTGAAACCCTTGCTACAATAAGGGTTTACCGCGATAGGAGATGCCTAGAAAATAAAGAAAACCGAGATTTGGTCGGTTTTTGGTCGGATGCTATAGATAATGTAAGGAAACTAGGGGTTATTTCAGGAGATTTTCTAATGCATCAGATGCTTCTATCTGCATGTTAGGCATGAGGTGTGAGTATAAATCCATTGTAATTTTAAAAGAAGTATGACCGAGGCGATCTTGTATAATCTTTGGATGAAAGTTAAGGCTGAGGAGAAGTGAAGCGCACGTATGCCTGAGATCGTGGAACCTGATTTTGCGCATACCTGCCTTAATCAGTAACCTGCTCCAGATTTCATGGCAATGGTGTTTCGGAAGAGGATTGCCATTTTTCGTGCATACAAGATGTCCGAGATCACTATAGTTTCCTCCAACAACATTTTTCTCACTTTCAATCATTTCAATTCGCTTCTTGATCTCTTGAACCACTAAAGGTGATATTGAAATTGATCGTGTTCCCGAAGCTGTCTTGGTTCCAGGTTGTAGTTGCTTTTTAAAATCGAGGATATGGCGAATGTAAAGCTTCTTATTAAGAAGATCAATATCAGACATCCTGAGTCCTAAAATCTCGCTTTGACGCAAGCCACAGTGAATAGCAAGAATGAAGATAACAGAAAGTCTATGGGGAGATACTTTTGAAATGAATTGCTTCGCTTCTTCGGGACTCCAGTGACTCATTTCTTTCTTCTCTACTTTTGGCTTCGATACCAATGACGCTGGATTACGTTGGATAATCTGTTTTGTTTCAGCATCTGAAAGTGATTTGTGTATCACTTTAAATGCGTTTCTATTGTAGCTAGCAGACATTCCCTTTTCTTCGATTGATCTCAGAATGCTCTCAATCGATATTGCATTTATATTACCAAGAAGAACCCTTCCAGAGGCAGGAATGATGTGTTGCTCAATAAGAATTGAATACAAGTGTTTGGTGCTATCTCGTATGTCCCTACGGTTGGCTAATCATTCTCTTAGGTATTCCGCAAAAGTCACTTTGGATGATTTGATAAAAGTTCCTTTATTGACCTGATCTTTAGCAGCGACTTCTGCTACCTCAGCTTCTGCCTTTGTCCTAAAGCCTCATTTTTTGTATGTTACACGCTTTCCATTGATATCTTTCGCCTCAAAGACGTAATAGTAGGTAATTTTTTTCTTGTTATTCTTCACAGTCTCTACTTTTACTACCGACATATTTTTACCTCCGATTTTTATGTGGTGAAAATTTTCACATACTTCTTTTGTCGGATCACCGCGAATGCGTATTATGCCCATATATATCATTTCTCCTTGGATAAGCTTAGCCTTGCAA
Source organism: Paenibacillus sp. N3.4 (assembly GCF_008017805.1). GTDB lineage: Bacteria > Bacillota > Bacilli > Paenibacillales > NBRC-103111 > Paenibacillus_E. The sequence goes on along the minus strand of NZ_VRTT01000083.1, from coordinate 1,498 downwards.
CCATCTTAGGAATACGTCCCTATGAATTCTGATACTTTTTCCAACCCGTACTACATGGAACTTTCCGCTATTAACTAGTTCATAGGCTTGGCGACGGCCAATACCTAGGATTTGTTGTACATCATTTACCTGGAGGACCTCGGGGTAGTTGGATTGCATGCTTATCACCCTTCTATAATTGATGATGCAGATGGTTTTCTATTCACTATACTTTAACTATCGGAACAAGGTAATAAGTCTACACGGTTCGATTTATATACTTTTTGCTCTGTATCAAGTTAATAATATAGATTTGTATATTTGATCTATACGATCAATAAATGTTTTCAGCCTTACTAGAATTTTATGAGAAGCGTGTGTATAGTGTCATTGCAGGTGGGGGAATGCGGAGCATGGCAAATAACCCTTGTGGAGTAAGGTTTTAAGGGTGTAGATGTATTGTTTTAAGCTCTAAGCCGAGTTCTGGTAGGAATCTGGTAGGGGTGAGTTAAAATTAGTGATTGTAGGGGTTATTCGAGAAGATTCTGTAGTGAATTGGCTGCGTCTTGTTGCATATTGGGTACAAGGTGGGAGTACGTATCAAGTGTAATGGTAACTGAGGAATGACCCAAACGTTCTTGTACCACTTTTGGAAGTATACCGAGCCCTAGTAGGAGTGAAGCACACGTATGTCTTAAATCGTGAAATCGGATTTGTCTAAAGCCTGTTTTCTGAAGAAGCCTAATCCAAATATCGCGGAAGTTTTTCTTTAGATACGGTCTGCCGATTTTAGTACATACTAGAAATCGATGTGATTTTGTTGTTGAATAAAGAAGGAATTTATTGGTTTTTGACGAACTGTAGCGTTTATGCCACTTTTTATCGAAGACTGAAAGATTTATTTATGTAATGATAAGATTAAGTAGAGGAAGTGTTATTAGTATGATTGCTGAGGGGCTGCTAGGAAAGTATTAATGTGTTTGGATGGGGTAAAAATTTCTGGTGAGTGAGATTTTGAGTTTGTCCAGTATGGTTGAAGTGGTATCAAATATTTTGTTTTTTATGAAGTAACCTTCAGAATAGAAAGAGAAAGATTTTTTGAAATCTACAATTTGTTTACACTCAGTTTTGAGAAACACGAAATTGTTTGAGAACAAAATGAATGAGAGAGTGAATGATTATGATGAAAAAACAAACACAAAAACTATTCAGTATCATGTTATGCGCAGTAATGATGTTAGGCATAGTGCCTATCGCAAAAGCAGCAACGGTTCAAACTTATGCTATCGAACCACAATATGATAACGCAGATTCCTTCAGCGAAGGTCTAGCATGGGTTAGCAAAGATTTGAAATATGGCTTTATTGATAAGACAGGAAAAGAAGTCATTGCGCCGCAATATGATAATGCAGCTCCCTTCAGTGAAGCGTTCTTTAAAAAAAATTTGTATCGCAATGACTTCTTTTCCTGTCTTATCAATAAAGCCATATTTCCTATCTTTTCGAACCACTGCTAGACC
>NZ_VRTT01000082.1 GCF_008017805.1 Paenibacillus sp. N3.4 | reverse complement strand
TGGATTACCAAACAGCGTTACAACAGCTCATGGTGTTATTTATTCAACTGACTCATGCAAAGACCAACCGCGAAAAGTCGTCGGTATTTTGTCAACTCCGCGAGTGGATCTCCGGTTTGCCTTGTTATATCAAGGGTTTGTTTGGAGAATTAAGCTGCGAAAGTTGAGTAAATTATTAAAAATAGAGATTGCCTTTAAACTTATGATTAAATAACTTATTATCCAGTAGATAAAAAAAAGTACTATATACATCATTGTATTCAATAACCATCTTAATATCTTCAGAGGCTTCACTTCCTTATCAATTGTTAATGTATTTATAATATCATTTTTGCGATTCCTGTTTTTATTTGTAATTTTTAATCTCTATCGTTATTACATCTATGTATTAATTATTAGTTCGCCGATTTCATATAACGTCTAATCTGCGAACTTCGCATATTTTACTTATTTGAAGTATTCGCGAAGTGATTCAACTATCCTGCCCGTTAATCTCTTGTTGCAAACTAAAGTATTTTAACTGTAGCAACCTCTCTGCCAGCCCATAATCTAAAGGTGTATCCACAGACAAGATCTTGCCACGGCGCATCATCGACTAAAAATCGTACATCCGCAAATGTATCCCACATACCTTCAATTAGACCTGTAATACTAACTAATACGGTCCACGCTTCACCGGTTAACTGCTTACCTTCAATACTTCCGAAGTGTACGATTAAATCCTGCAGCCAAGTATTACAGGGAAACTTGATTGGATCAGTGTCCCATGCTATAAGTGCTTTAACTGAATTCTAGGAAAAGCATAAGTTGAGCTAATGTGTCCCGTTAGTCGAATTAGAGAATAGCTTCTTAACCATTCAACGCAGTGATAAAAAAACAAATGGCTGTAACAAATGATATAGGTGTCATGATAAGCTTTTCATTTTTACTTTTGGAAACAGCATTCATTGCAGTATTTAAGAATAAATAAAATGCGAAGAAATAACATCCCCCTTTTGCAAAGTCTCTATTTCTCCGATCGAAATTACATTGCCTGCTTGTAATATAAACAAAATTGCTATGAGTTGAATAACTACAGAAATCGCACAAGCAACTCTCATTTGTTTCGGCAATACTTTGTATTTCCCACCCATTGCTAAATCTCCATAAGGCAAACCTAAAGCTAACAATACATACAAAACAGCAACTGCCAGAAAAGTAAGACTTCCAATCCAAGCTGTTATCATGTTATCACTCCCCAAAATATTCTTTCCATTTTCCTCCTCGTTCTTTAAGAATATCATCAATTCAGCAATCCTGCCCTTTAGTTGAGCGAACAAGATTTTCACCTGGAATGTGGTTTTATATAAGACTAGATTATTTGTTGTTTGAATAAAATATCTTTGTGCATGATAAAAATTAATTAATTTTAACTCTTCATTGAAAATTTTTTTTGTCATTGTTGTTTTTGATGTTTCTAATCTCAGTGCCGCTTCTCTCACTGTAGTGAACCCCTGTTTTTTTGCTGTTTCATCTTTGCTCTGGTTTCTATTACTTTTTGGGGCTAAATCTCTTTGCTGACGGCCTGACAACAACTTTCCCTTTCAGTAAACCTTCATTAATTAGAGTTGAAAAATTATTAGATTTCGTACCCATGAGTTTACTGGCCTGATATGCATTAATATACTTGCTGCCTAAGTTTGCATCTAAAACTTTTTGACCACTTCCTCCATCCCAAATATATATTTCAAAAAATTATAAAATGATCGCGGCCAATTAATAAAAATACGAAAAGCCTCATTTACAATTTTATCATTAAAATGAACATCACTAGATTCAGTAAACGCAATTCTTCTCTGATAAAATCCTTCTGAAATTGTAGAATTTATCCGATTTACATTTCCAGATTTCTCAATTTTCTTTGAGATTACACAACGGACAAAACTGTTTTTTTATATTTCTTATTGCAAATTGATCAATTGTGTTTTGTAGGCAAACGATAAACATTATCGTTTGCCTTGTTGTATTTTTATTCACTATTTTGCATAAAGACAACATTCATTTATAACTTTTACTTTTATTTTCACATGAGAATTTTATGTAAACACCTTCGAAGGAGAGTTTGTGCAGAAGGCTAAAGGGATGCATGCACCAGGATGATACGTAAAATGGCGGAGCATCCGCAGTAGTTCGAGGTCAAGAAAGCCGGTTAGCTAGTGAAAAGGGGGAAAGTAAATGATACATTCATTTACACTTTGAATCTGCCAATATGATTCTGTAATTCTCCAGCTATTTTAGACAAGGAAGAAGCAGATGAAAAAACTTCCTCCATTGCAGCCAATTGTTCTTCCGTAGAAGCTGATATATGTTGTATGCCTGATGCCGATTCTTCAACAATATTAAAAATGTAATTCATTGAACTATCTGCCTGCTCAGTACTCGCCGACATTTGTTGAGCAGCAATTGCAACTTCTTGAATCTGAGTAACAACTTTGTGGACGGATTGCTCAATATGGTCAAATGATGTTCCTGCTATATTTACAACAAGAATCCCCTCGTTTACTTCTTTTATTCCAGCTTCCATAGATTGTGTAGCCGTATTCGTTTCTTGTTGAATGGTTGATATTAAATCTGCAATCTGCTGAGATGATTGGGAGGATTGTTCGGCTAATTTCCGTATTTCATTTGCAACCACCGCAAAACCTCTTCCCTGTTCCCCTGCCCGTGCAGCTTCAATAGATGCATTTAAAGCAAGTAGATTCGTTTGCGACGCAATGTCAGTAATCATCCTGACAATTTCGCCAATATCTTGTGAACGGTCCCCCAATCCTTTGATTACTTCAGCTAAGTCCTTAATGGTTTGATGAATAAAATTCATTTGAATATCAACCTTTTGAATGGCTTGATTTCCCTCAAATGACTTATCAGCTGCTTCCGAGGCTGTAGATGACACATTTTGCGCGTTAATCGCAATTTTTTGCGCTACTGCTGACATTTCCCTAACTGCCTGGACACTTTCCGTCATACTTTCAATTTGCTTTTCTGTTCCAGAAGCAACTTCCTGAATGGCGGAACAGATTTGTTCTGTTGCTGTATTTGTCTGTTCAGCACTCGCTGTCAATTCTTCTGAGGATGATGCTACATGTTCAACACTCATACTAACTTGAAGTATTAAATTACGAAGATTAATGACCATTTGGTTAAAAGAATCAGCTAATTCGCCAACTTCGTCCCGGCTTCTCACCTTCATATTTTCTAAAGTCAGGTCACCTGATGCAATTCTCTTTGCTGAATTGGCTATTTGAACGATTGGTTTAGAGATGAGTCTCGACACAAATAAACCTATCAAAATAGCTAATATAAAGGCAAGTATACTTATTATCAGAATCGTTGTCTTAATAGATTCAACCATCAAGGTATTATTATTACTACTTTCATCTACTAATTTTTGTTGAGCTTCGGCAATCTTCCTAGACAAATCCTCGATTTCACGCCCGATTGGAATAACTTCAGAATTCGCCAATTTTATTGCCGCTTCTTTATTTACTTTTATTAAGGAAATTACCTGGTCGGCACCCTTCTTAAATTGTTGCTCTAGTTCCTTTAGTTTATTTAGGTCGTTTTTATCTACATCACGTCTTACCAAATTCGAAGTAGAAGTAATTAATTCCATTAGATCATTATCTGCTTGATTTAATTTATCCAACCCTTCTTTGTTTTGGGTCAGCAGAAAATCGCGTAAACTGCTCATTTGTTGTAGTGTACTTGCTCTCATATCCTTCGAGTTAGAGAGAATGCGTTCCCGTCTATCAATTAAATCTGAATAGGAATCGTCTATTTCCCTTAAATAATATAAAGATAAAAGACTAACGATTCCAAGTAGAATGGCAATAATTAAGAATCCACTTATTATTTTCATACCAATGTTTAGTTTCATAGGCATCGCTCTTTTCTGCTTTTTTCGACACAATTCGACCTTACCATGATAAGCCATTTTTCACAAGGGAATTCCCCCTTTTAAATCAATGATGTCAGCTATTTTTTTTTGTAAATCACATAATCTTACGACCTAGGTCTTTCCGAACAAACCAAAATTCCAGCCAGTTATAACAAGGGTTTGAGTCACTTCCCAATTGGAATATATATGCCATAAATTTGTATGAAATTGCTTAAAAATCCATTTACATAGAGTAGCTAAAATGAGATCTCCATACTTAATAGAACTGGAAATCGCCGAGTGAAACATTCTCTCCAGCTTTATGCTAATTTGAACGTAAAAAAGAGGCCTTAGATCGGCTAAGCGCCTCTTCAATTAGATCTTATAGAGACAAATGAATCATTTTACTGCTTCATTCGAGGATCAAGCACATCACGCAGCCCATCTCCGATGAGATTGAACCCAAGCACAGTAAGCATGATGGATAGACCTGGAAATAGAACCGTCCATGGTGCGTTCTGGATATATTGTCGAGAATCCGATAGTATTTTCCCCCATTCAGGATCAGGGGGCTGCGCACCCATTCCCAGGAAACCAAGTGCAGCACATTCAATGATTGCCGTTGCAATGCCTAACGTCCCTTGAACGATAATCGGACTTAAGCTGTTCGGCAAAATATGGATAAAAAGAATGCGTGAGTCTTTCATTCCGAGCGCTTTTGCTGCTGTTACGTATTCTTCCGTACGAAGACTAAGTACTTTCGCACGAACGAGCCTCCCAAAGACGGGGACATTCACTATCGCAATGGCAAGCAGCGCATTTTGTAAAGATGGCCCTAATACGGCTACAACGGCTATCGCGAGGAGTATGCTTGGGAAGGCCAGCAAAATATCAAAAAAACGAGAGATCAAGACATCCGCCCATCTGCCATAAAATCCCGCCAAAATACCGAGAAACGTACCTGCCACGATAGAGCCGAAAACGGAGGTAATTCCCACCCAGAGCGAGATGCGTGTGCCGTATACGATACGCGTGAACAAATCTCTGCCCAAGTCGTCTGTTCCGAACCAATGCGCAGCGCTCGGGGCTTGAAGACGATCAAGCAGCACTTGTTCTTTATAATCGTAATGGGTGATCCACGGAGCCAAACATGCAACAGCTGTAAAAAAGAGGATCATGATCATCCCGAGCATAGCCAGCTTATTACGGCGAAAAGCCCGCCAGCCCTCTCTCCATGGGCCTGAGGTAACAACCTTCGTATGTTTTGTTTCTATGTGCAACACGGCTTGTGCCAACGATCATTCCTCCCTTATTTGTAGCTGATGCGAGGGTCTATTGCTGCATACAGAAGATCGACCAGCAGATTGATCATCACGAATATAAAAGCAATGATCAGAATCCCCGATTGAATAACAGGATAGTCACGAGAAGCAATCGCTTCATAAATATAGCGTCCAACCCCCGGCCATGCAAAAATGGTTTCCGTCAATACGGCACCACCCAGCAGCAAACCTATTTGGAGACCTATCACCGTGATGACCGGGATGAGTGCATTTTTGAACGCATGCTTGTATACGACAAAAAACTTGGATACTCCTTTCGCACGGGCCGTTCGTATAAAGTCAGATCGGAGCACTTCGAGCATACTTGATCTCGTCATTCGAGCAATAATCGCCATCGGAATCGTTCCAAGCGCAATGCCTGGCAAAATCAGGTGTTTGATAACCGTCCAAACTTGATCCAGACGTCCGGCAATAAAAGCGTCAATGATGTATAGATGAGTTACTGCCTCAACCGGGTCGCGCACATCCACACGTCCTATGGAAGGAAGCCATTGCAGTTTCAGTGAAAACAGCCACTGCTCCATTAGACCTAACCAAAAGACGGGCATGGATACCCCGATGAGAGCGATTAGCATACTCGTAAAATCAAACCATGAATTTTGTCTCCAGGCACTCAGAATGCCCGCATTCACGCCAAAAAAGACAGCAATAAGCATGCTCACACAGGTAAGTTCAAGCGTTGCCGCCAGATACGGCTTCATTTCTTTGGCTATCGGTTCTTTGGTGCGAATCGAGGTTCCTAGATCACCGTGAAGCAAACTTCCCAAATACGAGAAGTACTGGACAGCTGCCGGACGATCCAGACCAAGTTCCAGCCGGAGCGCCTGCTTCGATTCCTCACTGGCCTTTTCACCGAGAATAGTCTCAGCAGGATCGCCGGGAATCGCATGAATGATAGCAAAAACGATAATGGTCATTCCGAGCAGCACGGGCACAAGCTGGAGAAGACGTCTGATCATATACGATACCATATCCGGTTCACACCTGCTTTGCGGGAAGTAATAAGGGGAGGAATTGGGTGCCTGCCTCCCCTTCATTTGTACTAGATTAGTCTTACCTTTACTTGAAGACTACTGTTTCATAGGATTCGCTGCCCGTTGGGGATGGAACGTAACCATCAATTGTCGCTTTTCCGGCTAAGATCGGCGTTGAGTGAGCAATGGGCACCCATGGAGCGTCAGCTTTAATTAATACTTGCGCTTTCATATAATTGTCGATGCGCTTAGCTTGATCATTCATCGATTGTGCTTCAGCAAGCAATTTGTGAACATCTTCACTCAAATAGAACGATTTATTGTTGCCGCCTGCATTCGTTTTATCAAGCAGTGCGTAAAGGAAGTTATCGGGATCCCCGTTATCACCGTTCCAGCCGAGCATATAAATGTCGTCTTTCTCACCTTTCTTCGTGTCGTCGAGGTATGTTGCCCATTCCGGTGAAACGATTTTCGTTTTCACGCCGATTTTAGCAAAATCTTGTTGGATCGCTTCGGCGACTTTCTTACCGTCTGGCATGTAAGGACGCGGTACCGGCATCGCATAGAACGTGTACTCGCCAGGCAAACCGTTCGGGTATCCGGCTTCAGCAAGCAGCTTTTTCGCCTTGTCCAAATCATAGTCATAGTCCTTAATATCGTTATTGTGTCCCCAGAGAGACTTCGGCATAGGGTTAACAGCAACATCCGCATTACCGCCATAAAAAGCTTGTACAAGCGCTTTTTTGTTCACCGCATAGCTTAATGCTACGCGAACTTTCGCATCATCGAACGGCTTATGTTTTAAGTTAAAGCCCACATAACCCACATTGAAAGGCGGACGAACAAGTTTTTTAAGGTTTTTATCGGCTTCAATATTTTTTACATCGTCTGGATTTACCCCTTCAATCAAATCCAACTCGCCATTTTTCAAGGCTGTGAGACGCGCAGAGTTATCCGGAATGGAACGGATGATAAGTTTGTTCAGCTTCGGCAAGCCTTGCTTCCAATAATTTGGGTTCTTTTCAAGTGTGATGGATTCATTGCGCTTCCATTCTTTAAAAACAAATGCACCCGTTCCCACCGGTTCCGATTTAAATTTCTCTTTTTTATCTTGAATCGCTTTAGGGCTGCCAATCCCGAAACAAGGCATGGCGATGTTTTGCAGGAAGGGCGCTTGCGGCTTATTCAGCGTAAACTGAACGGTTTGTGCATCAACGGCTTTGATTTCTTTAATGATATCGTCCTTTTCACCGCCGAACTGTGAAGTATAGTAATCAAAGGAGTCGCCTTGGAATTTCACAGGACTTTTGGGATCTCTCCAGCGATTGAAGTTAAATACGACGCGTCAGCGTTAAAGTCCGTTCCGTCATGAAACTTGACGCCTTTACGAAGTACGAATGTATAAATGAGACCGTCTGTGGATACTTTCCAGCTTTCTGCAAGGCCTGCCTGCACTTCAGTGGTACCGTCCTTATAATCAAGGAGCGTATCATAAATTTGCTGCGTTGCTTTAAATGATTCTCCATCCGTTACAATGGATGGATCCAGTGCTGCGGAATCTCCGCCACGCCCTACGATCAACGTATCCTGGACCTTTTTAGCTCCTCCCTCTGCCTTCGCCTCCGCTTTCGGCGTGTTCGTTTTCGCTGGCTCGCTTGTCTTCACCTCTTTGTTGTCACTGCTGCACCCTGCAAGCGCAAGCGAAATGGCAAATACTAGCCCTAGACCACCTGGTATCCATTTTTTCAATGTGCTGCCTCCCTTTCATCTTCCATTTAATATTTGTGCCCTCCCCCAACTAGGCGGGGTAGAGATGACACGCCACTTGATGACCGTCAGCCACTGTGCTTAGAATCGGGCGTTCTTGCTTACAACGCTCCATAGCAGCTGGACAACGTGTATGAAAGGCGCAGCCTTGCGGGGCATTAGATGGGCTTGGCACATCTCCCTGCAAAATAATGCGCTCTTTGCGGATGAACGGATCCGGCACCGGCACAGCAGACAAAAGAGCCTTCGTATAGGGATGCTTCGGCTCTCGATATAAGGACGACTTGTCGGCAAGTTCAACGATCCGACCCAAGTACATGACCGCTACACGATTACAGAAGTGCTTAATCACGCTTAAATCATGAGAAATAAATATGTAGGTTAGCCCCAACCGTTGTTGCAATTGCTGCATTAAATTCAGGATTTGCGACTGAATGGATACATCAAGTGCAGAAACTGGCTCGTCTGCTACAATCAGCTTTGGATTCAGCGCCAACGCTCTCGCGATTGAGATGCGCTGCCGTTGACCGCCTGAAAATTGGTGGGGGTAGCGATCTAGCTGTGCGCTATGAAGTCCCACCACATTCATCAATTCTACAACTCGTTCCAAAAGCTCTTTCCCGCTGGCCATACCGTGAACGATATACGGCTCCTCCAGGATGCGCCGAACCGAATGTCGTGGGTTCAGCGAAGCAAACGGATCTTGAAACACGATCTGCATGTGACGACGCATAGCTCGAAGCTGTAGATTCGTCGCGTTGGTAACCTCATTACCGTCGAATACGATTTTTCCTTCTGTCGGTTCAATCAGTCTTAAGAGCGATCTTCCTGCCGTTGATTTCCCGCAACCGCTTTCACCAACAATGCCAAACGTTTCTCCCTCATAGATACGAAAGGAAATATCATCAACAGCCTTTACATACCCCGTGACATTTTGCCAAAATCCGGAGCGTATTGGGAAATATGTTTTTAAATGTTCTACTTCCAGTAAAGGCTTCGTCACCCTGCAGCGCCTCCTTGTTCGTCCAGCCAGCAGCGCGACTTATGATGGTAATCGACCAACTTTAAATCCGGCATATGAGTATGGCACTTTTCCATGGCGTGCTCGCATCTCGGTGCAAACCGGCATCCTTGCGTTATCGATCCGGGCGAAGGTACATGACCGGGAATGGAATATAACTGATCTTGAACGATATCCATTCTTGGAATGGAACGAATGAGCCCTTTGGTATAGGGATGTCGAGGGTTCCTGAAAATATCCTTCACAGGTCCTTCCTCCACCACCTTCCCCGCATACATAATAGCTAACCGATCACACATTTCGGCAACAATGCCAAGATCGTGTGTAATAAGCATGATGGCCGTTCCCATCTCTTGATTAAGTTTCTTCATAAGATCAAGGATTTGTGCTTGAATCGTCACGTCCAGAGCTGTTGTCGGCTCGTCGGCTATTAGCAATTCAGGCTCACAGCAAAGCGCCATAGCGATCATAACACGTTGTCGCATCCCTCCGGATAATCGGTGCGGATATTCATCCGCAATATGCTCGGGACGCGGAATACCGACACGTCGGAGCATGTCGACCGACTGTATGCGTGACTGCTTGCGATTCGCATTCCGATGAAGGCGAAATGCTTCCGCGATTTGTTCTCCAACTGTGAGCAGCGGGTTGAGCGAAGTCATCGGTTCCTGAAAAATCATAGAAATTTCATTGCCACGAAGCTTTTTCATTCGTTTTTCTTTTGCTTTCGTCAGGTCCTCGTCCTTAAAAAGGATGGAGCCACCTTTCATTTTTCCGGGAGGTTGAGGAATCAGATTCATAATGGAAAGCGAGGTAACACTTTTTCCACAGCCTGATTCCCCGACAATTCCTACAATTTCACCTTTACATATGTATAGGTCCACACCATCAACCGCGGGGATTTCACCTCGATCTGTCACGAAATACGTTTTGAGATCTTGGATTTCAAGAAGCATATCCTTCATACATATATCCTCCTATATTAATTTCACATAACAAGAAAATGGATTTAGCTCCTTGTAACCAAAAGGACAATTCGCAACCGATCTACGACCGCCGCGAAATTTATTGAACAAAGGTCATTTAATTTTGGAGGAATATATGGCATGATGATGAGTAGTGTCGGAACATAGAAGTAGGAGTGGAATTCTAGTTGGATTTATTAAGGGTAGACAAATGATTGTGAGTAATCATGGTGAATGGGAGTAAGGGGAGTAAACTTTTTTGAGGAAAACATTTATTTTAGAAATTTGAGAATCATGGAAAGATTGCATGTGATAATAACTGACACATTTCAGTCTTTGCTGATATTGTAATACCTTAATTTACCATTAGTCAATAAAAATATTTTTTAATCAAAATGCGACTCGATTCAAACTCATTTTTCAACAAAAAAACTTTACGCACGGCATCGTTAAACGCTTTCAAAATAGTTGCCTTAGAAACCTTTTTTTTCAAAAAAAGCAACCATCTCCCCCACAATGTTTTAACAGAAAGGATGACAGTATAATGAGAACTAACTTTACAACCAGAGGTAAGTTACAATGCGAATGAAAGATTGGGATATGAATCTCAAAATCCGCCTAGGCGGAGAATTTACTTTCAACATTATTTTTTGGACATTCTTTCCTTTCTTGTCCATCTATTTTGCAAGCTCCTTTGGTAAAGCATTAACCGGGGTACTCCTAATTATGTCCCAAGCGTTTTCTGTACTGGCAAATTTATTAGGAGGTTATTGTGCAGACCGCTTCGGTCGCAAAAGAATGATGATTATCGCTTCTTGTGGACAAGCATTCGGATACGGCATCTTTGCATTTGCTGCTGCTCCCTGGATATCCATGCCGGTCATTGGATTCATAGGATTTACTATAGCCAGCTTTTTTGGCTCCTTGTATTGGCCGGCAAGCCAAGCTATGGTGGCGGATGTTGTCAAAGAAGAACACCGCTCCGGCGTTTTTGCCATCTTCTATACGGCTACTAATATTGCTGTTGTGATAGGCCCTTTGCTCGGATCTATTTTGTACGCGGACAATCCCTATGCCTTACTGACCGTGGCTTCTGGGGTGTGCCTGATTCTCGCTGTATTAATGAGCCGGGCCTTAAAAGAATCGCTGCCCGATCAAGTGGCCGACCTCAACCGCTCGAATACCGGCCAACCCTGGTATCAGTTTCTGATTGCGCAATTGCGTGACTACAAAATCATTGCCGCTGATCGTGTATTCTTGCTGTTCGTCCTTGCGGGTGTCTTGCTTGCCCAAACTTTCATGCAGTTGGACCTTTTATTTCCGATTTTCTTGCAAGAGACCGTTCATGCAACAACCATATTCGCTTACGGCGATTGGGATTTACAGCTATCAGGGAAACAGTTATTTGGATTGATCGTCTCGGAGAACGGTTTATTGGTTGCACTCTTTACGGTACTGGTGACCAAATGGATGCTTGCTTATCGCGATCGTTATGTATTCATTGGCGGGGCACTTTTTTATGCGCTAGGAATCGCCATGTTTAATCAAATGTCTACCTTCTGGGGATTCACGCTGGCGATTGCAGTATTCACGTTGGCTGAACTCATGTCCGCTGGTCCTCAGCAGGCATTCGTGTCCAGATTGGCTCCCGAGCATATGCGAGGCCAATATTTTGCGGCATCAAGCCTTCGCTTTACACTCGGGCGCACAATCGCACCGCTCTCGATTCCGCTTAGCCAATGGATTGGCTTCTCGTGGACCTTCGGTCTGCTCGCAGGGCTTGCTGTCTTGTCCGCAATCCTATACAACTCCATGTTTAATTATCATGATCGTCAGGCTTCCTATTAATAAACCCAACATAACGACCAAAAACCGCAAACAGAGGGTACTGTCATCAAGAACAGTCCCTCTGTTTTTCGGCATTTTATCACCCAAATGGATGTTGGCCATTTACTTCCCCATCCTATTAGCAGATATGTTATCGCATCTGGGCGACTTTCGCCATTTCTTGGCTATCCAGAATGGTACCCTCATGTTCCTGACTCACAAGATGAATCATCGCTCTCCCCATTTCTTCCAAGGTAATGACATGTTTGGGAATGAGCCATCGCAGAATCGGATACATCCAAGTTATTGCCGCGTAATAGCGATGAGCGTTCGTTAATCCCTTGGTCGGATGAATATAACCTGGACGAAACATATAAGCTTTCTTGAATGGCAGCTTCAAAAGATGGTTCTCCGTCCTCCCCTTCACGCGGGCCCACATACTTTTCCCCTTTTCGGTGCTATCCGTCCCACCAGCGGTCACGTAACACAAGACCATATCAGCGTTTAATTGGGATAGGAGGCCGGTGACATACAAAGTCAGGCCATAGGTTATTCTGCTATATGCAGCTTCATCCATGCCGACCGACGACACACCTAGGCAAAAAAAGCAAGCATTGTACCCGCTCAATTGCGATTCAAATGAGGATAAATCAAAAAGATCTGCATGTACAATCTCGGACAGTTTGGGATGGTTAATGCCGCATGGCCTGCGATTGATAACCAATACATGTTCTACATCCGAGTGCTTCAGACATTCATGTAAAACACCTTCTCCCACCATTCCCGTAGCACCTGTAAGGATAACTCTGATTTTCTTTCTTGCCCTATCATTTGCTGTACGCATAAGAGCTTCATACTCCTTCATTAGCTATTCAGCCGTTCCTATTTACGGTTTAGGGCATCATTATTCAGGCGTTGTCCAACAGTTCCCTTAACACAGAAGTCACCATGTTGTGATCTTGGTCACCAGGTAATCCTGAAACGGTGATCGTGCCAACAACTCCTTCATCCTTCAAAATCAACGGAAAGGCGCCGCCTTCTGCCTTATAGTCAATGGGGTTAAGCCCGGAGGCTTCCACGTCAGAGCCCGTTGATTTCAGAAATACGTGCATATAGTAAGAGCTGTGGCCGAAGTGACGAACCACATTATTTTTCCAGGAAACCCATTCATCATTATGAGAGGATGTGCCTTCCATTCTACTGTAAAATAATAACTCGCCATTTCTTCGAATATCCACAACGATGAATTTATTATCTCGCATCGCCTTTTCTATGATTCCGTTCCCCACCCTATAGGCGGTTTCATTCGTGAAAAGGGGAAATTGGAGATCAGCTTCTTCCTGAAGCAAAGTCTGTAATAAAGCATCGGTTTGATCCATAGGGAGCACTTCCTTTTCTTGTCAAATAAATGATTGTACCTGATTGAATTATACACGCTAATGAGAAAATTTATAAAGCAAAACCATCTTGAGAGATAATTCATCAAGATGGTTGGACATACTTCGTGTAAAACCTTATCCTTTTACAGCGCCATCCGTAATCCCTTGAATAATCCAGCGTTGGAAGATGGCGAAAATGACGACAATCGGAATCGAAGATAAAATTAATGAAGCCAGAATTAGCGACCATTCCCGACTATACTTGCCAAAAAACATATTGATTGTCAAGACAAGCGTATATTGGCGGAAATCGGTAAGCATCAGCACCGGAAGTAAGAAATCGTTCCATAACCACAATAAATTTAAAATGCCTATCGTAAATGTAATCGGCAGCAATAGCGGTAAAATGATAAGGAAAAAGGTTTTCACTTCCCCGCATCCGTCCATTTTGGCCGACTCGTCTAATTCCCGCGGAATCCCTTTTACAAAGCCGTGGTAAAGAAACACGGCCATACTGACGCCTAGTCCGGCGAAAAAAATGCCTAATCCAAACGGAGAGCCCTGAAGCCCTAGCGTTTTGGCCATTTTCGTTAATGTAACCATAATGGTTTGAAAAGGAATCAGCATGGAAGATACGAAAAGCATAAAAATCGCATTGCTGAGCTTCCCCGGCGTCCTGGAAAGCTTGTATCCTGCTAAAGAGCTGCACAGCACGATGACTACAATACCTGTGACCGTTACAACAATCGTATTCCAGCCGCTTTGCAGCATATTCGCCTTTTTGAAAGCCTGGACGTAGTTTTCAAGATGCAGCTTGACAGGGAACCCCAGCACGGAGCTGTACATTTCTCCTTGTGTTTTAAAGGAGTTCAACACAGCCATGTAAATCGGGAAAAGGAAGAATACAGCCAGAACCGCCAAAGCTAACAGAGACAGCCCTGCGTACGTCCGTCTAGTCATGCTTCCACCTCCCGCTTCTTCATGAAAGAAACTTGGACCAACGTTATTGCAAGTATGATGAGGAAGAGAATAATCGATTTGGCGCTGGCATATCCATATCGGAAATTGCGCTGATAAGCCTCTTCCAAAATATTCATAGAGATAACTTGAGTTGCCCGGGCAGGACCACCGCCTGTTAAAGCATAGACAAGGTCATACACTTTAAATGAATTATTTAAGGTAAGAAAAATACAGATCGTGAGCGCATGCGCAATCAGAGGTAAAATGATGTAACGCAGCATGTGATAAGGTTTGGCTCCATCAATAATAGCCGCTTCCTTGAGATGCTGTGGAATGCCTTGAATGGCAGACATATAAATAATCATTAAAGTGCCTATACCGCCCCAAACGGAGACAAGCATAATTGTCCAGAACGAGATGTTCGGGTCGCCAAGCCAGGAAACATTGAGAAAAGTTAAAGCTGCATATTTGGACAATGCCGGCATGACCTTGGTAAACACGAATACCCACATGAATGTGCTAATAATAATACTTAACATACTGGGTAAGAAAAAAATGGTACGCAGCCATCCTTTTCCTCTGCTTTGCGATTCAATCAATAAAGCAAGCAGCAAGGCGATGGCATTCTGAAAAATAACAGCAAATAACACATATTTAGCTGTGAACAGAATCGAAGAGCGGAAATTGGCATCATCACGAATGGCTTCAATGAAATTGTGTATGCCAACGAAGCTGTAATTTTTATTCAAGCCATCCCAGTTCGTAAAGCTGTAATAAGAGCCTTGAAGCATCGGAATCGCCATAAATATGACATATAAGATAAATGCGGGAAGCACGAATACGATCAAGGAAGTATGTTTTTTAGCAAGGCGTTTCAGCACGTGGGCTCACTCCTTAGGAAAATCTCGTGCCCTGACCTAATTTTTTACGGATCAGGGCAAGGCACAATATGTCTTCCATTCTTTATTTTTTATTGGCTATAGCGTTTGCGTCTTTCCAGGTTTTATCCAGATCCTTGATAACCTCATCTGCGGACATTTTTTTTACTGTAATAGGCTTGAAGCGCTTTGCCTGATTCGTCCTTCACTGCTGCTGGAATTTGAGGATCCTTAAAGGCCTGTCCTTTGTTCACATACACGGATGCATCCTCAACCCAAGGGTATGGTTTGAAAGAGTGGTTTTTGGACACTGGATTGAATTTCATGCCTTGGTACAGTTCGTTTGATGCTTGATCATCCAATATGAAATTCAAAAGATCTGCCGAAACTTCTTTATTTTTGGTTTTAGTAGCCATCGCTAAGGAAGTCGAAACGGAAACGTTAATTTGTGTGGCGTTTGGATCGTCATTGATAGGCAGAGGAGCAACCCCAAATTCGAACTTGCTGTTTGCTTTCAAAAGACTGTCCGCATCCCAGGGACCTTGGACCCACATGGCCGCTTTACCTGCGGCAAAATCAGCAGCTCCGTCATCATTGCCAACTTCAAATGCACGTTCAGTGCCGTTGCTGTTAACAAGATCAATGATACCGAACATATCTTTCACTTCTGCAAAGCTTCCTTGATCTTTGTACATTTTATCAACAAAATCCTTATGGCTTGAATTCCCTAATCCGCCGATCGTGAGAGGCAAGAATAACTGAGGAATCCAGCTTTCTTTGTAGCTGAGCATAAACGGCTTAATCTTTTTGTCATTTAATGTTTGTACCACTGTCTTCATTTCTGTCAATGTGGAAGGCGGTTTGATGCCCAGATCGTTAAAGATTTTTTTGTTGTACAGGTAACCCCACGACAAGCTTTCAAGCGGAACCGCTACAACTTTGTTGTCAATCGTCACGAGCGACTTGATGCCATCAATCAGCTTATCCGAAAGCGGTTGTTTCGTTAAATCTTCCAAATAACCGGCTTTATAGTAATCCGGAATGTCGTTCACGGCATGAAGGCTGAATATATCCGGAACATCGCCTGTTGCCAGTCGCGTTTTCAAAATTTGTGTGGCATTATCGGAGCCTGGGTACTCGGTGTTAATCGTAACCTCAATATTTTTTTCCTTCTTTTCCTTCTCAGCGAATGCAGCGAAGTACTTCTCAAATTGGTCCCTAAAGCGGTCCAAACCGCCAAGAAATACTTTCAATTCTACTTTTTTAGGTGCATCCCCGCTTTTAGATGTGCTGTTTTCACCAGCGCTAGATGTACCTTGACCGGAAGAACAAGCTACTGTAGAACCCAACATGCTTAGTGCAATAATCATTGTAAGTGCTTTCTTCATTTTATAGCCTCCCTTGTAATGGCAACGCTTACGTGTCTTAGTATACTAGAGAAAGCGTCACCATTCATTGGACAGAAACTGCATCTCTGACTGGACAATCATGATATCATTGAACACATTTTTGGACTTCCTAACCGTTTTGTCGAATCTGGGAAGGTGTCATGCCTGTCATTTTTTTGAATATACGATAAAAATAAGTAAGATCTGAATAGCCAACCGTTTCTGCGGCGCTCTTGATAGATACAGAAGGATCCTTTAAGAAGCTCGCTCGCTTTTTCAATCCTTTTGTTAACCAAATAATCCATGACAGTAACGCCAATTTCTTGTTTAAAGGTACGAGACATGTGTTCTTTGCTGACAAAAAATTTACTAGCTATCGTGCCAAGATTGATTGGCTCTGCAAAAGAAAGATCAAGAAAATTCCGAATCTCATCGATATTAATTCGGGTTTTATTTTTCCTTATGTGAATTAATTGCTCCAAGCTCCCTGCGTATGCGTTCGATAAAACGTTGACCCATTCTGACACCGATGTGCCATCCGTAACCAAATAATAGCTGGCACTCTCCTGAGCTTCTACTGTTAAATCGCTGCCTGACAAGGCAGATTGCTCTTCCAAAAGCAGCATGAATTGTTTGTAGAGGGAGTTATTCAATCCCGGCTGCAAAAGCTCTTGATCGTTCAACGTTTGCTCCAGCTGCTTAAAATTGAGCTTAACCGCCTCTATGTTCATCTCCTGGAAATTTCTAGCGATGATATGTTTCATCTCCGTGATGAATTTTAATAACGGCTTGTCCAGCGGCTTCGCCGCGTGGATGCCCTGAGTTACGCTAAGCTCCCGAACCGCTTTCTCTAAAGCCCGATTCAGCTCCTCCGGATTGATTGGCTTGATCAAATATTCATCCACTTTGGATAAAATAGCCTGTTTGGTGTAGGTGAAATCATCAAAGCCGCTAATCACAATTTTGCGGATAAACGGATAGTCCTCCGTTATTTTTTGGAGAAGCTGCCCACCATCCATCCCGCGCATTTTCATGTCCGTAATGACAATATCCGGATGAATTTGCGCGATAAGTTTGAGACCGCTAATTCCTTCCTCCGCTTCTTCAATTTGATGGATACCCAGGCGCCCCCAATCAGCTAAATGCCTGATGCTGTTACGAACCCAAAATTCATCATCAATAATGACAGCTTTCATTATAACGTCCCCTTTCCCTTGATGATTGCCGGTATAACAACTTTGACGATCGTTCCGGCACCTTTGGAGCTTGTGACAAACACACCATATTCTTGGCCGAAAATAAGCTTGATCCGCGAATTTACATTATTCATTCCCATACTTTCCCCAAATTCCTGATCCTCACCGCTATGATCTAATTGTCGCCTAATTTCCCCCAAACGCACCTCATCCATACCTAAACCGTTATCTTCAATCGTTATTTCGATTTCATCCATCAATTTCTCCACGGTGATGGATACCATCCATTCTTCCATTTGACCGCCTTCCAAACCATGCACGAAGCAATTCTCCACAATGGGTTGGAGCGTAAATTTCGGAATATCGTAAATTCCACAATCTTCTTCCATGTCCATTTGAATGTTCAGCATGCTCTGAAAGCGCAGCTTTTGAATTTGCAAATAGTTGGTTGCATGTTCCATTTCATCGGCTAATGTGACAATATCCGATTTTATTTTAATCGTATAACGAAATAACTCGCTAATGGCTCTGACATGCTCATATACTTCTGGCGCATTCCGGGAGAGGGCAACCCCGCCGATAGATTGCATCGCATTATACAGAAAATGAGGATTAATCTGCGCCTGCATGGCTTTGAGTTGCGCGGTTCGCTTCTCAATCTTACTTTTATACTCAATTTGAATGAGCTCTTTAATTTTTTGCAGCATGGAATTAAACCGTCTCTCCAGCGTACCGATTTCATCGCCTCGTATCTTATCGACACCCACGTTGAAATTCTGGTGCTCCACGGCTTTCATTGATCTCGTCAATCGGATAATCGGTTTAGTCGTGAAATAAGCAATCAATACAGAAAGGACAATAGCCAGAAGTACAGACGCCATAGCTGTATAAAAACTAAAGCTTAATGTGTTAGAAGCACCCTGGGTTACGTAGCTGATCGGGATAAATTTTACAATCCAAAGCTCCGCGGATGCAACTGGCTGATAAAACAAAATGCCTTGTTTGGACTCTACATAACCAGGTTCCATGGGACTGTTTATCACCTTTCCCAGCATATCTGGATCAATCGTCGATTGCCCGGGATAAGGATTGTACATGATGTTTCCTTTTGCGTCCAAAACAAGCACTTGGCTATTGGGCTCCGAGTGGATCATGCCAATAACACTATCCATCATTTTCCATCTTGCTTCGATGAACACGCCGCCCAAAATCTCTTGATTTTCAAATCGATTCATACTGTGTGCCAATGTAAAATTATTGTGTTCAGATTTCACAATCTTATTTATCGTTTGAGGTTTATTGGATATTTCTTTCCAATTCCCAACGGGCGTATCCCCTTGTTCGGTAGACCGAACGGCATCTTTATCGACGATATACATGCGCTGCCTATCATTCAGATATAGCGAGATCCGGGCAATGTGACTATTGTTAGCGATATACAGGGATCTTAGCTTTTCATCCATATATAACTTTCCTTCATCCAAACCGCTTCCAACGGTCGTCGATTCACCTTTGGTAAGCGGAAATATGTTTGTGTCCATGAGAAGAGAATAAGCTACCGAATGTAATTGACCGAATTTCTCTTCAAAATAATTGGCAACCCAATCCATTCTTGCCTCATTGGAACGAATAATTTCCAAACTTAATGATTCCTTGGTGGTTTTGGCAGCAAAGATTGTGACTAAGGTTAACGGCAAAACAGCGACAATGACCATTAAAACCATAAGCTTGTATCTCATACTTATTTGAAATGGAATTTGAAACCGCCGTGTTATGTCCCTGGATGCCATCATTTGATCTCCTTTTTTTTAACTTAAGCATAAATAACAAATCCTATTCCCCAAAAAGGTAAAGCGCTTAATCTTATGTTACATCATCAATAAATTTACATCAATACGCCTCCGTTGCTTAGATGATTCTTCAGTGTAAAGATCATGGATTTCGAGAATAAAACGATTTTCTTTTGGCAACCCCGCAAAAAGGAACTTATCGAAGAATAATCCCCTTCGACAAGCTCCTTTATTTGTAATTTCTGTTTTCTTTTATCAATATTAGTGAATCATTTATCTAAACATCAGCTGCACATCGAAACCCCATATTTCCTGAGGAACTATCCGCCGTATTTTTATTTATCCACAATATCTAAATCCCCTCATTAAATTTTCTGTATAAATCCAAATAATCATCCCTAGGTCTAGCATACAACAAAAGAATATTCAAAACCTAGTGAAAGGTTAAAAACAACATAGACTGCAAAAATGTAACTCTGTACACATCTTAAGGTTGAACCGTTCATAAGATGTAGAGACGAAATTCATATACGTATGGAAATGACAGGGGTGGAAAATGTCTGTTTGGAGCAAAGTGAATGAGGAAATAAAACACTTGACTGAAATGCTCGAAGGTATTCAGCAGGAAGATGGCTCTTGGCACTATTGTTTTGAGAACGGTATTTTGACGGATGCTTATATGATCATCGTCCTTCGGACTTTAGAACTTCCTGAAGAGATTTTGATTAGACAATTACACGATCGGATTCATGGAGAGCAGCAATACAATGGTGCTTGGAAGGTCTATCCGGATGAAGCAGAAGGCAATTTGGATGCCACCGTGGATGCTTACTACGCCTTGTTGTATTCAGGCTATAGCCAACAAACCGACGAATCGATGATAAAAGCGGCACGCTTTATCAAGTCAAAGGGTGGGCTTAGCCAGGTGAATACCTTACTGACGAATGTATTTTTGGCAGCCACCGGACAATGCGCTTGGCCAGCCTCACTAAAAATACCCATAGAGTTTCTATTGCTGCCTTCCTCCTCTCCTATTCATTTTTTTGAATTCTCAGGTTATGCTCGTGTACACTTTGCCCCTATTTTGATCATGGCAAACCTCCGATTGGTACTGAAAAACAAGGCTACACCCGATCTATCACATTTGTTCGTTAAGGATAACAATAATTCTGACTCAAGTAGCTTTTCTAGTATAGAAGGCACAGACTCACCTCACGGTTCCAACAGGTTATTGGATGAAATTCAAAATGGGATCAAACAATTGACCAGTCTTCCCCTAAAACTCCGCGAGACTGCATTTAAGAATGCGGAAAATTATATGCTTGATCGCATCGAATCCGATGGTACGCTATATAGCTACTCAACGAGTACGCTTCTGATGATTCTGGCGCTATTGACACTTGGCTATGACAAGCGTCACCACGTTATTACAACCGCGCTGCATGGACTCTCAGCCATGCTGTGGCAATCAAGCGGAAAAACTCACCTCCAGAACTCCCCTTCCACCATCTGGGATACTGCATTACTTTCCGTTGCTTTGCAGCAATCTGGAACTACGGCAGATCAAACTTCCATACGAAAATCAATTCATTTTTTACTTGGTAGACAGCATAACAAACAAGGAGACTGGAGCAGCCGTATAGCCCGTCCCGTGCCCGGAGGATGGGGCTTTTCCGAGTCCAATACAATCAACCCAGATGTGGACGATACCACCGCTGCTTTGCGTGCAATTCGGGAAACAGCGAAGCGCGAGCCTTCTTACCAAGGTGCCTGGAACCGAGGATTGAACTGGGTGTTATCCATGCAGAATAATGATGGAGGATGGCCGGCATTTGAGAAAGGGGTCACTAACAAGTTGCTCACCCTATTTCCGATTGATGGAGCGACAGCAGCTGCAATTGATCCATCCACAGCCGACCTCACAGGAAGAACGTTAGAATTCCTTGGGACTACAGCTGGTCTTGACTTGAGTCATACTATCATACGCAAGGGAATAGATTGGTTGTTGGCCAAACAGGAGATAGATGGTTCTTGGTACGGCCGTTGGGGTGTTTGCTACATTTATGGCACATGGGCTGCATTAACTGGCCTAATGGCCGTTAAAGCTGACTCTGAACTCCCTGCTGTGAGAAAAGCGGTCCGTTGGCTGCTTAGCATCCAGAATGCTGACGGCGGCTGGGGCGAATCCTGCAGCAGCGACCGATTCAATCGATATGTACCGCTTGGTGTCAGTACTCCCTCCCAAACCGCCTGGGCTTTGGATGCCCTGACCGCTGTATGCACAGAACCTCTGCCCGCCATGGAGAAGGGTATTCAACAATTACTCGTTCAGCTTCATCTAAACGACTGGACAACTCGCTATCCGACAGGATTAGGATTGCCTGGCAGCTTTTATACGCATTATCATAGCTACCGATATATTTGGCCTCTTATTACATTGAATCAGTATAAAAAGAAATTCGAATAGAAAATCGCCCGCCGATCATCCAAAACTATTATAGTCGAGTAGGCGGGGTCTTTCCATCGTGGTTTGAGCCCCTTACCCCTCACAAATCCTTACGTACCCAATTAAGGCATACGGCTCTTCATGCTACCTTACAGAGTTGTTTTCTTAACAAATATTGGTGACACTTCTTATTCAGAGTAGGATAATATTGCTTACAGCAAAGAAAACATATGGCGATACGAAAAGCGCGGCAAGGGAAAAAAGGCGTTGGGAAAAACAAAACCGATACCTACTATTTTGATGTAGAGAAATGCATGCGATGTCCGTTCAAAGAAGGATGCTACAAGCATGGAGCGAAAAGCAAAACGTACTCGGTAAGCATAAAATCCAATGAGCACACGGAGCAAATGGCATTTCAGGAAAGTGAGTACTTCAAGGAGAAATCCAAAGAACGCTACAAGATCAAGGCGAAGAATAGCGAACTTAAGCATAGGCACGGGTATGACGTAGCCACTTCCACTGGTCTATTAGGTATGGAGCTGCAAGGGGAAATGGCGATAATCGCAATGAATCTAAAGCGAATCCTGAGACTGAATGACTAAAAACCATTACCCAACAGGGCTTTACAGAGGGATAAAGACGGCTGTTACTTCCACAATGTGGGAGCAACAGCGTCTTTATCTGTAGAGTATTAACTTGATTTAGGAGGACGCAAGTTTTTCAGTGGCCTCCAATTCCTGCGGGTTATTCAAGATGTGCCTTATACATAGTTTAAACCGGCTGCGTGAGGAAAAGGGATCGGAAATAAATCTTGTAGTACCTGCTTGAAGTGATTTGTTAACCCCATTTGCATTTCGTTGCTGCTTTGTGAAGAATCATCTGTATGATCAAAAATGAGTGATAGCAACTCCCTAGACGTAAATACGGCTTCTAAGTCTGCGATTCGCAAATTAAAATTCCCATCTCCTCTACGTTGAATACAAAGTGATTCGATAAGTTGCTCGTTTTTCTCACGTAAATAAGGCATTAACTGTTCAATCAATCGTTCAATATCCATAATGCGAATGGTAAAGCCATCCTCTAGATCCTTATTGGGATAATGGGAAAGTTGTTCTGCTAACAATTTTTCGTACCATGGAATATTGACGAGCAATTCATCCAGTTCATATCGCTTAACTGCATGTACTAACATAGCCGCAGCAGCAATTGGATCACCTGCCCATTCTACGAGTTGAGATGAAGCCTTTACATTAGTAAATGGTTTTTTAATCGCCATAATGGCATAGGCCGCTGCTTGTCCTTCCTTCTCCGCAATAAGCACTTTATTTTCTAGCTTTCTGTTGCTAGCCAATGCATGGTTATGAATTAAACTTGCTATATCCCATATACTTTGGTCAAATGCAATTTCTCTCTGATCCGCTAATCGTTTAAGTCTAAACCAATCCGTCATTGCTAGTTCGCGAAAGTTAAAACAATCATTAGCTTGCCGATTAGGATGCAGAGCATCTTCAGTTGACTCCCCTGTAATTGTCACTTGCTTAAACGTACCATAACGGAAACAATCTCTTTTAGCATATATAGAAAGACTTCCGGAAACTAGTAATAGTGAAGCTTCTGCAAGATTCCCATGTTCGATTATTTTATCCAAAATAAGCGAAGCGTAACCTTTTCCTCGATGTTCCAGCCTGTACATACCGCACCTATTGCATACACGTTTAATTTCGCGGCGCCAATACGCATTATCTCCGGCACAAGTCCAATGAAAGATACGATTTCCCCTTCTATAAACAGCCCATAGGACTGGTGTAGACTTGGCGAAAATACATGTGTAAAGGCAATTCCCATCGAGTCTTCTCCTACATTTCGAAACGTTTTATCTGCAAGTTGAATGGCTGCTTGCCACTCACCCGGTTGCAATAAACGAATTTCAGTCAAGGTTATGCCTCCTAACCTCTTCGAACATTATTTTTTATATTTAGCGTTTTTATCAGTAAGAATCGCATTCACTTTCTTTTGAATTTCCGGTGCTACTTCTGCCGCTGTTTTTTTACCATTATCAAGTGGATCCAGTTCGTTACGAACCGCATTAGAGATTTCTGAATAACTCGTAATTAAGTGATTGTAGGCTTCTGTGCCATATTTATAACCACCTTCAACCATATTCTTCATATCCTTGGGATCAATGCCAGGTGCGTATAAGTTGTAGTATTTTTCTACCGCTTCTTGATTTGAAGGTGGCGTACCCCCGCTTAATTCAATCGTTTTCTCTTGCACGTCTTTGTTCATTTGGTATTTAATCCATTCAAATGCTTCTTTTGGATGCTTCGAATCTTTCAGAATAACCAAAGGATCCACATAAAGCACATTTCGAGAGTTATCGCCGCTGACAGCTGGAATAGCAGCGACACCCACCTTAAAGTTATAATTTTTAATAGCGGTTAATTTCCATGCACCGCCAACATACATGCCTACTTTCCCAGTTGCAAAGGCATCTCCACCTTGACCGGCTACCGCTTTTGTAAATTCACTGGATGGTGACACTTTATCCTTATAAACCATATCGTTATACGTTTGAGCGGCCTTAATTACCTCTGGTGAATTAAAGTAAGAGGCTGTAGCATGACCACCGTTTTTCCAAGTATCGTCCGAGTATATCTTTGCTCCAAAATAGCTGAGCATCATATCTCTTTGCGATCCACCCCAATGCCAATCTAAACCATATTGGACTTGATCCAAATTATCGGATTGATTACTAAGCTTTTTTGCATATTCCATCATTTTATCAAAAGTCCATGATTTATCTTCATAACTAGATGGCGGATACGGCACCTTTGCCTTATCGAACAAATCTTTATTATAAAGCATTACCGTAACGTAACTGTAAACAGGAATACCATAATTTTTACCGTTCACTTTATACGTATCCATTGCTTTATCCGTTATTCCATAATCGGATGGCTTAAAATGATCAGCTTTGATCAGGTCCGTCATATCCAGAATTAAATCTTTATCCAGAAATTCTGGAAAGCCTGCATTGCCCCAGTGGGAAGTAACGTCCGGCGCTATTCCACCAGCAATCATCGATTGCAATTTAGCATCAAAATTATTACTAGGTGCCTTGACGATCTTAATTGAAATATTAGGATGCTTAGCTTCAAAATCTGGAATTAGTTTCTCGATATACACTTTTTCAGGAACATCAGGTACAAATTCAGAAATGGTTACTTTTTCTCCACCTTTGCCATTTCCCACTGCTGGACTACTACTCTTACTGCTTGTACAACCTGAAAGCACTAAAGCACCAACTACGAGCATCATGACACTTTTCCACGTGAACTTACTTTTATTCATTTCCGAACCCTCCCCTTCTTATAAAAACAAATTTATTTATTTTACTCCAGTCAGCACGATGCTTTCTACAAAGTATCTTTGTGCGACTGAAAATAAAACCAAGATTGGTATTACGGCTAAAATTGCTGCAACCATAACCAAATTCCAAGGGACAAGGCGCGTCACTGAGGCGTACATAGAAGTCATTCCAATAGCAAGCGTAAACTTATCTGATGAATTCAAGTATAAAACTTGCCCTAATATATCATTCCAGCTGTGTATGAAGGAAAATACAGCAACAGACGCAACAACAGGTCCCGACAACGGCAAAGCAATTTTCCACCACTGCCCCAATTCAGAGCATCCATCAATTTTAGCGGCATCAAAAATTTCATTCGACAGGGATGTGAAAAACTGTCTCATTAAAAAAATCATATAGGACGAACCTAAAAATGTTGGCAAAATAACCGGTAAAAATGTATCCACCCACCCTAATTCTTTGAACAAAAGAAACTGTGGAATCATAACTACGGGATATGGCAGCATCATCATACCCAGCAGGCAAACAAAGAGAAAACTTTCCCTTTCGCCTTAAACCTTGTAAATCCATAAGCCACAAGCGCGGATGAAATTACTGTACCGAATACACAAATAACGGCAATGAAGAGGCTGTTTTTATACCAGACTAGGTAGTCATATCCCTTAAATAATGCACTGAAATTCTCCCATGCAAAATGGCTTGGAATAATGCTCGGTGGAAACTTCAGAATATCGGCTTGCGTCTTAAAAGCTGATGAAAACATATTAATCGATGGCATAAGCATGATGGCAGAGAGTAATATCAATAAAATGAATACGAAAACGTCGAACCATTGCACACGCCTCTTAACGTTTGCTTTCGTCATTCGGCTGTGAGTAGAAAGGTTACTCATGCTCCATCACCGCCTTCATAATGTACGTACTTCTTGGAAACTTTCATAATGATGTATGTCAAGATCATGACAATGACTAGTAATAACCACGCCATTGCTGAGGCGTATCCCATATTATAAAATTCAAACCCTGTCTGCCATAAGTAGAAAACATAGAATTGTGTAGCATAGTGAGGACCGCCTTGCGTCATAACAAACGCTTGTGTAAAAACTTGAAAAGATTGAATGACACCCAGAATAAGTTGAAACAAAATGACGGGAGAAATGATTGGCAACGTGATATTCCATAATGATTGCCAGCGATTTACACCATCGATTTGCCCTGCTTCATACATAATTCGTGGGACGCCTTGCAAACCTGCAAGAAAGATAATCATTCCTGAGCCAGCTCCCCATAGCGTCATAATGATCATAGCCGTAAGCGCCCATTTTTCATCCTGCAGCCAGCTTGGACCATGAACACCTATTAAACCAAGCAGATAATTAAAAGTTCCACTTTTTGAATTAAAAACCCAAAGCCATACTAGAAGATAAAGTAACTCCAGAAATCATACTTGGAAAGTATAATAGAGTCCGAAACAAGCCACGAAATGGAATTTTCTGATTTACTAATAAAGCGAGGATCAATGCTAGAAGAAGCTGTAACGGCACACTAAAACGGTGAAGACAACAGTTGCTTTAACGCCCCTCCAAAACAATTCATCGTGGAACATTTTTGTGAAATTACTAAGACCAACCCATTTAGCTGGATGAATAATATCGTATTCCGTGAAACTGTAGTATAACGAAGCCATAACCGGATAACATGTAAATACAATAGCACCTAATAACCAAGGCATAATGAACAAATAGAAATTTCTAGCTTCTCTTTTTTCAGCATTAAGCTTCATGTTGATCCCCCCATTGAATAATTCAAGATTTCCCCCAGTAGAAAACAACTCTTCAGATTTTCATTGTTTAAACGATTCTCATGCTTATCATTTTCCACTCACCTCTGCCTTAAAATTATGTCTACTATACCAATTGCAATTCTCTAAAACCTCGCTTAAAATAAATAAAAAGTAACTAACACATATCTTATATCATCAAATCATTATATATACTTACATAGTATCACGCGATTTTAAAGGGAGGAATGCACCAAATGGAATTATTGATGGATAATATGATCAATAATTATATAAAAAACATTATTGACGTAAAAGTTGATGTCAGTAAACTTAACGTTAAATCTTTAATGATTTCAACAGTTGGATACTTGCACTACAGAACAATGCCGAGATATAATGCACACTTTTCAAAATGGGCTATTGTATTAATAACAAAAGGAAAAGGAACGTACCAAGTCAATAAGGGGATTAGACATATTGTCGAAGGAGGAAGTCTATTTTTCTTCTATCCGAATGCTACTTTTGATTATGGTCCTGACCCTAAGGGGTTTTGGGATGAATATTACTTTTCAATTGAGGGTGAACGTATCGCAGAATGGTTGAAGAATTGGCCTATTCAACCAGGAACAGTGAAGAAAATAAGAGAATGTGAAGCACAGCTAAATAAAATAGATCGCATATTCATGCTGATGAAAAGCGGTTCCCCGTCAAATGCAGACCGTGCTTCTCTGTTGTTGGAATCTATGCTATATGACATCATAATGGATGATGATACGTACTTAAAAAGCAATAAAAATCATCGTATGATCGCCATTGTCGAAGATATTTCCAATTCCCTCTACCTGCCCTTTAATGCTACAGCAACTGCGAAGAAACACCATGTCTCTCTACCGACACTGAGAAGAATCATCTACGATTATAGTGGCTATCCATTAAATGATTACATACATCGTCTAAAAGTAGCTGAAGCTAAAAAAATCCTTATTAATACAGAGTTACCCATTAAAAATATCTCAGAAGCGTTAGGTTACAAGGATGTTTATTACTTTTCCCGTCTTTTTAAAAAGCATGTTGGATCAGCACCCAACTTTTATCGTAAAAATATGTAGAAACACCCTCTAGGTTTACCAGAGAATCCCCCAATAAAGCATAGTTGACAACAGCCAGCCAAATGGCAAAAATAGACGTCTACACCTATATAGCTGGTGTAGACGTCTATTTTGTAATAGTACACATATGGGTCTGACCTTATAAATACACTCACTATCACTTACCGAGCGTGCGAGGCGCTTCCTCCATATTTGGAGCCAGATACAGCTACCTTACTTCATGGCGAATCCAATTCATTAACAATCAAAAGTACAGTTATCGACGAAATAAATACCTTTCTGCTATCTTTCTTGATAAGAAGCAGCAGCAGCCAACAAAGAACAATAGCTAGTAGTATCGCCGTTAGAAGAAGACTTGTATGGAATAACGAACCTCCCATAAACTTGTTCTGTACACTCTTGTCCATACTGAGCAGGAGCATCGGACCCGCTGCCAATTGCAGTACCGTAAACAACGCTGTCATCTTTTTTCCAAACAAGGCATACTCGGACCATTCTGGCTGATGATCTATTCGCTGTCTACTTTTCCCCCATCCATACGTGAACATTCCCATCATTGAAAAACTTGCCGCCATAAAATGCATATATCGCTACCAAATCGTCGGATACGCAAATAGTGAACGCCAGAAGCCGCGTGAGACATCTCACAACCTTGTTGATATCCGCTTTAACCGCTTGAACATCCCAATTGGCATCGCCTTTCTCCTTGTAACACATATAATCGTCTTATCAACAACCAAATACCATGCCATTATTTCTCTTCATACCCCAGAACTTTACCTGTAACAAGATCCATGGGGAGAGGTCCATAGAACTGACTGTCGATACTTCTCCACCAAGTATCACCCATGACAAAGAGATGATTGTCTGGTACTTTAAACTTATCCATATCCATATTAAAGTAATTCTTCATCGTTTTCTGGCATAAATCGTCACATACAGCTGTACCTGGCTGATTGATTGAATGGAAATACTCTTCTTCATCCAATCCCCAACTTAAGGCCTTTCCATAAAAGGTATTTAACTTTTTTCCATTCACTTGAACTTGACCTTTTTTTATTTGCACAACTTCACCAGGGAGAGCGATTACCCGTGAGATATTATGTTCAGACGGATTCAAGCGGGGATATTTTTTCTTATCAATTGCAGGTGTTTTATAATAAACCACTTCACCACGTTTAAATTCATTTTGAGTATAATAGTTCGGATCAACGACCAATTTTCCTTTTTTCTGCGAGTCGTACTCTTGGTTGCGACGAGACATTCCATCGTTATTGTTTTCAAAAAGAATGAAGTCTTGTTTTTTCTCAACTGTAGCTGGCGACTCCTGAGTAATATAATCTATAAGTTTTTGCTCCTCGCAACCGAAAATGAACAAAATGAAGAAAATACTAATTAGCATTGTATATCGCATGACTAGTCCCCCTTCAAATTCGTTATATGCTTCATTTTTGAGCTGCATCAAATTCGAAATCGCCACTTTCAAAAACATATTCTGCATCATTCAATTCAAATGTTCGAACAAGATGCTCAAACCATTGCGTATAATTTTTTGCTAATACTTCTCTCACTTCCGAATCGTGCCACATCGTTATGATTTGACCATTCTTGCCACCGTTGGCTGGTGCTAAATCAAGACAATGATGATCACCACAACCGTTATAAGTTAATGGTATCCATGCTGGTTGCCACCAAACATTCGCTACCCCTTCTTGGGATTTTACATCCCATTCTTTAAATGATTCTTTATCATAGAGTCCCTTCCAAACATTCCACTCTTCAAGAATGCGCGCTGTTGAAAGTAATTCCCAACCTGCAATAAGCCACTGAGAATCACCCGACTGTCCATTGTGAATACGCAAAGATTCCTTTAGATCGCTTGGAAGTTCATAGCCCACAGCAGTTTCTAATCCCGAAATTTCTAACTCGCTCGCACCTTGATTGAGATCCACTAAGACGTCAGGAGCATGAACCTTAAGCCAGTTCTCCATTCTATCCCACAATAATTTCATCATCCTTCTCCTTTCGCTTAGATCCTAATCATATGGTTAAAGTATAAGGCGTTTCCTCAGGTTCGCGACTTTTTTCCAACATCGTTTGTCATTCCTTATTCAATACAATCTTCTAGTATATTCTACTTTGAAAGGGATAATAAGTTCCGCGAACAACAAAGTCCCATTTACTCTGAAGAGCATCGGCTTTAATCCTCATCAACTCCCCTACGCAGGACGAGCGGCTATCCGTATTATCACTGGTTGCAAATCTTCGAAGGAGAAGGACAGTTTTCGTTTGCTGGGCAGCATTTCATTATGAAGCCGGGACAAGGAGTTCTTCTGCTGCCAGGCGTCCCTCATGAATACGCCGCCCTGACTCCCGCTTGGAAGACTTACTATATAACTTTTAGCGGATCCTTGGTCCAATCCATTCTCAGTGCCATCGGGTTGCATAACTCCAATTTATACCAGTTGGACAAGCCCGAATTATTTTATGAGCTGTTCCATGCATTCATGAAGAACGTGCATATCAAGCCCGAATTCCCAGCATCTGAATGAGCTGTTTCGAAACACCTTCGGAACAAGCCCTTATTCGTACTTCCTTCAACTGCGACTGCAGAAGTCCAAGGAGCTTCTCGCCCGGAAAGGCGAGTTGACCATCAAGGTGATCTCGGGCATGGTTGGCTTTACCGATCCGAGCCATTTCGTAGCGACGTTCCGCCGGCTGGAAGGGTTAACTCCTGAGCAATTCAAGAGCATGTACCGAACTGCCGGCCGAAACGATGACGAAAAACCCTGAAGAGTTGAACGCTCTTCAAGGCTATCCATGCAACAACAGACAGAATGTTTACCGCTGGATGGTATCGCTCCAGGAATGCTCAGCTTTCCAGTTCAGCACGTGGAACGCCCGCTCCGTGCTTACAATCGCTTCGCGCCCTGTGAAATGTTTTCTCCGGTCCTTAACATTCGGATAAAACCGATCAAGCAGTTCCTCCGTATTCCGGTCGCTGAGCGTATCGACGCTTGTAATATTAAGGTCTGCCGATCCAACCGTGAGCGTACCGAGAGAAGCGATACACGCCCTTACCGCATCCCGGATATCGATATAACTCCACAGAATCCGCTTGTGCCGTTCCGGATTACGAATGTCCGGCTCAAGTGCATGATACTGTTGGGGGGTCACAATCATAGAGAAGCGTAGCGACATCACCTGCATCCCCGTACGACGATGAAACATACTGGCTGTTTGCTCATTAATAATCTTGGATAAACCATAGCATTCCTGCGGCAGCTGAGGATGCTCCTCATCCACAGGCACATAGTGTGGATCGAAAGGTTTCGGCGCCCAGCAGAAGCCGTATGACGATTCGCTTGAGCCGAGCGTAACCTTCCCGATCCCGAGCACCGAAGCAGCCTCCAGCACGTTGTACGTCGATAGCACGTTATTGGAAAAAATGTACGAATGCGTGTGATCGAGTGGAGCCGGAATAGCGGCCAAATGGATCACCGCATCCGCTCCGGCCAGCCCTGCAACGACCTGACCGAAATCATTTAGATTCACGCGGATTTGCTTGCATTGGAACTGAACGGATTTGTGCTCATCCAGCGCGACAACCTGATAACCCTCTTTAAGCAAATGCTTGACAACCTCGTTTCCAAGCTTGCCGCTAGCTCCTGTTACAGCTACAGTTTTCATTTAACATCATGCTCCTTCATTAGCAAGTGAGTTCACGGACGGACGATAGTTCCGTCGGCTTTGCGATCCAGGGGATAAGGACGGTGATACTTCTCTTGTTCCAATCTTAGCCTATTTCTAAAATATGGTCGTTAGTCGGCGCTTCGATTTCCATTAGGTCTGGTCCTTACAAGTCTTGATAGGGCTCTGCCTTTTACCTGTCTGTGAGGTTCTGACAAAGAAAAAAAGCGCTGAGTCAGCGCTTTTTGCAAAAAATGTTTCTATATATGTTGAACTAATGGTTCTCGTTGCAATGGAAAGGATTTATTCCAAAGCAAGGATTGTGAAGAAAATGATAAAAATTACTGCAATTGTACATCTTTTTTTCTCCGCATCGATTCGCGTGATTACATTCATGCGAATCTACATGTTTTCTCCGCTCCCGTTTGAGTTGGGTCCATAATCCGTGCGAATTC
>NZ_VRTT01000081.1 GCF_008017805.1 Paenibacillus sp. N3.4 | reverse complement strand
GTTTAGGTGATAATTTACGATTAATGGGATCTAAGTTTCATATAACGGAGCATGTCATTCATCCAACCCATGTTCCATTTGTAATTAAATCCAAGCCCCCCCTCATGAACAGGAGCTGTTACGAGAGGCCAATCCGTTGAATCTTCAGCCATCATAAGCGCATCTGGGAAATAAGAGAAAACGACTTGGTTCAGCTTACGCAAGAAAGCCACGGCTTCGGGATTGTCATCGCCACCCCATTGATTATGAATCGGCTCTTCATCCCATCTCCCGAAATTAAGATGCAGCATGGAAGCAACAGCATCCACCCTTATACCATCCATATGATACATGTCCATCCAAAATACGGCATTTGAAATTAAAAAGCTTTGTACCTCCGGCCTGCCGAAATCAAATGTGAGTGTTCCCCACTCCAGCTTTTCAGCCTTACGAGGATCTTCGTATTCATAAAGCGGACTGCCATCAAATTGGCGTAATCCATGGCTGTCTTTGCAAAAATGACCCGGAACCCAATCCATGATGACTCCGATACCTTTCTCATGACAACGATCCACGAAACGCATGAAATCCTTAGGAGAACCGTGACGGCTCGTGACGGAGTAATATCCTGTGGCTTGATAGCCCCAAGAGCGGTCAAACGGATGCTCGGCAAGCGGCATGACTTCAATGTGCGTATAGCCCATTTCCTGGGCGTAATCAACGAGCTCATCCGCAAGCTGTACGTATGTATATAACTCTTCGCTCGTTCGATCTTTTTTGCGCCATGTGCCTAAGTGCACTTCATAAATGGACAAAGGTTTATTGTAAATCGGAGTGATCTTTTTTTGCTGCTGCCAGGCTTGGTCATGCCACTCGTAGCCATGCAAATCCACCACACGTGATGCCGTACCCGGACGCACTTCAGAATAAAAGGCATATGGATCTGCTTTATATAAAACCTGTCCATTTTCACTATGTATTTCAAACTTGTAGTAATCATTTTCTCGAGCTTCCGGGACAAAAACCATCCATACACCAAGTGTACTAATTCGTTCCATGCGATGTCGTCCGGATTGCCATATATTAAAATCTCCAAGCACATGAACGGCTTTGGCATGTGGTGCCCACACCGCAAATCGAACGCCTTCATGTCCTTCCTGTTTGCTTACATGCGCCCCTAAAATGCGATAACTGTGATAAAGGGCTCCTTCATGAAGCAAATATAAATCATCCGTGCTGGGAATACCAATCGACTCCATGTTATCCCTCCCAATATTCAGCTTGTTTAATCAAATTGTATGGAGAAAGGAAATTGCTACTGTACAAATACTACAAGAAGGTGAAGAATTCCTTCCATACTCGCGTAATAAAAAAGGGAAATCCTGTTCACTTGGTGAATTGTTAAATAGAATACAACAATGAAAGGTGGAAATATGAATCATGAAAGACAAGTTTAAAGGCCTAATTGTAGGTTTAACCATTGGATCCTTATTGAGCGGAACCGTGGCTTTTGCCGCAAACAGTCAAATTGAAGTCGCTTTTCGAAATTTGAAGTATATGTTCGATGGTGTTGAAAAAGCGCCTGCAGACGCAAAAGGCTTTATTTATGAGGGCTCCACTTATGTCCCCCTTAGATTCGTGAGTGAAGCACTAGGTAAGCAAGTGGAATGGGATGAAGAGAACGAAACGATTTGGGTAGGAAACAATCCCAAGCATATTGTGGCTTCCTACAAGGGTGGAAAGGTGACGAAAGGTGAGTTTGACACTTTCTTGGCTTTACAAACATTTTTCAATCCCGGCTACGCTTCGTCTGAGAGCAATACCGAGTATCAGCAATATATCATCAAAGAACTGATTCAGAATAAAATCCTATCCGCAAAAGCTTCAGAAGCGGATCAAACGGCTGCTAAAGACAATGCGACTAAGCAAATTACTGCTTGGAAAGCACAATTTTCGGAAACCAAGCTTCAAGAGGATTTGAAAAAGGTCAAGCTGACAGAAAACGATCTGCTTACTTATTTAATTACAAGCATGAGCTCGCAAAATTATATCCTCTCAAGTATCTCAGATGCGAGCCTGAAAGCCAAATATGACGAAACCTTGAAAGCCAATAAGGACGCCTATACCATCGCCTCTGTACGTCATATTTTGATTGGCCTAACCGATCCTAGCAGCGAGAAACCGCTGCGCACCAAAGAAGAGGCCTTGAAGCGCGCTCAGGACGTTCAGCAGAAGCTGAAAAACGGTGAAGATTTCACGAAGCTAGCCAAAGAGTACTCGGATGATCCCGGTTCCAAGGATAATGGCGGTCTTTATTCTGATGTCGAAGTTAGCAATTGGGTTAAAGAGTTCAAACAAGCGACTCTCGATCAAACTATCGGTACAATAGGCGACCCTGTAGCGACTCAATTCGGCTACCACGTCATTAAAGTGGAATCACGGTCAACCAAATCATTCGATGCGGTGAAAGCGGAACTGAAAGCTGCTCTCGAACAAGAACAATTTCAAGCTTTTACAGAAAAAGAACTGCCAGCTTTGATTGAAAATATCGATTTAGGTAAATAAATGGTGTACAATAGATGTTTAGTTAAGTATACAAGTTGAAGGATGGAATGCAGCATGTTTTATGCAAAAGATTGGATCGATTATGAGCTTCTTGATACGGGTGGCGGCGAAAAGCTGGAACGCTGGGGAAGCATTGTTCTAAGAAGACCTGATCCCCAAATCATCTGGCCGCTTCAAAAAGAAACGCAGGCCTGGCGGGATGCCGATGCCCATTATCACCGCAGTTCAAGCGGCGGTGGGCAATGGCAACAGCATTCGGATCTTCCTGAGCGCTGGACCATCACCTATGACCAGAAACTGACTTTTTATATCAAGCCGACAAGCTTTAAGCATACCGGCTTATTTCCAGAGCAAGCAGTGAACTGGAAATGGATGATTGACAAAATCCAAGCAGCAGGACGACCGATTAAGGTGTTAAACTTGTTTGCTTACACCGGCGGGGCCACCCTTGCCAGTGCCTACGCAGGCGCAGAAGTGTGTCATGTGGACGCATCCAAGGGTGTTGTGTCATGGGCAAAGGAAAATCTACATCTGAGCGGCCTCGGCAGCAGACCGGTTCGTTTCATTACAGATGACGTGTTCAAGTTTGTCCAAAGAGAACAGCGTCGCGGCAGCAAGTACGATGCCATCATTATGGACCCGCCCTCCTATGGACGCGGACCGAATGGCGAGACGTGGAAGTTGGAAGATGACCTCTTCCCCTTCATTCAAACATGCAAAACGATCCTTACGGACAACCCGCTTTTCCTGTTGATTAATTCCTACACAACCGGCATCTCGGCAACAGTCCTCCACAACATCTTGTCTATGGCCATGAAAGAGAAGCATGGCGGCACAATCTCCAGCGGTGAAATCGGACTGCCAATTACACATTCTGGTTTAATGCTGCCTTGCGGCATTCTCGGACGCTGGGAGGCGTAAAGGGTGTCAAGATCTAGAAATGTTTCGGATGCATCACAAATTCCGATCTTGTTCGAAGACAACCATATCCTCGTCGTGGAGAAACCTGTGAATATGCCGACACAAGAAGACGATTCGCGTGATTTGGATCTCTTGAATGCGTTGAAGGATGACCTTAAAGAACGCCACAACAAGCCTGGAAATGTGTACCTCGGGCTTGTTCACCGGCTGGATCGTCCTGTCGGCGGTGTGATGGTGTTCGCCAAAACATC
Source organism: Paenibacillus sp. N3.4 (assembly GCF_008017805.1). Taxonomy (GTDB): domain Bacteria; phylum Bacillota; class Bacilli; order Paenibacillales; family NBRC-103111; genus Paenibacillus_E. The sequence continues at coordinate 28,694 of NZ_VRTT01000081.1, read as the reverse complement.
CAAAGCCGCTTCCCGTCTTTCGGATTCGGTAAGAACGAGAGCATTGGACAAAACGTATATCGCCGTCGTCCATGGCAAGCCCTCACAGCCGTCTGGAACGCTGCGCCACTGGCTTCTGAAGGACACTCGGACCAATACCGTAAGTGTAGTCCGGGAAGGCCAGCAGGACGCCAAGGAGGCTGTGCTGGACTATAAGCTGATCGGCAGTGTAGACGGCCTTAGCTTAATCCAGATTAAGCTGCATACGGGAAGGCCACATCAAATCCGTGTACAGCTGGCAGCCATTGGCTGTACCCTTTACGGCGACCAACGCTATGGCAGCTCGGTCAATAAACCCGGCCAACAACTGGCGCTGTGGGCAACGGCACTCGCTTTTGAGCATCCAACACTGAAAGAAAAACTATCTTTTCGATCATTACCTCCACTACAGCACCCTTGGATGCTTTTTTCGCTCCCAGAGCTATAGATGGTTGAGTAATGAAAGATCATCTTTAGTTAGCGACCTTACCTAGCAAATAAATGAATAGCTTCTGATTATGGGCGGAAACGCGATTCAGGTAGGAATCCAACAATTGTTCTCGGATTCTTGTGCCTCTCTCGCATTCCGCCTTTCCTTTGTCCGTTACATGAACCCAAACGATACGGCGATCCTTTTCATCTCGCTCACGTAGGATTAACTCGCTTTTCTCCATACGATCCAATAAGGTTGTGATGGCTGCTGGGGTCGTGGATAAATAGGCGATTAAATCCGAAGGCTTCATACGATCATGCGCAATAATAAGCTCTAACACATGCAGTTGGCCCTCCGTAATCGTCGGAGCTAATCCTACCTCCATCTGAAATTTCAGTTCCTTGGATAGTTTCAACCATAACTTACCAAATTCATCCGAATACATAACTCATCAACTCGCTTCCATAACTGGTTCTTTATTCAAGTATAGCATGCCTTTTTCGGCGTTAAAAGGTTAATGGCATTAATATTTTCTTACAAGAACTGCACGAGTGTAGGACATGCTGTGGCATGCTGTCGACCGATTTACATCTTTGTCCTCTCTTGCCGTTTCCGGACAAATAATGACCTCAGATTAACACCGAGCCCATAACTGACATATACTGTGAAGCGGACATCAGACAGACATGAATCTGTAAAATCCATTTAATTTCTTATTCAGCATTATGTTTTCAACCAAAGGAGTGATTCGTTGTGGAAGCTTGGAAAACAGAACTTGGCCAAAAAGCCCTCGAAGCTGGCATACTGAAAGACCCACAGTGGCTGAATCGGCTGGATGAGCCGATGCCCCTGTGGGTCCTGTTGGAAATCGCATTTCAATTAATCGAGAAGCTGGATCCCCCTACCATTAGCTATGATTGAGGAAACCGCAATATCTCCATAATGCTTTCTGTTTTGGAAACAGGTATAACCTGTTTGCCTTGTGCTTTACGATCTTCCAGAGGCGCTGCCTCCGTCGAGAATCGCAGTTTTTCTCCGCTGCTCATAATGGCTGTTACGGTGTAATCCATCTTCACGATAAACGTGCGAATCAATGCTGCGCCGTTCGGTCTTACACGCTTGCCTTCCTTAAATTCAAAGGTAAGTATGCCTTTTCCTCCACGGCCTTGAATTGGGTAATCTACGACAAGAGATCGCTTTGCATAACCGAGATCAGAGATGACAAGCACTTCACCCTCATCGCCGTATATCCATTCAGCAGAGACCACTTCATCGTCTTCCTTAAGCTGAATGCCGCGAACCCCAGCGGCTGCACGGCCCATGGCGTTCACTTCTTCTTCGCGGAACCGGATGCTCATCCCTTGTTTCGTAACCAGTAATATTTCTTTGGTGTTGTCACTCATCTGAACATGGAGGACTTCATCCTGATCACCAAGCTTACAAGCTACGATTCCGATCGAACGATTCGTCATATATTCTTTGAGCTCTGTCCGTTTCACCTGGCCTTTGCGTGTGACGAATACGAGGAACTTGCTCGGGTCCTCGAAGCCTTTGACCGGAATCACGCTGACGATGCGGTCTTCCTTTGCAATAGGAATGACATTGACAATGGCCGTACCGTTCTCTTTCCACTTATACTCCGGCACTTGATGAACAGGCAGCAAGTAATATTGGCCTTTTTTCGTGAAAATAAGCAAGCTCTCGATCGTGTTTACATCTAGCAGGAAGCGTAAATAATCGCCTTCCTTCAAACCTGTATTTTCGAGTTCGCCACCTGAACGTGTATAGGAAAGCTTACTTGTTCTTTTCAAATAACCTTCATTCGACAACGTCACGAGAACATCTTCTGCAGTGACCATGACTTCCAGGTTAACCTTAAGCTCCTCTACTTCACCTTGAATTTCGGAACGTCGGTCGATACCGTATTTTTTACGGATTTCACCCATCTCATCTTTAATGACACCCAGCAGCTTCTTCAAATTGCCGAGTATGCCTCGCAAATAGGCAATCGTCTTTTCTACATCTTTAAGCTCTTTTTCAAGTGTAGTAATCTCTAAATTGGTTAAGCGGTATAATTGCAAGACAAGAATGGCATCGGCCTGACGCTCAGAGAAGCCGTATTTCGCGACGAGATTGTTCTGCGCATCTTGACGATTTTTGGAGGCTTTAATCGTTGCGATAACCTCATCCAAAATGTTTAGGGCTTTAACCAGTCCCTCCAACACATGGGCGCGATCTTCTGCTTTCTCCAGCTCATATTGCGAACGGAATGTGACAACTTCCTTCTGGTGTTCAATATAAGCTTCCATAATTTCACGAATACCTAATTGCCGCGGCGCCTTATTAACGATGGCAACCATATTGAAATTATAGGTTACCTGCAAATCCGTTTTCTTAAGCAAATAGGCGAGAATACCTTGAGCATCGGCTTCCTTCTTCAACTCAACAACAATACGCAAGCCGTTGCGTCCGCTCTCATCGCGAACTTCAGCTATGCCTTCAACTTTCTTTTCCAGACGAATGTTTTCCATGGCCGTAACCAAACGCGATTTCACCACTTGATACGGAATTTCAGTAATAACAATTTGTTGTCTGCCGCCACGCATATCTTCGATTGCTGTCCTGGATCTTACATAGATACGGCCTTTTCCTGTGCGGTAAGCCTCCCGAATGCCTTCTTCGCCCATGATAATGCCGGAGGTAGGGAAGTCGGGTCCTTTGACGATCATCATCAGTTCTTCAACCGTTATTTCCGGTTTATCGATCATCGCCATGCAGGCATCGATGACCTCACGCAAATTGTGAGGTGGAATTTCTGTGGCAAATCCGGCCGAGATTCCACTAACGCCATTTACGAGCAAATTCGGATATCTGGCGGGAAGAACAACCGGTTCCTTCGTAGAATTATCGAAATTATCCTTAAACATGACCGTACGCTTCTCAATATCGCGCAGCAGTTCCATGGCAATTTCAGAAAGACGTGCTTCTGTATAACGCATAGCTGCCGGCGGATCATCATCGAGCGATCCCCAGTTACCATGACCATCTACAAGCGTATGCCCCATCTTCCATGGCTGCGCCATACGAACCATGCCGTCATAAATGGAAGCATCTCCGTGAGGATGATAGTTCCCCATGACATCCCCAACCGTTTTGGCTGATTTGCGGTAAGGCTTATCCGGTGTATTGCCCGAGTCATACATGGCGTATAACACACGTCGCTGTACAGGCTTCAAGCCGTCTCTAACATCAGGAATCGCGCGATCCTGAATAATATATTTGGAATACCGCCCGAAGCGATCTCCGACGATTTCCTCCAGATAGGCTGGTAAAAACTCTTCTAATAGGCTCAACTTTCAGTCACCACTCTTTTTGGTCTACTCGACATACTCGGTAAAATCAACGTTTTCTATAATCCAGCGCTTGCGAGGATCTACTTTATCACCCATTAATGTTGTCACACGTCGTTCTGCTTTGGCTGCATCTTCAATCTGTACTTGAAGGAGTGTCCGGCTTTCCGGATTCATGGTCGTTTCCCATAATTGCTCGGGATTCATCTCGCCAAGTCCTTTGTATCGCTGTAATTCGGTGTTTTTGCCAAGCTCTTTCACAACAACCTGCAACTGATCGTCTGTCCAGGCATAGCGATATCCGCCATTTTTCCCTTTTCTGGTCACTTTATAAAGCGGCGGCTGAGCGATATAAACTTTACCTGCATCAATTAAAGGCTTCATATAGCGATAAAAGAAAGTCAGCAGCAGTACCTGAATGTGCGCTCCATCCGTATCGGCATCGGTCATAATAATAATTTTGCCATAATTCGTCTCTTCGGATTCGAACTCAGAACCGACGCCTGCCCCAATCGCGGCGATAATGGCTTTGTACTCATCGTTCTTCATAATATCGAGCAGCTTCGCTTTCTCCGGGTTCATCGGTTTCCCTTTGAGCGGCAGAATGGCTTGATGCTTCGAATCACGGCCCTGCTTCGCCGATCCACCAGCAGAATCGCCTTCTACAATGAACAATTCATTGCGCTGTAAATCCTTGGATTGAGCAGGCGTGAGCTTGCCATTCAGGTTAGAGCTCTCACTCTTCCCTTTCTTGCCGCTGCGAATTTCTTCACGTGCTTTACGCGCGGCTTCACGTGCTCTGGAGGCTTGTACAGCTTTCTTCAGCATCATTTGTGCGATCTGAGGATTTTCCTCCAGGAAAACCGTCATTTTATCAGAAACGACAGCATCCACAGCGCTTCTGGCAATCGCACTTCCGAGCTGGTCCTTTGTTTGTCCGACGAATTCAACGTCGCCCATCTTAATATTGATAACCACCATCATACCTTCCCTAAGGTCGGTACCATCGAGGTTTTTATCCTTTTCTTTGAGAATGCCCCCTTTGCGGGCATATTCATTCATGACTCGTGTATAGGCTGTCTTGAATCCGGTCTCATGTGTTCCGCCGCCTCGTGTCGGAATGGAATTTACGAAAGAAGCGATCGTTTCGGTATAACCATCGTTATACTGCAGAGCCACTTCAACTTCAATTTCATCTTTCTCCGAAGCAAAATGAATGACGGGATGAAGGACCGTTTTCTCCTCATTCAGGAATTCCACGAATTGGCTGGCGCCGCCCTCGTATTGGAACGAATCCTGTTTATCCGTGCGATCATCTTTTAAGTTGACGAGTAGACCTGAGTTCAAGAAGGCAATCTCTTGAAGACGTTCCGCCAGCGTATCATAATTGATCGTCGTTCCGCCTTGGAAGACACGCTTATCAGGCTTAAAGGTAACTTTCGTGCCTGTGCGATTCGTATTTCCTGTCACCTCTAACCCAGTCGTTGGTTCTCCGACATGCTCAATGCCAGCGCTGTCTACCCAATATTCGAAACGCATTTTGTGAATTTTGCCATCCCGGTAAATCTCTACTTCGAGCCACTCTGAAAGCGCATTGGTCACAGAAGCGCCAACGCCGTGCAAACCGCCTGACTTCTTGTAGCCGGATCCGCCGAACTTGCCGCCGGCGTGAAGAATTGTAAATACAACCTGAGGTGTAGGCACACCTGTTTTATGCATCCCTGTTGGAATACCTCTGCCATTATCCTGTACGGTAATGGATTGGTCTTTATGAATGGTCAAGCTGATTTTGGAACAATGTTTAGCCAGATGCTCGTCTACCGCATTGTCCACGATCTCCCAGATCAGATGATGCAGTCCTGAGCTGCTCGTGCTGCCGATATACATGCCCGGTCGTTTACGAACAGCGACAAGGCCTTCCAACACCTGGATATCATCGGCATCATAGCTTGAAGCTTGGGCTTTTCCATCCGCAAATACTTCTAGATGCTCGGTCATTTAAGCCCTCCTTTTATCTAATCTATCCATTTAGTTCAATACATCTTTGCGAGAAAATACGGTAAAGGAAACGATAAGCGAAGCCAATGCCCATATACTTAAAACGCTTAGTGAAAAAGTCAAATCCATTCCTTTAATCGGCGGCAGTCCACCTGTTAAATATTTTGTTAAATCCAAGTTAACCATGAACAAATATTTCGCCGTTTCCCACGAGGAAACCATATTCGAAAGAATCGTTCCCGAAATAAGGACCGCCAGCATAACGCCCATTCCCGCTGCTGTTGAACGAACAAGAACAGAGAGCATGAGGGACATGAAGGCTACGACCATGGCTGAGAACCAGACTAAACCAAGCTCCATGATTAGGAAAAACCATTGGTCCACAGCCCGGACTCGACTGAAATCAACATCCGAACCGGAAAGCTGAATACCGGTAAACACAGGCATGCTCCATCCGTTATACCCAAAAACAAGTCCTGAAATCAGGTAACAAAGCACAGCTGTTGAGAGCACCGTAAGCGATGTAAAGAAAATAACAGTAATTAATTTACTCAATAGGATTTTCCATCGTCGGACCGGTCTTGTCAACAATAATTTAATAGTCCCCGTTGCATGCTCCGATGATACGATATCGGCAGAAATGACCATGATAATAAGAGGGATGAATAAACCAACCGCATTTTTTACAAAATCTCGTGTAAACGTAACCGCATTGGGTGAGGTTGGATCCACGTCTTTCTCCAGATAATAGTTCGCAATCTGAATCTGTACCTTAAGCTGCTGCTTCCATTCTTCCGGTGTTCTTGCCGAGGATAAACGTTTTTCCGAATCAGCAATTTTTTGCCGCTGGTCTGCTTTCCAGTCCGACGTACCGAACTGCTTTTGTGAATTTTGAGCAACTCGCATCTGTGCGTAAGTAAACATGGGGATTAACGCAAGGAGAATGAGTAGGATGACATAGAAACGCTTTTTCTTTATCATTTTAATACATTCATTTTTGACTAATGCGTATAAACTACTCAATTCTTTCACCTTCCGTTAAACTCAAGAACAAATCTTCGAGTGTTGGATTTTTGATTTCTACAGCGTAGACGTTAATTCCTGCTTCCATCAATTGCCTATTTATTTGCGGGACATGCTCTTTATTCAGTTGTGTAACGATCTGACGCACAAAGGAATCATTACCCACCTGATTTTCTTCTGAAATTTCTTCAATTTCATGAACGAGCGGCGAGGCAGCCAGCAGCTTCTCGGCTTGCTCGGCAGGTGACACCGACCAAACGACTTTGCCACCTTGTGCAATCAATTCGTTCACGGCACCAACTTGTATAACCTCACCATGACTAATAATCGCGACCCGATCGCACATTTGTTGAATTTCCGTTAATAAATGGCTTGAAACGAATAAACTGAGACCATCTTTAGCCAAACGTTGAATAAATTCACGCATTTCCTTGATACCTTGCGGATCGAGGCCATTCGTTGGCTCGTCCAGAATCAATAAACTGGGCCGCCCCAGCAAGGCTTGTGCAATGCCAAGCCGTTGACGCATGCCAAGCGAATACGTACGAACTTTATCATGGATTCGTTGGTCCATTGCAACGATGTCAACAACTTCTTGAATCCGCCTCTGATCAACGTTAGGCAGCATTCTTGCAAAGTGCTCTAAATTTTCCCATCCTGTCAAATAAGCATATAATTCAGGGTTTTCGACAATACACCCAACATGGCTCATCGCTTGATCATGCTCTTTGCGTACGTCGTAACCGCAAATATGAATAGACCCTTCTGTCGGTCGTATCAAATCAACGAGCATACGAATAGTCGTTGTTTTTCCCGATCCGTTGGGTCCTAGGAAGCCGAAAATTTCTCCGGCATACACATCAAATGAGATACCTTTAATAATTTCTTTGTCTTTAATTCTTTTTTTAATATTTCTGACGGATAGTACCGTTGCTGGAGCTTTAAGCGGATCTGTTACTGTCATCCTTACACCTCCTATTTCAGAATTTGTACAATCCGATCGGCAATTCGTTCATAACCGTCCCCATTCGGATGAAAGTGATCGGCCGCGGACAAATATTTGATCAAATTTTGCTCAAATAAATCATAGGTCGGTACGATAATCATATTCGGATATTTATTTGTCATGGCAAATACGCTGTCATTCCATTTTTGAACAATCAGAGACCCCTCACGATTAGGATCTAAATCCAGGAATGGATGATATAGCCCAATGTACATGACTGTTGCCTTCGGGTTGGCCGTATGTAGGGCTTCGATGACTTGTCCCATTTTCGTCAAAGCAGGCTCAACACGTATTCGGGCAGCCTCCGGATTAAATTCGGTTTGATTGTCTCCTGTAAACATACCCTCGCCACCGGCAAAAAGATCATTGCCGCCAATCGTAAGTAAAACGATATCTGCCTCAGCAAGCGCATCCTGCGTCTTTTTCATTGCTAAATCGGCTAAGAGCTGATCACTTTTGTAACCGGGAATAGCCAAATTATTAAGTACAAATACCGGTTTGCTGCTTTGTTTTTCCAGCTTCTCACGGACTCGTCCCACATACCCCTTACCTGTGTTATCGCCTGTTCCTGCCGTTAATGAATCTCCCAGGGCAACAATCTGGAGCTTGCTTTTACTCTCGATCATTGTCTCTTGTTTCTGCGGAGCCGATACAAGAGCTGGATCTCCCGAGGCTTTGGGAAACCATATCTGATTCGCGGCGTAGGCAAAGCCTACCGCAAAAACAATCGTCGAAATCGAGGCTGTTAATCCAATTGCACCCCATATATAGCGAGATGATCTCAAATGAGTTCCCTCCTGCGTAAAAAATGGCCTAATTCACTATAAGAGTATAGCTTCTTGGAGAAATTTGCAAACGCTACAAATCAAATGTACACCATTCACGATCATACGTTCGCCATTCCTTCATCATAACAAAAAAGCCGTTTGACTGCCAGCGCAGTTAAACAGCTCTTTCATCCTTCGTTGATTACACGGCATTTTGCAAAAATTTGTACTGAGCTTGGATGAGGCCATAGTAAATCTGTTGTTCCCTCATCAATTCCTCATGATTGCCAATTTCCATCATACGACCATGATCTAGCACAACAATTTTATCGGCATTACGGATAGTAGAAAGCCTGTGCGCAACGATGAAGGAAGTACGACCCGCAAGCAATGTTTTGAGCGCCTCCTGAATCTTAAGTTCTGTCTCTGTATCAATGCTCGCCGTAGCTTCATCCAAGATAAGAACCTGTGGATTCGCCAACAATGCCCGAGCAAAGGAAATCAGCTGCCGTTGACCCATCGAAAGCACATTACCACGCTCTTGTACTTCCGTATCATAGCCACCAGGTAAACTAACAATAAAATCATGCGCATGGACCGCTTTGGCAGCCTGCTCAATTTCTTCATTGGTTGCATCCAAACGGCCAAAGCGAATATTGTCGCGGATCGTTCCTGAGAAAATAAACGTATCTTGCAGAACAATTCCAATCTGCGAACGCAAGCTTTGAATCGTTACTTCGCGAATGTCGTTGCCGTCCACAAGAACCCTTCCTTGTACAGGATCATAGAAGCGGCATAGTAAATTCATGATCGTACTTTTACCTGAACCCGTATGTCCGACGAGCGCGATAGATTGACCTGCCTGTACCTCCAAGCTAATACCATTCAAAGCAGGTCGACCCGGCTCATATTCAAAAACGATTTGTTCAAATTTCACATGGCCTTGAATCGGCGGCAGCTCGCTTGCGTCTTTACTTTCTGCAACGGTCGGTTTCTCATCTATGTATTCAAAAATCCGCTCAGCTGAAGCCATTGCAATAAGCAACTGCGAATACATTTGGCCTAATCTATTAATAGGTTCCCAGAAATAGCCGATGTAGGTGGCGAAGGCAACCAACAATCCAATCGTTATTTCGCCTGTCTGTATGAAATGCGCCCCTAGCCAAAATAAAATGAAATAACCGATAGCTCCCGTAATTTCAATGATGGGACCAAATGATTGATTGAGCATGGAAGCACGGTTCCAAGACAACCGATTGATCATGTTCATCTTGGTAAAGAAGTGAATATTTTCTTTTTCTTGCGTATAAGCTTGCGTGACTCGAATGCCCTGAATACACTCATTTAAATGCGCATTCAACCGTGATTGCTTCATCGTTACATCCTGCCAAGCCTGGCGTATCTTTTTGCGAAGCTTCGTCGAAACAAGGAACATGATCGGAACCGTGACGATAATCGCTGCTCCCAGCTTGAAATTATACGTTAATAAAATAATGATAATACCGCAAAGCTGCACTAAATCAATTAATAAGTTGACGACCCCATTCGTAAATAGATCCTGCAAAGAATTTACATAGTTCGTCACTCGAACAAGCACAGATCCGGCCGGACGAGTGTCAAAAAAACGAAAGGATAGCTTTTGAATATGGCTAAACAAGTCATGCCGCAAATCATAAATAACGCGCTGTCCAATCATATTCGTATATTTGATCCGAAACGTATTAGCCAACCATTGAATCACATATACACCTAACATAATACCAACGATCCAGAGCAATAAATTTTTATTTTTCGGCGTTATGGCATCATCGATAGCAACGCGAATCAGTAACGGAATCGTGAGCTTCGTAATAGCGCCAACAAACATCATGATGATGATAATTGGCAGCATTTGTTTTCGATACGGCTTCATATAGCTAAATAATCGTCTTAATTGACCCCAATCAAACGGTTTCTCAATGAGTTCATCATCTTGATAGACAAATCGTTGCCCTGCTTGGGAATCTTCTTTTTCGGCAGATGCCTCAGCTTGCTTCGAATGCGTACTCAATGCGCTAACCTTCTTTCCAATGACGATGAGTTGTTTAAAGATTTGCTTTCAACATCTATATTCAAATCTCGAGCGGCAGCAGCCTGATTGTCCGCAGTAGGGTGCAGGTTCGGTTGATCAGCATATTGAATTTGATAGGTTTGACGATACAAACCTTCTTGCTCAAGCAGTTCTTGGTGTGTGCCTCTTTGCAGAATGCGTCCTTTGTCCAAAACGATGATTTCATCCGCATGCTTCAAAGATGATATGCGATGAGCAATAATGAAGGTCGTACGCCCTTTCATCACTTCGCCAAAGCCTGCTTGAATTTCATGTTCGGTTTCCATATCTACGGCGCTAGTCGCATCGTCCAAAATTAGAATTTTCGGATCTTTCAGTAACGCTCTTGCAATGGCAATCCGCTGCTTCTGTCCGCCCGATAAGCCAAGTCCGCGTTCACCAACTACCGTATCGTAGCCTTCCGGAAGCTCCATAATGAAATCATGCGCTTTAGCCAGCTTCGCGGAGCGTATAATATCATCCATGGTGACACCTTGACGTCCATAAGAAATGTTATTGCGAATCGTTGACGAGAACAGGAATGTTTCTTGAAATACGGTCGCAATTTGACTGCGAAAGCTTTCCAATTGCACAGTGCGAATGTCTTTGCCGTCAAGTAAAACTTTACCTTCTTTGACATTGTACGCTCTCATGAGCAAGGAAATAATCGTCGTTTTTCCTGAGCCCGTGCTCCCCAATAGACCAATGACTGAACCCGGCCGCGCATCCACAGAGAAATCGTAGAGTGAGGGCTGTTTCTCCGGATAAGCAAAGGTAACATGCTCGAATTGAACGTGTCCCTTTATGTCTTCCGTGACTAAAGCCGCTGCTTCCGGTTGATCTTTGACATGCATGTATTGATGCAAAATCTCTAAAATTTTCTCGCCGGAAGCTTTCGTTTGTGTAAAGTTGTTAATATGAAATCCAAGCTGCCACATCGGGCCAATGATGTACCAGATTAGACTAAAGCAAGCAACCAACTCACCTAAGGTTATGGCATTTTCAATGACCATGTAGCCACCAACACCAAGCAGCATAACAACGCTTAGGTTCGCCAGAATTTCCATTATCGGGAAATATTTAGCCCAAATCCCCGAAGTTTCAATGTTCATTGATTTATAATCTTCATTGCGAGCTGAAAATTTCGTCACTTCATAAGGCTCGCGAGCAAATGATTTTACGGTTCGCACCCCTGTAATATTTTCCTGTACAGCGGTAGTCATCGTACTCAGCGATTGACGCACCATGCGAAAAGCCGGATGAATTTTCCCCTCAAAGCGAATCGCCGTAAAAGCAAGGAACGGCATCGAAACCATCGTGAGCAGAGCAAGTTTCCAGTTGATCGAAAACATCATGGCCATACCGAATATAAGCATTAATCCGACGTTTAAGAGCTGGGCAAATCCAAATCCAATGAATTGCCTAATCGCTTCCAGATCTGCTGTCAATCGCGACATTAAGTCCCCTGTTCGAGCTTGATCGTAGTATTGAAAAGACAAATACTGAAGCTTGTTGTACAGGGCATTCCGTAGATGATAAGCAACACGATTGCCTAATCGACCCCCGCATAAACCATGAAGAAACTGAAGCATGCCTTTTAACGAAACAACGACCACCACCGTAAGCGCTAACTTCGGAACGAGCCCGAATTGTTCCTTTGCGATCACATCATCGATTAAATACCGAAGTAAATTCGGATAAACAAGACCTAGCGCAGTTGCTGTGGCTAAACAAGCAATGGCTGCAAAAAATAATTTTTTCTCAGGCCAGAAATACGGTTTCAGTTGTCTAAACACATCCACTTTTTGGGACCCCCCTCAAGAAGGAAAAATTAGGAATAAGTAAGAAAGCGTTTTAATACCTAATGAATCTTATCACCAACCCTATGAGCGAGCAATCAGAGGATATGAGGATTTAAGCGCTTAAATGCCCATAACTTCACAAAAACAGGCAGGAATCCACCCTATTCTTGGAAATCATCCCGATAACCTGCAATGTAAGCCTTTCCATGTGAATGTCGAGAAAAGGGTTGGCCAAGTTCCTAAGAACCAGACCAACCCTTTCATTTGTCTACCCTATGAAGCCTTTTAATTGATGCTGTTTGGATATCAGTTCGTTCAAATCAATCTTCATTTCAAGGGCATTGCGTGCTCCCTCTACATGTTCATTCAGTTGTTGCTGCATCTGCTCCTTTAGCTTCATCAGCCCATTTTCTAACTGATCCGCATATGCTTGCTCAAGTATCAACGTTTGCTGATCGATAAAGAGAGCGACCGGCGCATTCATGCGAGTTTCCAGCTCATTCCTTAGCTTACTCTTCCCGTCTCCCTCAAAAAATTGCTTTGCGTTCTTGAAATAGCTTTGTAATAGTTTTAACGAAACCTCTGTCACCTCTAACTGCGTCGCGACTTCTGGCGTAACAAAGTCATAGGCTTCATAGTTGCCGCTCTCGAATCCTTCCAGCTTTTCAATGAGCTGTTCTTCCCATCGCTTATACCGACGACCGCTAATCTTATTCATCTGATTCTCGACCCTTAGCGTTGTAGCCAGCACTTCCTGAGAGAGATCATAACCAATCATCCGCAGCAATTCGCTCCAAGCAGACTGAAGCGCTTGCTTCGGATCACGAATGTCATCGCGAAAGGTCGAAGGATTAAACGCATAATTGTAAAGCTCTCCGAAGCGGTACATCGTCCTCTGCTTGACATAGTACAAAAGTTCTTGAATTTCTTTTCTCAATTCCTTAAGCTCTGCCTCATAACGCGTATTCAGCAGCAGTTCCATGCCAGCATGTTCAGCTTGTTCCAACTCGGCAAGCTGACGTTTACGCTGCTCTTCACCCGACTGGGCGCGCTCCAACCATTGCTGCATGGTCGTTATGGCCCGCTTCAATTCTAAATTGGCGGCGTGAATGGCCACATCGCTAAGTTCATTAAACGTAAATTGAACAAAATCTTGCTCAAAAGGGCGAATTCCGGATTGCGCAACTAACTCATCACTGCCCGTTATTTTTCCTTCCGCAGCCAAATAACTGGAGATGGGATAGATACGCGGATTTCGAATACCATGCTGGATCAAATTCGTCTCCACATGCTTAATGACCCCATCCAGTTCTTCCGTACTCGCTGCCAGATCAGCTGCATTCACAATGAAAAACATTTTATCCATTTCAAAACTATCTTTCACGCGTCCAAGCTGCAGTAAAAATTCACGGTCTGCTTGAGAGAAAGCATGATTATAATAGGTGACAAAAAGAATCGCATCCGCGTTCTTAATATAATTGAATGCTACACCCGTATGTCTCGCATTAATCGAATCTGCTCCAGGTGTATCCACGAAAATGATTCCTTGATCAGTCAACGCATTGGAATAGTATAATTCTATAAATTCGACAAAACAGGATTTCGACTCATCTGCCACATAGCTGGGGAAATCGTCTTTTGTTATTTTAAGTTCTGTGCCTAATTGGTTTTGGGCGGCACTCCACCCTTTCTCCACGGCCTTTAAGAAGGAATAGTGCGGTTTGCCTTTAGCTGTTACGTCAGCAGGAGATAAGGCTGAAATCCGTTTCAATGCAGACGGCATATCGCCGGCTTGTACACCCAGCAATTCCAATGAGTAAAGAACATCCTGCAGAATCGCATCAACCTTCTTCATCTTGACCTTGGCGGTCCCGTGTTCCCAGCCTTCTTGCGGCGGCATAATTTTATTAATCGCCGCTGTGGTCGGGTTCGGGGAAACCGGCAGCACTCTTTCGCCAATAAGCGCATTGGCGAATGAAGATTTGCCGGCACTGAATGCGCCGAACAGTGCAATCGTGAACGTCCGCTCGCGCAGACGTTCGGATTTCTGGCGCATGGAGCGCGCGATTAACTTCATCGACGGCAGCCCGTCGATGAGGGATGAGGCCGCCATCAGATCAGCGGCCTTGCGCTCCATGCGCTGCCGTGTTCACCCGAGGTGAACGCGTTAGGCGCCAGAGCTGCCTCCGCAGGGGCAGCTGCCGTGCCCGAGGCCGCCGACGCTATCGCGGCGGCCTCCAGGATCGCTCCCATGGAGCTGACGTGCAGCTCCCCGCTCAGCGGGGCGGCTGCCGCCTCCTCCATGGCCGTGTACTGCTGCGCAGCCGGCAGCGCCGGCGCAGCTGGCCGCTCCCAGCTCGCCATGCGCAGCAGCTGGGCCTCGGCAGCGGCTTCAGCGTCAATCAGACGCTGAAGCTCTTTGCTCGCGCCAAGACGCACGTTCAGCGTCTCCAGCTCTGCCGCAAGCGCGTCAGCTTCTTGCGAAGCACGCTCGCGGATAGAGGCCACGAGCGCATCAATGATGGCAAAAGCTTGCTTGCGGTACTGCTGTTTCAATTCGGCAGACACCTGCTTCATATAGTTAAGCGTGTACTCGCCTCCGAAAACAGCTCCTGCATTTACTTGAGAAGCTAACCACTCCGTGGTCACATCGATCTTCAGTGCCTCAATCTGTGCCGTCAACTCAACATCATACTGCCCTTGCTGCTGTGCTGACTTCTTTAACGCATCCCGAAGATGCCAATCCAGATGAGCTTCTACTTGCTCAGCCAAATCCAATTGAAACGCCTGCAGCCGTTTCTCGGTCTCCGCGGCTGTTTGCGCAGCCCGGGAGAAGAATCCCACCTTGAAGCCCGGTTTACGGCTCTCCAAATAGGCATGCGCCTGATCCCGCGTCAAGGCAGGCGTTATATTGGCATTCTCGATAATGATGCCAACTTCCTTCCGAAGAGCCGCCGTTAGCGACTCCGGCAAACCACGAACTTCCGCAAGCTCCTTCGCTTTCGCTTCAGCTTGCTCTTGAACACCCTGCACGTCGCCTTCTTGGCTAATCTGCTCGATGAGATCATCCTTCTGCTGCTCATTCTGCTCAGCCAGCCATTTGCCATGCTCTGCGGCGAGATAGCGCGCGGATGCATCGATGCTGAAGCTGCGCAGCACATCACCGCGTTGAATCAGCTCGCTTAGAAGCCAGCGCAGCTTCGCAAATTCATTATGAGAATGGTTGGGCTCCTTCATCGTAACGAACAACAACCCGTCGGGTTCGATACCCCAACTCAGAAATGCCTGTCGGGTTCCTTCTTGATACTGAGGAAATGGGAGCTCCCATTCTTTGTGCTTATCAATCATATTGACAACCAAATAGAGCGGTTTTCCCCATTCCTTCATTTTCTTAGTGAACGCCAGATTCACTTCCGACTGTACATGATTGTAATCCATGACATAGAACACAACATCAGCCAGATGAAGCGCAGACTCTGTGGATTGATGATGGGCGTCATCCGTTGAATCTATTCCAGGCGTATCCAGCATAGCCGTATGATCTCCGAGAAAAGCAATCGGATAGGAGATCTCGACAGTTTCAATATCAGTTCCATTTACACAATAGGCTTCCAGTTCTTCAAGTCCTATTGATTTTTGCCTCTCCACAGCATACTTCGATTTATGCGTAACGTGAGCGCCAGGTTCCCCGTTTCGAATACTTACGATATTCGCACTGGTTGGAATCGGACTAGAAGGCAGCAGCGGATGCCCGCAAAGCTGATTGATCAATGTCGATTTTCCGGCAGAGAAATGACCACAGAACGCGATATTCATTCGCCCTGAGCTCATTTTTTCGAGCAGCTGCCCCATTTTACTTGCGTTATCCAGATCTCCGGTTTCTTGCAGCAATTGCTGCATCTCTTTCATCGCATCCGGCATGACCGAGATGCTTTTATCTATCGTTTGATTCATTGGACTACTTCGCTCCTTATTCACGTGCATGCTTCTGTAGGTGTAACAGAAAAAAATCTCCCAAGGGGAGATTTAGGTTTAAGATATGACTGCTTTTTCGTTTTCTGGCAAGAAAAATTTCGAAAACATCACGATGCTGAAGAATAGTGATGTCGGAATCTTTCACTTTCATTACGACAACCTCTGGCTTCGTTTTCATTTTGTCTATGTAGTTCTGAGGAACTTCACCGGATTCACTTATAGTGACACCTTCAATTACTTTTTCCTCATTATCAGCCAGTGGTGTATTAATAACTTGCTCATAGATATCGGAGAACAATTCAAAACTGTTGGTATATACGGCGATGCATTTCATTTGTATCCCATCCTTTGTTTACTTATCATTTGTTTGTAATAGTTTTCCTTAAGGTGCTTACTTTCATACGCTTTTTACCTTCTCGGCACTTGTCCAATAAAGGACAAATCACGCATTGTGGATTTTGCGCCTTACAGTGGTACCGACCGAAAAATATGAGACGATGATGCGTCTGCGTCCATTCTTCACGGGGGACTTTCTTCATCAGCTTCTTCTCAACTTCAAGAACGGAGTCGTCCACACCCACTAAACAAGTCTCTTGGATACTCGCTCTACGTGTGTGTCTACCGCAATAGCAGGCACACCGAATGCGTTGGAAACGACGACATTCGCCGTTTTGCGGCCTACGCCAGGTAG
Organism: Paenibacillus sp. N3.4; assembly: GCF_008017805.1. Taxonomy (GTDB): domain Bacteria; phylum Bacillota; class Bacilli; order Paenibacillales; family NBRC-103111; genus Paenibacillus_E. Next base: position 11,542 of record NZ_VRTT01000081.1, on the reverse strand, counting down.
TTCAACTAATTGCTCGTGTTTTTCAGGAATTTGTCCGTCAAACTTGTCTAACAGTAACTGACAAAGCTTCTGGATGTTGCTTGCCTTATTTCGAAATAGTCCGATCCGACGAATATCTTGTTCCAATTCTTCAAGAGGAACAGACAAATAATCTTCAGGACGCTTGTATTTCGCAAAAAGATCCAAGGTCACCTTGTTCACAGTTTCGTCGGTACACTGAGCCGATAGGAGTACCGCAATGGTTAACTCAAACGGATTGCTATGCCGCAATTCACAATGGGCATCCGGAAAGAGTTCACCGATCGTATCCAAAATATGCCTTACTAACTTGAGTCATATTGTTACTTCCTTGGGGATGTAATAATCTACAGTGTAGCGAATTGTGATGGCAGAATCAATGCTTGAAAGCGTCAAAATGCGAACATTTTTTAAATTATGGCAGTTTATTTTAACTTTATTAAAAAAAACGTCTGTTTTTAGAAGACAAGCTCCTAATAAACAGACGCATAGTCATTATTTTGGTTCAAAAGATTTACTTCTCAAGTTCAATAATTTTTTCATCTAAAATGTAGGCCGTCACTTGATCGCCTGACACAAACGATGATGGCGACAATACATCTGTCCCTTTATGATAGTACGCTCTAGGAAATAAATTAAATGCTAATTTATCGTTTGAGTTTGTCGTTTTGAAGTTAATTTGATTCACAATATTATTATAATTATCGAATTCTCGCTTAGAGGCTGTCGCAACCTTAATGATAAGCTTATCGCTAGCATCCTTCATGACTTGTACACGATCTCCAACTTTTAAAGAAGCGAAACTTGAATCTATGCCGCCATTCAACTTAACTGCATAATTGCTGCCAGCGTTAATGACTTGATTTTTGCCGGTAAAATCTTGAATCGTTAAACTCGAACTTGCCGCGTTAACCGCTGTTACTTTCCCACGGATCGGACTTACGATCTCTGCTTTTACAACAGTTAAACCTTTGAATGTCAATTTCACATAATCATCAACCGCTAAATCTGTCAACGCGCCAACACTTTGATCCGCTTTTACAATAGGTACGCCATCCAGTGAAACCACATATGACGTATTGGCTTCATCGGTGACTGTAACTTGCTTGCTATTCACGTTTGCAAGTGCTGTTTTGTAAAGTGCCGTCTTACTGGTCACAATTTTCTGCACAATCGTTTGATCATAGCTGAGCAATAAACTAACATTATCGCCAACTTTCAAATCAGTTAGCGTACTATTCGGCTTATTCGCAAGCTCAACCTGAGGTGCATAATTCAATTTGAAGCTCAAGCTTTGTCCACTATCTGTTTTCAACGTAACATCATTCGTTTGAAGGTTCAATTGCGTCAATGCCCCGTCCAACTGCGAGGACATTTGAATTTGCGTGACATTATCTTTCGAAACGAGTAAATCAACGTATTTGCCTGCAGTAAAAGTACTGTTAAAGCTGGTAAAAGGAAGCTTAGTGCCAGCGTATGAAATGGAAACCGTATCCGTCAATTTATAAGCATGAGGTTTTCCTGTACTGTCAATTACCGTCAATAACTTCGAAGTTAAATTGTAGCTATCTATTTTAGCAAAATATAAGTTCTCAATAGAGCGATTCGTCACAGTAATTAAAGTAACTTTGTTATTCAACACGTCAAGTTTAACTTGATCGCCAGGCGCAATATCATAAATGCTGGCTGTTGCCAAGCCATTAATACGAACCTGCACATTATCTCCAAGCAAATAGGCAGCCAATGGAGCGCCCGCAGACTTGGTTATTGTCAAGTAAGTTTTATCGTCGCTTAAATCTTTCAGTGTACCCTCTACACTAACGCCAACATCCGCTTGCTTCTTAATGACGATCTTGACGAGTTCACTATTCTTCACGGTATATTCAATGGAATCTCCCACGTGTAATGAATTAATATCTACAAGGGTGTTGTCGGCTAAAGTTGCAACCAGATTACTGGAAAATCCGTAATTTTCAGTTTGTCCGGAATCCCCGCCAAGCACGGAAATTTGCATGGCTTCTTTATTCAAAGTTTGAATAGCGCCTGTTGAAGTTTTGTTAACCGGCACTTGCTTTACAATAATCGACGTATACTTATCTGTCTTCACAATTTTACTTTTGCGAAGTTCAATCGTACTTCCGTTAACGATCGAAGCAAGACTCAATCCGTGTCCATCCACATCTGTAATGGCTACGTCAGGCGCCAGGTCGTAACTCTCGTAATCGTCCAATGTCGCTTTCAAGCTGTTTATATTCAGCTTTAACAGCTTTCCTTCATGAATGTCCATTTGTAGGACGTCGCTCAATATCTCCACGTAATAGGCCGTTCCACTCACTTGCACAAGGGAAACCTCATACGTTTCTTGCAACGTTTTTGAGTCAATGGCACTATCATTTTTATTTCCGTAGAAAACGGTGCTCGGAGAAACTTTATATGTACTCGTGTTTCCGTCTTTGTCCATGATCCCGATCGTGCCGCTAGTTAAACTGGTCAGATAACCTTTCACAACTCGCGAAGGCAACGCAGTCAGTTCCTTTTGTGAACGACTTAAGAAAGCGGCCATCTGAGCGCGAGTTACGGCTCCCTTCGGTTGAAAAGTTCCATCCTCGAACCCGTCTACGATTTTCAAAGCCACAGCTGCATTCACATAGCCAAGTGTCGAACTGCTGATCGAACTGTTGTCATTAAACTTCGTCGATGTTGAAGTCATACTTTGGGCTAGAGCGGATTTACCGATCGCACGTATGACGATTTCAGCAACCCATTCTCTTGTAGCTTTGCGCTGCCCCCATTTTTCCTTTGATTTATCGTTAGCACCCCTTGCTTTTTCTTCCTCATTGGAAATCAGACCCTTTTGAAGAGCTACAGCTACATAATTTCTCGCATAATCATCCACTAACATAAAATCCGGGAATATCGTTACCGCTGTTGTCGAATCAACTTCACTTTGCAAGCCCATCATACGGGTAGCCATAATAAGCACATCTTGCTGAGAGACGCAGTCTCAGGACGATAGGTTCCATCCTCAACGCCTTCGATGATCCCTTCCAAAGCTAATTTGGAAATGTGTCGAATTCCCCAATAGTCGGATTTCACATCGGGAAATGAGAGCTTCACATTATTCGAATTGCCTGCATTTGAAGGCGTTGTTGGTGTGGTTGATGCTGCAAAAACAGGTGTTCCTGCCAGACTTGTAACTATTAATGATGTCACAATTGCGCTTGCTAATTTCTTATTATTCATTGGTCATATTGACTCCTCTGCTGGTTCATTTAGTTAGGTCTTTTTATTGGATATGGGAGCTCCAGATGGCCCATTAGACTATCCACCTGTTTACCATCCTTAGTCACATAGAGGGACTTCACCTCTGGAAATTGAAATACGGTTTTCTTCAAAGCCTGGAGAAACAAATCTTCTCCCGGTGCGCCTAATTGTGTTTTGGGACCAAATTTCATATCTACTTTAAGCTCACCCTTGGCTTTATCTAGGGTGGCGCTTGTAAATTTCATATCATCAAATAAAGAAACGGCTTTCGGATCTTCACTTTTCTTTAGCGCATTAAGGGCAGCTTCATAAACATCCGCATCCTGCTTGTAACTCACCGTAATATCTTTTTCTATCAGTTTCATTTCTTCCTGATCACTGTAATACACTTTAAGTTTTTTCTCTTTCAAGGGTTCAGGCGTCGGTGTTGGAGCGGCGCTTTGTAACACAGGCGCCGTACTCGGCGCGTTGGTTGCTTGTGGTGTTGAACCACTAATCAGTTGAGCCTTTTGACCGCAGGCAGTTACAGATAAAGTGATGGCACTTACAAGAAGCGCCCCTTGAAATAGGCGACTTGTTTTTGTCATCTTATTCACTCCTTAGAGCTTTCATAGCTTATTTGAGGTTCAAGTATTCTTTGATAGCTGAAACAATAGAAGCAGCAACCTTGTCCTGAAAAGCATCTTTATACATTGCGGCCTCATCATTTTTGTTAGACAAGTAACCGACTTCTACCAATACAGCTGGCATTGTTGTTTTCGTGATTACACGATAATCTGCTTGTCGCACTTTTCGATCCGCGAATCCTGCAGCTCCTACTACGTATTTATGAATGGTATTGGCGAAAGCAATGCTCTCCGGACGATTGTAATAGGTTTCAGTACCTGTAATCGTGGCTTTAGCGCTATTGCCATGAATGGACAAGAAGAGATCAGCTTGGTTGTCATTCGCAAATGAAACACGATCATCCAAAGGAATGAAGGTATCATCCGAACGAGTCATTAAAACAACTACACGCTTGTCCTGTGACAATAGGCTATTTACTTTCTTCGCTGTTGCAAGTGTAAAGTCCTTCTCATGCTTTCCGGTAATTGATAAAGCACCCGGATCTTGATCGCCGTGTCCGGCATCAATCACTACCGTTATTTGATGTTCAATAATGGAGGCAGTCCATTGATTGGTTGCTTTGCTTGTTTGGACACGATAATCCGCTGTGCTTTTGAGATCTAAGATTACTCTGACCGTAGCCGGATTATCAGAGAATTTGGAAAACCGTATTTTCTGCACAAGTGGATGCTTAGAAGGCAGTTCACCTGCATTATTGACTAACATTTTCTGGTACGAGTCATCCAAGGACATATTAGGAAAATCAAATACAATCCGATTTGGATTTGCCAATTTCATCATAGTTGGTGTTAGCGTGCCGTCTTTGGCTTTCACAACCAATTCGTTCGCTGTTAGTTCAATCGATGTAAGGACATGCACATTAGGATCCGGCGCCTTATCTCCCCCTGAAGTGCCTTTGCCTGCTTCTGGATCCGTTCCTTTTCCTGGATCTGTTCCTTTACCCGTTCCTGGATCTGGGTTTGTTGTTGGTGGCAATGTAGGAGTTTTCCCATTCTGTCCGTCTGGGTTCTTGTCAATGACTTCAACGGGACCCGTTACAGGCTTGGAATTGTCATCTGTATTTTTGAACATATGCACAGAGGATGTCGGAGCATCCCACTTAAATTCAATACCCAATTGTTCGCCAATGAAACGCAGTGGAAGCATAGTATTGCCGTTCGTAATGATCGGAGACACTTCCATATCCACTTTTTTGCCTTTAATTAGAGCACTTTTACTATCAATTGTTAGCTGAATATTGACGTCACCTTTGGTAATGGTTACCTTGCGTGTTCGTTCATCCCATTCTACTTTCGCGCCGATCTCCTCAGCGATAATTCGAACAGGAACAATGGTATTGCCGCTAACGATACGTGGTTGAACTTCATCTGAGACTAGCTTCTTCTCATTCATAAACAGCTTGATGGAAGCTGGAGCTTCGGCTCCAAAAGCGTAAGTAGGCAAGAGCAGCATAAACACGACAAATGTCAAAAGTAATACAGGATATTTCATCATTCACCTCTATGTAATGTCGGAATTAGGCAGTCATATCAATCTTTACAAAATCTATAACTTAAAAACTAGCAGCAAGATGTCCATTATATCAAAATAGTCACAATCCCGACAGCAAAACCTCCGTTCTTACGACATTCTAGTTATCTATTAGACGTGCAAAACTGCCAAAAGTTGCAAAAAAACAGACTTGAAATTTATGACAGATAATATCGTAAAAAAGCACAAAAAAACCGAAAGGCATTTTCGCCTCTCGGTTCACCTTAATTCTACCTGATTAGTTCACTACATTCTTATTTATAAGCCAAGCGTTTTTTATTGGCTTCTTCATAAGCCGTAATTTTCGCTTCATGCTGAAGGGTTAAACCAATATCGTCTAAACCTTGCAGCAAGAATTGACGACGGTGTTCATCTAACTCAAACGTAATGCTCAAGCCATAATCATCCGTCAACTGGTTGGTTTCCAGGTCTACGTTAAGCTTGTAGCCTTCGTGCTTCGCTGTACGTTGGAACAAGTCTTCCACTTGCTCTTCCGAAAGCTTTATCGGCAGAATGCTGTTTTTAAAGCAGTTGTTGTAGAAAATATCCGCATAAGACGGAGCAATAATAACACGGAAACCGAAATCTTGAATGGCCCATGGCGCATGTTCACGAGAAGAACCGCAACCAAAGTTCGCTCTGGAAATCAGAACGGAAGCCCCTTGATAACGCTCTTGGTTTAAAGGAAAGTTCTCAATGACTTTGCCCGCTTCATCCCATCTCCATTCGAAGAAAAGGAATTGGCCAAAACCGGAGCGCTCAATTCTTTTAAGAAATTGCTTAGGAATAATTGCATCTGTATCTACATTTACACGGTCAACTGGACCGACAAGACCTGTATGTTGTTTGAAAGCTTCCATATTCTCATTCTCCTTAGAGTTTTTCGTTAGAAAAACTAACTTCATAAGCATAGTATGAGTTTTAATCAAAACTCATGATCACACATTAAGCTTGTTGATATTCTTTGATTTCCCAATCACGAACATCAAAGAAATGACCTTTAATCGCAGCTGCAACAGCCATTGCCGGGGATACAAGATGCGTACGTCCGCCACGGCCTTGACGACCTTCAAAGTTACGGTTGGAAGTAGATGCGCAGCGTTGACCCGGTTGAAGAACGTCTGGGTTCATCGCTAAGCACATACTGCAGCCTGCATCACGCCATTCAAATCCTGCGTTGGAGAAGATTTTATCCAAACCTTCTTTTTCAGCTTGAATCTTCACGCGTCCTGAACCTGGCACCACAATTGCAGTTACGCTAGGGTCAACGGTGTAGCCTTGCGCAATCTTAGCTGCTGCGCGAAGATCCTCGATACGGCCATTTGTGCAAGAACCGATGAAGACATAGTCTACTTTCAGATCAGTCATTGGCGTACCTGGTTTTAAATCCATATATTCAAGCGCTTTTTCAGCAGCTTTGCGTTCATTTTCGGTTTCGAAGCTCTGTGGATCCGGAACAAGTGCGTTAATGTTCGTTCCCATACCTGGACTTGTCCCCCAGGTTACTTGCGGAATCAATGTATCGGCATCGAATTCAAGAACCCAATCATAAGTAGCCCCTTCATCTGTAACAAGTTGAGACCACTCAGCAACTGCTGCATCAAAATCCGCACCTTGAGGCACGTATTCACGACCACGCAGGTAGTTGAATGTCGTTTCATCCGGAGCGATCAGACCCGCTCTAGCTCCACCTTCGATGGACATGTTACAAACGGTCATACGCTCTTCCATGGAAAGTCCACGAATGGCTTCGCCCGTGTATTCAATCACATAACCAGTTGCAAAGTCAGTTCCGTATTTCGCAATAACGCCTAGGATCAAATCCTTTGCAGTTACACCAGGCTTCAAGTTGCCTGTGATACGGACTTCCAATGTTTTGGCTCTGGATTGCTGCAGGGTTTGCGTAGCAAGAACGTGTTCTACCTCACTCGTACCGATACCAAAAGCTAATGCGCCGAACGCACCATGCGTGGACGTGTGGCTATCGCCGCATACGATAGTTTTGCCCGGGTGTGTAAGACCAAGCTCTGGTCCCATAACGTGCACGACACCTTGATCAAGACTGTCTAGGTCAAAAAGTGTCACACCGAAATCACGGCAGTTTTGTGAAAGTGTATCGATTTGTTGTTTGGAAATCGGGTCCGTAATGTTGAAACGATCCTTTGTCGGTACATTATGATCCATTGTTGCAAAAGTCAGATCAGGTCTGCGTACTTTACGACCCGAAAGACGAAGTCCTTCAAACGCTTGCGGTGAAGTTACTTCATGCACCAGCTGCAAGTCAATGTAGATAACGCTAGGCTTGCCTTCTTCCTGGTTAATAACATGATTTTCCCAAATCTTCTCAAACATCGTTTTTTTACTCATATCCAGTCACCTCTTGTCATTATCCGCTCTAAATTGTTTAATGTGTTACCCTCATAACGTAGTTTAGCACGGAATACGTCATAGTTCCAAGATATAATAACTATAAGCTTCATAGATTTTCCCTATAAAACACTTCGTTCGTATGATCAAATGGATAAGAACGATATGGGTGGGTGAAGTTACTCTTAGCTGCTAAAACGTTTTAAGTGAAAGAATTTCACTGTCCACCGTTACTTGTTCCATTCCTCTAAAAAAATTTCTCTTACTTGGATACTTCTTGTGGTAAACTACGTCTACATTATAGGAAATAACAATAGGCAGGACGTTCATTATTAAAATTCAAGGAGATGATCCTTTCCATGGAGTTACGTCAACTTCAATACACGATTCAAATTGCCATTGAGCGAAACTTCTCACGCGCAGCGGAAAAGCTTCATATCGCCCAACCTTCACTCAGTCAACAATTGTCCAAATTAGAAAAAGAAATTGGCGTGCTTCTCTTTCAGCGCAGCACCAATTCTGTCGAGCTAACTCATGCTGGCTCCCTATTTGTTGAAAAGTCACAAAAATTCTCGATATGGTCGAGCAGCTCAAGAAAGAAATGGAAGATATTTCACAAATGAAAAAAGGTCGCTTAGTCGTTGGCAGCATGCCGATTACCGGATCGACGATACTCCCTTTCGTCTTGCCTGCCTTTCAAGCGGCTTACCCTGATATCCAAATTTCACTCGTGGAAGAAACGTCTTCGAACTTGGAATCGCTCACATCAAATGGGCAAACGGATATCAGCCTTCTTTCCCTACCGCTTCGTGAAGATTCTCTCGTATACGAGACCTTGCTGGAAGAAGAAATCGTATTGGCTGTTCCCCCTTTACACCCGCTGGCTTCCAGCAATGAGCCTATTCGCATAGATCAGTTAGCGAAAGAGGATTTATCGCGCTAAAAAAAGGCCAAGGGTTTCAGAAATTAACGCTGGAACTGTGCCAGCAAGCTGGTATCATTCCTCATATCGTTTTCGAGTCCAGCAACATGGAGACCGTCCAATCGTTGGTCGCCGCGGGCATGGGCATTGCATTTGTGCCTTATTTGATATCAAAAAGAAGTTTTAGCGAATTGTTTCCGGTCCATCTGCCTCTCGAAGGAAGGCCTACTCGAACACTGGTTATCGCCTATCGCAAAGGCAGATATATTTCTAAAGCAGCCGAGGCTTTCGTTTCAACGATGAAAGAGGTCATGAAAACGATCATTTAATATACGGAGAGGAGGCATCCGAGAAGTGAACAAAACTCAACGTTTAATTCAATTAATGTTGGCTGTCAATAATCGAATGAAATTCACGACGAAGGAAATGGCTGACGAATTCGGGGTATCGGAGAGAACGATGCACCGTGATTTGCAGGAGTTGAGTGAGCTTGGGATGCCACTCTATACCGAATTCGGTCCTAACGGCGGCTACCGTTTGTTGAAGAAACGGATGCTTCCTCCGATTTTGTTCTCTGAACAGGAGGCCGTGGCGATGTTCTTCGCCTTTCAATCACTCCAATTTTATGGAGCCTTGCCATTTGAAGCGGAGTCAACTTCCGCCCTGAATAAGTTTTATCATTATCTGCCGGCAGATACGAAAGCACGTATTGATTCGCTCAAGGATCGTGTCTCTTTTTGGACCCCAACGAGAACGCAAAGCTCTCCTTATTTGGAACAAATTTTGGAAGCTTCCCTCGACGAACAACCTCTGCGAATGATTTACGCCTCCAAGGATGGAGAAACAGAAAGAATTATCCAACCTATTGGCATTTATTCCTCCAATGGATACTGGTACTTGCCCTCTTATTGCTTTCTAAAAGAAGGCTTTCTTCTATTTCGTGCAGACCGCATACTCTTGTTGGAAAAAGCTGAAGTAAACCATCCGAGCAAAAACTTTGCATCCTCTAGCATTGCTGAATGGTTAAAAACCGGACATGAGAACGTAGCTAACTCTACCCCAATAAAGCTCCGAGTTAAACTGACGAAAGATGGGATAAGAGCCTATGAACGTAGGAACGGCGCGGAAAGCCATATTGAACTTAATGAAGATGGAAGTGGACTCTTGCAAACTGAGATGGACCGAAGCAATTTGCCCCATTTCTCTCGTTACTTTCTTAGTTTGGGAGCAGAAGCTTTGGTCGAAGAGCCTCTGGAGATGGTTATGTGGATTCGTGAACAAATTGACACTATGCGTCAGGCATACGGCATCAAAATGATTGAATAACTATGACAAGATTTGTCATGGATTAACCGTATCCTTAGAACTGAGCCTAATATTGCGAAAGCGTATGCTCTTGTAGTATTAGGTCATTAGTCTAAGGAGGTTTACTGATGCACACTAACAATAAAAAACTGTGTGGAAAAGTCGTGTTAGTTACCGGCGCCAGTCGAGGCGGAGGAAAAGGTATTGCCATGGCCCTGGGTGAAGCAGGTGCTATCGTCTATGTAACTGGACGCAGTACGAGAGCTTCAACAACTAGATCCGATTTATCAGGCAATATAGAGGATACGGCAGAAGCGGTTACTGCTCGCGGAGGACTAGGTATACCCGTACGTTGTGACCATACCGTTGATGAGGAAGTAAAAGCTCTTTATGAACAAATCTACAGAGAACAAGGTTCCCTCGACGTCGTCGTCAATAATGCTTGGGGCGGTTATGAAAACTATTATGACGTTGACTTTTCAGTTCCTTTTTGGGAGCAGCCCATGACACGTTGGGACAAAATGTTTGACGCAGGTCTGCGCGCTCAGATGGTGTCCAGCCGCTATGCGATGTCCACCTTTTTCCTTAAACAAAAATATGGTTTACTGATTAACACTGGCGTATATTCCGATTTTGGCGGCGATTATCCTGTTAATGTTTTTTATGATACGGTCAAACGCGCTGTTGTAAACATGACCCGCGGTATGTCCCACAATTTAAAAGCGAATGGAATTGATGTAACAGCAATCGCCTTAGCTCCGGGTTGGATGCGCACGGAAGCCGTATACAAACACTACGGTCTAGAAGCAGGAGATCCTGATTTCATGAAAATTGAGGACCTTCATCCGACCGAGTCTGTGGCATATATTGGTAAAGCGGTAGTTGAACTTGCCGCGGACCCTCATGTAGCAAAAAAAGCCGGGCAGCTATTGGAAGTTGGAACCCTAGCGAAGGAATATGGATTCACAGATATCGACGGTAGATACATCCCACCATTTCGAATATAACTAATAGTTGGCGTTTGGTAGTGGCAAATGTGTAAATCTGCCATTAACCGAACGCCTTTTTTTCAGTTAAGACAATTGTTGATTCTGAGTGAGCAACGCATGAAAATACACCGCAATTTCTTCATCACCTTTGCATTTGGTATCTACTTGTTGCGGTGTTAACTTCATTGGTCTCACTCCTCACAGAAAGAACTTCATGTAGTATTTTTAAGCAAGGACTCGTTTTTCCGCAAGTTCATCAAGAAAAACGATAGGAAAATCATCTTGACGGTTGTCTTTAAGCACGTTTATCAGCGTTACAGAGGATACGTACCCCGCTGATGGCTTTGTAAGCATGAAAAACCTGCTTATAAGAGGTGAAAAAGGGGAGCAAGCTGAAGTCTTGACTTGTAACGCTGGTTTTGAGACAGTCTATTAACTGTGGATAATGAAGAGGGGATACTCTCGCTGAGAAGATTTCGGCAATTAACTGGATAAATAAGGATGTTATATGGGCGGGAGT
>NZ_VRTT01000080.1 GCF_008017805.1 Paenibacillus sp. N3.4 | reverse complement strand
GAGTGAGTAAATACCTCTTTTTATGAATATTTCGGCTGTTTTTGACTGATTTCAAATTAGGCGATTGGCTAATGATATCCACAATTAATCGACAGCCTCAAAATCAGTGTTACAGCTCCACCTAACGACCGTTCCTCCCTTTTCCTTTGCTGTAAGCATGCTTTTCGTGCTTACAGCGGCACTTACGAGCCGCTCCACTTCTGTAACGCTGAAAATCAGTGTTACAACTGTCAGCCTTATCTAAGCATACCGCTTTGCGCAGCCGTTACCTGCTTGTACATTATCGCGCACAAAAAGCCCCTCAACCAGTGTATGGTCGAGGGGCTAAACTTCATATTCAAACCTACTTGGCTTGGTGCAGTTTGACGATCGCGCGTATTGCAGCCTGAATTTCTCGCTCGACTGCGCTTGATACAACATCCGTATGCGGATTGTATACTTCTCTTAGATCAGCATCGGCATAGCCGTCTAAAGCGACAATAGCTCCAGCGCTGACGCCGCGCAGCGTAGCAATCACATACAGCGCTGCTATTTCCATTTCAACCGCTATGGCTCCCGCTTGTTTATATTTACGATGCGGGAATTCCTCAACGCCTTGGAAAAAAGCGTCCAAGGTAACAGTAATCCCTTGTTTCACAAGCCCTTCTGTTTCACTGGCCGCCTCATATAGAGCGCGGGCAACGTTCAAATCAGCAACAGCTGGAAATCCAAGCGGAACTAACTGTCGGGTTAGACCTTCTTCACGAACCGCCGCGGTGCTTACTACGAGGCTTCCTGGAGGAACCTCTGCTGAGTAAGAACCTGCTGTCCCCACACGAATCAATGTCTTAACTCCGCCTTTAATTAATTCTTCAAAACACACAGCCGCTCCAGGAGCACCTACGCCATGGCTAACCACGGTAATCGGCACTCCTTCGGATTCTCCAACGAACGTTCGATATTCCCGGCTAAATGAAAGCTCGCGAGCATGATCCAATTTGCGCGAAATCGCTTCAGCTCTGAATGGATCTCCGCATACGATAGCATAAGGGGTAAGTTCTTCTGAGTTTACTTGTAAAATAGGCAGCAGCATCTTTAATCAAACTCCTTTCTGACCCACTCGTCTTCCGGTATCGGGATTTCTTCCCCAGAGAAACGCTGTTCCTCAAAGGGGTCAGCTACATTATGAAAGCCATTGCGCTCCCAGAATCCTTCCCGATCTTCCGTCATGAATTCAATCCCTCGAATCCACTTTGCGCTTTTCCAAAAATAAAGATGAGGAATGACCAGACGAAGCGGCCAACCATGCTTCTTATTCAGCATTTCCCCGTTGAATTTCGTCGCTAGCAAAATATTATCGAACATAAGATCTGCTAGAGGCACGTTCGTTTCGTAATCGTTGTCGGCATGAAGCATGACGAACTTGCCTTTAGGTTTGATATTTAAATGCTGAAGAAAATCTCGAAACAAGACGCCTTCCCAGACGGTATCCAGCTTGGACCATCGGGTTACACAGTGAATATCGCAAACGATCTGCTTTTGCGGTAAGGCCATTAGCTGTTCATAGCTAAAGGACTGCTCCTCTTCCACTTCACCAAACACCCGCAAAGACCATTCGGCCATCTCATATTCAGGTACTTCCCCTTCGTGTAAAATAGGGAACCGGTCTGTGACAACTTGACCTGGCGGAACCCGGTCCGCAAGCTCGGGCGCAACGATAGCAGCAGGAATTTTCATCTGTTTTAGGCGATCAGCCTTGCTGACTGTTTTCATCTGTTATCCTCCTCTAGCATGATCTTCAATGACTTAACGCGAGCTGCCATTCGCCTTTTGGGCATCAGCCAAATAGCTGCTTTTTCGGAAGAAAAGCATAGCAAGCAGTGTGACCACGTAAGGCAGCATTTGTGTGAAATGGGTCGGCAGCGAGAAGCCCTGCAAACGGATACTGAACGCATCCATTAATCCGAACAGCAAGCTGGAAGCCATCACACCCAGCGGATTAGCTTGGCCTAGCATCGTAGCAACAAGAGCGATAAATCCCCTTCCGGCCGTCATTCCCTCCGTGAACATCGTTACTTGTCCAAGAGATAGCTGCGCACCGGCAAGTCCGCACAACGCACCGCAAATGAGCACAGCCAAATATTGCATCCGATTCACCTTAATTCCGATACTTTTGGCCGCAACCGGATTTTCCCCCACAGCGAGCAAGCGGAAGCCTAGAACGGACTTAAATAAAAAATACTGAAGACCAAAGACAAGCAGGAAAGCCAAATAAATTAATGGAGAATGGCCGGATACAATCCCCCCAATAACAGGAATATCCTGAATGAATGGAATGTTCCATTTCGGAAGACCGACCATATTTTTGTCATAAAAAGCGCCTTTGACATGAAAGATCGCTTTTAAGCAAAAAGCGGTCAAGCCTAGCGCCAAAAAGTTAAACGAGATACCGACAACAATCACATTCGCTTGCAAATGTATACTAATATAAGCAAAAATCAATGAAAATAACAAGGTAACCGCAATGGCTATGAGTACGGCAACATAGACGTTACCTGTAAAGTAATTGCCGACGATAGCGGAGAATGCCCCGACTAACACAAAGCCCTCCAAACCTACGTTAAACAAACCGACTCTAGAACAGATTGCGCCGCCCAAGGCAGCAAGCAAAATAGGCGCCACCATCCGAATCATTGAATTAAATAAAGAAACATCAAGAAGATGCTGCATCGGCTTTCCCCCCTTTCCTGCGTTTCCAAATGGTATAGCTGAACTTCGCGGTTACGAACAAGATCAGCAGGGACTGAATGACACTGGAAATCTCTAATGGAATACTCGTGTTTCGTTCAACCCCCATACCACCGGTTTGCAGTGCTGCGAGAAGAATAGCTGCTAAGGCTGTGCCTAACGGGTGAGCTCCGGAAAGTAGCGTAGCCATAATACCTGACCAGGCAAAACCTGGATTGGATATCATGCCGTCCGTATAACGATACTGCATCCCCAGAACTTCAACGGCTCCGGCCAATCCCGCAAAGCCGCCACTGGCAAACATGCTCGCCAGCATCACTTTCCCTCTATTTACGCCGCCATAACCGGCGAATAAGGGGTTGTGACCCAGCATGCGGATTTCATACCCTGCAACCGTGTATTTAATAAATACATAGAGAAGCACCGCCAAGCCAATCGCAATAATAAAGCCCGCGTGGATACTCATTCCTTGGAAAAGCTTCGGCAGCCACACACTTTTATCAACCATCATCGTTTGAGCAAGCGCGGCAGAGCCTGTCTTATCCTTAAGCGGATAAGCGACTAAATAACCAGCGAATAAAGCGGCAATATAATTAAGCAGCAGCGTCGTAATAATCAAATTCATCCGAAACCGTACATCCAGCCAGCCAGCAAAAGCCGACCAGACACCTCCGGCAACGATACCGCCGATAATCGCCATCACTAGCTTTAAAATCGCAGGTCCCGGCAAATAAAGAGCAATAAGTGCGCTTGATAATGCGCCCAGAATCATTTGACCTTCCGAACCCATATTAAAAAAGCCGGACCTAAAAGCAATCGAAACGCCTAGCCCAACCAAAATAAGCGGTGTGGCTCTCGTCAACGTGTTTGTGAAGAAATAAAAATTACCGAAAGCGCCTTTCCACATTTGCGCATACGTATCAGATATGGAACCCCCGATTAAGGCGATCGCTATAGCGCCGCCCAGTAATCCAATGGCTATAGCCAGCAGCGGTTGAATCCATGTGCTTAGTTGCCATTTCCCTTTAAGCATGGGAATCCCCTCCTGCCATCCATAAACTAATTTGCTCTTCTGTTGCGTCCTTGGCCGATAATTCACCGGCTATTTTTCCTTCGTACATCACAAGAATACGATCTGATAGCTTCAAAATTTCTGTTAACTCGGAGGATACAAGCAAAATGGCGCCTTGCTCATCGCGTTTTTTTAGTAATTGATCATGGATAAGTTCCATTGCACCGATGTCCACACCGCGTGTAGGTTCAGCAGCAATCAGGAGCGGTTGATTCTGAGCAATTTCTCTGGCGACAATTAGCTTCTGAAGATTTCCGCCTGAAAGAAATTTCACCTGCGTATCCTGGGAACCGGCCTTGATCTGGAACTGTTGGATAAACCCATCCACCATCTTTCGCAGTGCTTTACCTTGCAGAAAGCCAAAACGGCAATGCGTTTCTTGGTGTCCCATGGTTCCGTTATCAAGCACGGTACCTTCTTTGGCAGCTCCCCATTGGTATCGGTCTTCAGGAATATGGGAGAGCCCACCCTTTCTGATTTCCCTTACCGTACGACCTGTGATGTCTTTGCCGTTTAATCGAATCTGTCCTTGATCAATTCGTTGCAGTCCGGTAATACTTTGAATAAGTTCGGATTGTCCATTTCCGGAAATCCCGGCAATTCCTACGATTTCACCTGCCATCACTTGGAGACTGACACGGTCCAATAGCGGCTTACCTTTATCCCCTTGAATCGATATCTCTTTGACTTCCAAAATGGTTTCACCCAAAGAAGCCATGGTTTTGGTGGACTGCGCCAGTTCTCGCCCAACCATTAGCTTCGATAGCTCTTCAACGTTCGTTTCAGCTGCATTCAGCGTGCCTGTGATTCGTCCGTCTCGCAGAACCGTAACGCGATCCGCAACTTCCATGACTTCATGAAGCTTATGTGTAATGATAATGAAGCTTTTTCCTTGGCTCGCCAAGCTCTTCATGATGACCAACAGTTCCCTAGCTTCCAGCGGTGTCAGAACTCCGGTAGGCTCGTCCAGGATAATAATATCTGCGCCTTGATACAATACTTTTAAGATCTCTACGCGCTGCTGCAGACCAAGTGGACAATCTGCTACTTTACGATGAGGATCGATCGGTAATCGATATTTGGCACACAACTCTTGAACTTGAAGAGCTGCTTTATTGCGATCGAACTTCACACCGGCTCTTGGCTCATTGCCAATCACAATATTTTCAGCCACAGTAAAAGAAGGAAACAGCATGAAATGTTGATGGACCATACCAATGCGATTCCGAATCGCATCCGTAGGATTCGCGAATACAACTTCTTGATCATGCAAACGGATGCTGCCAGCCGTTGGCTGCTCCATACCGTACAAGATGCGCATAAGTGTTGTTTTACCGGCCCCATTTTCTCCGACTAATGCATGAATCTCACCTTGACGCAGCGTAAAATCAACGTTTGAGTTCGCTGTTAAATTGCCATATGTTTTCGTAATTTGACGCATTTGAAGCAGCATAACGGTTTTCGCTCCTCTACCTAGACATGAGGAAACTGCTTACGTCTCCGTAAACAGTTCCAGGGTCACAATATGCGATTATCGTACTTATTATTTAACTGGATTCTCTACCTTTACTTTACCAGATACGATATCATCGCGTATAGCTTTTACTTTCGTTATAACATCTTGTCCGATAAATGGACTCAATGTGGATTTGCTTTCTTTCGTTACGAACGTAACACCTACACCGTCTTCTTTCAAGCCATAATCGACAGAACCGAATTTAAATGTGCCATTCACAAAATCTTTCACCGTTTGATAGGCGACAGCGTCCGTTCCTTTCAATTGAGAAAGCACGATATGCTCGGGATCTGTAACTGTGCGATCAATATCTTGTCCTGATGTAAAGAAGCCCTTTTCCTTTGCCGCCTCGAACACGCCCAGATCACCTACAGCAGATGCTCCCGCAATAAAGTCTGCTCCTTGAGCAAATTGGGTTAAAGCAAGTTCTTTCGCTTTCGCAGGATCTGTGAAGCTTCCAACGTAGTTAACGATGAATTTCGCATTCGGGTTCGTCGCTTTGAGACCTTCTTGGAAACCAACCGTGTATTTCTTGATTAACGGGATATCAACTGCTGCAACCATACCTACGATGTTTTTCTTTGTTGCCAGACCGGCAGCAGCGCCTAACAGATAGGAAGCTTCATGCTCACGGAACACGACACTGCGCACATTCGGCAAATCAACAACGGTATCGATAATCGCAAAAGATTTCTTCGGATTTTCAGCAGCAACTTTCTTAAGCGCATCTTCAGATTCAAACGAACTTGTTATAATAAGATCATAGTTATCTGCAACAGCCGCACGTAAATTTTGTTCAATAGCACTAGCGTCTGTGGACTCAACTGTTTTTACAACGACACCAAACTCTTTGCCAGCCTTCTTAACGCCTTCATCCTCTTGGGCAAAGAATGGATTCACACCGATTTTTTCGGGTGTAATGAGAATTACTTTTTTATCGGATTTCGCCGTTGGCGCCTTAGAAGCTTCGACTGTCGGTGAACCCGCTGGTGGGTTTGAAGATGCTGTATCCGTCTTAGCCGTAGCGCAACCTGTCATCAACACGGTAACCGCAAAAATAGAAATTAAAGCTTTTTTCATCTGAATTTCTCCCCTATTAGCTATGTATTTGTTTACTCTATAACTCCTCCACATATCCTACTAAATACCTCGGGTATAGTCAAAGGCAATATTTCCCTATTAGACCGAATTCACAAATTTATTTTACCTATGTTTAAAATGAACAAAAATGCAGCGAATTAAATTGACACATCGGCTCGAAATTGATATATTGCAATAAATCTTACTATTCCTATATGATTTTATAACTACTCGGAGGTGTTTGGCTCTATGAAAGTTTTACATTCCTTAAAGTCTGTACGTACGATTGCTTTGTCCGCTGTTCTATTATCCAGCCTGACGGTTACTGCGTTAAGCCCTGCTGCTTTTGCTGCTGAAACAAAAGGATCTGAATTAGCTAACCAGCAATTCTTGAAGGACCAATATAACATTAACTTGTCCAATTCCCTGACCAAGGGTTCTTTCGTTAACGCAATTAACCGTATTTTCAACTATGAGGCCAAAGATCAAGAAAACAAGTTCACTGATTTACAAAAAGACAGCCCTTATTACAAAGCAGCTCAGGCTCTTTATGAAAATGGTATTCTTACAAATGGAACCCTGCAAGGCGATGCTCCCCTTACCGAACTGCAAGCTACTTTTCTTGCCCTGAAAGCGGCCGGACTGAAAGAACTGGCCTATACATATCCTACCGACAAAATTAAATCATCACTAGCCAAGCTGCATATCTCCTACAATGCAGACCAACTTAGTTTCCAAGCCGCGCAGGAGCTGGCTGCCGCTATTGATACAGGCCTTATCCCTACTGAATGGTATGCCAATTTCAAAGCAGATGCACCTGCAGACAGCCTTTTTGCCAATGAACTGTTGGGTAAAATCCTTTCATTCCAAGGTCTGAACAAAAATTACATAGGTACAACAAATGAAGATGATATTTTCGCTAAAATTAATCAAGCTTGGAAAACGGAAGACCTCATCACAGCAAGCGACCTGCGCGCCGTGTTTGATGAAGCTTTGAAGAAAAACCTAGTCACAGGCTATAACCTGAAAGATGCCCGTTTCAATGCTAATTTCGATCAAAAATTATCTCTCACTTACGGACATTCCGATATTAAGCATGCCCTTCAGCTTATTGGTCTCTTGCGCAGCGAAGGCATTCAAGCCAAAGTTCAGCTGGAACCGAAAACTTCTGCTTTCATTTATTTGAAAGAATGGGGAGAGCCTACTCAAACTGACGATTACCAAGTCGTTCAGATCGACAACGGTAATTTCATCGCGTATGCGAAGGAATATGACATCGAATTCGAATTTGACAACGCGCAGCAGAAGGATAAATTCCAAAAGGTCATTTTCCAATATGCGAAGAAAGATAGCAAGGATCAACAAGGACTTATTTATTCCTCTTGGTGGCAACCTCTCTATTATTCATTAACAGAGCTGAAGGATTACAAGACCATTTCGAATAACAAAATCTCCAAAGGGCATTATTACGCACAGTCCTTTTCTCTAAATAATAAATCTGCCGAAGTCATAGAGGGCATCAAGAAAATTAACCCTAGTCTTTCCGTAGATTCCTACAAGTTCTGGGTTGATGAGCCTTTCTACAATTATTTGTTAGGTGATTTTAAATAAGGAGTAATTAAGACAGGAAGCTCTCAACACGTTGAAAACCGAACCCGACGCCAAAAGCACGTTCGGAGTTGGATAAAACGCTCAGAAGCTAACCATCTCCCCGTATCATTAAACAGGAAAACCTCAGGCAGCCGAGACTTTCTCGACGCCTGGAGATTCTCCATTCAAATAGGAAAAGGGAGAGACCCCGTGTCTCCCCCTTTTCCTATTGAAGTAAGTGCTCTATCATTCTTCTCGATGATTCTGATTATGCTCAACTATTAAAGCAGCTTGTATTAGTTCTTTCATGACATCCGATTGTATCTGCTGATTCATATACAAGCTTTTAACATATAGCTGTCCTTTTTCACTGGAGGTGTATTTCGGAGGTATATGGTTTAAAACCAGAGCAAGAATATCCTCTTTACAACGATCGCATGTACATTTGCGCTCATAGTTTTTTTCAAATTCTTCAAATAAATTCATGACAATCGATTCCATTGCATTAAAAACCATCATGGCAGCAAGCTCCTCCTCGTATGTTTCCCTCCACTAATTATATCGCATATTTAGAAAATGACAAAAATTATGGAAGAGACGATCCAATTTCATAGGATAAAGATGGGCTTTGCCAGCAATAACCCCCTCAATTTCCGATCCCGTTTCGAATCGTATACAGTTATCCATCAATCTTATAGGGGCAGGCGTTTGTATCGTGCTACAAAAAACACACAGTATTGCCGGATTTATTTCCGCGGAGATCGTACTCATGTATCAAGATGTCAGCTTCTTCTCTTTGGACACAGCCGGGGCCCTTCTGCTTGGCTGCTTAGCGGGCACGTTAGCTGACGTAGACAAACCCGGGTCGACAATGGCTAAAGTCCTCTTCCCACTATCTGCGCTGCTTCAGCTGCTAAAAGTTAAGCATCGCACGCTTACTCACTCCATACTTTTTATGCTTTTGCTAAGCATGTTTGTAATGCCCTTATCCAATCTATATTTCTGGGTCTTCATGCTTGCCTATGCTTCTCATCCTCTTATTGATTTGCTCAATGATCGAGGTGTCCAACTGTTCTGGCCAGTACCCATCAGAATTCGTCTTCTTCCCAAAGTGTTAGCTATCGACACAGGATCGATAGGCGAAACAGCCTTCCGTTGGCTGCTGCTTGCGATTAGCTTGCTCTTACTTTTAGGCACTCACCTAATCTCCCCGCTTCTACACATCCCGGGATGGAATTAAGGCAGCCTCACGATATAATCGCCGTTGGCATTGAGCAAACCGAATTTCCACATCTTTGCCCGGTTCTGCAGCACGACAATAGGCTCGCTCAGCGCCAAGGACCGATTGGACGCATCCTGTAATTCAGAATGCCGCAGAAGATCTCTTGGCCCTTCCAGTTGATTTGGAACCGAAACAACCAACACCGTTTCAGAAACTCGGTGTTCGTGACATGTTTAATCGTTCCCGCCACATAGATCGGTCTCTGATGATTTTGCTGTATAGCCATCATATTCAAAATGAGATTAGAAACAACATTTTGTGGATATGAAAAAACGGAGCTGTTCCCAGATCATCTAACGATGATAGGAATAGCTCCGTTTTCGAAGTTCATTAGCCATAAAACTCAGGAAGTGGATCTTTAAATGTTCGCCAATTACTGTTCATCTCTTCAGACGTTAATAACGTTTCATCCAAAGTTCGTATGATCTCTGAACGGTCCATCTCTATGCCGATGAATACCAGCTTCGTAACCCGATCTCCCCATACATCATCCCAATCCAGCGATTTCGGAAAATCGCTGCCAAAATGCATCGTACGCTCTTCTTCCGACATCGAGGCTACCCATAAGCCAGCAGGAGACAATTGACGCGAAACGCCAGCTTGACTGAATGAAATCGCCATCTGATTCCGACTTGCCAGCCAGACTAACCCTTTGGAACGAACGATGGACTTCGGCCATTTGGCCATCCATTTGAGAAAACGATCCGGGTGAAAGGGGATCTTACGCGTATACACGAAGGAGGCTATCCCATATTCTTCTGTCTCCGGCGTATGTGTTTCTTTTTGCAATTCCTGAATCCAGCCAGCAGATTGACTTGCTTCCTCGAAATTAAATAGATGCGTATTGAGGATCGCTTTAGGATCTACTTTCCCATGTGAAGTGCGAATGATATTGGCCCTCGGCTGCAGCCCTTTCAACGCAAATTCAAGTTTCACCAGTTCCTCTTCACTTACCATATCGCACTTGTTAATGATGAGAACATCACAAAACTCGACTTGCTCGGTTAGAAGACTGACCACATTCCTCGTATCATCCTCGCTAGCGTCTTGACCACGATCCCTGAAGCTTTCACGCGTGTTATAATCCTGCCAGAAGTGAAAGGCGTCCACTACGGTGACCATCGTGTCTAGGCGAGTGAGCTTGGATAAATCAATTTGCTTCTCTTCATCCACATAGGTGAACGTTTGGGCCACTGGCAGAGGCTCCCCAACGCCCGTAGATTCGATTAAAATGTAGTCAAAGCGTTTCTCTAAGGCCAGGCGTTCAATTTCTTGCAGCAAGTCATCACGCAGCGTACAGCAAATGCAGCCATTCGACATTTCAACCAACTTCTCCTCGGTTCGGCTGAGACCTCCGCCATCGCGAATCAAATCCGCGTCAACGTTCACTTCGCTCAAATCGTTCACAATCACAGCAACCTTCAAGCCTTCGCGATTGTTCAATATATGATTTAAAAGTGTTGTCTTGCCAGCACCCAAATAGCCACTTAATACCGTCACCGGAATTCTCTCTTCTAACGATTGAATACTCATTTATGCAACACCTTTCTAGGTTGGATCTTAATGGTTCAACGTATTGCAGTCCACACAGTAGCCATACACATCAAGTTTGTAGCTAACAGGTTGAAAACTCTTGGTAGGCATAGGAAGACCAAGTTCTTCCGGCTGTACATCCACCGGTATGGTGCGTTCACAATCCATACAGATTAGATAATACATCGGTTTTTCTCGATTGATGACCCGAAAACGCACTTCATCAGCCAGTACAAAGGATTCGATAATGAGCAGCTCTTTAAACAGCTTAATATTCTGGTAAACGGTACCATAGCTAAGACCGTTAAATTCTTTCTCCATCTCCTGATAAATGTCCACGGCGGATAAGGGACGCGCGGAATTCAACAACAGACATATCATAGCTTTGCGCTGTTCAGTAAGCCGCATGCCTCGGTCTGACAATTTCTTTAACTGTTCTGCGAGTTGATGATTGACTGTCATTCATTGCGCTCTCCTTCCACCCATATCGAGATTACCGGAAAATAACGGTCCATCGTTTACCAGTCAGATTAAGCATACAGTGCTTCCGCCTCGCGCCGTGACGATCTAGGATTGTATGCGGTATGTCCATCCACAATTTTGTCATAGCTCATAACACTGTCTTCTATAATCATTTTACGTTTAGCCTTCAAAATAATTTGCTCAATATCAGCGAAACTGCAGCCTTCCAGAAACTCCGTTGCCTGTTCGATGAGCGCTTGATCATCTGTTGAATCCCCAATTAATTTGGCTAAAAATAAACCCAACTCTGCTTTTCCTGGCAGCCCATAGGTCATCCGAGTATCGAACCTCCGCCAAACGGCATGGTCCAATTCCTCCTCCAAATTCGTTGCGGCTATAAACGTGCTATCGCCTTGAAACTCATCCAGACATTGCAGAAGTGTGTTGACAACGCGCGCCATCTCCTTCACTTCATCGATGGAATCTCGCGCTCGCGCTATCGCGTCGAACTCATCCAGGAAAAGCACGCATGGCGCCAGTTTGGCGTATTCGAATATTTTCCGAATATTAGATCCCGTTTCCCCCAAATGGCTATGAATAATCGCGTCCAAACGTACGACGATAAGCGGCAGTTCCAGGCGATGGGCAAGATAAAAGGCTGTTAACGTCTTCCCCGTTCCTGGAGGGCCGAACATGACGATTTTATTCGGAACTGACACATCCGCTTCTTCAAATTTTTCTCTCATGTTCTGAATGGTAATAAACTCTTCCACAATGAGGCGATTATTTTCTTGAAGGACGATATGCTTTATTTTTTTCAGACATTCATTTGGCGTATACACCGTTGCGGTTTCTATCCCTTTGGATTTCGGCAAACGGATATTTCTGCGGTTCGTCATTGCTGTACGTGCTCCTCGCTTTGTTCATTTATGGCCTCCCTTTGCTCCGCCTCAAAGCTATCAGCGCAATGCTGCAGCAGCAGGCAAAAGGAACGATTATGGCCTATGTAAAAGGATGAAAGATCGTAACGGTTCCGTTCAGGTTCAAACGTGACCAATAAACGATGTCTCATGCGCTTCATGGTCAGTTGGACGAATTGCTCTGTGCGTTCTGTCGCTAAGAGCGTTATATAGGCATAAAGTGAATGGTCTTCAGGTTCATCAAGCAGACTCACGCCGGCACAGGAATATTCTGTAGGTATTAGCTTCCGACGAAGGATCGATAACGCAGTATACAATTCAGCATCAACGTGAAACTGCTCAAGCAGCTTCGTTTTCTTTGGATGCTTGCGCTGCTTCACTTTGGCAGTCCAAGCGACTAGCTCCTGTTCTCGCCGCTTCCAATGAGCTTCAGGATGATGACTCTGTATAATCTCGCTTTCCACGTGGCGTTCCTGCTTGTCATCTGCTTCAACCTCCTGCTCGATGATCGGAATAAACAGAAAGCCGGACACAATAGCCCGGACTTTCTTAGTAGATACGAAAGTATAAGTTTTATACTTTTGCTTCGCATCTACCTTGACAAACGGGTCGTCCTAGAAGGACGACGGAGTCGTTTATTCTTAGTTGCTTCTAGCAACCCTTCAGTAACAAACCATTAACGCGTTTCGCGATGAAGCGTTACACGCTTCAATCGTGGACAATACTTTTTAAGCTCCAGACGGGAGGTTTGTGTTCTTTTGTTTTTGGTCGTTGTATAGTTTCTATCACCGGTTTCTGTACATGCCAATGTAATGATCACTCTCATGCGGTTCACCTCCTATTCCTAATCATACCCAATCTTACTGCGGTAGCGGACAGGCTTCTTCCAATTCCATGATCGAATTCGGAAGTTCATCTACGAAAGCATGCCAGTCGCCTTGCATTTCTGCTTCTGTTAACAAGCAGGCATCCAATGAGGCTATGAGCTCAGCTTGATCCATGCCCATTCCGATAAACACGACCTTGTTAATTCGATCGTCATAAGTGTCATCCCAATGCTTAATCTGGTCAGCATCTTCTTCAAGAACGGCTTCCCGCTCACCATCAGGCAGTGCAGATACCCAATATCCTGCTGGTCCGAACCGAATTGAAGGACCTGCTTGGCTGATGTTCTGGGCGAAATCATTCCGTGTTGCCAACCACATAATCCCTTTCGCTCTGACGATTTCAGCCGGCCACTCTTCCATCCAGCTCATCAGCCGTGAAGGTTCGAAGGGTCTGACTCGCTCATATACGAAAGAAGAAATGCCATATTCTTCGGTTTCTGGGGTATGTGTTTCTTTCTCCATCTCTTTCATCCAACCAGCGGAAGTGCTGGCTTCATCGAAATCAAACAGATGCGTATTCAGAATTTCCGCAGGTGTCACTTGACCATGAATCGAACGAATGAATTTGGCACGCGGCTGCAGGGAACGAAGAACGCCTTCAAGCTCATCCAAATCCTCCGCTTCGATCATGTCGCATTTATTTAAAATCAACACATCGCAGAACTCAATTTGATCGATAAGAAGGTCAACAACCTCACGGGTATCGTCTTCCCCAACCGCTTGACTGCGCTCAAGAAGTGTTTCGCCAGAGGAGTAGTCCGTCCAGAATCGGTAGGCGTCCACAACGGTGACCATACAATCCAATCGACAAAACTGGGATAAATCAATACCCTGCTCCTCATTCAGATAAGTGAACGTTTGGGCGACCGGCAGGGGCTCACCCACCCCTGTAGATTCAATTAAAATATAATCAAACTTATTTTCCTTGGCTAAACGTTCGACTTCCTTCAGGAGGTCATCGCGCAGCGTACAGCAGATGCAGCCATTCGACATTTCAACCAAGCTTTCATTGGTGCGGGAAATCCCATTTCCTTCACGAATTAATTCAGCATCAATATTCACTTCACTTAAATCATTCACTATAACAGCCACTTTCAAGCCATCTCGGTTGTTCAATACATGATTTAAAAGTGTTGTCTTGCCTGCTCCGAGATAACCACTCAATACGGTTACGGGTATTTTTTTGTTTGTCATCGTAACTGCCCTCCTATATTCGTAATATTTACGTATTAATGTCGAGAAAATAAGCAAACACAAGGCTTGCTTTCCGCAATTCCCCACAATGTAAATATTACTATTTAATATCGTAATTACGTGCGATTTTATTCGTTTAATGCTTTTTTCAGAGCTTCCAAATTGTTTGTCATGATGCCTAAGTAGTCCAATTTATTCTTTTTATCCTCATCGGTCAGACCTTCCAATGGATTAAGCACATCCGTTTTGGCACCGATTTCTTTGGCAATCGTGTTCGCAACTTTCGGATCAACCAACGTTTCAAAGAAAATGGTTTTCACTTTATTTTCTTTGGCAAATTTGATGATATCAGCCATCTTATCTGGGGCTGGCTCTTCTTCAGGGGAAAGTCCGGCAATTGGCACCTGTGTCAAACCGTAGTCTTTAGCCAAATAACCGAAAGCAGCATGCTGTGTGACGAACTCCTTGCGCTTCACATTTTTCAAACCTGCTTTAAAGGACTCGTCCAATGCTTTGAGCTTGACAATGTAAGCATCGGCATTTTTGCGATAATCATCTTTGTGATCAGGATCTGCTTGAGCTAATCCCGCTTGGATCGCTTCAACTTCTTTTTGTGCAAGGACAGGATCCAGCCAAACATGCGGGTCTAATACTTTTTCATTCTTGTTGGCTTGATCCCCTTCTTCAGGCAACCCTTCCATCAATTCGATCCCTTTACTAGCCTCAACCACGACGCGTTTATCATTTCCTGCACTCTTTAACGCTTTTTCTGCCCAACCTTCAACGATACCATTGTAGACGAAGAGCTTTGCTTCTTTTAATTTTTTCATGTCTTTGGCGCTAGGTTCCCAATCGTGCGGCTCCGCTCCTGGAGGAATCAACGCAATAACATCAGCATGATCACCCGCAACTTGTTTCGTGAATTCATACATGGGGTAAAACGTTGTGACGACATTCAGTTTGCCGTTGCTTGATGAAGTAACGGAACCACAACCTGATAAGATAACGGCTGACACAGCCGTAAGAGCAAGTGATTTGGCAATCCATGTTTGTTTCATTTTAAATCCTCCTGATAATTGAATGATGATACAACCGATTCTTTGGACATGCGCGGTATGCTGCTGTTAAAAGAAGCTGCCGCTTCAACCTTTTGTTGATTTCGAGCTTTACCGTATTTGACTAAAAGCTTTTTCAAACTCATACCTAAAACAAGAAAAAACAACAGTAAGAGTGCAATTGTGCCGCCGGGCGGCGTACTGACTGGTAAGAAGCCGTAAGTCCTGAAAATACGCCAAGCAGGCCAATCCCCATAGCCAGAAAAAGAGCCGAGGTAAAGCTAGGCGCGATGCGTATAGCCAGTGCCGCCGGAAGTACAATAAGTGCGGACACAAGCAGAACACCGACAATGGGCATCGCTGCTGAGACAATCATCCCTGTTAACACACTGAAGCTAAGAGAAATCCACTTGACAGGCAACCCATTCGTCTTCGCCGTATCTTCGTCGAAAGTGATTTGATAGAGCGGGCGTCTGAACACATAAAAGAAGATCCCCCCCACAAGCGATACGATCAGCATCAGCATAAGCTCCGTCTCATTCACAGCCACTACAGAGCCGAACAAGTAAGCGGAAAAGCCTTTGTTAATGCTTTGGTTGAGGCTCATAATGACCACAGCAGATGATAACCCGCCCACCATGATAATAGCGACCGAAATCTCACTATACGATTTGTAAGATCGCCTTACGTATTCAACGGCAATAGCTCCCAGCGTAGCGACAACAAAACCCATCAAGGTTGGATTGATATGTAAATAGGCGCCACCTGCAACCCCGGCCAATGAAACATGGGAGAGCATATCGGCCATCAGAGCTTGTCTGCGAAGCATGAGATACACGCCTAGGATTGAAGCGATAACAGCAATTAACCCACCGGCACAAAATGCCCGCTGCATGAAGTCGTAGTGCAGCATTTCCATCCTCCGTCCTCCTTTCGCTCCAACTCAATGATGCGATCCAAGTAAGGAGCAACTTCAGAAAGGCCATGTGTCACCATAACGACGGTTCGGCCATGCTCTTTCACTTGATGATGCATTAAATCATAGAAGCCAAACCGACTCTCATGATCCATCCCAGTGGTTGGCTCATCCAACACAAGCATATCAGGCTCTTGAGCCAGTGCGCGGGCAATGCATATTCGCTGCTTTTGTCCGCCTGAGAGCTCCCCTATTTTGCGCTCGCGCAGCTCCCACATGCCGACCTGACGAAGCGCTTTCTCCGTTTGCTGTTCATCTTCTTGGCGAAGCTTGCGAAACCAAGATCCGCTTGCATACCTGCCGGATCGAACAAACTCTAGGATCGTGCTGGGGAATCCGCTATTGAACGCCGAGATTTGTTGTGACACATAGCCTACTCGCAGCTTCTTGCCTTCCTTATTTGTGGAAGATAAGAAAATGTCTCCTTTCCAAGGAACGAGCAAACCCAAAAGCAATTTAAGCAAGGTTGATTTAGCCGCCCCATTCGGGCCTGTAACAGCAACAAACTCGCCCGATTGAATTTCTACACTTGCATCTTGGATACAGGGTACGTCATTGTAACCAAACTCCACCCCATTCATCGAGGCAACTAACATAATCTCAAATCCTTTCGAACTATATGTGTAAATTCCACAAATGCAATCATGTAATTATTACGAATATTAAACGTAAATATTACGAATCAGAAGAACCAAATCGTAATAATTACTTATTACAAGAAGAAATATATCTCTTTTTAGGACCGATGTCAACCTAAAAAGCAAATAAGCTGTCCAACTTGCAACAGCTTATTCGCTCTGATCCTCCATTTAGGTGCCTGTATATTAAGCTTGACATTCTTCACAAATGCCATAAACTTCAAAACGATGATTCGTAATTTTAAAATGACCCGGCAGCTGTAAAGAGGTTTCCATTGGACAATAATCAAATGTTAATGTCTTCTCACAATGTGTACAGATGAGATGATGGTGGTGGTGATGAAGGCATGTATTGCGAAATTTCAATCCGCCTTCCATAAAATAAAATTGTTCCAAAGCACCCATATCACTTAACAAGCGTAAATTCCGATAAACCGTATCGAAGCTGACGCTTGGATAGCTGACAGTCATCTGATCATAGACATATTTGGGTGATAAATAACCGTCAGACTTCGCAAAAATTTCTGCAAGCGTCCGTCTTTGCTCCGTTATTCTCCAACCATTCCTTGACATAATCGCGATCATTTCTTCAACAGTCGTTTTTTCTGACATGTGTCGTTTCCTTTCCGGTAAACAGTATATCCTTATAGTGAAGGTTCGCCATCCGTTAGTCAAGATTTATGCACTGTTTCTCAACAATTCAACGACACTACTTGACAAATTTTCTTTCCATCACTAAAAAAAGCATCCTCACTTCATTTAATGGATTGCCTGCCGTCTTTCAATTCTATGGTTCTGCTTCTATGAAGAAGCTAAGGGTTGTACTAGAGCGAATATGGCTCTTGTACAACCCTTTTCATGCATAAAATGTCCCATTTTTTCTAATCCTAAACAAAAGGAGGAATGACCTATGAATCAACCAATCGAACAAGTTGTTGCCGTAAGAAAAAATGGAGATGGTGATATTATTGAGCTGCAGCTATCGTCAGGTTTGGTTGTTGACTATAAAACCGCTCAAACGATGGTTGCCAATAATGAAATTGCCCACCTGAATTTATTTCGCGGCAGAGATCATGAGATGCACTTGAGATCAGACGCCGATGGCGACCCATCTAATAACTTAGACAATTTACCAACCTTTTAACTGACCTCAACGTCTGTGTAACCAACACTTCTATATCGCTGGCATCACGTTGCCGCCATTAACAGGAATGTATGCGCCTG
This sequence comes from Paenibacillus sp. N3.4, assembly GCF_008017805.1. Classification (GTDB taxonomy): domain Bacteria; phylum Bacillota; class Bacilli; order Paenibacillales; family NBRC-103111; genus Paenibacillus_E. Next base: position 15,384 of record NZ_VRTT01000080.1, on the reverse strand, counting down.
TAATAAAGCTAGCAAAATCAGATGCCAAGAACGCGACAACATTGGCAATCTCCTGATCTGTCCCACGACGCTTCAGCGGAACTTGGCCATCGTATGCTTCCTGTATTTCGCTATGATTGTCACGATCCTTTTCACTGATCGTCCATCCTGGCGCTACCTGATTAACCGTTACTTGGGAGCTGCCGACTTCTTTTGCCAGCACGCGGTATAAGCCGTCCATGCCCCTTTTGCCGGCCACATATGCCGACTGGGTTGGGAAGTTCTGCATGGAACATTCCGTATTGATGCCGATGATTCGTCCTTTCTTGCGACTGACCATATCAGGAACGAATGTCTTCGCCAGATATACACTTTGCAGCACACAGGACTCAAATTGACTAATGTAATCTTCAATCGGTTGTTCAAGTACGGAGGTCCATTCGTACTGGACAACCGCATTTGCGACCACAATATCAACGGCTCCCGTAAGTGTGATCGCTCTTTCTTTCATAGCCGCGATCTCATCGGCTTTGGTTATGTCCGCTTGGACGATCATCGCGCGGCAGCCTAGTTTCTCAATTTCCAGCGCCAATTCAACCGCCTTAGCTTCATTGCGAATGTAATGAATAACAATATCAGCACCGCAGCGCGCGAGTGTAAGTGCCATGACACGCCCCAGTTGACCTGTTGCGCCGGTAATCAGCGCTGTTTGTCCTGCTAAGTGAATGTTCATCATATTCTCCTCTACCTCTTATTGCATGGGAATCGATAATTGGAATCGAATGCAGCCGTCCTCTGAGAACACCTCTATGGTTCCTTTATAATGTTCTATTCTTTCCTTAACAACGGACAAACCAAGCCCTTGATGCTCACCATCTGTTTTGGTGCTGTACCCGATATTAAACATCATCTCATAGTTTTGACTGAAATCCTCTTGTACGGGATTCATGACCGAGATAAAGAAAAACTTTGAATCCGACCAACCTTCTACCGTTACCTCACGCTCTGGAAGTGGAAATTTATTAACTTCATCGAACGCATTGTCAATTAAATTGCCAATAATCTTTACAATATCAACGGACTTGACCCCCAGAGATAAGCTGTCAAGACCTGTGAAGTGATAATGAAACGATATTTTCGTTCTCATAGCAAGCGCAATCTTTGCTTGGATTAACGCCGCGATGGCTGGGTGACCGATTCGAATGATATCGTTGACTTCATTAATCTCTTCGATCAGTTCTTTCATGTACCTCATCTGGTCTTCTTTCTTCCCTTTTGAAAGCAGTGCATACATTGTCTGTACATGATTCAGAAAGTCATGCCTCTGACTGCGAATGGTAGCAAACATAAGATCCACATTTTGAATGTACATTTCTTGTGTAGATTGGACAGCGGTTTCACGGCTTCTGGAGACATAGCGAAAAACTAAGTACATAAATAAACAACTAAATAATGTAAATAAAATGATAATAAGCAAAAGCTGAATAAGCTGTTTATTTAGTGTTTGTTGAATGTTTTCATAATTCGATACAATCGTAATCACATAAGGGACTTCACGCTGTACTTTGGATAACTGGGCTTTCACCGGTACGTACATAAACGTTTTCAAAATAGACTTGCCTTCCCACTTTTCAACGACACTGACAGGTTCTTTCGAATTCATGGCTTGCGTAACGTAGTCGATATCCTTCACATTTGCAATCTGATAGGTCCCAAATAAAACAGGCCGATCATACACAGAAATATAGGCTAGGCCATTGCTATCCTTATATTCAATTGGATTTGTGCCAAATGTAACGCCGTTCAATCCTGATATTTCCATAATATCAGGATTCGATGCGAGCGTTTTCTTAGCAATCGTGTCAGCACCTACAATTTGTTTAAACCTCTGAATCTTGTCAGCATTCACAAACACACAAATCAGATAATCCCTTGTCCCATCATTGTAATAGCCGAATTTGCTCACATCGCTAGAACCGGAAGCAGGTACCTCATAGATGCCTGACCAGAAATTAGTTAATTTCTGTCCTTCAGGAATCGTAACCTGGTGATCATCCAATAATTGGCTAAAGGCAGTAAACCAATAGCCGAATGCTTTGGTCGAAGCAATTTTTAATTCTTTAGGTTCAGATGACCTGAGCATCAGAATATCATCCCCGACTCGCTGCATCAGGGAAATCCCATCGATCCCGTACTGCTGAGCTAGGTGGACAAGCTGTTCATTCGTCACCTTATTTATGTCCGGGTCCAATTGACCTTTGGCAAATAAAGCAACTGATCGTAAGTTTTCGCCGATTAAATCCTCCACATAGAAGGAGCCTTCTTCTGACTGTTCTATGGAGGTGCGAATTTGATTAGCTGTTGATTCCATGCGTTCAGATAAATCATGCGTCAATAACGATTTCGTGTACCAGTAATAAGACGTATTGTTCGTAACCAGAAGCAAAATAACGATAATAAAAGTGATGTAAATAATTTTGGAATTGATTCTCATGGAGCTTTACACTTCCTGATACAAGTTGATATCTACTTTTTAACCAAGGGTTAAGGTTCCCAGTATCAAAACCCTCTTTCAGTAGTATAGTTGGATCAGAATGCGTTGTCTATCCATATCATTTAATGTCATCTCATGGCACAATTTGTTTTATTCTATTCACTCTTTTTACAATCATTCACAGTTAGCCTTTGCTCTTGATGATCTGCAATGCCAACTCCATCTTTTTCAAATAAGTTTGATCATCATTCGAGCAGAGAAACTTAACAGAAGAATTTCCCCTGCCCTGCAATTGATCTTTATTCGCCAATAACTGCTTTAAGCGATTTACCGTACCCACGCTGCCATCAACGATTTGGATATCACTAGGAAAAATTTCTTTTAACACTTTTCTATAAAATGGATAATGCGTACATCCAAGTACCACTGTCCCATAAGATTCGAGATCAAACGGCAAGAGCTTGGTCATAAAATAGTTATTGATTTCCGGTCCATCCATATGAAGCTGCTCACAATATTCGACTAATCCAGGTAGCGGCAATGAATCTACCATCCCAAATCATCTATCCGTGAAACTAGATCTTTGTACTTGGCTTGCTTCAGGGTTAGCGGAGTCGCTAGCACTAAAACTCTTTTTCCTGTCGATCGGTTCATCGCGAGCGCAGGTTTTACCGCAGGTTCCATACCGATAATAGGAATATCAAAGGTACTACGCAATTCGGAAATGGCGATACTTGTGGCTGTATTACATGCGATGACGAGAGCTTTGACCTCTTCTTTAATGATGCGGTCCACGGACTGTTTCACAAATCCAAGAACCTCTTCCTTCGATTTCGTTCCATAAGGCACATGCAGCGTATCCGCGAAATACACAAAATCCTCTTTGGGCAGTTGCTTCATGGCTTCACTTAGAACGGATATTCCACCTAGTCCCGAATCAAAAAAAGCTATTTTCATTGTGTTCACCCTGTTCATGACTTTTCATTTTCTATCCAATAAGTAATTAAAGCAATCCTAGCTTGATAAGACCGTTACGGATACCGTCTTCATCCACATGTGTCGTTACATCATCCGCATAAGGAAGCAGATCTGGATGGCTGTTGCCCATCGCAACGCCATGTCCGACAAACGATAGCATTTCTATATCATTAAGTCCGTCTCCAAATGCTACCGCATCTTCTGGCTTCAATCCGATCAGCTCTAACAATGCGGCAATACCTTGCGCTTTCGAGCCTCCGGCAGGCAGAACGTCAATGGCATGTTGGTGCCAACGAATCAACTTAAAGTCTGACTTCATTTCTTCATACAGATGCTCGTCCGCTTCTTCACAGTGAAGGAAGATTTGATATATATCATTCGTTTTCCAGAAATGAGGGTCATAGGCAGGCAAGTCCACTTTTAAAGAAGAAACTGCTCCTATGACAAAAGGGTGCTCCTCTGCATCTGTGAAAAAGGCATGCTCTCCCTCAAATACAAGAGAATGCTTATGTTTCGCAGCCAATGCTACCAAAGCTTCCATGCTGCTCTTCTCAATAATTCTTTTATAGAGAGGCTCTCCGCGGTAAACGGCGTATCCACCGTTCATACAAACATAAGAATCAATGCCAAGCTGCTCGGCCAAGGGTTTGATGAAATAAGGCGCTCGTCCTGTCGCTATAACAGGTTCAATTCCTCGTTGTTTCAGTTGGTGGACCGCCTCCAACGTACTGGCAGGAATTTGCTTATCCTCATTAATTAACGTACCGTCAATATCGAAAAATACAATCTTATACACAGCAGAAATCTCCTTTTCTCGGAGGCAGCTTCAGCCGCCAGCCCTCTCTCTTTCCTATCATTAAACACCAAAACAAGAGAAAAAACAAAGAAAAGAGAAACACCGAGGCTTCTCTCCTTACTCTTATACAATTTCATCGATAATACCTAGCGCCAATGCTTCATCGGGGCTCATATACCAATTTCGTTGATGTTCCTGAACACTTAGGATATCCGCAGTAGCTAACTTGGTTTTCGATAAAATATACTGATCGTAAATATTTTGCAATCTTTGTGTTTCATCAATGCGGTTTTTCAAATGCTCCAAATGTCCATCGATATGGTTGGAAACAGAATGGTACATGAACGTACTTAATCTGCCTGCATATCGCTTATGACCACTTACAGCAATCAATAAGCTCATACTTGCAGCAAGCCCATAAACATACGTATGAACGGGTGTCTTGCTGTTATCAATCACATTGATCAGACCAAGTCCATCATACACGCTGCCGCCGTTACTGTTAATAATAAGGTCAATAGGCACGCGCTTGAAGTCCTTTTCTTTCTTATCTTTGTCATCATCATATTGATTAATCTTTATGATTTGCTCGACAATCGGTTTTACAGAGCTTTTATTAATGCCATCGAAAAGATACAAGGTTCTGTCATTCATAACATGCCTCCTGTCCGTATGGCCAATTGATACAGTTAGTCTATTCCTCTCTAATAAACTTTGTAACTACCTATTTTTCTTTTCTCAACTTTTGGGCTAAAAGAAGTGAAAAAAAATCCCCGATTGTCGCGATCGAGATTATTCACCACCCCATTGTCGTATCAGGTAACCCCTACCTAACAAAAAGAGCAAGCCCGCTCCGTGCATATATACACAGGGTAAGCTTACTCTTGTTATCATCGAAGGCCTTTTTCGCTATAAGCAATCTTCCCATTGATACAGATAATGTTCCAGCGAGACGTATCTCCGGTCTGTTATTGTCACGCCCTCAGCTTGCAGCAGAAAGCATTGCAGTTCAAAGCCTTCATCGTCCATAATCGCAATTTGACCTTTGGCATTAATCACTCTGTGCCACGGAAGCTGATATTTTTGGCTCATGGCGTGCAAAATGCGCACGACTTGCCTTGCTCCCCTGGGACTGCCGGCAGCTTGGGCGATTTGACCATACGTCATGACTTTCCCCTCGGGGATTGATCGAATAATCTGAATGACACGCTCCGTAAATGGGGTCATTGCACTTCAGCGAATTTGATGCAAACCGGTTTAGACAGCGTTAGTTCACTTCCGGTAGGAATAAGCTTGCCCGTAAGGGCGTCTCTGGAGAAGGAGACAATGTTATCTGTATCTTTATTCGCAACGAAAACAAACCGTCCATCTGGCGAAATAGCAAAATTACGCGGATGCTTGCCAAGCGTTGGGGCATATTCGACAACCGTTAACATGCCGGAAGTAGGATCTATGGCGTACACGACAATGCTCTCATGACCGCGGTTAGATCCGTACAGATAATTGCCATCCGGCGAAACATGTATATCCGCGCAAGCATTCTCACCTTCAAAAAAATCGGGAAGGGTAGATATTGTCTGAATTTCCGTCAATTCTCCAAAATCCTCGTCGTAGCTGAACGCTGTTACCGTCGAGCCAAGCTCATTAATCACATAACCGAAAGCGTAGGACGGATGGAAAACAAAATGCCGCGGACCTGATCCTGGGGCTACGTGCACGTCACGATGCGGAATCAGCTTCTTAGCAGTTATATCAAGCTTATACAGCTTAATGATGTCCAAACCTAAGTCACAAGCCCCAACGTAGCGATTCTCACGACCCAAGAAAACAGAATGCGCACGCGGTCTATCCTGCACGGATAGGATACTGGCACCTTCATGCTGCTGAATATCAGCGGTAGCGCCTATTTTCCCATCTTCCAGCACAGGGGATAAGCCAACCATCCCACCATGGTAACTTGCAACCATGACCACCTGATTCGATTGGTCTAATTGAATATGGCAAGTTGTTGCCGGCAGCGTAATTTCGTTATTAAGAAAAGTTAATTCCCCATTAGCTGGATTTACCTGATAGGCGCTTGCCGCCCCACAGCGCTGTTGATTCGTGTCCATACCCTCTGTTAGTGCATAGAGTCTCCCATTTGTCGCATCCACAGTCAAAAAGGTTGGATTCTGCAAGCCATCCACTTGTGAAGAAAGTTCCAAGCGACCATTTTCTACGTCATACTGGCAGGTGTATACCCCCGGATTACTTGAATCTGCATAAGAACCAATAAAAGCATATGTCTTCTTGTTCGATTCCACAATGTCACTCCCATTCTTCTATAATTCATAGAAGCATTATCTCAAATCCGTTGGGAAGGAGCAAGTGTTCGGGAGTTAATACATCTTGCGTGAAGTCAACTTCGCCTGCGTGAACAGCAGCAGATAATCGTATCCGCCTGCCTTGGAATCCGTACCCGACATGTTGAAGCCGCCGAATGGATGAACGCCTACTAAAGCACCCGTACATTTGCGATTGATGTATAAGTTGCCGCAATGTACCGTTTCTAATGCCTCGGCGATACGCTCCTCATTCGTTGAAAAATATGAACCTGTCAACCCAAATTCAGTATCGTTATAGATCGCAATCGCCTCTTGCCAATCCTTCGCTTTGGCAAGCGCCAAAACAGGCCCGAAGATCTCTTCCTGCATAAGACGCGCCTTGCTGCTTAAATCCCCGAATACAGTCGGTTGAATGTAGAACCCGTTCCCTTCCGCTTTCTCTCCTCCGGTAAGCAATTTGCCCTCTTTCTTGCCTATCTCCATAAAGCTCATTATCTTGTCATACGAATGTTTATCGATAACAGGACCTGCGGAGTAATTATGTTCGGGCAAACCGACTTGAAGCTGTTCCGTAAGCGCAACCACCTTTGCCGCCACCTGATCATACACAGATTCGACGATAATGGCTCTCGAGCCTGCTGAACATTTCTGCCCTTGGAAGCCGAAGGCTGAGGCCACGATGGCTAGGGACGCTGCATCCAGATCGGCCGTTTCATCGACCACAATCCCATCTTTTCCACCCATTTCTGCAACGACCCGCTTGATCCATCTTTGGCCTGAAGCTGTCTCTGCAGCCAGCTTATTGATTCGCAGCCCCGTTTCCTTAGAACCTGTGAAACTAATGAACCGCGTTTTCGGATGAGTCGTTAAATAATCGCCTATTTCCGCCCCATTTCCCGGAATAAAATTGATGACTCCGGCAGGGAGCCCTACTTCCTCCATCAATGAGACAAATTTATGCGCGATAACAGGCGTTGCGGAAGCTGGCTTTAAAAGCACAGTATTTCCCGCTAATATAGCTGCAATCGTCATGCCCACACAAATGGCTAGGGGAAAATTCCAAGGGGGAATTACGATTCCTACACCAAGAGGAATGTAGGAAATGTGATTATCCTCTCCAGCTATTTTTACTAAAGGCTTTGCCTCATCCACTTCGCTTAATCGGATGCTTTCCCGTGCATAGAACTCCATAAAATCAATCGCTTCTGCGGTATCGACATCGGCTTCCACATAATTTTTACCGGACTCCAGAATCATAAGCGCTGAAAATTCATGCTTCCGCTCGCGCAGCAGGGCTGCTGCTTTCAACACATATTCGGCTCGCTCTCTAGCAGGGAACTTCTTCCATGAATCGAAGGATTGAAGAGCTGCGGTCATCGCTCTTTCGGCAAGTGTTTGATCCGCTTTGCTGACGTGCCCAATCACTTCATCCACATTTCCCGGATTAATCGAAGTAATTCGAGCCTCCGTGAACACTTTCTCCTCGCCAATATATAGCGGATACTCGTGGCCAAACTCGCTTTTTTGCTTATCAATCGCTCTTTTCATCGCTAGTTTATTTTCTTCCAAAGCAAAATTTGTAAACCGTTCGTTCGTAAATGTATTTACTTGGCTGAATGAATTCATATTCATTTCTCCTCCGGTATCAGGCTATTTGAATATATGTTTCAGAACGAACCAGACATTCGCTGGACGCTCGGCTAACCGCCGCATGAAATACCCGAACCAATCATGGCCATAAGGCACATAAATACGAACCCGATATCCAGCGCTTACCAATGTATGTTGAAGATCTTCGCAGATGCCATAAAGCATTTGAAATTCAAAGCGGTCATTAGGTATGTTATACTCTTTAACGTATTGCTTCGTGAAATGAATAATGGCCTCATCATGACTGGCAATGGCTGTATAGTGACCGTTTGCGAGATGCATCTGAATCAATTTTCTATAATTTTCGTCCACATCTTCTTTCGCAGGATAAGCCACTTTCGGAGATTCTTTGTAAGCTCCTTTAACAAGGCGTAAATTGGCCCCAAGCCTATGCATATCCGCTGCATCTTGCAAAGTACGAAATAAGTAGGCTTGCAGGACGATCCCAACATTGTCGTATAAGTTTCGCAGCTCTTTAAACACATCAATCGAAATTTGACAATGTGCGTAATCCTCCATATCGATTCGAACGAAAATACCGTGCAGACGCGCTCGGTCGAGAATCCGCTGCATGTTGCTAACGCAGAGTTCCTTGCTGAGATCGAGTCCGAGTGACGTCATTTTGAGCGAGAGATGCGATTGCATACCCGAGCTGGCGATAGCGTCAAGCGTTTGTATGCACATGTCAGCCGCTTGAATCGCCTCATCCTCATTGGAAACGTATTCTCCCAAATGATCCAAGGTAGCAAGCCGGCCGGATTCATTCAGTTGACGAACAGCTGCAATCGATTGCTGAATGGTCTCTCCGGCTACAAAGCGGGATGCGCCAAACCGTAAACCGTACTTTTTGGCCCATCGTTTCGCCAGACGCCATTTTCCAAGAGAAAGAAGCATCTTTCTAAGTATTTTATCCATTGGCATTGACCTCCAACTAACTGACCATTCTCTATGCCTTATCATACTCGCGAAGCTCGCGCCTTGTGATACAAGACTGTGGAGCTTACTATCTGATTCGTACTGGAGCGCAGCAAACAACCTACTAGGCATATCCCGCATCACACAGTACAATAATCATGTATACTAGAACACTTGTATAATGGGAGGAAAGAGAAGGTTGGAACCTATTGCAAATACAAATAAACGTTCATCTTTACTTGAAGTCTTTCTTGTTTCGAGCCAATTGGGGCTGACCTCGTTTGGAGGTCCTATCGCCCACTTAGGGTATTTTCACAACGCGTACATACGAAAAAGAAACTGGATGGATGAAAAAAGCTACGCGGATCTCGTTGCGCTATGTCAGTTTTTACCGGGTCCCGCAAGCAGCCAAGTTGGCATAGGCATCGGTACGATTCGCGCCGGATTGCTGGGCGGAGTCGTCGCTTGGCTCGGTTTTACATTACCCTCCATTATTCTGCTGCTTCTCTTTTCCTTATTGATAAAAGGATTCGACATCAGCAGTGCCGGCTGGATTCACGGACTCAAGATTGTCGCCGTTGCGATTGTTGCCCAAGCTGTTCTAAGCATGGGTAAAAAGCTAGCGTCAACGAAGGCTACGGCCTCCATAGCCCTGCTAGCTGTCGTCGTGACTCTGCTTTGGCACGCTGTGTATAGTCAGATTGTTCTTATCATCCTCGCGGGGCTGGCAGGAATGTATCTATTTAAAACTGTAAAAAGTGAAGCAATGACTGCTCTTCAGGTTAGCGTCAGTCGATCTTTTGCTATCTGTTGTATAATCGTTTATGTCTTTTTGCTCTTTGCGCTTCCTCTTATAAGTAGATTATGGCACACACCGTTAGTTTCGCTGTTTGACTCCTTTTATCGGGTAGGTTCTTTGGTTTTTGGCGGAGGGCATGTCATTCTTCCTTTATTGGAGCGAGAGGTGGTGCCTCCAGGTTGGGTAAGCAAAGGGGTCTTCTTGGCCGGTTATGGAGCCACGCAAGCCGTTCCCGGACCACTTTTCACATTTGGCAGCTATCTCGGAGCCATGTCTAATGGATTCAGCGGCGCGATTGTAGGCACTCTGGCGATCTTTCTTCCTGCTTATTTATTAATTATTGGAGCTTTGCCTTTTTGGAACACCTTAAGAAGCAATGTCCGGATTCAAGGTGCGCTAGTCGGCATTAATGCGGCGGTTGTCGGCATCCTGCTGGCTGCCCTTTATAATCCTCTATGGGTATCTGCCATTCTAAACCCTTTAGATTTTGCACTAGCCATTATCCTATTTGGCTTATTGGTCTTCTGGCATTTGCCTCCGTGGGTTATCGTCCTGCTTGGCGCCATCGGCGGAGAGCTTCTTACTCTGATATCAGGCTGGACCTGAGGAGATTTGTTCCAGTCCTATGAGAAAACCTCTATCGAGGCTATTCAATGATGAGCGACCGCGTTGAAAGAGGAGAGACTTTGGTCTTCGACCAAAGATCCCTATATTAGGTTTTATCGCCAATAAGAAAGCGGTTTTCGGGAACCGAAAACTTATACTTTCTTATGTGGTTAAAAAGCCGCTTGCCCGGAGCTAATCCGGATAAGCGGCTTTTCGTTTATTCAGCACATTTTATTAAAAAGAACCGTCGATGATGCTCTCGCTCAATGGTCGGCGACCATTAGGCAGTTCTCGCTCTTGCAGATCTTCCGCCAATGATTCGCGTGGCCCACGGTAACCAAGCGCAATAACAGCATGAAGCTCATATTCCGAAGGCACATGCAGAACTTCACGTGCGCTCTCTTTATCGTATCCACCGACAGCTCTTGTCGCAAGTCCGAGTATATTCGCTTGGAAGGCAAGCGAAGCCCACGCTGCGCCCGTATCGAAAGCATGTGCGGCGCTCAATTCACCGTCTTGCCGATGTTTGTTGGAAATGATGAGGATTAAAACAGGCGCCTGATCCGTCCACAAGCGGTTGTTCGGTTTAATAAATGTTTGAAATTTCTGCTTCTGCTCTTCTGTCTTAGCGACGATAAATCGCCATGGTTGAAGATTGCTTGATGAAGGCGCCCAACGAGCTGCTTCCAGAATGATGTGAAGGGTCTCGTCTGATACCTCTTTTGGATCGAAGGATCGCGACGACCAACGATTTAGAAACAGAGGATGTACAGGATGATCCGCCTTACGATTGGCTTCCACTTCAGGATTTAAAGCATCTTGGTTAAGAGATGGAGTGATTATGGACATATAACAGCCTACCTTTCGTTGCACCTATGATTTATTATTTTGTTTTTTGTAAACGGACTAAACAAAGGTCGCTCGCTTCGCCAATTCATACAGATAAGCATGTTGAGCCACAGGCTTACGGCCTTTTCCCCAACCTACTTTTTCACGGTATCCGCCAAACAATCCCTGCTCCTCAAGCGTCTCTTCGCTGACTAGCGTCGGCCCATCCGGTTCTGGCGATACATACAGGGCATCTGCAGGACAATATAGCTCGCACATAAAACAAGTCTGACAATCGCTTTGACGGGCAATGATGGGAATCCCGTTCTCCACGCGGTCGAATACGTTGGTGGGACATACAGAAACACATAAGTTGCATGCCACACATTTGGATTCACTGACAATCTCAATCAATGGGGAACGGCCTCCTTCTGAACTTGAATTTGATTTACCCATACTTGGTCAAGACCGCCAGTAATTAAACGGTAGCCTTGTGTGCTATCCAAATGCGGGAAATCTTCTCTTTTGTGCATCCCTCTCGTTTCAGTCCTTGCTTTGGCTGAACGATACATCCATCGTGCGGTTGCTGTCATGGCCGATGCTTCGCGATGGCGAAGTCCCTCCACATCTATCGTTGTCTCGCGTTCGCGAAGATCGTTCCAAAGTCCGTCCAAACGTCTCAGCGACCCTTCAAGCCCTTTCTCCGTGCGGAACAAATTACGATCATACGGCATGACTTCCTCTTGAACAGCGCGAATCGCCTCTTCGGAACGCCCCTTGCCCTCGCCAACCCCCTTCTTCGTCAATGTCGACGTCGACACGCTCTTTAATTGGCGGTCAATCGTTCTATCCCCGAAGCTTTGGGCAAATTTGGCTGCTCCTTCTCCTGCAAAAGAACCCGAGGACATGGCCCAAGCCGCATTGTGACTGCGCCGCCGGTAAAGCCGCCGCAAATCAGTTCGCGAGTTGCTGCATCTCCAGCCGCATACAAACCAGGCACGATCGTCGCGCAAGATTCATCCACAAGGCGAATACCGCCGGTGCCCCGAACCGTCCCTTCCAACCGAAGCGTAATGGGAAATTTATCCTTGAAAGGATCAATGCCAAGTCGATCAAACGGCAGAAAGAAATTCGTTTGATTCACACGCAGCAGCGGACGAATATCCTCTGGCGCTTGATCGAGGCTGGCATATACTTGACGGCCTTGAAGCAAATTCCGTGCGATGATGGAACGCCCACGCTGCGAGCCTGCGCCTTCAACGATGGAGCCATCTTCATAGTAAAACGATGCGTATCGGTAATAGGCTGTTTTGGTAACGGATGAAAACGTTGGGGCAATCGCGTAAGCATTGGAAAACTCCATGCCGGATAAATCTGCTCCCGCTTCTGCTGCTATCAAGTAGCCGTCTCCTGTCAATACATTACAGCCCAGTGCTTTGCTCAGGAATGCGCAACCGCCTGTGGCGATCACTACTGCACCCGCACGTACCGTCCACGTTTGTCCGCTTTGCGTACGAACTCCGGTGGCCCCGCCTACGCCATGCTCATCGGCCAACAGCTCGAGTACAGGGCTGTGATCCAAAATTTGAACGCCCGTTTTATGCACCAGCTTGCGCATCAGCTTCATGTACTCAGGACCTTGTAACCCACGTTTGTATGGATTCCCGCTATCGTCCAGCGGAAATGGATATCCGAACGTACTGAGCTTATTCATGTTCTCATAGGTGCGATTGAGCACGCGATTCATCCATGGAACTTCAGCGAGCTCCCCGCCAAGCTTGTACCGGCTCTGCCTGGCTTCTTCGCGAAGCTGTTCATCCGGCTGAACGTACCAAACACCTGTGCCAGACGGCGCTGTAGCTCCACTCGTTCCGCAGTAGCCTTTATCCACCAGAATGACCTTCGCTCCCTTAGAGGCTGCCGTTAAGGCTGCCCAGGTTCCTGAAGGACCGCCTCCGATGACAAGAACGTCCGCAGTCAAGCGCAATTCACTATTTTCCCAAACTTTAGCCATGTGTATGACCTCCTTATATTTAAAAAACATCATTTACCAGCCATGAGCATTGTGTGAAAAACCTAAATAAAAATAAAAAAAGGCATTCCAAATGTTAATTTGGAACGCCTCCGTTTGTACGGTAGGACATATACTTAAAAACCAAGTTGTTTACTATGATTATAAGTTAGTCTAGCATCGTATTTTAGATTCGTCAACTAATGTTTTTTAAGCATTTTATAAAGGAATTGACAAGTCGAACTCCAAAAATTTATACTATTAATTGTAAATATTACGTTTAAGGAGGGTTTTTATGTCTTTTTTACAACCGGACATCGATTCGCGTATCCCTGTAACTGTGTTAACCGGTTTCTTGGGCGCCGGCAAAACAACCTTGCTCAATCATGTTATGACGGCCAACCATGGAGAAAGAATTGCCGTCATCATAAACGAATTCGGTGAAGTAGGCATTGATAATCAACTTGTCGTTGGTGCAGATGAAGAAATCTTTGAGATGAATAATGGCTGTATCTGTTGCACGGTTCGAGGTGATCTCATTCGCATTTTGGATGAACTTATGGAGGCGAGAAACGGCATAAATGGCCGTAAACAAGTCCATTTCGACCGTGTTCTCATTGAGACAACAGGACTGGCTGATCCAGCACCCGTAGCTCAAACATTTTTCGTAGATGAGCAAATTGCCGACCATTATCGATTAGATGCGATCGTCACTGTTGTCGATTCGAAGCATGCGCAGGCTCAGTTAGACCACGGTCATGAAGCGCAAGAGCAAGTAGCCTTCTCCGACGTTCTTCTTATCAACAAAGTAGATCTGGTCTCGGAAGAGGACCTGCTGCAGCTAGAGAAGCGCCTTCGCATCATGAACCCTGCAGCCAAGCAGTATCGCACAGAGCAGTCCAGCATTGATTTACAGCTTATTCTAGGGCTTAATGCGTTTGAATTGGACAAGAAGCTTGAGCTGGATCCCGAGTTTCTTGACATTCACAGCCACGAGCATGACGATGAGGTAAAATCAATCTTTTTCCGAGAAGAACGACCTCTGGATTTGAATAAACTAGAACATTTTCCCAAGATTTGGCTAACCGACCATGGTGTAGATACGCTTAGGTATAAAGGAGTCCTGCAAATCAAGGATGTCCAACATCGGGTTATTTTTCAAGGTGTGCATATCGAAAATGGAAGCCCGATGAAGTACCCATTAGTGAGTTCGTTATCATTGGGCGAAACTTAGATGAAGCTTGGTTTAAAGAACAGTTCGCTGCTTGTGTTGCTTCTTAGCACCGATCAACTTAAACAGTCTAACACCTAAATAAGGCGTTAGACTGTTTGTTGGGTTTAATGGTTCATTTGATTCTTTTAGTATCCCCCCCCCTAAATCTTAATTTCTAAATAGTTACTGCGGGGTGATCTATCTTGCTTGGACATCTGTCTTGACACTAGTAATTTTGAATGAAACCACATTTCAGCGCAGCATGAAAAGAGGTTGTTCCAGACGTGAAAAGTGGGTTGCAATTGTGGTAAGCCTGCGATACTACACCTTTTTTTTTCGTTGAATACTCCCGAATTAGATATTCCTGCAATCGTACATGTATTCGGGTTTCATTTTTGATTTCAGGAAGGCAGCGCGTGAAAAACCTGCATTTTTGCAGGTTTTTCTTCTTTTCAGACGATTTGACTGAAAAAAGCTGCACTTTCGCAGGTTTTCAGAGCTGCTGAACGCTGGTGCTCCTTGTACGTTGGCGAACCTGAAGGGGATTAAAATGCTCCTTCTACACCGACGCATCGCAAAGAAACTTTTCCTCAGACTCTAAACAAAATGCGATGAGCAATCCAAGGTAAATAACAAATTTCAAAATCCAAAATATAACATTGTGAATAGGGCTGTCCCAAAAGTAGATAACTCTACTTGAGGATAGCCCTGTTTTCTTTACAGATTATGAAACAGGGCTGTCCTCGAGGTTTACTCACCTTTTGGACAGCCCCCTTTATTCCTTACCTATT
>NZ_VRTT01000007.1 GCF_008017805.1 Paenibacillus sp. N3.4 | reverse complement strand
AAAGCGCGTTACAGCTCGAGCCTTCTCGCCTGCTCCCCCCTTTTCACCTCTGTAAGCATGTTTTTCATGCTTACTGAGGCGGGAGCGGGTTTTTCTCCCTCTGTAACGCGGAAAAACAGCGTTACAGGCTCGAGCTCTCTCGCCTGCTCCCCCCTTTTCACCTCTGTAAGCATGTTTTTCGTGCTTATGGAGGCGGGAGCGGGTTTTTCTACCTCTGTAACGCGGAAAAAGAGACTGTCTATTAACTGTTTTACATTTCAAATTACAAATAAATTTGGTCATAAGTTTGCCCTGAGAGCCCCTCAGATCAATTTAATTTTAAAGAGACTAAAGATTTCTCGTAAAAATAGATTGTAGGCCAACGAATAAAGTTTGTAAATGAATTAATAGACAGTCTCAAAAACAGCGTTACAGCTCGAGCCTTCTCGCCTGCTCCCCCCTTTTCACCTCTGTAAGCATGTTTTTCGTGCTTACGGAGGCGGGAGCGGGTTTTCCTCCCTCTGTAACGCGGAAAAACAGCGCTACAGCTCGAGCTCTCTCGCCTGCTCCCCCCTTTTCACCTCTGTAAGCATGTTTTCGTGCTTACGGAGGCGGGAGCGGGTTTTTCTCCCTCTGTAAGCATGTTTTTCGTGCTTACGGAGGCGGTAGCGGGTTGGTTAGTTGCCTTACTCCTTGTCGTCAGCAGCCTCTTCCCGCTTAGCCTCCGATCTTGTCGGCTTACTCCTCTTCCCTTCAACATTCAACATCATTCCCGTGCCCAGAGCTGTGCATTCAAGCGGCCTGTCTGCGATATGTACGGCAACTCCTGTCTCTGTGCGAATTCGCTCATCAATACCTTCCAGTAATGCACCGCCACCGCACAGTAAAATTCCCTGTTCAATGACATCTCCGGCAAGTTCAGGGGGACAGAGCTCTAAAGTAGCGCGAATGGCTTCAATTAGCGGTCCTAAGAAATCATTCACAACGGTATAAATTTCACTGGATGTTAGTCTGATCGTTTTTGGTAAACCATCAATTAAATCGCGCCCTCGGATATCCATACTTCGTTCTTCACGCGAAGAACTGGCTGTTCCGATCGTTTTCTTAATCGTTTCGGCTGTCGGCTCTCCAATATCGATGTTGTGCTGCCTTTTGACATATTCGATAATATCTTGATCCAGGGACATACCAGCCCTATATATCGTATGACTCGCAACAATTCCGCCCAGTGACAAGACAGCCACTTGACAGGTGCCACCGCCAATATTTAGCACCATGTGGCCCAAAGGTTCATCCAGCCTGAGTCCTGCTCCTAAAGCCGCTGCTAAAGGTTCTTCAACTGTGATTGCCTTCCTCGCACCCTTATGCACAACGGTTTCTTCAATGGCCCGCTTCTGAACACTGGTAATGTCGCAGGGCACAGATATGTAAATGTGAGAGCTTCGTAAAAACATGGATCGACCTTGAATTTTTTTGATAAAATGCTGCAGCATCCTGCTTGTCCGCTCGAAATTGGCGATGACGCCATGCCTTAAAGGGTACATAATATCGACATGAGCGGGTGCTCGGCCAATCATGGCTTGCGCTTCGCTACCAACCGCTAATAACTCGCCTGTATGCTGATGGAAGGCAATTACAGAAGGTTCATTGAGAACAATCCCTTTCCCCTTCTCGTAAATAACGGTATTAGATGTACCGAGATCAATGCCATATAATCGATCATAACGTTTTAACATGAATTTATTTTCCTCCTTCGTTTGTATCGGATCTATGGTATGGAGGGCAACACACGTATTTTATAGTATTCTTCACATAGGCCGGTTTTGTGGGGGGCATGCATAGAAATACCAAAAATTACATGTTCTTAAGAATTCTCGCCCCCCCCACTGGAGCTATAGACAAAAAAAGCCTGCTGCACCATGGCAACAGGCTCCATTATTCACTTATTTAATATCGTCCTTTAATATCTGTTCAATCACTTCAAGAACATCCTCCGAAAGCGTCACATCGGAAGCCGCACAGTTCTCAATCACCTGCTCAGGTCGGCTTGCACCGACGAGTGCGCTAGCAACATTATCTTGTCGCAAAACCCAAGCAAGCGCTAATTGAGAAACCTTAATCCCAAGCTCAGATGCGATATCTTCTAGCTTTTCAACCTGAATCAATTGGCTCTCTTTGAAGCGATCTTCTTCCCAGTTTTTGCTGGCTGCACGGCTATCTGTCGGAAATGCTTGCCCTCGGCGGTATTTACCCGTTAATAAACCTTGTGCTAATGGCGAGAAGACAACTTGGCTGATGCCCTTGTTCGTTCCGGTCGGAATCACTTCTTTTTCTATATAACGATTGAACATGTTGTATACCGGCTGATTCACAATGATTCGGTCCAATAAATATTTGTCGGCAATCGCCAAAGCCTCTACCATTTGTGCGACTGTCCATTCACTTACACCGACATATAATACCTTACCCTGCGTAATTAGGTCATCAAGAGCGCGCAGTGTCTCTTCGAGTGGTGTTTCCGGATCAAAACGGTGGCAATAATAGAGATCTACATAATCCACTTGAAGACGCTTTAAGCTGGCATGGCATTGCTCCAACACATGCTTGCGGGAAAGGCCGCGATCGTTCGGGCCATCTCCCATTTGGCCGAAGACTTTGGTTGCCAACACATACGATTCGCGAGGATAGGCTTTCAGCACCTCACCCATCACTTTTTCAGCCTCACCGCGCTCATAGACATTTGCCGTATCAAAAAAGTTAACGCCGTGATCGTAAGCTTGCTCGATAGAACGGATCGACTTTTCATTTTCTACATATCCGCCATAAGTCATCCAACTGCCCAAACTAATTTCGCTGACCTTCAATCCGCTTCTGCCCAGCTTCCGGTATTTCAAGGGACGCACCTCCACAAATTAAATTAACGATTTACGAAGAACTTATCTTTCCTTGCTAGTATAGGGCAAACTTGGGCATCTGATAAGTACTGAAATACTTTTGCATTAGTAACCTTGAGGTTAGTAAAGGAGAAAAATTCAACGAGAGTTACCTTCATTTTTGGGTAGTCGGCAGACGAAATAGGACGGTTGCCTTAAATAAATCGCCATCAGCTTCAATACGCAGTTGGCCTCCCTGAAGTTCAACAATACTCTTGGCAATAGCCAGACCTAGACCTGAGCCTTCCGTATACCTGGATGGATCTCCGCGTTTAAATCTTTCCAGCAGTTCATCCACCTCATAATCGATTTCATACGCAGAGACGTTCTTGATGGTAAAGGCAACTTGATTATTTTCTTCGGTTAACGAGAGATGAACCCGGGTATCCGGCATCGCATATTTCAAAGCGTTACTGATCAAGTTTTCGAACACGCGCCATGTTTTTCTGCCATCCAAAGGAACTAGTATGGCAGCTTGCGGCATATGAACACGAAAAGACAGCTTTGAGCTTTCGATTTTTTCACTGAATTCACCCAGTGCTTGGTTCAACAGAGCGGATAAATTGACGGTTTCCACTTGTAATTCAACGGCACCGCTAGCCATTTTGGATACCTCAAACAAATCATCAATCAATACTTGGAGACGTTGTGTTTTTCGCTCCAGCACCTCTATATAGCTGCTTGATAATTCCGGGGACAGGTCTTTCTGTTTAAGCAAATCCACATAATTAATAATGGAGGTCAGCGGCGTTTTGAGATCATGGGAGACATTCGTTATTAATTCTGTTTTCATTCTCTCACTTTTCATTTCTTTTTCCATCGATGCTTTGAATCCCATTTTCATGTTATTTAGTTGTTGAGCTAACCGCGCTAGATTTCCGGAACCTCCTACTTTCATAGAACTATTCAAATTCCCTGCAGTAATCTGCTCAACACTCACCAAAATGTGATGAAGCGTACCTAACCTTCTAAACATATAAGGCAAAATCGTTATCACGAAAAAAAGCACATAGAGACTTCCCAAAAATACAAGTCCACTCCCCACATCTTCGTATACGAAAAAACTAAAGCAAATGCCCAGAAGCACCGTTAGAATACTGATCAGCACGGCCTTAAAAACCATGGTTTTTTCACTAAATGACTGGCAATTTGTGAGGAGATTCTTTTAAACACACTATTCTTCCATTGATCTTCCAACTGCTCTTTTCTTCGACACAATTTCACCAAATTAAGAACAACAAGCCATATTACGGTTAAAGCCAGAGAAAGGATCACCCAATCTATCAATCTACGGAATTCAAGAGGCCACCTAAAAAGCGAGTTTGCATACAAATGTGACTTACAAATAAACCAGGCGATTACTATCATTAACAGACGAACATCCAGAGGTATTCGGTGCAGCCAGTTCATCGGAGCAGTCTCAGCCAAGCCGCTAAACATATGTACTTTTCTCAAATAAAAGAGAAGTCCCACGATTAGAACAAGATCGATTGCCAGCATGACGATTTCCTTCAGAAGACGTTCCCGAATCGAATTGTAGTATGCATAGTCAGCCTGAATTTGGCTGAAGCCCTTCGTTTCCTGAGGAATAATCAAATAGCCCTCAAGTCGGTTTGATTGAAAATATTTATTTAGGGAAGGGTTGTATTTTTGACATACTTTTGTGGGAGTTGGATGCTATATAGCGCCTTTTTGCTTTCTACCTTAGGGTCTAATTCCGTATTTTTATAAATACTATTATTTTGAGGATCCTCGATATAATAATGGAAGGCACCGCTGCGAGCAGTTAAACTGGCTTCCACCTCAGCGAACTCATTGTCTTTATAAGCAATATATTGACTTTTCCTCAAATCATACAGCTTTATAATCTCGTTATGAATGCTATCCAAATGAGCATTTTCTTCCTGCTGAAGTCGTGATACGTCTTCTAACTTACCAAGCCTCTCCGCTTCTGCAAGTCTCTCACCGTACGATTGGACAACGGCGTTTTGGCTATTTTTCTCCATGTTTCGATAAAATAGTTTCCAATTTTCACTACGATCCACACCAACTTTGCATCCTCTGTCAGAAGCGGATAATGCTTGTTATCCATATGGAAGTAACGGATCAAGTTAAAATGAAGTTGTATTTCGTTGTCAAAAGCCAGACTTTCAAAATAGGCATCCTGCTTTAAAAAAGAGCTGTGCTTGGCCACATCCACGATGATCAATATGGCCAAAACACATGCATGAATCCAAACTATTAAAAGTGCATAGCGAAAATAGTTATTTTTCAATTTTATACCCAATGCCCCATACCACCTTTAAATATTTTGGATCTCGCGGATTGATCTCGATCTTTTCACGAATTCTTCGAACATGGACAGCTACGGTGTTTTCGGCATTCAAATAAGGTTCTTTCCAAACCTTCTCGTAAATATCCTCAATGGAAAAAACGCAGCCTCTGTTTGCCATCAGCAGCTCTAAAATCTTAAATTCAGTCGCTGTCAAGCGTACTTCCTCACCATCCACAGACACATTTCTGGTGTCTTTATTGAGTATGAGTCCTCTGACTGCGATCTCATTTTCACGGGCTACATAGTTGCCAAAAGTTGTATATCTCCTTAATTGCGATTTGACTCTTGCTACCAACTCTAGCGGATTAAAGGGCTTGCCCATATAATCATCTGCACCGACATGCAGCCCTAGAATCTTATCCGTATCTTCTGTTTTGGCAGACAGCATCAGGATTGGCGTATTTTTCGATTCTCTTACTTTAAACGCGGTTTTAATCCCATCCAACTGTGGCATCATGATGTCCAGAATAATCAGATGAATGTCATTCTCCTCTAGAGCTCTTAATGCTTCCAATCCGTTATTGGCTTTAATAATATGCATATTTTCATTCGTTAAGTAAATCTCTATCGCATCTTGAATTTCTTTTTCATCATCAACGACAAGTATATTGTAGAGTGGCATGAGTCCTCACCTTTTTGGAATGAATCGATGATGCCGCGGCTAACCATCATCCTAACTATATAATAATAGGTTATTTTTTACAATTAACTTTTCAAAATTATGACAAATTTCTTAAGAATGGGTAGAACATTCCCTTTATCACATTTTTCAAAAAGGGGGTTCTTTCAGAAAAAATGAAATTTTAATGGGTCCATGCAATCATTTGGATTGGGCAGAATACAATACAAGATGACAATTTTTGGTTATTATTCTAGGCAAAAGAAGTAGCATTTCGTTAGGGCTTAAAACGAGAAGAGGTTATTCATTTGAACTTTTCAGGTCAAAAATCGAGCGCGAATTTTGATAAAGTGATCGTCACTAATATTCAAGACGCTTCAGGCATATTTATCGGAAATAACTACATGATCGATTGGAGTTCCTTTACTAAAAGCAATTCTGGTTTCGGGAGCCTTAGAGGGGCCACGCTTACCAATGCCATAAACGTTGTTTGCGATCAGGATATAAATGATATGACTATAGAAAACCAAAAATATGTAATATTAGAAGAAGGTGGGAACATCCCCCAGCAACAAAGTGATATCGATTTTCAATCTATTCATGTTAATGCTGTGAACAATGGTTCGGCTATTAACTTAGGAGATAACAAACAACTTGTTTGGGGAACTTCCCGAAAAATCAATTATGGTACTGGTAAAAGTATTGGTACCAACCAATTAAATAAAATCGCAAATTTTGTTTTAGATAATGATATTGTGGATTCTATCTTTCAAACGGACGAAAAAATCATCGAGAATATCGAAAATAGTACGAAGAATATACGAATCAGTCAAAAAAACGATGATGTTGATAAATATGATTCCCAGTGACAGATTTCCTATAGTTTAGTTATTCGCTCAGGTATGTATATATAGGGAGGTGTAGGTTTGGCTGTTATCATTTCTTTAGCTGCTGGCGCCATTAATGTGAATTCTTTAAATAGAGGCTCTGTCATTAACATTGGTGAGGTATCTCTACCGGGATGGAATCAAAACGGTAAGTCAAATTTCGGAACTGGTCAATTGTTCGGTGCAAACGTTCAGGCATGCTTTGTTGCAACTGTTTTCGACAATGATATTGTGGATTCTCCTATCAATGAGGTTCAACCTAACGCATCTCTGCAAAACCAATCCTTATAATAAGGACACAAACTTTCACATTAATTCAAATGTAACAGATTCTAAAAAACAAACTTAATGGTGGTAGTTATGAGTAAAAAATCAAAACTTAATCCTTGTGTTCGTTGTTTTAAAGTTCCTGACGAAAACACTAAGTATTGTACGGATTGCGGTGCTCCATTACAAAATTACTGCTCCGACGAACCAGGGCGTCTGTTAAAAAAGGGCTGCAAAAATCTGAACCCTGAAATGGCAGCTTATTGTTCCAAATGCGGTCTACCTACCTTATTCCAACTACATGGTCTCATTAATCCCATATACGCAAGTCCAGATAAACCACTATTTAATAGGTTCTTTTCGTAATTATTATTGCGAATTGAATCGACAAGAGGCTAACGATCCAAAACACCAAACTTTTATTCTCAAAGTTTTCGTACTCCCTTCAAGCCGACGATATCCCTCCCACTTTACGTTAAAAAGTCCTGCCCAGGTGGATTTTCTTCCACATGACACAGGACTTTTCCCAATATTGCTGGTAAGTTTGGATGTATTCTTTCTGACTTCGCGTCGGAGCTACTTCTTTAGCAGTAAATAAGCAAAATACGGCACACCAATCAACGAAACCATGATGCCTGCGGGAATACCATCTGGATCAATAAGATTGCGACCGATCATGTCCGAGATTAAAAGAAGCCATCCGCCAAGCAAAATCGCGACGGGAATGAACATCTGATTTCTCGGGCCAACCAACTTTTTGGCAATGTGCGGAGCCATCAATCCGATGAATGCAATCCCGCCTGTGACAGATACCGCAGATGCGGCTGCGGCAACAGCGGTCACAATGAGGACAAGGCGTTCACGTTCGAGATTCAAGCCGACGCCAATGGCCGATACCTCGCTTAAGCTGAGAATATTGAGCCGTATTGACTTGATCATGGTAAATGGGATAAGCAGGATCAGCCAAGGGAGCAGCGCCCAGATGAACGGCCAGTCCGTGCCCCAAATATTGCCGGCAATCCATTTCGCGATAAAATCAACCTTCGACCGTTCAGCGGATGAAATGATTACGATCATGATCCCCGACAGCGCTAGGGAGAACCCAACCCCGACCAACACAAGCCGAATAGGATCAAGTCCTCGCGTCCGGCTGTAGGAAAATGCATAGATGAGAGCAGCAGTGATTAAGGCGCCTAGGAAAGCTACCAGCGGAAGAACATAGATGAATGATCCAGCTGCAATCGGGAAGTACAGGAAAAAGATAGCAATAGCCACTCCTGCTCCGGAATTTATCCCGATAATACCCGGGTCCGCTAGGTCGTTGCGGGTAACGCTTTGCAAAATCGAACCGGATAATGCAAGCGCCATCCCCGACAACAGCGTAATCAGAATTCTTGGTAATCGGACAGCGAACAGAACAAACTCTTCTTTGAAGGTGCCATGACCAAACAGAACAGGAATCAACCTATCAAAAGACAATGAAGAATATCCCAGACCCATACTTGAAATAGCTGTAAGGATAATAAGCACAAAGCTGACAAGCAAGATCAGACGTTGTTTTCGCGCGAGAGCAGACTGGGTCATGAGAGAGCTTTACCTCCTTTACGCACAACGAGTAAGAAGAAGGGCAAGCCCACCATCGCCAGGATGGCTGCTACAGGCGTCTCGTAAGGTGAATTGATTGTGCGGCCTATCGTATCGGCAAGCAGCATGAAGCTGGCTCCCGATAATGCCGAGATGGGCAGGATATACCGATAATCCGTTCCGACGATCATGCGGACGATGTGCGGAATCATTAATCCCACGAATGCGATGTTTCCGACAAGCGCAACCGATGCCCCAGTAAGCAAAATAATGAGAACGAACAAGATAGATTTAATCTGTACGAGTTTTTGCCCCAATCCGATGGCTACCTCGTCACTCAAGCTGAGCATGGTCAATTGGTTAGAAAGAATCAAAGCGACTACGATTCCCAGGATGATAACCGGCGCAATCGTCTGGAGCTGTCCCCATGTCGTTCCGATTAATCCCCCGGCGGTCCACATGGATACGTCCTTGGAAATCTTGAAAGCGATACTTACGCCACTTGATATGGCATACAGAAACGCAGAAACAGCTGCACCGGCCAGTACGATTCGAATCGGTGACATTCTGGCTCGACTCGTCGAGCCAAGGAAGAGTACTAAAGCTGCTCCCAGAGCGGCGCCAAGAAAGCAAGCTACCATGATGCCGAAATAGTTCAGTCCAGGAAGAAATACGAAAGTAAGCGCAAGTGCCATATTAGCGCCTGAAGTCAAGCCCAGCAAGCCTGGATCGGCCAGCGGATTGCGAGTTACCCCCTGCATGATCGCACCGGATATTGCAAAAGCGGATCCGATCAGAATTGCGGCCAGTTCACGCGGCAACCGAATCTCACGCAGGATAAGAACGTTGTCATCCAAAGAACCTGCAGTCAGTGCATGCCAAAGGTCATGTAGCGTTATTTCCTTTGCACCGAATATCATGGCAATTAGGAAGCACAACACCAACACCAGTATGCCGCCAAACACCTTATAGGAGAAAGGAATAGAGCGTTTTTTTTTCATGCAATATCATCTTTTCTTAAATGGAATAGGCCATAACATCTGAGAGCTCTACTTGCCAAGAAAACTTTTAATGAAAAATTCTAGCTGGTAATCCAAGCTCAGTGGATCGTTAAAGTAGAACTCCTTCGCATCGACCTCATAGACGCGATTGTTTTTAACAGCGGGAATGTTTTTATACGTTTCTGTATTCTGGAAGGAGGTGTTCTCATCCGCATTCTTACTGAAAATAACGTAGTCGCCCATGTAATCTTTTAAAACTTCCGTCGATACGGCAAAGTAACCGTCAGATTTCGTTGATTCCTTAACTTTATCCGGCATGCCAAGTTTTATTTCCCCATAGAGAATTTCGGTACCGCGTCCAAAGTTATACCCATATACATATAATTGCTTATTGAATGTCTCAATAACTGAAACTGTTGCATTATCGCCAACCTTCGCTTTGATTTCTGCTCCGGCTTTTTTGGCCCGGGCTTTAAAATCATCAATCCAGGTTTGCGCTTCTTTTTCTTTATTCAACAACTTCCCAATTTCCAGCTGCTGCGTTAAGTAATCAACTTTGCCATACGTATATGTGACTGTAGGAGCGATTTTGTTGAATTTGTCGATGTTTTTAATACTTGAAAGTCCGATAATAAGATCCGGCTTCAGCTCAATGATCTTCTCAAGACTTTCATCTGTAACTGCACTTACATCTTTTAGCCTCTCTTTAAACCGCGGATTGCTTTTAGACTTATCGTCTACACCGACTAAAGGCACATCCAGTGCCATAACGTTACCCGTTAAAAATCGGGTAAGCACAACGACACGCTTAGGATGCGTAGGAACCTCAATCGGTCCATTCTCGGACTGATACATAAATGTGGTTGATTTCGAGTCTGAGGTAGGCGCAGGGGACGAACCTTTACCATTATTAGCGCCACAAGCGCTCAATAAAACTCCAAATAAAAGTACAATTGGAATAAAAATCTTTTTCATAACATTACTCTCTCCCTTTTCATGCTGCAATGAATATTCATATCGTGCATGATGTACTAATTTTAGACTAATTGTTTCTACCTATGTAACCAACATCGCCCTCATTTGAGCGGAGTAATCATGATTACGTTTTTCCATCCTTTCTTTTGATTATGATAATCATTCGCATTTGTAATCCTTATTATAGGTGTCCATCATGTGCCTAACCATGCCTTTTTGTTTGAAAATAGACTTGGACTATTAGTTGCCTATAAATAAAGCTAGAGCGCGTTGAAGCTGTAAGCGAATGGAAACCGGGTTGTAAGGCACCCATTCATTCTTGTCAAGCAGATGAACACAGTCCTGCTGAACGGCAGTAAGGTCTTTCCAATAGGGGGATTCGAACACCCTTTTTGAATGTGCGGTGGAACCTTTTACATCCGGAAACACAACAATCAGGAACCGCGTACCCGCATAATCTGCGAGCTCTGATAGCTCGATGGGAAGGGAATGGAATTGATCACCAAGCCTATTCATTTCCCGCTCTATCCTTTCAGGAGGCTGTAGTCCTAGGGATTGATATATCACATATCCGACATTTCGTGATCCATAAACAAGCAGCTCGTCCGGTTTAATAACCAAGATCGTTAGAATTTCATTAGCGACTGCGCTTTTTTGCACAAGTGAACGAGCTGCCTGTTCTTCTTTTTCAAAAGCGGCCAGCCATTGTTCTGCCCGATCACTCCGTTGAATCGCATGGGCAATAAGACGCAGGTGATCTTTCCAACCCATTTCTATCCAAGATATTTCAAAAATAGGCGCTACCGCCCGTAAATGCTCAGGATTCAGCCCATATTGGAGCAAATGCTGTTTGGCTGCAATAATCAACTCGATATGGGTATCAAGCAATGCCGACTTCACCTGCTCTACCGAGCTGTTTGTATGGATAAACATCATCGTTTGAGGCGCCTGCAAGTCAGAAGTACTCACATACTCACTGCTTTCTGAAATGGTGACAGCAGGTTCCAAACCAAGCAACAGCAGATGGCTGGCATATGGTGTAAGCATGACAGCCACTCGCTGAAATGATCCGCGGTTATAGCCTGAAGGTGATGCACCTGTCTGCTGCTTGAAACGACGGCTGAGATAAAATTCATCCTTATAACCTACCTTCAGCGCAATCTCCCTGAGGGTGCCTGGTTCACTTATTAATAGCTCTTTGGCTCTGTGGATGCGCAGTCGTGACATGTATTCATTAGGTGAAAATCCAGTGAGCTGCTTGAAAAGGATTGAGTAGTGCGATCGGCTTACCCCAGCCATTGCTGCCAACTGCTCACGCGTTATTTTTTCGCTAAAGTGGTTTTCTAAGTAAATTATGCTTCGTTCCATGGATGGCTGCTCATTGGCAACATACTTGCTATCCTGCTTCTCCAGCAATTGGAGAATGATTTGGTGAAACAACATTTGATTCTGCACATGGCGGATTTCACGAGCGGGTAAACGATGAATATAAAGTTCCTCGACATGGGCCACAATCGCAGGTTCATTAGGGAAGAATAGCGTATTCGGCGTGGAAGCTACCCCGCTTTTCCGCACCATTGCGCCTGCAGGCAGAGGCCCCACCTGCTCTCGGGTACTGATCAAAAGCTTATAAGCATGAATCGGCTTCAGGTTATTTGTAATTAAAGCGGCATGACTATGCGCTGGGATTAGGATGACGGTCCCTTGCGCGAGCTCGTAGGTTTGATCATTGATTCTAAGGATGCCCTGGCCGCCTGCAATCGCAATAAGCACTGTTACACTCTCATTAATCTTATATATTGGTATATTCGACGTGCTGTACAGCGACTGAATACGATCAGCCATATAATACGGATAGTGGGACTCAGCCCACTCCGAGTCAATGTTATTCATAACCAAACCCTCCATTCCTACATATCTTTACTATAAATGATCAAACCAGGTCAGGCTATCAACTTGTAAATCGTCATTGACACAGTTATCTTCCCATAGGAGCTCATCTTCCCAAAAACATGCAGCAAACACAAAAAAAACACGCCAAGATTCGGCAAGTGAGGTTCCTTTGATCAAATTGATAAAAATATTGCCCAAATTGGGAAGGGCGACAACCTGGTCCTCACATGAAAATGTCGTATTTATTTTCATACCGCACTATAATAAGGTTGATCGCATTCTTTTTTTGTAGTAAGGAGCTTCCAATGAGTTCTCTTCCATTATTAAATGATGAGCAATGGTTGAAGCTTCTGGCTTACGTTGCCGAAGCATTCAATGAAGTGACCCTGAGTCGAGGGTTTACCTATTTTAAACAACAGCGGGTAACAACCCTAATCGTATCTGAACATAGAGTTATCGAAGCGAGGCTCGAGGAGTCAGAAGACTACCTAATCACTCTGCCTATCGATGAGCTCGGGGCTGGATTCTGTACGTGTCCCGTTCACACCTCCTGCAAACACCTTGCAGCCGTTATCATGGAGCTTGGGGATCGTCTAGGCTACCCCGCCTCCCAAATTATGAATGCCAAACAGCATCTCAAACGGACTTTCTCTAGCTCCGCTTCAGAACCTGTACTTTTTGAGTTGCCGAATAAGGATGCAGTTGGCTGGCAGCAGTTTCTGGAGCACTTTACTTCACCTGTTAAACCAACTTATGATCTAGCAACGTATATCGACTTGCTGCGCTATCACTTAAAGCAAATAGAGAAGGTCTCCATTCCGTTCTCAGAGATCGACCGGATCTATTTTGATTTGCATCAGGAATTATTTATTTTAAGAAAGATAAAAGAGCAGAAGGAACAGAGCAGTGTAAGCTACTATACTTCCTCTGCTCTATACCGAGTTTACGATCAGATTCATGAATGGTTGAAACAAAAGGCAGTATCGTCGCTTATCTCATCGAATCGCCTTGAGCAGACGCTAGGCTATTTGAGAGAGCAGATGGCGGTTGAATCCGTTCAAAGGTATCAAGACTACGAGTTGTATAGGATACTCTGGAAGTATTGGATAACGCCTTACCTTGCGGATGACCATTTACTGTCTCAAGAAATGAACAATGTTGAGAAACGTATTGAAGAAACACCCTCATCCTCCCTTTCAGCCGCGAAAGCTTACTTATTCCTCCTGCAGTCAAAAAGCAGGGAAGCCTGGGAGGCTTTAGAAGCAAGCAACGCACTAAAGGAGGCACCGATTGCTTTATTCATTTCTTTCCTCGACCATTTGAGAAGTACCCATAACTGGGATCATCTCGTGTATTGGCTAAGAGTGACTGCTCCTTTTTTCTATGGCAAACGGACCAATGAGCTTGACGCTTATGCCCGCTATTGGAAAGAAACGATCACGCACCTTCCCGAAACGGAGGGATACATGTGGGGGATTTTGGAGGAAATGCTTCCTCATTCTTACCGTATTATTGAGGGATTCCAGTACGAACAAAGAAACTGGCAGAGATGGTTGGAAATGCAGATCCTTCAGGGACACGACCCTCTCTCCCATCGCGTCAGCGTGCTTCAGCCTATCGAGAAGGAATCACCGCAGCTGCTGCTGCCTTATTACCATCAAGCTGTCGATCATTATGTTCGTTTAAAAAATCGGCATGATTATAAATCGGCGGTCAGACTGTTAAAAAGGCTGGAAAAAGTGTACAAGAAGATGAAACAAGACAAACGATGGGAAAGCTTCTTTGCCGGCTTTGTTGAACGACACAGCCGCTTGCGTGCGCTGCAAGAGGAATTAAGGAAAGGGAAGTTACTGCAATGAGCACAAAACTACATGATATGACCCTCTACGTGACTTTGACTAACAGCGGTGACGCCTTACTCTGGGGGCTTCAGGACGGATTCGATATGCCGGGCGACAGTTTTCGAAAGATACTTTTCGCGTGGCACGAACCTTCTTATTATGGGACAGCTTTGGACCAGCAGCAAGCTGGGGACGTAACCGTCACGATCCTGCCCGTAGAGATGGTGCTTCCCTTCTTTGCCAACCCCACCTTCATGGACGTACTCAGGTGGGATGGCGGCAATGAAGCCGCAAAGCAGCTTCTGGAAGTTGGACCTTATCTATACGAAGAAGCAAAATCTCGTCGGTATGTTCCCAGCTACCGAGCTTTCCAAAGTGGGAACCTACAATGGACCTGGGATTCCTCCACGGAAGAATTGGCTAAACTGGATTGGGATAAACTAAGAAACTCAGAAGGTCTGGGTGAAGAGATGTCGGGTTTACAAGCGGCCTTCTCCTCTGTTGTTTCGAATGAGCACTATGCGAGCGAAGCTGCAATGGCAGATCTTCGACGTGAATATCCCGCGCTGTTTCGAGGAGCAAAAGCGGCTGCTTCGATGGATGCGTACAACGAGGAAGAGTGGCTTGCCGTTCTAGGCTGGAGGCCTGACATGGCTCCCTTTCGTCCTGCTCTTCAGCTACTGGAGCCGGATGAGGACGAAGATATGTGGCGTCTGCGTCTCGTGCTGCAGGATAAAAATGATGGATCGGTGTTAACACCGATTCACCTTACCTTAGATGGACAGGCTGTCGGCATTTGGGCCAGTGATTGGAGTTCATTTATCCATGAGCGCTCTACGGGCTGGGCGACAAGACTGACAGCTGCTCTGCCTGGAAAGAATAATGGCGGCGAGATTTTTGCAGACCCATTAAGTGACGAAGAAGCTTGGTCGTTCCTCATAACAGACAGCCGCCACTTGTTGGAAGATGGCTGGAACGTGATGCTGCCCGCTTGGTGGGAAGCGGCCTCGAAACGAAAGCCACGGCTGCGCGCACGGGTTTCCTCCGAAGCCGGCAGCAAAAGTCAGTCGCTTTTTGGACTAAATGCCTTAGTCGAATTCGATTGGCGTGTTGCGATTGGCGATGCTGACCTGGACGCAGCTGAATTTGCCGGGCTGCTCAGTCGCAATGAAAGACTTGTGCGTTTCCGTGGACAATGGGTATATTTGGACCCTGCCCTACTAGAACAAATCAAGAGACTTATGGCCAGTATGAGTCCCGAAGATGGCTTGTCTTTACAGGATGTCTTTCAGCTACACTTATTAAATGAACAGGAGAAGCAGCAAGGTGAAAGTCTCTCAGCTGAGGAAGAAGCCGCGAATGAAAACAGGCTGAAGCTGGAAGTCGAGCTGAATGGCCATTTATTAGCCCTGCTTCGCCAACTTGGTCAGCCATCGGAATTGCAAGAACTGGCTGTACCCAAGGAACTGCGTGCAGAGCTTCGCGGTTACCAACGAGAGGGATTCACGTGGCTGAGTTTCCTAAGAAAGTTCGGACTTGGAGCCTGTTTAGCCGATGACATGGGACTCGGCAAAACCGTTCAATTCATCACTTATTTATTACATCATCGAGCAGAATCAGAGTATCCTGCCCTACTCATTTGTCCGACCTCTGTGCTTGGTAATTGGCAGAAAGAGTTGACTCGTTTTGCCCCAGATCTGAAAGTGTATCTTCATTACGGAAAAGGGCGTTTAAGCGGCGCGGCGCTTTCTCATGCTTTAGCAAGCACCGATGTTGTGCTCACTTCCTATACGACGGCACTCATGGACCAAGAAACGTTACAGGAGACCCCCTGGAGCTCTCTTTGTCTGGATGAGGCTCAGAATATCAAGAATGCGCAAAATAAACAATCAGCGGCTATTCGCACGCTCACAGCCAACCACCGAATTGCCCTTACGGGTACACCAATTGAGAATCGATTGTCAGAGCTATGGTCCATATATGATTTCCTAAATCCCGGTTACCTCGGGAACCAGCGCGGGTTTCAGCATCGTTTCGCCAATCCGATCGAGAAGCATCAAGATGAAGAGCGCACCGCACAGCTTCAGAAACTCGTTAAGCCTTTCATGCTGCGACGTAAAAAGAAAGATCCGGCGATTCAGCTCGATCTGCCCGACAAACTGGAGATGAAGGTTTATATGAATCTGACCCCCGAACAAGGAGCTCTCTATGAGCAAGCAGTCAAAAATCTGATGGAGCGCATGAAAATGCTAGAGGGAATGGAGCGCAAAGGAGCGATTTTGGCTGCTTTAACCCAACTCAAGCAGCTTTGCGACCACCCTGTATTGATGACGAAGGAAGCTGCTTTGTCGGAAGAAATGCTGCTTGCCGATGAGGTCCGCGAAGCGTTCATATCGCGATCTGCCAAACTGGAACGACTGGTAGCCATGGTAAACGAGCTCCGTGATGAAGGAGATTCCTGTCTCATTTTCACACAATACGTCGGCATGGGGCGTATTCTGGCCGATGTCCTGCAAGCACAGCGAGACGAGCAGGTGCTGTATCTGAATGGCAGCACCCCAAAAACGGAACGTGATAAAATGATCGATACTTTTCAGGCCGCCGATGGGTTAGGTCCAGGCATTTTTGTCCTATCGCTGAAAGCCGGCGGTGTCGGACTTAACTTGACCGCAGCCAACCACGTATTCCATTTCGACCGTTGGTGGAACCCTGCCGTCGAGAATCAGGCTACAGACCGCGCTTATCGAATGGGGCAGACACGCAATGTGCAGGTTCATAAGTTCATTTCCCTGGGAACCTTGGAAGAACGAATCGATGAGATGTTGGAGAGTAAGATGAGCCTGAGCGATAACGTGATTTCTACCTCGGAAGGCTGGATTACCGAGCTTTCAAACGATGAGCTGCATGATTTGTTTGCGCTCCGTCAGGAGTGGTAAGTGTTTATCCGAATAGACATGGGCATCACGATTCCCGAGATTCAACGTTCTCGGGTTTCTTCCCATTTAGCCTGATTTTTGGTTGTAAGCATCCGGTTACCAACAATTACTAGCCTGTTTTGACATTAAAAATTCACCATAAACTTGGTTCATACATGAAAAGTATGTTTTAATACTTGTATAGTTAATAGAAAATTTATGAGTAAAGGAGCATACCACTTTGAAAATATCCTCTTTTCTATTACCCAAAGATGAGGTCGCTTTTCTCACTTCCTCACTTCCATGCAGGAAGCGTTAGAACAATTGGAACATCACTATTACACCGCCCTTCCCATCGTCGATCAGGAAGGAAAATATGTCGGCACCTTGTCGGAAGGCGATTTATTATGGAAGCTGAAAAATACGCCGGACATCGATTTTAATCACTTGGAACATCTGCCGATTAGTGAAATCAAAAAGCATATTCGGAATGAGTCCGTTTGCATACATGCTCAGATGGAAGATATGCTTGCATTAGCAGCTGACCAAAATTTTGTACCCGTGGTTGATGAAAATGGTATTTTCATAGGGATCATTCGTCGGAAAGATATCATCGAATACTACATGAGAAACATTACCGATTAAGTAAATATTTGATTATCCAACGTGCAGTCTGCCCAAACGGGACATGACTGCACGTTTCTTTATCCACCCGATCCGACAGCCAGATCGTTAATTTTTTGCTTTCCAACTTGTTTTGTCCAATCATCTTATTGAATATTAAAATACAATAAACTATCCGATTACGGAGGGGAGGGATTGCATATGGGATATGAAGTAGGTGCCGCTGGATATGGCGGTACAAATACAGCAGCTGTTTTAGTTTTGTTTGTACTTTTGGTAATCGTCTCTCTTACATTTACTTGGTAATTTGATAGTCAGAAGTTTAGAATTAACAAAGAAAAAAACGACTTTTTTACAACTTTTAATTGTAGAAAAGTCGTCTTTTGTATTTATCTAGCCCATCGTTGAGGTTTAGCTGTAAGGGTTTCGCCCGATAAAATAGCCTGTTCGATCATGAGTCCAAGATAGTGGTCTTGAGAAGCTTCTTCAAGACTATAGAAACTAGGACCACCCATCGTGTAGTCAGCCATTTTTTGCAAACAGTTAGCAATCGCAATTTCATCATCGTACAGCCTTGCGGGAGCAAACGGATTTTCGTAAATCCACCGTTCGCCGCACATAATTCCCTTCAGAAAGTATCCTTCTGCATTTTCCAATTCTCCTTTATTGATTCTCTTAAGCTCCAATTGCAGCTGTTGACAATCCTCCTGTTGAATAAGGACGCGATTATCGAATATTTCACCGCGTTCTCCTCTAACGGACAGATGATTCGAGCGAATCCAAGAACGATGCTGATCCTTTGTAAAATCATAAATACCTAGTCGATCTCCAAAATCCAACCAAGCGATATCTCGGTTGGTAGGTATCAGCTTATCTTCTGTCGGAGGACCGCCGCGCGTTGGCCCATTCAACAACTGAGTCTCAAATCGCATCGCTCTTATCTTGACTTCTTCGAAAGTCACGCCAAGCATTTTTCGCATTAGACTAATTGCGTGGTAAAACTGAGAAATAGAAACTGTTGCCTCTGTAATTTTACCTAATCTCCCAGACTGAATAAGTGCTAGACGCGCTTCTTGCGCGGGATAAAGATGATATTGCTCTGCGATTTGAATACGTGCTCCGTTCATTGTCAGCTTCTCATGAAGAAGCTCAAGCCCATGTAGATCAGATGCAGGCGGAGTTTCACCCAATGCCGGAATGCCACGTTCAGCTAATTTCAACAAATATTCAAGACTATGTGCAACGTTGACGGATACGACAACAAAATCAGGCTCCTCATTTTCCAGAAGCTGTTCAAGCGTTCGATACGTAGCAACGCCCCATTTATTCTCCATCTCTTTACCTTTGTTCTCGTCCCTTACAACCATTCCGCTAACTTGAAAACGATCAGGTAATGCCTGGGCGATACGCAGGTAATATTGCGCCCGGAAACCTGCTCCACCGATAATGCTGAATTTGACTGCCATCATAGTTCCTCCTATAGACACTATTCGTTCGGGTAAACCATTACTTTTAACTGCCGCTTTTATTGTCAATAGCCCTAGCCTCCATGTTTCATTTCATGCGTTCGGTGGGATTACGATTTCAGTTCAGGCACAATATTTAAGGGTACTTGCCCCGTAACACCGGCTACGACATTACGTGCAGCCATCATGGCCATGTCAAACCGCGTTTTCGCGGTTGCTGAGCCGATGTGGGGAAGGGTAATTACGTTTTTCATGGTAAGCAACGGGTTGTTTGTATCTACCGGTTCCTGTTCGTATACATCCAGCGCTGCTGCATAAATGAGCCGTTCTTCAAGGGCCTCAATTAAAGCCTTCTCGTCCACCAATTGACCACGTGATGCATTAATGAAAATAGCTGTTTTTTTCATCAACGTGAAATGTTCTTTGCGAATCATATGATGCGTTTCGGCAGTCAACGGCGCCATGACTAGGACAAAATCAGATTCTCGAAGCAATTGCTCCTGAGTTCGAAATTGTGCCTCAAATTTCTCTTCGACTTCCGGCTTCCGATTTCGGTTCGTATAAAGTATATTCATATCGAACCCGAATCTCGCGCGTTTCGCAATCGCCTCACCGATTCGTCCCATCCCGATAACCCCAAGTGTGGCATGATGGACATCGATGCCAAACAACGATTCGTCCGACTTTTCCCATCCACCCTGTTTAACCAAGTTGTCCAGCTCGACGGTTCGGCGCGCAGCGGCCAGCATCAAGGCTAGAACGAGATCAGCCACTGTATCGTCAAGCACATCAGGCGTATGGGTGCCGATAACGCCATATTTTTTCATTGCAGTTGTATCTAAATTATTATAACCTACGGAGATATTGCTAACGATCTTCAAATGAGATGCATGCTTCAACAGCTCTTCATCAATACGTACACCGGATTGCAGCAGCCCCTCTGCATCGGCTATTAAAAGCTTTAACTGCTCAGGGCTATGTGTTTCAGCGTCAGAGTGATCCATGATTTCGCAATGCTCCGAAATGTAACATTCTACTTCTTTAGGCAGTTTTTTTAAAATGAGAACTTTAGGCTTTTTCATCTAAGATGCCCACCTTTCTGATCATGTCGGCTTTACAATAGCATTCTCATTATATCGCCGCCCCTTATTTAATAACATATACCGCCTTGACGGCCAACATTGCCTATGTTAATCTTGGTTCCGCCAATATCTAGCCCCAAAGGCATAATCAGAACTCTGTCTATGACGATTAAATAGATAAACACAAAAAATGAACATGTAAGAAAGATGGACAACCATCCTTCTCAAAGGAGACACTATGCTAGGATTTGCCATTTTATTAGGCTTTAATTTATTGGGTATCTGGCTTCAATTTAGTCTCCATGTTCCTCTACCTGGTAATGTGATCGGCCTTATTCTTTTTACGCTTGCCTTATTTGCCAAGATCATAAAGCTTGAATGGGTAGAAACGACGGCCAACTGGCTGACTGGGCATATGATGCTTTTCTTTATCCCTTTTGTCGTAGGTACGATGGCCTTTTTCCCTTTGATTGCGGCCAATTGGTTATCGATTGGTTTCGGGGTTGTCGGAAGTTCGATTGCCGTCCTTCTTGTAACAGGTTTCGTTACAAGTAAGCTTCAGCAGAAAACGCCTAAGGAGGGTTTAGAATGAATGAGCCCGCTTGGTTAACTCACCCACTATTTGGCATTACGCTAAGTATTATTGCTTATACCTGTGCTCAGCTTATTCATCAACGCTGGCGCTGGCTTCATCCACTATTTATATGCTCAGGGTTCATTATCATCATTTTGTTTAGCTTTCATATTCCTTATGAGGCTTACAAAATTGGTGGAGATGTCCTTACTATTTTATTGGGTCCAGCAACCGTAGCACTCGGTGTTCCGTTGTATAAAAATGCCCCACTTATTAAAAAACACTTTGTGGGGATTCTGATCGCGATTATCATCGGTTCTGTTACTGGTATCGTAAGTGCTGCGGTTCTTGTCGGTCTATTGGGAGGCAGTCGCGAAATCCTATTGAGTATGCTGCCGAAATCCGTCAGTTCGCCCATCGCGATCGACATATCTCGTCATTTAGGAGGCCTGCCCGAGCTTACTGCCGTCTTGACCGTACTAACAGGACTTTTTGGCAGCATGTTTGGCAAAAAATTATTATCATGGGTCGGCCTCAAAGACAGCATTTCGTTAGGTATTGCCATCGGCACAGCCGCTCATGGTATCGGTACAGCCAAGCTCCTGAAAGATTCTGATATTCAAGGGAGTATGAGCGGCTTCGCCATGGGGCTAGCAGGTATTGTTACCTCTTTGTTATTCATTCCGGTTTATATTTGGTTTAATTAAAAAATGGCCACTAGCCTTTTAATCGCTGTCTTAAAAGCAAAACGGCAAGGGGTTCTGAACCCCTTGCCTCGCCTTGACTAATCTGTGCGCTTCCTCTGGCACCGCTTAACGGTGGATTACTTAATACGGATTTTATAAGGTTGCTTTATATAAGCGGGATAGTCTATCAGAGTAAGAGTGAGCGGCTGTTTATAGGCTTCATTGTCGATATAATACATCCCATGCTGTTCTCCTGATTTCGAATTGTCGATATAACTGCTGATGATTTGATGG
This sequence comes from Paenibacillus sp. N3.4, assembly GCF_008017805.1. Lineage (GTDB taxonomy): Bacteria > Bacillota > Bacilli > Paenibacillales > NBRC-103111 > Paenibacillus_E. Next base: position 110,622 of record NZ_VRTT01000007.1, on the reverse strand, counting down.
AGATCTGCCGTCTTATAACGCTTGCCTGCAGCATCTATAAACTCCTCATCAAACAAGTTGTACATCATTGTATCCGTTTGTTCCAAGCCATTAAGCGTAAAGTCTAGTTTGGTGTACTTTTCGCTTTGCGTTCCATTGTAGAGTTTTAGCTTTCCATCCGGTGCTTGAAGCACCCGCATACCCAATGTGTCAATCTGCACGGTTAGCTGATTTTTATCGAGTGCTCGGAACCAGCTACCTTCAATGGTTAATGATTTGGGCATATTGAAAAAAGGACTCTCAAAATGATAGACAGGATGGTCTTTCATCAGACTGGCTGAAGTATTTCTCCAAACATTGCCTTTGTCATCTACCAGCTTGATATCTCCTGCTCCAAAAATTTGTTTGCTATTGTCCTTTCCATAGTCCATATAGAGCGATATGCGTAAAGGCGAAACGATAGCCTTAGCAAAGGCAACGCTCTGTCCTTCTATATGGATCGTTTGATCCATGATGTATTCGTGCTGAAGTCCGGCAAACCTTGCGCGATCAATTGGAATCGTAAGGTTAAATTCTGTCCCTTTAACGTTTACGGCCCCCGACTGAGACTTTTCCCCAACATCCCGAATCATCTCGTTAATGGTTCTCGAATCACCAGCTAACTCAGGACTGTAGAGCTGCATGCGAAATACCACTTCATCCGGCCATGAAGTTCCCTGTGACAGTTGGAAATCTGCGGTTCCGCGCTGAATTCCCGTTTCCCCAATGTTAGACTTCTCTTCCTCTTGGTTACTAAAACTCACCGAGGCTGGCAATACATGGCCTGATCTGTCTATAAGCCTCGGTCCATCAAGTCGGATAGGCTTATCACTCTTGTTCCGTGAGCGTATATCATAAAATACGACCATTCGGGAATCATCCGCAATGATTCCTTGTACAGTGAAATTAATCCCCTCATGCTCGTCAGATACGTCTACTGCTTGAACGAATTCATTATCCAGAGCCAGTTTGATTCCTTTATCCGCCGTGTGTTGAATGAGATCGACGAACTTTTCTAAACCTGGGATATCTCTGACAATTGCAGCAAATACCGGAGATACTTTGATTGTTAACAGGGAAGCAAACAAAAGCATACATGCTGCAATCACGCCTCCTAATCTTCTTCGGACTTGTTTCCGCCGGAATTCAAGCTTCGCTGATCCAATTCGAATTCCCCCCCTTATTGCCACGTCCAACTTTTCGGCTAGTTCTGCTTCCATATGCTCATCATCTGGGTTAAACATACTCACCCTCCTTGCGGAATAAGTCCCTAAGTTGATTCAATGCTTTGTGCAGCCATGTTTTCACAGTACCCTCAGGCTTTTCCAGCAGGTTGGCAATTTCGCTGAGAGTCATATCCTCATAATATTTAAGGATAATAACGTGCCGAAGCTTGGGAGCAAGCTGATCTATCGCCATATCCAAATGAATTTTATCTACCAATTCAAGTTCAACGGCAAGCTGTTCTGTTAGTTGAAATAATGGCCGTGTAACCTTTTTTCTTTTCTGTTCATCGATGCATAGACGGATGAGAATTCGTATGAACCACGTTTGAAAATACCGAGGTTCCCGCAGCTTCGACAGCTTGATGTAGGCGCGGCATGTTGCTTCCTGAATAGCCTCTAGCGCATCCGATTCATTTTTTAAATACGCAAAGGCAATGGAGTAAAGCCTCTTCTTCTGGGCGCTGACCAATATGTAAAACGCTTCATGGTCGCCGCTCTGCGCGGCAAGTACCTGCTGCTCTGTCGTCAATTCACCACCTCGTTCCTTCTTCCATTAGACTGCCGAACCCGTTAAACGGTTTTAGGCATTTTCATATTTTTTGGAAAATCGATGTCAAAAAGGATTGTAACAAAAAAAAAGCATATTGGATCTATGAAGGAATTCACAGTCAAACATGCTTTGTCTGCTATTCACTCACGAGAAGAAATCTTATATTTCCTGGGAAATGCAGCTGAAAATAAGAAATTTCTTCTTCGAATTGTTCCTTAGTCAACTTGCCAGTCAGCCAATCACGCAAAATTCCTCACGCAGTGTTGAAGAATTATAAGCTAAATTATAATTCATCTATTGCATTTGCTTTTGTTTCAAACGGACCTTTTGCAGCATATCTAGGACTTTATCTACAACATGTCTAAGCTCCTGCTTTTGCACAGGTTTAAGCAAATAATCGCATTCATCGAGTCTTACCGCTTGCTGTGCATAGGCAAATTCATCATGACCTGATATCACGATGACCATACAATTCAGATTTTGAATACGCAATCGCTCAATTAATTCAAGCCCATTCATATAAAAAAAACAACCCCTCCTTACGAGGGATCGTTGCTTACATTCATTCCATTAACTTCACAAATACTTATTGCGATAATCAGTCGGAGTTAGTCCGAATTGCTTCTTAAAGCTTTCTCGGAAATGATCCTGGTCTGTATAGCCAATCTGATCGCATATCTCATAGATTTTGATAGCAGGATCTTTCAGCAGCCGAGCAGCCTCCTCCATGCGAAGACGAATGATGGCATGATTGATCGTCGTGCCCGTCACTTCTTTGAAAAGCAAGTTCAAATATTTATCGCTGAGGCCAACCGAATCGGCCACATCTGATAGCGATAACTCCCTGTGCGTATAGACTTCTTTTATATATTGAAGCGCCTGCTCAACCAGCCTTTTCTTCTTCAAGCTGCCGGACCATTCTGCGGGAGAAAGGGACTCCAGTAAATTAGGAAGCTTTTCCTTGACGCTTTGTACAGCGAAAGCAACCCCCTGACGTTCTTCCCGTTCTTTGCGCAGCTCTTCCGTAGCCCGTGAAAGCACGGCTTCAATCTCTACCGGATCAATCGGCTTCAGCACGTAATCCAGTACTTGTAGTTTAACCGCTTGCCTCGCATGCTCAAACTCATTCAGTCCGGATAATATAAGGCAACGAATTTCCGGATTACGCGCTTTAACCGCAGCGATCAATTCCAATCCATTCATCTTCGGCATCCCAATATCGGTCAACAGCAGATCCGGTTCCTCGCGATCCATCCAAGTTAGCGCTTCTTCCCCATTCTCCACAGCGCCCAGCAGCACAATGCCTAATCTTTCCCACGGAATGGAATGAACCAATGTATCGCGGACTGTTTTCACGTCTTCTGCAATGAGCAGTTTAAACATGCGAGATCACCTCCGTCTTGAGCAAACCCTTGTGGATAAGCGGCAGTACGACTTCAACGCACGTTCCCACATCGACTTCAACATACCGCAAACCAAACATCTCCCCGCCTTGCAGTTGAATTCTTCGATGAACATTCATCGTTCCATAGCCGCCTCCACTTTGGCTCAGCTTGCCAGGAGCATCGTACACTGGAGACTGATGTAGCATAAGATTCATGCTGGTTGCATCGCTGCCTATCCCGTTATCTTCAACCCGCAGCACAAGTGTTTCCCCCACAGTTCTTGCTGATATCATGATCCGGCAATCGGACGTTCGGTTGGCAAAACCATGGATAATCGCATTCTCAGCCAGCGGCTGCAGCGTGAGATGGACGATAGTTGCGGATAAGAGATTATCCGGCACCTGTATATCCACATGCAAATCATTCATCATCATTCTTTGAATTTGAAGATACGCTTCTACCTGTTTAAGCTCACCCTCTAAGGTGATCCAGGCCTGCCCCTGATTAAGTCCATACCGGAATACATTGGCGAGAGAACGGACAATCTGGCTTGTTTCCCGATCTCCGGCCATAATGGCCCGACAGTTAATTAAATCTAACGTATTGTATAAAAAATGAGGATTGATCTGGGCATGCAACAGCTCAAGTTGAAGACGCTGCCGTTCAATTTCCTCGATGAATGACTTCTCGATTAGGCTATGCAGCGCGACAAGAATAGAAGCGAACTGTTGATTCAGCTCATCAACTTCATATATTCCTGTGTGCTGATAGGGAAGCGGTTCTTTGAATTCCACAACTTCCGGACGCTGGATAGCATTGACCAGTTTGGTGATGGGAACCGTGACCCGTACAACAATTCTTCTCAGCCAGTAACCTGCAACCAAAAGAGCAATGGCCGCTGTGGCCGCACCGATGGCCGATATTGCGAATGTATATCGGCTGAAATGGCTCTCAGGGACTACCGCCAGCAGCTTCCAGCCATTACCCAGTGTATCAAACATGACACGATGACTTTCTCCGTCTATTTTCGTTACGACCGAGCCTTTGGAGCCGGTCAAAGCACGCACATAGGGAAGCTCGCCCACTGCGTCCAGAAAAGGATGCTTCTCACTGTAAATGACCCGATTGCTTTGATCCAGCAATAGATAATATCCCTTATCGAGCGGAGCATTGTCGAATACACCCTTCATGCTGCCGATATCCGCACCGACGAGAACCGTACCTATACTTCTGCCGTCCTTGATGCTGGTCTTTTTTCTTGCTGAATAAATCATCCCATCGTTCGAGGTCTCGGTCATTTGGCCCCACCACTCCGTTTGTCGTTCTCCGCGGAGCAGATTTTGATACCAGTTTTGAAGGTAGAGATCGTCATTCTTATAAATGCCCGTCATCGTATAAAAATGATCAGCGGCCATTGCATAGAGTCCGCTCTGCGGCTCCAATGCGACCGACACCACATAGGATCTTTGACCAACTGTACCGGAGCTGAAATCGTTCAAGAGGGAAACGAGAGATAAATTTTGCAGGTTCGTCTGGAGCGTAAAGTAATCACCGACAGCTTCGTAGGTTTCTTTATACGTGCTTTCCAGCAAGTTTTCTATCGATTGATTGCTTAATATAAAAGCGGCCACATTATTCATGGTATCGAGCTGATACCCGACATTACGGTAGACGAATTTCATCGACGTTTCCGACATTTTGACCGTATGATCGTTCTGCACCCGTATCAGGATGTAACTGGCCGCCGTTGCAAAAATGGCAATAACGATAACAATCAGAGCAAAAATCGGAAAACTTAATCTGGCTAGTAGTCTTGAGCTGTCGCTCCGCTTTCGTTGACGTATCGCTATCGCCATTTGCTTTTCCCCTTCTTTCTTGGTTCGATGTTATGTCAAAAATACCGCCATTTGCAATTCCTTCAATAGGATCTCCGCTTGTTCACTAGCATTTCAACGAGTTGCTTCTCGCTGACCACTCGTCTATCCTCTGACGTAACGGGCAACCACTCATTTGACCAAAGGGAGGAAGAGGACGGAGAGGAACCGCCGCAATTCCCGCAGACTGGCTCCGCCAATTTCGTGAGCAGGGTGACGTAAGGTCCGTACTCACTCCAATTTCCGGCTGCATCACGAGCTTGAACGATGAAGGTATAGGACGTATTAGCCTTCAAGCCTGTAATAACTTTGGTTGCAGCTGTGGCGTATACGCTGTTATAGACATTACCGAGAACGGTACTAATATCGTGGCTGTACACATTGCCGCTGACAGTGGCTGACACGCTTTCGCTCCACATTATCCTATATTCCGTCACCGCCTTATTATCCTGGGCTTCCGTCCAATTCAGCGTGACACGATCGCTTCCCAATTCGGATGCCATCACTTTGGCATTTGATGGCCAAATTGGCGGCTCGTTATCAACAGTCGGCATGTAATCAATAAACAGAAACGAGTCATACAAGGCCGTATTCTTCGAATCCGCTGTCCCTTGCGTCCACTGTATAAAATCATCCCGCCCGTTCTGGAGATCTGCGTCGTTAACAGCGACGTTTAACCCAATTTTACCATAAAGCTCTGGTTTCAGGTCTTTAACATAGGAACCTGGAATCAGAAATTCATAAATCGTTCGTCCTGCCGCCTCATCCCTAACCGCTTGAAACGGTGTTTGTCCACTCACATCTCCGTTCGGATTCGGCTGTGCCGAGTAAAAAATATTAACAAGCAGCGTTCCGTCATCAGCAAGAGCGAAGCCCCATTCTGTATCGTCCATCCCATAGGGAGACTCCCGGTTGTTCAGAGGGTCTAAGCTGACTTGAACGGAATCGTTCTTCCACATGTTGGCGGCATTCTCAGACTGCTTATGGATATCATCCTGAACGGAAACTGCAAAATAAATCCCCTCTGACGCCCATTTGGCATACGCTATAGCCTCCAGATTGACAGGATCGCGATAGCCGCTCGAATGCTGGGCTTTGCTGCGAAGATGGAAAGGAAACGCGTCCTGCCAATCGCTCAGGTCACCATCTATCGTCAATCCTTTCGCCTTCTGTACAAGGTTGAATTCGACCGGCAGGACAGGGTCGTTGTAAATAACCTTGTTGCTAGCTGTCTCTTCGACTTGCATATCAACCGTATACTCATTGAAGGGAATCGGATTGTGGTACGTCCATCGGAAGTCCAATTGAACACGGTCGCCTTTCTTTAAATCACTGAAGGCGTCCGAGGTAACCGGCTGCAGCAAGGCTCCGTCCGGACCTTTAACGATCACCTTGCCCGTCTTCGAAAATGACGAGGTTCCCGACAATTGTACGGATAAGATATCGAGTTCTTCAATCGTTTTCTTCACGGGAACGAGTTTAACATCAAGACCGTCTTCCACCGTCAATTGTACCTTCTTCGTGTCAAAAATGGCCCCGTTATACAAAATATCAAAGATGATATCATAACGGTCCTTGCGCGTATTTTCCGGCACCAGCACGGAATAAGGCAGATCAATCGAGCCCTGCGCAGGAATGGTCACAATCGCCGTTGCAGGAGCAGTTTGGGAGGACTCCACCCATTAGGCACCTTCAATTTTACCTGTACCTGTTGAGCAACCTCGGTATTGTTGACAAGCGAAAGGGTGAGCGTATTCGCGTAACCGGCTTCTCCGTTCGCCTGAGTTGGCACGACATTGGCTAATACACCGATGAATGTTGCCGACTCTGACTCAACGATCGCTGACGCCGCGTGCGCAAACTCCCGCCCCAACAAGTTGTAGGTGTAGCTTTCCGCGTAGCTGCCTCTTGCTTTAGAAGCCTCTGCCAGCCTGCCATATCTGTTCGTGCGAAGCACCGCAGCTGTAGAGATCGGCATGACGCTGTAATCTCCCTTTTTGACGTTAAAGGAAGTTGTTAAGGCTTGAACAGCAGATGCATAATCCAGATTATTGGCGCTTAAGCCTCCCAGCGCGTAGGACAGCGCCACGGAAGCACTCTCCGCCATGTTGTACAGCGCCTCCAGCGCCACGTAGCCTGGAGCCCGCTCCAGGGAGCCGTTCTTCAGCTGATTGGCGATTTGCACCATTATCGTGTATATGTCCTTGATTCCCTGCTCCAAGCCTGCAGCCTGATTTACACTTCCCGCAGCTGCTTCCAGCTGCGTTTCGATGCGGTTAAGCTCTGCCAAATCAGCTTCGATTTGCGCAGTGTTTTGTGGTGTCTTCAAAGCGTTAAGTTTGCTGGCTGCTGACTGCTGCTTGCCTTGCAGAAGTTTAGTAGCAGCTTGGAACACAAATTGGGGCGACACTCCCGTGAGATAAACAGGAGATCCAGAAACGACAAGCTGCACGCCACCGTTGGCAGTCGTTACCGGCACTTCTGCACCATTGATGTCCTTGACCCTCACCTCTGCTGCGTCGAATGGCAGCGTAATCGTGCTGACAGGAGGTTTGACAGCTGGATTGTCCTTGTGGTCGACTTTTTTCCAGGCAACGAGGACCGGTTCTCCGCCATTGAGGAATACGTGGACAGCGACATCAGGGTCTGTCGTATCCCATGTTCCGATGTACCTCGCTTTATCCAGTGTTGTCATTAGCTGGTTGACGGCGCCGTATGCCAGCTTTGGCCTCCCGTCATTGTCGGTTATTCCCCAAAAAATATCATAATACCGATCATCGGTACCATCATTTTTGTAATTATAATATTCGTAAGCCTTTACTTGATCGGTCACCAAATAATTCAGGAAAGCACGAACGATATAGTCCCGTTGTATCTCTTCGGATACCGAAGGATAACCCGCTTTGGCTGTCGGCCAGCCTCCCTCGGTCAAGTAATAATCCTTCCATCCACCGTAAGCGTTACAAGCTCTTTGACGCCATCGATCACATTTTGCAGATTGCCATCGGGCATGGAGTTGTAAACGTACGGGTGATAGGAATACGCGTCGGCATAGTCGAACGACCCAGCCTCCAGCTCCTTCGGCAGAACGCTGCGCACGCTGGACGTATGATCGCCAGCAAGCAGCATCGCATTGGGATCGGCCTTTTTCATATTCAGATAGGCGACTTTTTGCAGCTGTACGAATTCGCTAGGCACATAAGGCTTAGAAAAAATCTCAGGTTCGTTAGGCATTTCCCACTGTCGAATTTGACCCTTATAACGATTGACCGTAGCAGCCACGAAGTCACCCATCGCTTTCAGAGCGGATGTGGTATTGACTGTCCCCTCTTGATAACTCGCATTTTTATCAATACCTAATACAGTAATTTGATTAAATCCGTAAGTAAATAATTTATTCAATTGCGGTTCCACCCTGCTGTAATCATAAACCGTTTTCCCAGATGCATCCTGCACATGTTTATCAACATCGTCCCATGAAATGCCTGATCGGTGGTGACGCGCTCCCAACTTGCGGGCTCCGTCAATCACATCATCATTCCAATTGAGCGCATAGTGCGTATTGAGACCAAACTTGCTTTCATTATCCAGATCGGGCTCTTTGACTGGGGCTGCCTGTTGAACGACGGCTAGTCGTATCTTTTTCGAATTGGCAGGCTGTGCCACACCGTCAACCGTAAATGCTGCCGATACCTCATAGGTGCCAATTGCACTGAGCCTTGGTGTAAAAGAGACGATTTCGGTATCCTTTGCATATTTTTCTAAATTGTACGTCTTCGTACCGGAGTCGACGACACTTTGGTCTCCATCCGCTCGGCGTACCGTGTAATCGAGCTGAAACGCATGCGCCTCCGCTCCTGCTTCAAGAGCCAGCTTGATGCCCGGCGACTCTTGCTGCGTATAAATCCCAGCATAGTTGCCAGCAGGTTGAATATCCATGACATAGGGCATCGGTAACGGCTCGATGACGAAGTCGTCAATCATGAGGTTGATGCCGCCGACTACATTCCAATGAAAATACCCTTTCTTCAGCGCCAGCGCATCCGAATCGTCTCCACTGGCGGTTTCCACTCCGTCAATGAACAGCTTGTGGGTAATACCGCTTACGCGAAGTTCATAATCATGCCACTCATCAAGCAGCGACTTGACATAATTGGCTAAATAATAATTGCCGCCGAGCGTTGTTTTCCGCATTAGAAAATATTTGGAGTTATGCGTCGCCCATTCCATCGCATTATTGTTCGCATCGTCGACAGCACGATAGCGAAAGCGCCAGGTGTTCTGTACGGCCGTGCCCATCCGTTCATATTTCGCTTTGAATTTGACGTTAAAATTGTCCGCGTTTTGGTACATAGGGAGATTCAGCTTGGCGCTGCCCGAACCATTTATGTTAAATACCTTGTTTCCGTCCGGAAGTTGAATGACCTTGGTATTTCCACCTATTTTCCAGCCTACCGGTGCTGCACCTAGAGTCTCGCTTTCAAAATTGTTCCTATAAGGGACGATTTCTCTGATGGGAACGGTAATCTCTCCCGATTCGGGGTAACGTATTATCCTGCCTTCATTGTCTTGCGCCGTCAAGAAGTATCGGATTTTGTCAAAATGGTTCGTTCCGGCAATCGTGCCCGAATATGGCCCGCTTCCCACCGCCTGAATGATCTGATCGAGCGCAACATCATCCCCGTAGGCATAATGAATCTGTGCGTTCGCAGCTGAATTCGTACCTGCAAGCGTAAAGGACAACGGTAAATCCGCATTGTAAGGAACCTCTGCCACCGGCGTGTGAATGATCGCGCTCTGAGGGATCATGGGTGAAACCATTACCTGCTTAACACTTACATTGACAGCCGGACCGATGCTTTTTAGCGAAAAACCGATCCCGCCTGCTGACAGAGTAGTGTCGGTGAAAGTCGTAACTAAAGTTTCATCAATGTAGAGCTTAAATTCACTCCCTTTGATTTTCAGTTGATAGCGATGTGTATCCGTCAAATTGAATCCGGTAATAGCAGCTCCAATATCGACAGGTGTCCCCACCTGAACATTGGTTGAAGCATTCGGATATTTCCATAGCTCAACAAACTTCGCATTTTTAAACTCCAGAAAATAGTAGCTCAAACTGGAAGAATAGCGAAATAGGAGCCTAAAGCGATCTCCCACTGCCGTAAACCCGACGTCGTAATCTGTTGAACTGTAAGAGAGTTTAGATGATTTGACTACCGCACGCTGCGGAGTCGTCGACGAAGTTGTGCCTTTGAGCTGGGCCTGTGTCCCGCTCCCTTCAATTGTAAATGCTGTGCTGCCAAACAAATCCCAATTACCCAGTCCTCCGGTAAAGCTGTCGGCAAACAGCGGAGACGGCTCCGACGCCCAGGCATAAACTGGAAACCACGGCAGCAGAAGTATGGTAAGCAGCAGCATGCTAAAGCTTCTGATCAGTTGTTTCATAAATCAATCACCTCCTGTAATGGTAAAAAGAACCCCCGCCTACTCAGGCGAACCATAATTGGCAAGGGGTTCAATTCCATGCATGTTTCTAATTGCCTGACTTCTTCTTGAAGGAGGCTTCGAGTTCAGTTAGAATTTGGGTCCCTCCTTGTGATTTCCATTTTTCTGCAAAGTCGTCGAACTTCTTAATGTCTGCTCCCATAATGATTTGCGTAAATACAGAGTCGCGCAGCGTATTCAGCTCTACGAGCTTAGCGATTTTGGTCGGAGAATCCAGGTAGTTGGAAGCATCCGTTATTTGGAACTTATTATTGATCGCAATATCCAGTGCTTTGGATTGGCGAAGCGGAAGCGACTCTAGGTAACGAGGCCAGCCTTTCAAACCAGGCGCAAACAGATAGCTTTGAATTCCTCGAAAGTTCCCGTTCTTGTCCTGCTGCGTCTTAGGGTCAAGCAGATCGGTTACCACCTTCATCTTGCCGTTCTCTATCTTGTAGTCTTCTCCCTCAATACCCCAAACGCTGAGCATTTGATTCTCAAGCGACAACGATTTTTCGATGATGGCCAGCACTTTCTTCGGATCTTTTGTCTTTGCGCTGATCGCGTTCATTTGGCCGAATGGCGCACCCGCAGGGGCCACCGCTTTGCCGTCCGCACCTACAATTGAATCCGTTAACGATAAATATTTGTACGCTTCATAGGACTGATCCGGGAGTTTCGCATCTGCGGCCAGCTTGCCGCTTTTCTTAAGCTCGTTCGTTTCAACTTGCGTATCATAATCGTTCGGCGTAGACCACCAGCCCATCCAGGAAAAGAGCTTGCCGCTATAAAGCTTCGCCCGCAGCTGCTCTTCCTTGATCGTGGCGAATTCCTTATCAATTAATCCGTCCGCGTACATTTTTTGCAAATACTGTAAGGCTTCTCTCATTTTCGGATCAATGTCGTAGTTACTAAACTTACCATCTTTTAATGTAAAATAGCCGGGAGTCACACCAAAAGCACCAAAAATATGATCAAAGGAATTGTTGGCGTATTTCTGCTGACCGATCTGAGCTGTATAGCCTCCTAAAGGAATAACATCCGGTTTCTCTGCTTTGACTTTCTTCAACAGATTGTAGTAGTCATCGAGCGTCTTGGGAACCAGAGCGCCCATGCCTTCCACATAATCCTTCCGAAGCACGAGATTCCAGCGATACCCGGCACCCGGTCCTCCTTGATAAGGAATACCGTAAATTTTACCGTTCACTTTCGCCTGCTCGAAAACTTCCTTCGGCACTTCCTTGAGAATATTCGGCGTATCCTTTTCGTTGATTAGGCTCGTAAGATCGACAAAAGCGCCTTGCTGCGCATATTTCTGGAAATCATCGGCGAAATCAATTCGGACGACATCGGGAATGTCCCCACTCGACATTTTCAGATTCAACTTCGTTTTATACTGCTGAACGTCTACCATCTCAGGAACGATTTTGATGTTAAACTTTTTTTCAACTGCTTGTTTAACGACATCTTTCGAAGGATCGTAAGGCTTGGATATATCCTGAGCTTTTAACCATTTCAGTTCATAAGGCTCTTCCGTTTTGGGCGTTGCTGAAACTGCGGTTCCCGACGGCGAAGCCGAAGGAGTAGCTGCAGGACTAGATTTGCTGCACCCCGAAACGGTTACCGTGCCAACCAGTAACGCGGCAAGCACGCTGTACGACCAATTTTTTGCTTGATTTGACATGTTGAACAGACCTCCTTGAGTTATCTTCTATATGCGCCCCAAAGGGATTGAAGCCTACAACTAAAACTTAGCCTTTTACCGAGCCAATCAGCATACCCTGTTCAAAATGCTTTTGAATGAACGGGTAAATCACGAGCATCGGTATGGCCACGATGACGATAGCCGCCATCTGGATGCCTACGGTAGGCGGCGGCGTCGAGCCTGCCGCTTCCAACAGCTCCGGCGGAAGGCTGGAACTAGCAATAATGGTGCGCAGCACAAGCTGCACAGGTGCTTTGTGCCAATCGGTCACATAAAGCATGGCATTGAAGAAATCGTTCCAATACACGACCAGATAAAGCAGACTGATGGTCGCTATGACTGGCTTGGATAGAGGCAGAACGATCTGCCACAATATCCTAAATTCCGAAGCTCCATCGATCGAGGCCGATTCCCGCAAACTCTCAGGGATACCTTCAAAAAACGATTTCATAATAATCATGTTAAATGCGCTATAGGCCATAACCAGAATAAGCACGTAACTTGTGTTGAGCAGTCCTAGTTGTTTAATCGTGATGTAGGTTGGGATCATCCCCCCCTTGAACAACATCGTGAAAACGAAGATGAGCATGATCATTCTTCTGCCCGGCAATTTTTTCTCTGCAAGCGCGTAAGCCGATGTTGTGGTGAGGAACAGCGCCAATAGGACACCGCCAACCGTATTGCGGATCGTATTGCCATAAGCGCCATAAATCAGCGATCCTTCTTGGAGTAAATACTTGTAGTATTCCAAACTGAATGAGGTTGGAAATAAGATGACACCATTTTTCTCGCTAAAAATATGGTAAGGCGTCACCGATACGGAAATAACGTACCAGAACGGAATGATAATGACTATCGTTAAAATCGTCAGAACGACATAGTTGGTGGTGACAAAAGCCGTCTCGCCTTTCGTTAGCTTCATCGCTTCTCTTTCCCTTCGTCTAAAAAATGCCGGAATCATTGATCCGCTTAGCGATCTGATTCGCAACCAGCATCATCACAAGCCCGATTGCGCCCTTGATGACGTCAGCCGCAGCAGCAAGACTTAGGCTGAACTGCTCGATCCCTACGCGATAAATGTACGTATCCAGAATGTCACCCACCTCAAAAACCATCGGATTGTACAAGTTGATAACTTGATCCAGTCCGGCGCTCATGATATATCCAACTCTCAGGATGAAGATGACGATGATGGTTCCCGTAATACCCGGCAACGTAACGTGAAGGATTCGCTGAAACCTCGTGGCCCCATCCACGATAGCCGCTTCATACACCTCCGGATTTAGCCCGGCGATGGCGGCAATATAGATGATGGCCGCCCAGCCCATCTCCTTCATGGCATCCGTAACCACAAGGATGATTCGGAAATAAGATGGTTCAACGAGTAGGTAAGCTGGCTTACCGCCGAAGAACTCGATGATTTTGTTAATAATGCCAGTTTCGGGCGAAAGCAGCAGCGTGATAATTCCGCCGTATACGACCCACGATACGAACCTCGGCAGGTAAACGGCGGTTTGAAGCGATTTCTTGAACCAAGCCGTGCGGATTTCATTCAGTGCAAGCGCTAACAGGATCGGACAAACAAAACCGCTTATCATTTTGTACAAGCTAATGAGCAGCGTATTTTTGAAAGAATTTAGGAACATCTCCGATTCAAACAGCATTCGGAAATATTTGAACCCGACCCACTGACTTCCTGAGAAGCCCTGAATAGCATTGTAATCCATAAACGCAATGCTGATCCCGTAGAGGGGGAGGTAATCAAAAAGGAATACCCAAACCAATGCGGGAAACAACAGGATATATAAAAGTTTATATTTCCATATCCTCCTCATTTGTCTCATCAGTGGTGTTTCTCTCGTTTCGGTGATCTTGGCGGTCACCATCTCCATCTCTTTCTCCTCCTATCCTATCTCTAGCCACACCCACGAAGTAAGTGCTTACATTAGATAGCTTATCGGAAATCCGGGAGTAGGAAAACCGGAGCGAAGGACAATAATACAGGGGAAAAGTCTTATTCACAGTTCGTCTTTTTTCGAAAAGCCAGAGCCAGTCCAAGAGCAATCATGGCTAAAGCAACCAACAACCCCTTCTGTGGAAGTTTGGCCCAGCAAAGTGGTTCGTCTAGAATGCAATGCTGTTTTTGGTGTTCCTACTCTTCAAAGGCAGCTCAAAGGCATGAATGGGGCGAATGACGGCATGATAGTACGCCAAATAAGCTGGCCTCTATTAGTTAATAGAATCCAGCTTGTTTTTTTTGTCATTGGTAGCATGAGATTTATTTGGGGGTTTGGCTGTCGAATCCCTCACATAAAGCTCCGGAGGGAGAATCTTTCTGGGATTAGAAATTGTTTTTGTTTTTAACTGCTCGATTAATAGATCAACAGCCATCTTTCCCATCAATTCGGTTGGCTGCGAAACGGTGGTAAGTGGCGGATCAGTAACCGATGCCAGAATGGTGTTGTCAAAACCGACAATGGAAAGCTGCTTGGGTACCTTCAATCCCAGCTCTTTGGCAGCCTGAAGAGCACCGATAGCAAGCAAATCATTGCAGCAAAAAAGAGCGGTAGGTCTTTTCGTATTTTGCAAAATCTCTATCGCTTTACATTTGCCGTCTTTGACCAAGTCTTCTCTGCATGTTTGGATCCATGATTCTTGTAGTTCGATTCCTGCTTGAACCAACGTCTCACTGAACCCGCGGATTCTTTCCCGGCTGCTGCTTACCTTAGGATTCTCCGCCAAAACCGCCAAAGCTTTATGGCCTAGTTCTATAAGATGGCGGGCTGCAATAGCGCCACCTGAATAATCATCCACAAGCACAGTCTGTAAATCAAGACTCGGCATATCCCTTGCAATAAGTATGGTCGGAATCGACTTTTCAAATAATGGATTCAGTAGTTCCCTATTCTTTACCCCCGTACCGATAATGATTCCATCTACGCTTTTTTGTTGAAGCAGAGACAAATACCGTTCTACTTTCTCATCTTTATTATCGGTGCTGCAAATAACAAGACTATATCCGCGCTGATGCCCTTGATCCTCTACCGAACGCGCGATTTCCGCGAAAAATGGATTGGAGATATCAGGTACAAGCAGCCCTAACGTATATGTTTTTTTGCCCGTTAAAGCAGAAGCGATAACGCTTGGTTGATAATTTAGACGTTCCATAATCTGAATAATATCATTACGCCGCTCTTTACTGATTTTTCCTTTTCCATTAATAACCTGGGAAACGGCCGCAATCGAAACCCCTGCTTCACGAGCCACATCATAAATAGTTGTTTTCATCATAATTCCCCGCTTAATGTTCCTGCATATATAAGGAATGTACTCTTCTTTTCTATTATGATGTTACAAACACAATGATGCAAGGCAAGAAATACTATTCATGGGGCTTCTCCATGATCCAGGCATGCTCAGGATCGTTATGGAACTTCCATGTACGGTTGACCCCGCCATAACATTCAGATAGTAAACCTGCTCTATAGTCGTATAATTGTTCCTTGTTTTACAGATTCATAAGCAGATAGAGCAACGACTGTTGCTTTCTTTCCATCTTCACCCGTAACAGGAACCGGTTTATTTTCTTGAATAGCTGTAATAAATGCTTTTATCATACTTCCGTCCATGTCGTCACCCCAATAATGCCATTGTGCTTTCATGGTTTCATCGCTGTACACTTCATTTTTTTGAGCAAAACTATCCAGAGAAATCACGCCTTCGGTACCCACAATCTCCATGGTTACATCTCCCCAAGTAGGAAATGATCGAGTGCGAGACCAGCTTGGATCCAGCACGGCAACAACGCCATTATCATATTTCATATGCACCATACCGGCATCATCTATATCAATTTCATAGAATAGCGTATCAGCGTACGCATAAACCTCGGTAACCTTAGCATCGTTCATAAACCAATTCATTAAATCTGTCACATGCACCGTATGATCGAACACAGCGCCTCCACCAGACAACTTTTATCGATAAACCAATCTCCGGGCATTGTGCCTCTATTCGTACCCTTTATTGCGACAATCGTACCAATTTCTCCTCGATCAACCGCTTTTTTGGCTTCGATTACGGATGGAAGAAAGCGGCAAGGGAAAGCAGTCATCAACTGAACACCGTTAGACGCAGCTGTCTCGATCATAAGATCCATTTCTTCGAGGGAGAGTCCCAGCGGCTTTTCGCAGAGTACGTGTCTCCCGCTTTGTGCAGCTTCAATCGTTAGCTTGGCGTGGTGGGCATTCTCGGAGCAAATGATAACAGCATCCACATCGGAATTTAGCAATTCTTTATAATCGACATAGTAGGTCAGTCCGTATTTACTTACCACTTCCGCCACACGCTGCGTGTTTTCGTCGGCAATGCTGACTGAACTTACTTCTGGCAACTTTACTAGCTCTCTTAAATAAGCAAATGCATGGCTATGGGCAAAACTAATCATTCCTATTTTAATTGGTTTCATGCTATTTCCTCCTCACAAATGTACAGGCTGACCGATAATGGCTGATTGTATGGCGGCACGTGCAATTTCAACATTCTTACAAGCATCGTAAGGAGTCACTAATAACGGCTTATTCGTCTGTATGCATTCGATAAAATGCTTCAATTCCGCATAATAAGGATCGTGGTTAGATGGACTTAACGGAACGGCCACCTTGCCACCAGAAGATGTGGTCGTGCTTATGCGTTTATTCACATTCAATGAGTTAGCATCCTTACTGTCAAAACGGATTAACCCTTTATTTGCGGCAAATTCAACTGAGTATCGAAAGCTTCCCGGATATCCCCAGAATGCCTCTAGATTGGCAATCGATTTATTTTCAAATCGCAGCGTCACTAGTGCGTAATCCATCTCTTGATTTCGATAGTTTAAGGTGTAGACCGTCTTAACCTCTCCCATGGTCCATCTGAAAAAGTCGATATCATGAATCATAAGGTCCATGATGACACCGCCACTTGTTTCTAAATCATTATACCAATCACTTGCTTTGCCTGGGTGAGGTCCTACACGTTTGGAGTGAGCAACGCCAATTTTGCCGATTTCACCAGCATCGATTCGATTCTTGATGTCAGCGTAATTAGGAAAAAAACGAACTACATGGCCGATAAATAATTTTACTCCTTTGGATTCGCAAAAGGCTGTCATCTCTTCCGCATCGGATACTGTTAAAGCAATCGGCTTCTCGCAAAACACATGCTTTCCATATTCCGCTGCCTTGATTACGTATTCTTTGTGATACGGAGTTTGCAAAAGAACACACACTAAATCAGGATCAGCTTCCTCCATCATTTTTTCAAAAGAAGTGTAGGATGTCGTTCCATATAATGAAGCAATACGATCCGCAGCTTCAATCCTTACATCAAAAGCGCCTACGAAATCAACATCAGGAAGCTGCCCAATATTATTTGCATGTATCGCTCCCATATTTCCACAACCCACAATGGCAACTTTCATCTTCATATCCTCCTGAAATACTAATTATTTGGTACCGGTAAAAGAAATCCCTTCAACAAAATACTTTTGTGAAGCAATAAATAAAGCGATCATCGGCCACAGAGCTAATAGAGAACCCGCCATAAGAACAGGGAAATTGGTCCCAAACTGGCCTTGAAGTGAAGATAATCCGACCGATAATGTCATTTTCTCAGGACTACTATTCACAATCATCGGCCACATCAAGTCATTCCACGTTGCCAAGCATGTAAAGATGGCCACGGAAATAAGTCCCGATGACGTTAGGGGAAGCATAATGCGCCGGTAGATCTGGAAATGATTACAGCCATCGAGCTTAGCAGCCTCTTCCAGCTCATTAGGAAGCGTCATGAAAAATTGCCGTAGCAAAAACATACCAAATGCGCTAAATAAACCAGGTACGATTAACGCCTTTAAGGAATTCAACCAACCAAAATCTCGCATAATTAAAAACTGCGGCAACATGTACACTTGGCTCGGCACCATTAATACGGATAGACACAAAATGAAGATGATATTTTTAAAGGGAAACTCGATACGTGCAAAGGCATATGCCGATACGGAGCAAAATATGAGCTGTCCCACTGTTTTAACTATTGTAACGATGACCGTATTTGAGTAAAATTTCAGGAAAGGCAGCATGGTAGTTACATCTGAATAATTTTGCCAATTAGGCACCTTAGGAAATATAACAATCGGTATTTGCGTAGACTCTCCAAGCGTCTTGAGAGAAGTAAATATCATCCACAAAAAAGGGATCACCATAAATAAGGCACCTACGATAAGTAAAAGATGAACCATCCACAACGAATATCGTGACTTTGCTTTCATATAAAGGGCTACCTCCTATTCGTAATGAACCCATTTTTTTTGCAGTCTCATCTGAACGACAGTTACAACCAAAATAATAACAAACAACAATACAGCAATTCCCGCTGCGTAGCCTTTATCGCTCAAAATGAATGCTTGCTTATAGAATAGATAAACCAGCGACTGTGTGGCTGAAATGGATGCATTTTTCTCGCCGATCATCATCCAAATTAAATCGAAGACTTGGAATGCATTAATCAACGATATGATTGTCGCGAAAAAAATGGTCGGCGATAGAACCGGTAGGGTGATTCTAAAAAATTGCACGAAGGGATTGGCTCCGTCAATATCGGCAGCTTCATAGTATGATTTGGATATCCCCTGCAGTCCCGCCAGAAAAATGATCATGTTATAGCCAATGCTGCTCCAAATACCAACCATAATAAGGGAAAAAGGAGCAACATGCGGGTCGATGATCCAACCCGGGCCTTTAATAGAAAATATCGAAAGAAATTGGTTGATTAATCCATAGTCGGAATTATACATCCACCGCCAAACCATGGCGATTGCTGCCGGCATCGTCACCACCGGCAAGAAATATAGCGTACGGTAAAGAGATAGATAGCGGATTTTTTGATTAAGAAGAACGGCAATAAAAATAGAAAGCGCAATTCCAATCGGCACTGATATAAATGTATACTGGCTTGTATTCTTAAGAGCACTCCATATGTTTGGATCCTGTAACATCCTCTGATAATTGATCAACCCTGCCCACTTATAGGTCCCAAAGTCGCCCCATTTCGTGAAGCTGAAATAGATGGTTTGGATAATCGGCCACATAAAGAAAAAGGCAAGCCCCAACACATTCGGAGCAATCATCAAGAAGGCCCAAGAGACATCACTTTTTTTGTATCTGCCCCATTTATTTTTGACTTTCATTTTGATGTCCTCCTTGAAGATAGTGAAAAATACAACATGCAGTGTCCTTTCAAAAATGAGCTATTTGTGTGCTATAGCTTTAGTAAAGAATGCTACTGTCTTAGTATAAATTGGCTCTATCAGCCGATAGAGCCAATTTCATCTATCCTGCTATTCCTTAGAAAGAATGCTGTTCATTTTTGCCGCAGCTTGCTTGCCCGCTTCTTCAACTGTCATTTTCCCATACCATGCTTGTGTGAAAAATTCATTCTCAACATCAAGCCATTTGGCAGTGCTTTTCGAAACAGGGTAAGCCTTGGACTTTGGAATCATATCAATAAATGCACGCAAGTTGAAATTAGGCACTTTTTTAACCCAATCGTCTTGTGTACCGTTAAAGGCTGGAATAACCGCTCCGGATTGCGCAAAAAGCAGGGCAGCATCCTTGGAGCTAAGGAAGTTCAAAAATTCCCAAGCTTCATTCGGGTGTTTCGTTTCTGCATTGATAACATTGGCCACACCATGGATAACACTAGTATCGGACTTGCCTTTTGGAAGAACAGTGACATCCGCTTTATCCTTGGTGTAATCAATTTTTGCAAACTCGCCAACAATCCAGGAACCATCATAGATCATAGCAACTTTGCCAGACTCAAATAATTTCTCAGGTTGAGTTTCCGTCATTTGTGCCGCAGTCGGTGAAACGCCTTCTTTAATCATATCCGTCCAGAATTTCAAACCTTCAATAGCTTCCGGTTTGTCATAACCAGATGTTTTTTTATCATCGGAAATTACAAATCCGTTATTTTGCAGGATGGTATTATAGAATCCTTGTTGATTAGCCATAGGAGCTGCAATTCCCCATACCCCTTTTGCCGGATCAGTCAGTTTTTTGGCAGCATCGCGAAGCTTGTTCCAGTCCCAAGATGCATCAGGAAAAGGAATATTCGCCGCTTTGAACAAATCTTTATTATACCATAATCCTACGGTTGAGAGTTCAAACGGAATACCATAAGATTTACCGCCGATTGTATACAGATCGGTTAAACCTTTAGGGAAATTACTAAGATCAACCTTGCTTTTGACAATCTGATCATCAAGTGGTTTGAGCAATTTATTTGAAGCGTATTTATTCACGTTTGGTCCGTTCATCCAAAATACATCCGTTAAACTATTGCCGACAGCAGCCGTTTCTAGTTTAGGCCAATATTGTTCCCACGGTGTCAGTTCAATCTTTACTTCGATATTAGGATGTGTTTCATTAAATTTCTTAATAATACTTTCCACGGCCGGCTGATAATTCTTATCCCATATACCATAAGAAATCGTTACTTTTTGAGCAGCGGCTGATGTGCTGGCGCTAGTTGCACCCGGAGCAGACGAGCTGCTGTTTGTACCGTTAGAACATGCTGCCAGAACCATCATCGATGCCAAAGTTATACCTACCAATTTCGTTTTCATCGTAAAGCCCCCTCTAGTAATTGATAAATTATTGTTGCCTATTTATAAATAGGAATCATGCCCATTGAACATCTATCCTCCTTTAATGGACATGAATATATAACGAAATTGACAGGAAATGTAACCGCTTTCTCAATGCGATTAAAAAAAGTTCTATCTAAAACTAATAACTCAACTTTCGCAAACCGCACTTCAACAACTGATGACATTATTTTTAGAGTTGACCGGTGCAAAAAACTTATGTCAACTCAAGAGTGGATGGCCGATTTGCCCCGAACATCAAGGGGTTATTCGGTAATTTATGCTGCGAAGTTGAGTTAATAAAAAGGAAAACATTTAAAGTCATTGAACAACTAGGTATAGCGCTTAACCCTATATAATTAATTGCTATACTTTTTTTGAGGTATAGCGCTTAATCTGATTCTAATTTTTTATTAATTGTTTGTCAAGAATTGTTTTTCCGTGCCGGCAATAAACGTATCGACCACCTTGCTTTGATCTGCTTTTCTCCATCCCGGCAAGCTTAACCCTTGCACCCCAATCCCTTCCGTACTGAACCAACGAATAAATTTGTAAGCAGATGGGACAAGGCTTGCCTGACCCATCCTAAATGCTCTCCTCCTACTTTTGGAGGGAGATTTTTTATTTGAACCACATTGTATCCAAGACTCCAGCCCTCTTCCCGGCACGACGCTGTGAGTGTAGCCGTCAGCTCCATTGAATTCACGTAACGTTTCACCTTGAGCACAATTGATAAAATTCTACTTGATGCCGCTCACGATGTCGAAGCCATTTATAAGTCGCTTGAGCACCAACATATGGAACCCTTCATCGATCTTAATAACCGTTTCTAAGAAGAACACGAGCACCGATTCGGACATGCAGATCTCACCAAGCGGTGTACCCATTTGTCCCATCGGCAAAGAGATGAAGCCCCATGGGTACGATAACACCCAGAACCGACACAAATGGCGCTTACAGGAATAGGATCAGTTAGTGGCTGCATCATGGTTTTCCTTAGGTAATCCGCCTATTATCAGGGTGGCGATACCGGCAGGCGGTATCGGGAGAAGATGAATACCTGGGCTCAATTGTAGTTCCAGCCGCTGTATGACTTGACCCATGCAGTCTTTGATCTCCACTTCACGGCTGCCACCGTCTCTATCCAATTCAATCAAGAACCCGGCGACCCGCGTTCCGTTGACAAGGATGACCTTGCCGGCAATCCCGTTCCAGTGTCACGACTGTGCGTTGATAGACGGCGGCAATCAGCTTCTGCGCATCGCTTGCCACAATGAGCGGATACAGCAATTCGGGATGATGCGGTTCGAGATAGCCATCTAGAAGTACATCCCGATGCTCGCTCCAGAACGCAAGCCAAAAGGTAACCATCCCCAGATGCTGGGTCGGCAGCCTGTCAAGCAAAACGGAAATTTGCGGCACCGCAAACAGAACGTTGATGATTTGCAGCGCTGCACTTTCCGGCGGTTCTTCCGGGTGCCACATCAGCATATCGGCATGGGCTGCCGTATCACCGCATAGCAGTCGGATATCGATGGTCCGCACCCGATTCTCAATGGCATCGTTCGGGCAATCCGCTGCCCGGAACATATTGCCGTATTTGCGCATGCGTGGGCCCACGTAGCTTTGACGGAATTCAATCATCACATCCGGCTTGAGTTTGCGAAGCCGATGCACAATATCGGTCATCAACCTGTCCACCGCTTCGGGAACAGACACATAGTCTCGACCACTATTGCCTTCGCCTTCCTGCTGCTGATCTCCGTCTAGGTAGAAACTATCGACGAAGTCCAACTTGAAACCGTCCAAGTTCCAGTCACGAATAGCCGTTTCATATAGGCTGATTAAGTACTCCCTCACTTCGGGAAAACGCGGGTCAACTACTCCCCAACCACGCGATTCTATCGTGTATAACATCTTATCACTGAAACGATGCCACGCTTTGCTCATTTTTCCTACGTAAGGGACAGAATACCAGAGTATATAGGTCATCCCCAGAGCATGTACCCGCTCCACATGAGCCCTCATATCCGTTATTTTATCCTTGCATACTTCCCAGTCGCCACAATACGCGTACCCTCGGGCATTATTTGCCGTTTGCCAGCCATCGTCAACGATAATGGTCTCACAGCCGACCGCCTTCGCCAATCGGCACTGTTCTTCAATAGCCTCTGGTACTAGCTGCTGATGAAAGCTGTACCAAGTCGAGTACATCGGCTCTCGCGCAGACGCAGGAACCGGCGAAGGTACTGTCTCTGGCAGATGGCTCCACCATTGCTGTACTTGGTTCAGGCTTTCATAATACGCCAGATCGCGCAGATCGACCCGCAGCGTCGCTTCATAGCTAGAGAGCGGAGACATAGGTTCCTCAAATAAGGTAACCGAGCAGTGAAATACCGCTGTTTCTTCATGTACGCCAGCTTTGCAAACAACGGCATTCAGCGTATCCGAGAACGCAAATGTCGTCCTGTTCCGGCCAGCGCTGTTAAACAGGCAGACGACCGGCGCTGAGTTGGTTAGCTTGCTCGTATAGCCTGCCGCCCAGTCCGGCGATAGCCCGCGGTTGCGGTATCCGTTCGGGTGCCAGACGCCGTGAATATCGATAATCGGCTGCTCCCATAACAGCCGGACGACTGGCGCCTTACAGGCTGTTCCGCGTTCAGGCGAATATGGACGAGTTCGATTCCGTCTTCAGGCGTTTCTACGACAATCTCCGCTTGAAGCTTGTCTCCTCCGCCCGTCAATTGATAGCGATGACTTCTTTGATGTATGGTTTGCATGTCGTATACCCCCAATGTGTCCGCTTACATCCCTCTCCAAAAAGGGTCCGTCTCGTAACCTTACCTCATTGCACCCAAGGTGGGAACAGGGATGAAAGACTATCTTACAGGGGAAAAGTCTCAATCTGAACCTCTCCCCTTTTATGAAAGGACTCCATTTTTTTACTACTCAGCACCCATAAAGCTAAATTCAACCACTTTAGACGATTCCAGCGACTGGAAGACAGGATATTTCTGCGAAAATGCAGGCTTTTTCAATCAAATCGTCTGAAAAGAGGAATTAACTGCGATTACGCAGGTTTTTGAAGCGTTTCTCTCCTAAAACGAGCAATGAGACCCAAATTCATGCTCTTTTGCAGGAATATCCGATTCATGAGTATTCTTCGAAAAAAAGATGCCTATTTGCAGGTTTCCTACAATCGCAGTCCACTTTTCACTTGGAAACTGTGAACAACAGTAAAGAGCGACCCGACTACAGCGTTTCACCTAACTTACCTTCAATGTGCATCTCACGAGGAACTGTTCTTTTACTTTAGGATATTCCCGCAAAAGACAATCACCAAACAGTCTTAAGGAAGTAGATTAACAATCGGTTTAACGGCCACATTCTTGACATTCATGGAAACCGGTGTGCCCACACTTTTCAGGGAGAACCCGATCCCGCCTGCTGTTAATGAGGTATCGGTAAATGTCGCAACCAACGTCCCATCGATGGTTAGCTTATATACTGATCCATTGACTTCAATCTGGTATTGATGCCAATCCGTCAAATTGAACCCCGGTAGGACGGCACCGATATCGACCATTGTCCCAACCTGCTCATTAACAGATGAATTTGGATATTTCCATAATTCTAGAAACTTGGCATTTTTAAATTCCAGGAAATAATATCCGGTGCTGGAGGCATACCGGAACATCGTGCGGAAACGGTCTCCTTTTGCGGTGAAAGTCAAATTGTAGTTCGAAGTGCTATATGGAAGCATAGTTGGCTTTACGACCGCACGTTGAGGAAATGTTGCTGTTGTCGTACCCGCCAGCTGTGCTGCGGTCCCGCTGCCTTGAATTTGCCATCCGTGCTGCCGAACAAATCCCAGTTCCCCAGTCCTCCGACAAAGCTGTCCTCAAATAATGGTTCCAGCGTTACCGTTACCACACAAGCAGCTGACTTGAAGCCGTCTTCCGTTAATACGCTAATAACCGCTGTTCCGGGTGTTGCTGCAGTCACTTTGCCATGGGTGTCGACTGTCGCCACAGACGGGTTATTCGAACTCCACGTCACCGTTCTGTTCGTTGCTTCTGCCGGTAGAACCGTTGCGATCAAATCCGCGGTCGTTCCTGCCGCCAAAGAAAGCGTTCCTTTATTTATTGTAACGCCAGTTACAGGACGAACACCTTGTGCTGCAACCAACTCGACATCATCAAACCAAGCCGTTCCTGTTCCTTTAAGCCTCAAATCAAGCCTTATTTTCGCCGCATCGGCCGGTGCCGTCGCCGTTGCTTCGATTGGGGTCCAATTGTTTGTTCCTTTCAAATTACCAGACAAATATGTACTGCCGGTAACCGTAGTTCCGTCGCTCTTATAGTAAGTTATTCCTAAGTGGGCTCCGTCGACTGCGTTGACATTTTCGCTCTTAACCCATGCTTTGAGCGTATAAGCAGTTCCAGGATTGACACCAATCAGGCTGCTGTCTGCCAAACTCCATCCGCCATAATCGCCAGAGGCTGCGTTTGCGATTTTTACAGAATGACCGTACGTCCTTGACGTAACGGTGTCCCATGTTCGTATAGGGGTTCCTCCCCAAACGCTGTCCGCCCAGTTATCAGGGCTTGTTGCTCCATTCTCAAAGCTGTTGTTTGGCACAATCATGGAATTATTTTGTTTGGTGATCGTCCAATTGGCGAAGTTGTAGGTCAATACTTCACCGCCCTGAGTGGCAGTAAATAAATTAGCGTTCTGATCTTGCTGAAGCCAAGGCGTATCAAAAAGTTTGAAAGCCGAATAGTTGATGGAATTGCCATTTATTTTGTGCGTATTGTTATAGGCGTCTGCCGCTTCATCATAGGTAATGTCCATCGAATCTCCGCTTAAGCTTTTATAGATCAGGCGCGGATTCGCGTCATCGATATGAGAGCTGTCTATCGTCGTATTCGTCAAAATCGCGTTCTTGAAGCTGGCAAAGTCCGCATACTCCAAGGCATCCGCGGTTTCAAGCACCCACCCGTTCTTGTCAGCCTGACTGCGCAAAATATTGTAACTATACGAAAGCTGATTTGTCGGATGCAGCTTCGTTGTAGTCTTCACTTTATTCGACGGATCTGTAGGCGTCTGGTAATACCAGGTGTAAGGCTTTATCATCTTAAAGGCAAAATACATCGGACCGGCATTGTTAAAGACCCATCCAGACTGTTCCTCTCGAGTGATAATCGAGCCCGTGTCCGGGAACATAGCATTCAGATAATTCGAGCTGGGGCTATTTAACAATTTATATACACCAACGGCTGCCAATTATCGACCCGATTGTAGGTCACTTCCGTGGCAAGGCCCCAAGTCGGCTTAACAAACGCCTGGCGGTACGTTTTCAAATTGCGTCCGCTCGAATTTTGCAGATTCGTCTTGCGCGAGGTGTAGCTTTTGTCACCGGATTGCCCGATTCGGATGGCCATTTCTGGCGGTGTATAATTCATTCCACGATAGAGAACCATGCCCAAATACTCCAGATAAGGGCGGTACGCGGAAGGAACCAGAGCATCCGTTTCGCCGATCCCTTCTTGCGCGCGATTGCCGCCGAAATACATCCAGGATAGCGCCGTATGATCGGCTCCTCTCCATGTCAGATCGCTCGCCGAGACCGAATCGCCTTTGGCCCTGTTCGAGGTGGAGATGAAGGTGCCATCTATCCAGTCATTGGCCCATTCAAACCACATGACATCCATCGCCATTTTTAATTTCTGCTTAAAATCGGGTTCATCGGTATACTGATATAACGCATTCAGACAGAAGTAAGTCATAAACGTATATTCCGGGCTTTCATACTCCGCCCATCCATAACGAACCCCAGCACTGAGCATCTCTTCAATATTCGCTCTGTTCTCGCTTTTGAGTACCGCTCCGGATTTGCCATTCAAATCCTGAAGATCAGGGAAAGACTGGCCTACCAAATAGCCTGCCGTATAATTGCTCATCCGGAGGTTTTCCGTTTGCGGCAGCTTTGCATACGCATATTGCGAGAAATACGCTTTGACATGGTCGATCATCGTACTGTTGAATTGATTGCCAACCATCAGGTAGGCGTACATTTTGGAAACCGTCTTATACTGCTCGGCATCATAAGCTTGAAACATCTTATCAATTTTCTGCAGATTTCCGGCTACGTTCTGCCCATCAACAATTTGGGCAACATACTGGACGATATTCAGCTGCAGACCCATCTCCGACATCGTTTTTGTTTTGTCCCACAGCCACTGTTTTCTACTTTCAATCGTACCCGGAAAAGGCGAGTTTGTGCTTTCAGCTGGTGGGACTTCGCCGATGCTCACTTGGTCGAATTCCGCTGAGGCGAGCTTGCCGGTATTGTGACTCGTCACCGCGAGGCCGAAGTACACCGTCTCTGGCAGAGTCACCACCTCTTTCTTAATCAGCGTCCAGTTGATACCGTCACTGGAATCATACGCACTGATCACGTTGTCCTTCCGGACCAGCTTCACCCAATACGGCGGCCCTGCTTGCGTTCCGGCCGTCGAGGTGGAGGCCCCGCCCGCTTGAAGCCGATCCTGGAAATAGGCCCCGCCAGCAGGCGTCAGCGCCATCATCACATTAGGCGACTGCTCCGACATGCTCGCGCGGATCATAACCCCCGCTTTCGTCCAGGTTACGCCGTTCTCCATACCATAGACGCGCGCCACAACCTGCCCGTTCCCCGTCCAAGGCTGATAGACATAATGGAACGCATCCTCTGTGCCAAAAATGTCGCTTCCGGAACCCTGCACTTTGATTCGACCTGTAACGGGGTTGTAGCTTGCGCTGCCCGCAGGCTTCACATTCCCGATATCGCGATCTCCAAGCGGTTCAGGCAAACCGCCGACAGACGGATCTGTCGTAACTGCTACTTCATTACTAGCTGCAGATAAGTTGCCCGCTGCATCTCTCGCCTTCACCGAATAGTGATATGTCGTGTTTGGCGACAAACCGACTACAGTGTATGTCGTATTGACACCGCTTACATTATCAACTATAAGACCATCCCGATAAATGTCATATCTCGTAACGCCCACATTATCCGTCGATGCCGTCCAAGACAGATTGACACTCGTATCCGTCTTCCCAGCGAGCGTTAAATTGGAAGGCACTGTAGGCGCCTCGGTATCCAGCGTTTGCTGGCTCTTCACTTCGGAAATCTCCAAATCGTCGATGACGTAGGCTTCGTCCGTGCCGCCGGTATCGACGCGCACCGAGAAAGTCAGCTTGATGCTCGTAATATTGCGCTGACCCCCATTCGGGGACACCTTGAATCGATAGCTGGCAATATCGCTGTCATTCACTGTCTTCAACACATCCGGCACGCTATTCAGGTAGGCCGCCGTTCCCGTAATGCTCGGCATATCCGCCGGGAAGCGAGGAACCAGGATATTGGTGTATGGAGCGAATTGGATCTGGGCATAAATGTCCTTGGCTACAGGCTTATCGCTTGCAGCGCTGCGCATGAGCTTGTAGGCAAAGACAAATTCAACGGGAGGACTCCCTACCGGCATATTATAAATTTCATTAATACGGTCCTTGAGTCTGCCGCTGTTCAATTGATAATAAAAAGCGCTGGATAAATTCGTTCCGAGCGAAGCGTCGCGAAACTCAACCGCGTTGTTGCCATTCATCTTCACAATCCTTTGCGATCCCCCGGTCGAGATATTATCTAACGTAAACGGGCTTGTTCCCCCGTCAAAGTGCGTATCCATATCCGCCGCCAATAAGTTATCCAATGTGTATGGCTCGCTTTCCGCTGCGATAAAGACAGGCAGATTACACAACGCAAGCACCCATATCAGTAACAAACAGATGAATCTCTTGCTTTTCCCCATCATCATAAAACCTCCTTCATTCTCAATTCAGTAAATTCGGATGATTAGTCGTTATTTTGCTCCCTGTACTGATTAGGCGTTAAGCCCGTGTACTTTTTGAATGAAGTGAAAAATGTCGTTTTTGACTGGAAGCCCGATCGTTCCGCGATATTAAGTACCGGCAAATCCGTCGAGACCAGCAGCTTTTTGGCTTGCTCGAGCCGCTCCTGATGAATGAAATCAGACAGCGTAACGAGATACGTTTCTTTGAAAACCAGGCGAACATAACTGACGGAAAGCACTAAATAATCCGCAATGCCTTCCAAGGTCAGCATAGGGTCATGAAGGTGCTGTTTGACATAGTCAAATATTTCCGAAGCCAGCTCTTCCTTCCGGTTGGAAGCAGAATGCTTGAGCGCAACGCTGTCGATAATGGTGACAAACTGTCTGTAAATCCACTCCTTTACATCCAGTAAGGTATCAAATTTCTGAAGAAGCAAATCTACCCCGCCTGGTTCCTGGTCGGCCATAACTTTATTAAACGCTTTAAAAATGTAGAACAGCAGCAGCTTCAATTGGAACTGACACTCCAAATAAGTCAGGTTCTGCAGCTTGGCGAATAGCGCGTCTAACTGCTCGCGCACTTTTTCCTTCTGCGCTTTACGCACAGATTGAATCAGCTCTTGTACCAGCTTTTCATCAAAGTCGGGCTGCTGTTCTGACCAATAATCACCTAAATCATCTTCTACATACACTTTATCCTGCTCATTGAAAAATCGCAGCAAGGTCAGGTCGTACGTTCGGTCATAGACGCTGCGCATGTTGCTATGCACGGAAGTTCGTCCGCTTAGCGCTACGGTAACATGGAATTGCAGCCAATTTCCGACCTCTTCCCTTGCTTCGTATAAAGCCTGCACAGGATTTATTTCCTGTGTACCGCCGCCGATCATCACTACCAGATGGTCACTGCCCAGATCAACCGCTTCGGACACGAAGCCATGTTTCTCCAGAACCTCTCCCGCTATATTTCCCATGGCGTAGATGAGCAGTTTTCTGGAGGCGTACGAATACCGGTCCGAGAACGCCTGAAAGCGATTGATGCGCATGACAGCCAGATAGATGTCCGACACCAGCAGCGTCTGCAACCGAGTGCTCCCGCTTTCCGCAAAAGCCTCATTGTATGTGCCCTGGAGCAGCCACTGCCGCATAAATTCGTTTTTGATCACCTCCTGATGATTGCGAATCACATTGTTCATCACTTCCATCGATTTAACCATATGATCCAAGCCCGATTTGATAATAGTGAACTCACTATGCCATTTATTCTCTACAGCAGGCAAAGCAGAGGCGACAGTTTTCTTCATATGGGTAGCCAACTGGCTGAACGGCTTGAAATGCCGGCGTGAGTTCCAATAAGTCAGCGCAGACAGCAGGATGAGCAGAAATAAACACATCCCTAGAATCTCCAGCTCTATCCGGTCAATATTTTTACTGATATCCTTCAATTTGACCGTTGAGTAGAGCGTCCAATCTTCCACGTTAAACGCGTGGGCATGAATCAGATACACATTATGGTTCAGATATAATTGATGGTTTTTTATATCCGGCTGGAGCAAATGCTTGGCATCGAATGCGTCGGAGCCGCCAAGAATGACGTGCTGATCCCCGTCCAAATCATAATACTGGCCGTAGCATCATTCAGATTTTGCAGCAAATACTTTTCCAGCAAGCTTTTGTTAAGCAAGATAACGACATATCCCTGGCTGGCGACTTTCGAACGATTCGATGGAACCGTTAACGCCAAGTAGGATTCGTTTGCCAATTTATGATCGAAAAACCTGAGCATCGACGGAGGACTGTCGCTAACGCGGTTCAGCATAGCCTGATCCTCAAAATCTGCGAATGTATGAATCCCATCCTTCGAATTGATAACCTGCCTCGTCTTCATGTTCACCAAGTAAGTCGAGGCAATAAATGACTGCAAGCTCATATATTTGGAAACGGACTTAAAAGCCGCTGCCGTAGATAAGGGCTCGCTTTGATCAGACATTAACCAATTTGTGATCTCCGGGTCCTGGTAAATATTCAAAGCATAGGAACGAAGGTGATCAAGCTGATACTCAAAGCCCTGGCTCAAGCTGCTCGTCTTCGTTGCCATCAATTGATTGATATCCTCATAAGCCTGTTTGGAATATTGCTGCCTTAATAAATAGGAGAACAACAAGATGATAACCGTAAATAATAGGCCCATATTCAAAAAATTTCGAAGGTATGTTTTTTCTGGCAGTAATCGCAGCATCTGAACTCCCCTTCATCGTTTCTTGTCCCTATTTATTAAAGCACAAATATCCGCATCTGTGAGGTTCGATTATTGTTTATGAGGTTTGGATTTTACTTCTTGGCAAGAAAAGCATCAATTTGCTTCTGTTCTTCGAGTTGAATTTTCTTGGCTAAAGGTGACGCTTCTGCCTTAAATTTGGCCCAATAAGACTCAGGATCGACGACACCGTTAAATAAAGCGGAATAGTATTTAGCCTCGATGCTGGTATACTGGGAAATCTCATTGCTAACCGGCGCATTGTTGAAAGTAAAACCTGACAGCTTATCGATCGTGAAATTGCTTGCATCCGCTGTCCACTTATTCAGCTTCTTGGTCTCCTCATCCTGGCTGGCATCCTGTCGGTCTGTTGTCGGATTCCAAATCCATACGTAAGGAAACCATTTGTAACCGTCACCCTTGAACGTATACTGGTCGTCCCCAACTGCTTCCCAGTTCTTATCCTTGATCCCGTACACTAATAAATCATAATTGTCCTTCTGGTTTGCCCAATCCAGGAATTGAATGGCCCGATCCTTGTGCTTGCTCACGACAGGAACCGATATGAAATTATATTGCAGCGAGTTCGTCAGCACAGCGCCTTTATTCAAATTCATGAAGGTAACCGCTTCAAATTCCGCTTTGGGATTTCCGCTTTTCAATTCTTTCTGAATATCGTCCTTCACGCCAAAATCATTACTGGCAATGATCGCAGCTTTGCCCTGCTTGGCTGGCTCCATGATATCTTTGATAGCAAGCACATCCGGACTGATGATCTTATCTTGGTACAGCTTGCGGGCATTTTGAATCCATGACCAAACCATCGGGTCCATTTCATCAAATAGATTATACACTTTACCATCGTTATTTTTTATGTACAACGTAAGGGACTCGGAGAGGGCAGGGCTTGGTTGAATATTCGCTTTATTATCCGCCCAATAATGACGAAATGCCCCCTCTGACAAGCCTTTATTCACATCTTGACCTGCCGGAACCAATGGAGTGATGTTCGGCACCTTCTCTTTTACAGCATAGGCAAATTTAATCAAGTCCTCATAGGTTTTGATAGGTGCAATGCCCAACTGTTCGCGAAGATCTTTCCTCAAATAGTAAACACGTCCCTGAACAAAGGAGTTGCCGTTAGGAATTCCCATGATTTTACCATCGAATTTGTTAGCATCCCACATTTGCTGCGGACGGTTCTTGAGAATGTTCGGCCCATACTGCTTGAGGAGATCATCGAGCGGTTCATAGCTGCCTGCCGCGATCTGCTGCGTCAGATGCAGCCACGGCGCATCAAAGATCAAATCGATGTTCTCACCAGAAGATAGCGTAACTTGTGTTTTCTGAGCCAGATCGGCCCATGGCACGAAGACAACGTCCAATTTCACGTTTAGGGAGTTGGCCATTCTTTTTTCCGCCTCTTGGATCACGGCGTCGAAATCTTTGGGTCTGTCTCCGGGAACCATAATTTTGAGGGTGACGGGGTCAAGCTTCTTCGCTCCCACGGCATTTGTCGTACTGCCAGGCGCATTCGTACTAGCTGGCTCTGCATTTTTACTCGTACAGGCCACAAGCGCACTTGTCAGCATCACCATCGTTAAAGCGGTACCTGTCCATTTTCTCATTTTCATTGTTGCGACCTCCTATGTGAATATGTTAAACCGAGAGTCTCGGGTGAAACCGTCTTGTGATCAACCTTTTACAGCGCCGATCGTAATGCCTTTCACGAAGTATTTTTGTAAAAAAGGATATAGAAACACAATGGGACCGATTGTCAGACAAACCGTCGCCAGTTGAATGGCGCTTGTGGGGGCCGATACTTGATAGCTGGCGCCACCGCCGACATATGCGGAAACATTAAGATTAGAAATTAATTGACGAATCATGAGCTGCAAGGGATGTAATTTATAATTGTCGATGAACAGCAAGGATAAATACCAATCATTCCAATACTGTATGGCATAAAAGAGCGAAACCGTCGCGATGACCGGCGTGGAAATCGGGACGATAATTTTATAGAAAAGACGAATATCCCCCGCTCCGTCAATGGTTGCGGCCTCGTTAATTTCATAAGGAAGCGATTTGTAGAAAGCAACGAGAATGAACGCATAGAAGGGATTCAGCAAATACGGCAGAATGAGCGCCCACAAGGAATCCTTTAGATGAAGCCAATTGGTTACCATGATGTAGAAGCCAACTAAGCCTCCGCCGAGAACCATCGCTAGGTAGGTCAGAAAGGATA
The DNA here is from genome assembly GCF_008017805.1 of Paenibacillus sp. N3.4. Taxonomy (GTDB): domain Bacteria; phylum Bacillota; class Bacilli; order Paenibacillales; family NBRC-103111; genus Paenibacillus_E. The sequence goes on along the minus strand of NZ_VRTT01000007.1, from coordinate 77,297 downwards.
GGACATAACGGTATTTCACCTTCGGATGCGCCAACACATAGGCGAACATAGAGGTCATTATGACGGCTAAAACAGTTCCCACAATCGTTACAATAAGCGAATTTTTGTAGCTGGTTAGGAACTGACCTCCTTGCAGCAAATACTTGTATGCGTCCAGACTCCACTCGCTTGGGAGTATTTGATACCCGTACTTGAGGAAGCTCGCCTCGGAAGCGAAGGAATCCGCCAAGACGATCCAAAAGGGAATAACGCAAACGAGACTAAAAACTAGAATGAACAGATAGATGATGCCCAGAAACACTTTTTCACCCCAGGACGTATCCGTTTGAATTCGCTTTCGGGCCGTTGTATCGGGTGCTGCTATAGCTGTGACTTCCATAAGTTCCTCCTAAAAAAGACTGGAATCGGAATCTATTTTCTTCGCGATTCGATTGAAAATAAGGATCGTAATGAGACCCATCATCGATTGATAAAATACCACGGCCGATGACATGCCAAAGTTGCCCAACTGACGCAGCGCCCGGAACGAATACGTATCGATAACGTCGGTTATCGGATACAAGATCGAATTGTCCCCGATGATGCCGTAAATCATGCCGAAGTCCCCGAAGAAAATGCGTCCGACACCCAGCAGCATCAACACTACGATCACCGATCGGATTGATGGAATCGTAATGTGCAGGATTTGCTGGAACCGAGTAGCTCCATCGATCTTTGCCGATTCATAATATTCGTTGGAAATTCCGACGATGGCTGCCAAAAAGATAATGGAATAGTAGCCGGAAAACTTCCAAATGTAAACCAGTGTTAACAGAAAGGGCCATAGATGCACGCTTTGATACCAATTAACCCCATCCATCCCGAAGCTCTTCAGCAAGTTGTTCACTAAGCCTTCCGTGCTCATAAAAGCGAGCATCATCAGACTGACTACCAACCATGAAATAAAATAGGGAAGGAAAATGAACGACTGGCTCAATTTCTTAATGAGGGTAGATCTGACTTCATTCACAATTATGGCTAGAACGATAGCCATCCCAATACCGAAGATGAGAAAGAGCAAGTTCAGGTATAAGGTATTGAACGTAACTCGCACCCAATCATGCCCTCCGAAAAAAAACTTGAAATTATCGAAGCCCACCCATTGGCTCCCCCATAGTCCCTTCACAGGTTGAAAGCGTTGAAACGCGATCAAATGCCCCAGCATGGGAATGTAAGAGAAGATAGCCAAAAAGATAATGCCCGGAACCGCCAATACATACAGCTGACGGTTTCTTGTAATTTCCCTAATGAAGTCCATAAGTCTGGTACTCCTTTCTGACTGTCGAAGTAGCTGCTGCTCACACCTTTACCTTAATGAATTTGGCATGTGCTGCATAGTTCGAAAACTGTTTATTCCCGCCGAAAAGTCAGTTATCAAACTGATGCACAGAAACGGTACTCGCCTAAAACAGGGCAAATCCTCGATAACCACCATTCAGTTCGTTAGCCCTACACATAGTCCTAGCGCAAAAAAAGAACCTCTCTTTGGCAAATGGGGATACCACCCAACCAAAAGGAGAGATTTCTTTGTTTCTTACCTATAATTAACAGCCTATCAGCACATCCACTAAAGCTTCCTGTAAAGCAGCGCTAAGCTTCTCATCGGGTGGGCTATCCGTAATAATACGCTGAACACCATTCAATGGAGCAAATGAAAACAAATCTTGCTTGCCGAACTTCGTACAGTCTGCCACAACGTTCACTTCCGCAGCTTTTGCAATCGCAAGCTGCTTGATTTCCGCCTCATGCATGTTAGAGTTGCTGAATCCGTGCTTAACGGTTACGCCTGTGGTACCGATGAACACACGGTTGAACGCCATCTTAGCGAGTGTCGCAGCAGCAACGGGTCCGACTAACGTCGCCGTGTCGTCGAGCATCATACCTCCGATGACAATCGTCGGAATCCGCTTGCCCTGCAGCTCGACGGCGATATTGAGCGCGTTGGTGACTACGGTGATGTTCCGATCCGATAGCAAATATTTCGCAATTTGCAGCGTCGTGGAGCCGCCATCCAGAAAGATGGAATCTCCGGGCTCGACAAGCTGAGCCGCCAGCTTGCCGATGCGTATTTTTTCATCAATTAATACACTTGTCCGTTCTTCCAAAGCAATGTCTTTGCCCATTAAAATCGCTCCGCCAAACGTACGACGTAAATAGCCCCACTGTTCCAGCTTCTCCATGTCCCTGCGGAGGGTCATTTCTGTCACTTCAAACATTACTTTCAGCTCAGCAATTTTCACCTCGCCATCTTCCGCCATCCGGTCTAAGATTTGCTGTTGGCGTTGGTTCAGTTGATGATGCGTCATAAGGTCCCCCCTTATTTTCTCTTCAATACCTCTATTATCCCAACAACTCATGCAAGGTTCAACCTTATTTCATATTTAACGGTTTCCCCTGGTTCAAGAAAGAGAAGCGATCCACGCTCGCGCTCTTTTCTTCTGCCTTCAACGTGACAATTCGCAGGTTCAATGCCAAGCACATGCGTACCGGCTCCAGGCATTTTCCATTGAACGAGATTTGGCAGTGTGTCTGCTGACCACTGCAGCGAAACCCGAACTTTGACCCCTCCGAGAACGAGAGGAAAATTCGGGTTCTCAATTTGTACCCATGGTTGACTACCGCTGTCATGATAGTGATAGTACACACGCTCTTGATAGTCCGCGTCAGGGGCATGCCACGCATCATAGCTGTCAGTTGGCGTCTCTTGTTCGCGCGATTGCACTTTCGCTCCTTGAAATTTGACCGTCGTATCTTCGCTTAACAATGGAAATCCGAAGTTGAAATGATAAAGGATCATATGCGGACAACGATGAAAACCCATATTTCGCACTTCATCCTGAATGAACAAAGAATTTTCCCCAAGTCGACTGGAAATCTGTCTCGTTAAACGAAGATGACCTCCAAAAATGGACGTTTCCTCGATCACCCCGGAAATGCGCATTTCCATTTCATCTTCTTCCCAGCTGCATCCAGCAGTTACTTGGCATGCTGTCGTATGATGCGCGCGACCATGCAGACCAAGCCGCTCTCCTTGATCTTCGCAGGCAGATCCGACTTGCATAAGTCCGCAGGTCATCAGCAAACCTCCCGATGCCGTTCGGAGCCAGCCGTTGTCCTTGGGCTCATAATAACGGGGATGGGTATCCCCGTTACAAGATTGCCAACTAATGGGCACCCCGTGATATTCAGCCAAAGAAATGTCCAGTCCTTTCGTAGGGGTTACAAAATAGCTCAACCCCGCTCCGGTCCGAACCTGAATCTGCTCGACGCCCGCTTCATTCCCTTCCGCACTAATGAAACGTCGTATGCCCGCGATCTGTTCGATCCGACCAACACGTGCTTCGAGTTCCCGTCTCGTCCACTCTCTACCGTACAGTTTCATGGTGGACCTACTCGTCTTCCCGAATAATGGGCATCCGCTCGATGCGTGGATCCGTGAAGATATCGTACTCATCGCGGCTCGTACTGGAAAATTCAGAAATAATGGCTCCTTCAGCACCGGCTTGAAACCAATGCTTAACCCCAGGCTGTATCGTATATTGTTCACCCGGAGACAAGGCTACTTCATGAAAGACACTGTAGTAAGCCTCGCTGTTTACCGGAATTTTCGCTTGGATGATCGGCGCCGCCTCCCCTTCCACATACAAAAACACGGTTCCCGTCCGGCAGCGGAAAGTTTCCATCTTGCCCAGCTCGCCGTGTACCTGCGGATGCAAATGCTCGGGGCATGTTTGATGCGGAAACAGCACTAATTCCTTGGCGCAATAGCGATCTGTATTCACATACGTAATAAGCTGCAAACCTTGTACGTCCAGTTGATTTAGACCAAATCCCGCGACTTCAATATGGAGGATTTCATGCTCCGTTAACGCAATACCAGCGACCTTTAACATCGTCGCCGCTTGCTCCTGTGCCTGCTTAGCTTCGCTTCTTTTCATTCAGCATCCCTTCCCGTTACCTGACATTTATGATGCGGTCCGATCCACAACTCCTGCTCGTTGACAAACCAATCCGTTAAACTAAGCTTCATCTCACGCTTGGCCCATCCCCTGCTAATTCGGCCGCGAACGTCCGCCCAAGGGGGAATCCCACTTGTTGCATCTGCCTGTTCGACATTGAACGCGCCAACACCTACAGCTGCATGAAGCGAATCTTCCACTGACGAACCTTTTAACAAGCTAAATAGAAAGCCTGCAATCGTACAATCGCCTGCTCCTGTCGTTCCTTTCACGTCTACCTCGTAGCAGGAGGTTATGAATTCGCAACCAAGCCAATTCTGGCGCATACTTGATGATGGGGCGCAAAGTCCCATCGCACTTAGACGGCCTTCGTCTGAAGTGGTACGAACATATAGTCCGTGCTCACCGAGCTTGAACGCAACAATGGCTGCGCCCATATCTAATAGTTGCTCGGAAAGTTCAAATAACAGTGATCCGCTTGCGTAAGGCAGTAAGTCTTCCGTAGGAGCCTCCTGCGATAAAAGCTGAAAGCGCTCACGATTCAGCATATAGAGAACTTCCTCAAAACTGGGCATGAAGACATCCACGTAAGGGAGCGCATCCTTCAATATTGCGCGCCAATCCGCCTTACCTGCATCCGATTCTGGATCCGGTTTCGCCATATCCAGGGAAACTGTTAAACCCTGGGCCTTCACTTGCTTCAACAGATTCGTCAATTCGCGACCGCCTTGTTCATACATGCTGCGCATAAGAGGCGGATAACCAAAATGAAATAAACGCGCCCCTCGTAGCTGCTCCATATTCAAATCTGCAGCGGAATAGGTGTCATTGGCCCCCGTTGCATGCAGAAAAGCTCGGTCGATATGAGGTGGACTAATGACGATCGAATAAGAGCTGTTTTCACCTGCCACCGCAATCATCCCCTCAACCAAGGATTCGTCGTACTGCCGCAAAAGCGAAAGAATCGTTTCACCGAACGGATCCTTGCCGATCTTCCCCATCAGGTTAACCTGACTGCCTAGCCGATGAAGGGCAATTCCCGTATTGGAAACGGCCCCTCCTGTTGAGAGCACTGCTGGGCCTATGTCCACTAGTTTACCCGGGACGAGCAAAGCATCCATCCCAGACTGTTTCTCATAGATCGTCGGGATAATATCTAGACAAATATGCCCCGCTACGACCACTTCTGCAACATGACGGCTCAAAGCTAATTCCTCCAGTTCATTGATATGGTTTGCCCCGTACGATTTGATCCTAACGCTGCAGTAAAAATCTGATGGCTGTAAGCAGCCTCTTCCGGCGTCACACAGCGGAAAGGCTGCTGTGTGAACTTGCCGTGCGTCAGCTCCTCGCAGAATGCTGCCCACATTTGCAGAATCGAATCTGAGAAGCCGAACTCAAAGATTCCACCGGTAATGGTCCCATAAGCCGATTTATACGGAGCATCGGCAATATGCCACGCTTGGACGTCTCCTGGCGAATAAGGCAGCGAAGCGATTTGTTTTGGATTTTTCGTCGTAAATTCAGCGGAAAATTCGGTTCCCGCAATGCGTATAAACCACGTATTGGCATGGCCTGGAGCAATCCGCTTGGTCGATAAAACCATCGGAAATTGTTGATCTTCGCTGTCTACCTCGCAGGCAAGAATCGCGTTGTCCCACGTTTCGCATGGAACCAAGTTTCCTTGCCCATCGGGTCGTTCAGGCACGATTTTGGATAATAAGGCTCTTACCGATTTGGGTTTCCAGCCAAAGCGCATCGGAAGATGCAAAACATGCATGCCCAGATCGCCCATACATCCATATTCGCCATTCGTTGCGATTCGCCTTTTCCAATTGATCGCTTTCGTCGGATCCAAATCGCTGGAGTGCCAGAAACCAGCTTCGACCTCAATAATTTGACCAAATTTACGCTCCTGCACCCATTGATAAATTTGCTGCGCGCCAGGAAAAACGGAAATTCAGAGGAGCAACGTACGATGACCTGAGGATGCTTCGCTATGGCATTTTGAATAAGTAGATTGGCCGCCTGATCGATGCCGAACGGCTTTTCGCCCAGCAGATGCTTGCCTGACTCAATAATATCGACATATATTTGCGCATGCAGATTGTGCGGAACTGCGCAGTAAACAGCAGCAATGGAAGAATCTGCGAGCAGCTCCTTATAGTCTGTGTATACAGCTTCCACACTAGGTATATTTTCTTTGAACCACTGCGTAGCTACTTCATTAGCATCGCATACTGCCGTGATTTTGGGCTCGAAATCAACCCCTGTCAGATGACACCAGCGAGCTGCCGCGCTGGCAAACTCTTTGCCCATTAATCCACAGCCGATGACCCCAAAACGTATTATTTTTTTAGACATATCAGCACTATTCTCCTTTTATTCTAAATATCCGCTTGGTGCTTGTAGATACGCCAGTGCCTGCTCTTTAGTGGCTCCCTCATGGACAATGGCCATTAATGCTTTGGTCATGCCCGCTGGATTCGCATGCTGAATAACGTTGCGTCCATACACAATGCCTGCTGCACCTTGCTTCATCAACTCAACGGTGCGGCTTACGATCTCCTCGTCACTGGCTCTTCCTCCCCCGCGGACAAGCACCGGCACTCCCGATGCTATCTCAATCACGCGATGATATTGCTCGACATCATCGCAAGGATCCGCTTTAATAACATCCGCGCCCATCTCTACGGCTTGACGAACCAACGGCATAATTTTATTGATATCACCGTCCACCATATACCCGCCTTTCGCCTCATTAGCCAGCATCACCAGCGGCTCAACCATGAGCGGCATGCCGTATTTTCACATTCCGTTTTGAGCTTAGCTACATTCTTGACGCATTGATAGTGAAGCTCGGGCTGATTAGGCAGCAGTAACAGATTCACGCATACCGAAACCGCATCAAGGCGGACAGCTTGCTCAACCGCCTTATCGATAAGCTCGCTAAACAAATAGCTGGGCAGCACATTCCCATAAATGTTGGCTACGTCTGTACGGAGAACGAGTCCGACTTTCTGACTTCCGTTAATCGATGACAAGTGTACGGCTTGCCCGACGCTTAATTGAATGCAATTCGGTCCGGCTTCCACGATAGTGGAAATCGCCTGCTTCATATTCTCGATGCCAGACAGAAAAGAAGCCTCATTAAAAAAACCGTGGTCGATCGCCACATCAAAGCATTTGCCTTGTTCACTGAACATCCGTTTTAATCTAGGTTTTAGCGACAAAAAAATCGTCTCCTTATTAAATGTTATTTTATAACATAATAATATGTTACAAAATAACATTTGTCTACACTTTCATTTGATATTAAGCAATAATTCATTTCATTTGTTCTTTTATAACACAAAAATTTCTTCTGCTTTAGGCCTGAAGGCAGTTAATAGGAAAAACTTAGTTTGGGCTCAGAGTTTCATGAATGATCACTGAAATTAATTTACGAATTGACCTTACCCCAAGTTTATTCATAATGTTAGTCAGATGGACTCTGGCCGTCTTCTCACTAATTTCGTCTCATTGTCAGTCTCATTATCAGAAATTAACACAACCTCAGTATAAAGAATACGATGATGCTGAAGAAGATAAAGATGCTCCTGCTCACAAAAAAAGAACCCAACTAAAGTTATAAAAGAGCAAAAAATTTGAAAAAAAACCACCGACCGAACGTCTTTCGACTGCGGTTGGCGGCTTCAGGTAGGTAAACTATGCATTATTTTTGATTTAAAAGACTGGGACGAAAACGTATTAACACAGTAAGAATAATGCCTACAAGTATACAGATCGGTACCCATATGACGGTGAAAGGATATCGCTGTCCGACAACCGTACCGATTACAGCTCCGAAGCAATAAATGAGGATGGCCGAGATGCGCAAGATGGCATCCAGTGTAAGGTGTTTCAAACGGCCCGCCTTACGGAATAGCGTTGTAATATCCTCTATAACATTGGCCAGGTTGTTTGTAAGGACAGTCGTTGAAATACCGGCAATTCCCAAACATCGTGCCGCGGTAGTTTGCATGCCCATTGCAGCGCTCAAAAGGACAATGAGTAAGTTGGTCGTTGAATTAGTTACACTAGGTCCGGATACAAGATCAAAAGTAATAAGAATCAGACATTCAAGACCCAAAATTAGTGTGACAGTCGATGGCCAAAATGTGTTTTCTTTGTTTCTTCCGAGGATAGAAGCGGCGATTGCAATGCCTACGACAAATCCGATTAATGCTATTCCTGACCGAAGAACAGCTAAACCTTGCGCATGGCCGATTGCTAATCCAAGCATGACTATATTTCCTGTCATGTTGGAAGTAAAAACGTGACCGAGTCCTAAGTAACCAATCACATCCACAATGCCAGACGTCATGCACAGCAGCAGTAAAAATAAATTTCTGTACGCAGTAGGTGACAAGTAAAAGCAATCCTTTCTAAAGAAAGACTGTATGCATGGGATCCATATCCCCATTTAAAGTATCTCATTTTCAGAGGATTAGTAAACCCCATTAAGTAGCCGTCCATTATGTTAACCAGAGGAAATCATACAAAATCATACAGACCAATAACCATGGCGAACTGGAACTTACATTCTTGAGTCCTTGCATGCCTGCTACTGCTTTCTCCAACGGTTTGGTGATCAGCTCATGACATCCTTTGGCGGAGCCGTATAATCAGTCGAAATAATAACGATCGGATAGGAGATATCCATCATACTTTCTACCTTCAAGTTCGTCGCTGCGTAACATCCCCCTGCAATCAACAGCCAGATCATGATCTTCATCGAAAACTCCGTTAGCTTCTTCAATCTTGAGGCTCCTCCCATCATGGACTGCCTAAAAATGATACGACAAAAGAGCCGATTTTACCTATGGGGCAATAATCGGCTTTGTGCGCGTATAAGGGATGCTAACCTTTTTTTACTAAACTTATCGTGTCCTCTTTATCATTCCATTTCATATGAAGTGTAAAACTATCTTCATCTACATAGGGCTTTTCTAGGGTGGACTTACCGCTTATTTTCAAATTTTTCGAGCTAGTTTCGCTATTGCCACTATAATTGAAATTTTCACTATGCATAAATGAATAACTGACATTTTTGACGGTCAGACTGTCTTTTCCAATATACGTTATCACATATGCTTTTACATGATCAGTTGGACTAACCGAACATTCTACACGCCAATCGTCCGTTTTCCCGGTATATTCGATCGGCTTCGAGCACCCTATCATCCCTAATAAACTTATGATCATTAAGCCTACGATCCATCGTCTCATTGCCATGCCCCTTTACACGTCATTTTGACTAAATAAGCTTCAATTTTACAAAAAAGTGAATCTGTCCACCGCTTTGCTCGGCCCAAATGGAGCCTTCGTGCGACTCCACAATACTTTTGGCAATGGCAAGCCCAAGGCCTGACCCACCGGTATTGGAAGAACGTGAAGCTTCGACCCGGTAGAACCGATCAAATAACTGATGCAAAGCGTCGTCGCTAAGCAATTCCGATTGATTGCTTACTTGCAGCGTAACATAACGATAATCATGGCGAAGACTGACTGTAATTGCCCCCGGCTTCAAGCTGTACTTAAGGGCATTTCCCAACAGATTTTCGAATACACGAATCATCTTATCCACGTCAATGCGAACCAGCAGTTCCTCTTTCGGAATGGTGCGGTGGATCGTAAGCTGCTGCTCCTCAGCCGGTGTGACAAACTCCTCCAGTAATTGGTCTAATAGCTCATTGATCGCAACACCTTCTTTGTAAAGAGGCACGTCACGATTGGATAATTTTGTGTACTCGAATAGGTCATCGATGAGCAGCTTCAGCTTCTCAGATTTATTATACGCAATGCTAACATAGCCGGCTGCCTGCTCAGGAGTTTCGTAGCCCTTATCATGCAGCAGCCGCAAGTAACCCATAATAAGCGTCAAAGGAGTGCGTAAATCATGGGAAACATTCGTTATCAGCTCGCGCTTCAAACGTTCGTTCCTTCTTTCCTCTTCAATCCTTTTCTGCAGATCCTCCGCCATGAAGTTCAGATCTCGGGCCAGGGAACCAAGCTCATCTTGACTGCGTTCAATGACGCGGTAATCCAAATTCCCCGTTGCAATGATGCGTAAACCACCAGCCAGTTCCTCAACGTGGCGCATTTTCTTTTGTGTCATAAAGTAGAACAAAAGGATAAAAACAGCAACAGCGCTCAGCAAGGACAGCGGGCTTTCACCCTTCCGATACGTAATGTGCGGTTCCGGGATGCCGGAGACAATCAGATATGATTTTTGCCCCATATAGTTGACTGGGTAAAAACTGGAAAATTCTTTGCGTCCATAATCCTGATCCGTCCGAGCATTCATCGCATTACCTATCACATTGTGAATTTCGACATTTGTTTCCGCCGCGTTTTGACTTCGATATACGACCTTACCATCCAGGTCGGTTACGAGAACCTTGAATTTCTGATCATTCATCCAGGCCACGTGATTGTCAAAGTTAACAGAGGGAGCTCTTTGATTTTGAATGGACGATAATTCATTAACCAAGCTGCGAGCTTCACTATCTATTCGTTCAATTCCGTACTTATAGTCAATAACAGCCTGTCGCCGCATTTCTCCAAACAGATTAGAACAGATGCCATAACTCAGTGATGCCGCCAACAAACAGATACCAAAGGTTAACATCAACTGCATTCGTACGCTTCGCTTCACATGGCTCATACTAATCTTATACAGCGTCCGAACCAAAATAATCAGCTTTCGAAGCAGGTTAAAAGGGAAAAAGGTAAACGGAAATCGGTTCAGCCTAGAGTAAGGATCAAAATCGTATCGATTATTCAACTTTGTAGCCAACCCCCCACACCGTTTTTATAAACCTTGGTTTTCTTGGATTTTGCTCGATTTTTTCACGGATTTTACGGATATGCACCATAACCGTATTATCGGAGTCATAATACGCTTCTTTCCAAATGGTTTCGTACATTTTCTCCGTGCTCCACACCATCCCCCGGTTACGGACCAGTAGCTCAAGAATGGCGAATTCCCTCGGGGTTAGCTTAATTTCTTTACCATCCAGCTTGACTTCATGCGTCTGTGTGTTGATCGTCAGATCATCTACTTCGAGCTCGTGGTCCTTGTTGGCATGAGGTACATTAAGCCTGGTATATCGGCGCAATTGAGATTTAATTCGAGCAATAAGCTCCAAAGGATTAAACGGTTTGCTCATGTAATCGTCGGCGCCTGAACTTAAGCCCCAGATTTTATCCATGTCTTGACTCTTTGCAGAGAGCATGATGATCGGCATGTTTTTTTGTTCGCGGATTTTGAAACAAGCTTCGATCCCATCCATTTTCGGCATCATAATATCGAGAACGATGAGGTCAACCTCTTCCCGTTGAAGCACTTCCAAGGCTTCCGTTCCATCAGCTGCACGGAGCAACTGATAACCCTCATTGTTCAAATAAATGGCCAGCATATCTATGATTTCTTTCTCGTCGTCGACAAGGAGTATCGTAGGTTGTGCCATCATGGGTACCCTCCTTTGCATTTCAGTGTAAGTAAAAACTAGTTTTAACCTAATGTACTGTGTTTTGCGGATATCCATAAACGTATCAAGTTGGTCTGGTAAATACAATCAAAATGTGGATAGCGATCATGATATTTAGTATAGCCGCTGAATCTTAACAGATTGTGGGGACAATTCTTAAGATTATCTTAACGTACCTATATATAAAAAAGAGCCTCACGTCATAACAGACGTGAAGACTCTCCGTTTTCGTTTTGATGTCAAACCATCCAAAATCAGTATATCCTTGGCTGAGTATTATTCCCATAGCGCAATAATACTCAGCGAAATATATTTGATCTGCCCCTCTTTCTGAATCATTTCGTCTTCCGGAACGATCACCGCTAGCGCCCATTGGTTCGAACCCAGCGTATTGAACATGACGATCATCTGTTGGCCGGCAATATTCTTCACATTAAAACTTCCGTTATAACCGATATGGTTCGTCAAAAAATCGATTCCCTCCGGACGAATTTCGTTCCCCGAAGAGGTCGCTTTCGAATAAATAACCGAGCCGCCCGGACTTACCAACGCCATATATCCGTTCGGGCTTACCTTCACATTTTTCATAATATTCAAGAAATAATCGGTTCGTAAATTAAAGAGCATGATGCCCCTTACAGGAGATTCCTTACTCCAATCACCTTGTATACACTCATAACCTCACGCGGTTGACTCGATTCAAACACATGATCTGCATAACTATTCAGCCAAAAATAATTCCGTTCCTTCCCACTGTAACGCTCCATCCATTCCGGCAAATGAATCCCTACTTTGCGGGTAACAATATCCTTATGCAAATCAAATTCCTTGCCATTACTCAAGGTCAGATACATGGAATCGATCATTTGAAAGTGATTCGTATATGCATCTTCGAACGCTTTTTTCAGCTGAATCACATCATCATAATTGGAGTAGGGGCCAGCTGTGCTCTTCGTATCCGAAACAATGTTTTTGTAAGCGTTTGTATTCTCAATCGCAACTATGTCGCTCAAAACTGTAGTGAATTTATCATTTTCAGAAATATATTTGTCTGGTACAGGGTATCGCTTAGCAACGAGTAAGCGTTTTTCTTTAACTGGCTGACAGCAGATAAATAAGAGGCGAGCCCTGTCAGAATGACCGCTAATATAATAATAGGCAGAAAATAGATCAGCACCTTCGTTTTGATCGGCCTGTCCCCGATTCCATTCATTCTCACTATGCTGACCCCTTCCGTCAGGCGTACAGATGAACGCAGTGTTTCCAGGGAAATGCATGCTCTACTTTGTGTTTTTATTGATTTCACCAACCGGAAAGTAAATACCTGTTTGCGACGATGGAACATTTGCCCTCCGTAACGGGGAAAAACAGCTTTACAGCTCATTTTATTGCCCGTTTTCTCTTTTTCCTTTACTGTTAGCACATTTTTCGTGCTTACAGCATCGCTGAAGGACCAATTGTCTTCCGTAACGCGGAAAAACAGCTTTACAGTTCATTATCCCGCATGTAGATTTCCCAAAATGATTACGCAAGCTTTGTTCTGAGCAATATGACATGGCACATTAGCATATCCGTGTGGAAATGCTGCCCAGCCATGTCATTGAGGCACGGTCGGTTCTTAGAACATGCTGATCTTATTCCGGAGGGAGTTGTACGCATATTTAAAATTAGTGACAGCAGATAGAGAAATCACTCTGTATCGGATCAACAGAGGTGAGTGCTATCCACTCATGATGTCCAGCATCCTCGGCGAGAGTGAATATGAAGCTACCGCAAGTACTGAAAAACCGGGGCTGGCGCTGGTCATTCCGGTTCTCGCATTCAGATAATGGATGGACCGTTAAAAAACTTCCGGTAGTTTAATTTCAAAATGTTCGCCAAAAAACTGCTCATCATGTCTAACCTGCTGGATAGTATTCATTTCAAATCAATTCGCGGACGTGTAGCTGTATTTCTTTTACAGATGACGGTAGTGATACTCTGACAATTACCCTGACACGCTGTCCATAGAGCTGGGAACGGCCCTGAAGTCAAGTCATCAGCCGGACGCTGAAATCGCTTAAAAACGAAGGACTGCTGCAATTAACCAGAGGTCGGATCGCCCATATACAGCACCATGAATTAGAAAAATATAGGGAACTTTAGATTGCCGCCAACGTTAAGCGATGATATACAAGAAAAAGATCATTCGGACAGAAGATTTCCATCCAAGCGATCTTTTTTGTTGGTTTTTACTATTATGGGCGTGCGTGCAGTTGTATGCCTCAGGTTAAAATCCAAAGCCACCCATTAATGGCATAATAAATTTAAGCACTCCCATCCCAATCTTCATGAAACCGCCAATTTTGCCAAAAAAGCCTCCACCTTTGCTCGCACCGCTGCTTCCGCTTCCGCCTCCACCGAAGCCGCCCAAAAGGCTGCCTAACCCACCGCCACCAAACATCTTGACCAAACCGCCTAATCCTGAGATGCTCGCTTTTTCTTTATTCAAATTTCTAGGAAGCTTCTTCTTCCCTTTCACGCCTTCTAAAAGCAGTTCTTGACCTTGTACGCCACGAATCATTCCGTAATAATAGCTGCCGTCTGTTAAAGCAATTAATACAGGTACCCTATTCATCACTTGACTAATTTGGGCAGTCGCTTGCGCGATTTCCATGTTCGCGGGCCGCCTTTTTTTGGACTTGTATGTTTTCTTCTTCATGTTTCAAGCACTTCCTCTCATCGCACTCGTCCCTTTCTTCTATTCTATGACAACGCTTCGGGACTTGACTGAGCAGGAATGGAGAAAATACGGAATTCATCAAATTTATTACATCGTAACCGTTGTGTTAGCTTTGTAAAGCTCCTTTGATCTTCTCATCAAACATTTGAAAAGTTTCCTTTATCTTTTCTTTAGAAACATGAGCATATCGATCACCAATATGAACCTCGAAATAACAAGAAGTCTCACTGGCTTCTCTTAGGTTGGACGTCAAACCAACACCTGTTGCCTCATATAGCTCAATCAATATCGGTTCCAGCTTCTCTTTAGGCATATCGATTTGCACATGAAACATATTCGATACAGGCTCCATTGGCCGCGTTGCCGCAGCATAGCACTGATTATAAAATTCGGCCAGCTCTTTCGCTTCATTATAATACTGGTCCATTTGAGAAATCCTGTTTGCAAAATAATAATCAGCACTAATGATATATGGATATAGGCTGATAAGATCGCCGCCGTGTCGTCTTTTCCACACCTTCGATTGCTTGGTAAAGGTCTCGTCGCCGGCAAGAATCGCTCCCGCTATTCCACCGATCCCTTTGTAAAAGGAGACATACACACTATCAAAAAGCTGGCAAATTTCAGCAGCCGACTTTTGATAATAAGGGAGAATTTCAAAAAGTCTTGCCCCATCCAGGTGCAGCCTTATCCCTTTTTCGCGACAATATGCGGAGATTGCTTCAAGATCTTTGTATGACGGTAATTGTCCGCCAATTTCACGTTGCGGTAATTCCAATAATAAACACGAAATATCCTCGTTTAAATTCAACACATCTTCCAATTCAACAGGTCGACTTCTATCCCCTAGCAAGATGGGAATAATATGATGCAATTCTTTGAGCCCATCTTCTTCATGAATCTCTAAGTGACTAAGGGGATGATAGGCAACTTTTCTCAGACCCTTCTTATCACACCAAATTCTTAAGGCGATTTGCTGAGCCATAGTCCCGCTTGGGAAAAATACAGCTGATTCTTTTCCTAAGTATTTAGCAATGCGATCTTGAAAGTCTTCGATCACCTGACCTTTACCATACATATCACTTTCCTGGTTACCATCAACATCCTTCAATGCTTCTTTCAAAATCTGGATATTTCTTTTACCATGTCCAATTAGTGGATAGGCTGTTTGCCAGTACGCTGCTAATAATGGATTATTTTCATTCATGTTGTATGTTGCTCCTTTTGGTTTATGCGTGTCTTCATGTCGAGCATAGACTATTTGACTCCGTTCTACCTTTTTCTCTTCGTCAAATGCTGTACAACCGTATGGATATGAACAATTACTTTGGATTCAATAATGGAGTAGACAAAAGAGAGAATAACGAGTAGAAAAGCTTGAACAATCCATTGTCCTTTAAAATAATCAAGTATCCACATTAATACAAAAAGAAATAGAACAAATAAAATGAATTTTATCATGATATCTTTCAAATCTTATCCTCCAGACCCACTCCTACACAAATATCACACGGAGACGTCGATGAAATCAAGCGATCCCACTTCGTAAATTTTTAAAAACATCTATTGTCTTAAAAAAAGCCTCGTTATAATGGCCATCTTCACCAATTGTCCAACATGTGGCGAGAACGGCATGCGAAAAACCCCACAAAAGCACTTTCTTCTTGTCCAAGTTCAGCTCTTCAACCAATATGTCGATCCGCTTCTCAATCACATGTGCTGCATTTTCATTGGGAAGTTTATTTAATAGAAATTGAATGACATCGTATTCTTTGTCCCCAATCAATCCTTTAGGATCAATTGCCAGCCATGGTTCCCTTTCCCTATCCGCCGATAAAATATTGTAATGATGCAAATCACCATGAAGTAAATAAGGTGTGGCAGGCATCTTGTTCATTTCCTGGAAAATACCTAATGCCTCTTGGAGAATTTCTTTCGTAATAGGCCCAAGACTGTCCTCACACAACTTAACAATATCTTCCAAGTTCTTTTCTCTTTGTAGAGCAGTTGGAATTCCAGATGAAAAAGGGGCAGGAATCCACAGATTTTTCATGACTTGCGCGGCTATAAGTGTTGCCTCTTCATCACTATCTAAGGAAGCTAACGTTTCTCCGGGAAGCAGCCGTTCGAGTATTAGAATCCCTTTTGCCAAATCAACGTCTATGATTTTGACCATCCCTTTTCCATTAAAGAGGGTAAGCGCTTCGACCTCAGCATTAAATTCTTTATTTGGAACGGCAAGCTTTACGACGATTTCTGTTCCATCTTTCAGTCTGGCAGGTGCAACAAAATGATAAGATAAATCAAAGTGCGGCATAATTTCCATATCCCAACGTTTTTCACATTCAACAAGGAACTGATCAAATGTATCCAACCATGATTCTGCTTTTTCCTTATGAATTTCTTTCAGCGTATGAACGAATTGCTTAGGCAAATGAACCATTTTAGGCTCCCTCTCCAAGTAAAGCACGATTGATTTTACCAATATTTTACCATTATCTCTGACAAATAGGTATTCTTATATAAAAAAGTGACCCACAGCTACGGGCTGAGGGTCTAAATTTTATATTTTATTTCTCTTCACTGCTTGATTAATTTTTCACCTTATTATCCAATTACATCTTGAATGAATCTCTCTAAATAAGTAACATCAGTTATGTTTTTATTACACTTATGACTGTCAATACACATGTAGTTGCCTACGCTTTTATAATAATCAGGTGAATTAGCAGGTCTTGACTTCGTCATGGCGGTTACTAAAGCAATCTCTCCATGTCCATTGCATAACGCGCATATCCCTTTTTTGTTGGTTAACGTATATTTCCCTTCAATACCAACCATTTTTCCCGCATAGTTATAAACAATGAAAAACTTATTAGAAGATATATCGATCCAACCAAGGTAGGTTAAATGCTGGTAATCGATCACTTCTAATTCAGGAAGCTTTAATTTCTTAATCTTGGGAAATAATTTTTTTAATTGTGATTCTGTGACTCGCGGAAATTCAATCAAGTGAGATTCAATCTGATCCAGGTAATCCTGAAACTCATCCACTTTTTCTAAGGTAGAAACCTTTTGCAGCATTTGTTTGTTCATGTCTGAAATCTGACTAAACTGTTGAATGACTTTCGTTTCAATACTATATCTGACTGCATCCATAACTTTTTGGTCATTGCTGCTATTTTTTAACAAACCCACTTGTTTATGAATAAAGTTAAACTGATGATTATTGATAAATGGCTGTATCATATTTTTCTCTCCTTAAAATAAAAACGGAGTACCTCAAAAAGGCACTCCGCAGATTTAAATAAATACGATGCGTGGAGTTCCTTGTAATGGGTCAAAAGGGCGCACTTATCCTATGAAAAAATCATAGAATTTTTTGTGATTTCCCTTCCATTACAAGCAAGCTACTGCCATTTGTAGATTCCCCTTCCAACTCCACTCCTATACATAATAAATGCTCACCTTTATTTTGTAAATACATCATCTTTTATATGTGAATTGCAAAATCTATTTTCTTTATCTAACGATTTGATAAAATCGAGCTGCATTTTCTCCGAATAGTGCAGAAACTGCTTTTTCCGGTAAATGAACAGGTAAGGCATTTCGCAAAGCATGATAGACCTCGTCGTAGCTGCAGGTTGTTAAACATACCGGCCAATCGCTGCCGAACATAATACGATCTGTGCCAAACATGTCAATGACTGCATGCACATAGGGAACCAAATCCTCCCAACGCCAAGATGGCTGATTCGCTTCTGTAACCAGTCCTGACAGCTTGCACATGATATGAGGATATGCAGCCAGTTCAGCCAACAGCGTCTTCCATGGTTCGATGACGCGTTCAGCGACAAATGGCTTGGCCGCATGATCGACTACAGCCCGAAGCGTAGGAAAGCTCCGCAGCACCTCCAACACATAAGGGAGATGCCTTGGCCTAAGCTGTAAATCCAGTGGAAAATCATCCTCCACCACCAGCTTTAAATTATTCATGACTTGTGGCCGAAGAATCCAAGAATCCTCCAAGTCCTGCAGCATGGGACGAAATCCCACAAATCCTTTATGTTTGCGAAGGTGAGCATACTGCTCACCAAATAACGGCGAATCCAGATCCGCCCACCCAACGACACCAGCAATACTTTCATACTCCTCATATAAAGCTAGCAGAAACTCAGTTTCTTCTATCGTAGGAGCGGCTTGAACGACAATGGTGCGCTCGAAGCTATGACGTTTCAAGTCATCCCTTAATTGATTCGGCATATAGTCCGCAAAAAGAATCCCCTGCTCAGGGGTCAACCAGCCATAATCGCCACGTTCCGTTAGCCAATAGTGTTGATGGGCATCAATTCTCATCATTCATCCGAACAATATATCTGTAAAATAGTAATGAGGTCCAGGGGTTGTTGTGTTCTTTAGCGATACCGGCAAGACATAGACCTCCAGAGGGCTGCCTTTCCTTAATACCTCTATTTCAGCCTTATAGCTCCCGGCAGCTAAAGTCAGCTCAACCCATTGTTCATCCGGAGCTCGATGATAAGCCGGTATGAACGCCAAACTTTCTTCACATTGGATGAGGATCTGTCCGTTTAACTTCAGTGTGGCCGGACTGTTTGCCGCTGCAATGAGCCGTACTTTCCGTTCGACGGGGTTAAATAGCGTCGTTTGTGCACGGTACAAACCGTCGCTTTCTGAAACAAGCGCCTGTTCCAACTCCAACCGATTGCCTGGGACATACACGTCTTTGCCCTCACCGCCATTCGGACCCCAGACGGTCCATTTGGCAGCATGGACCAGTGAAAATGGCACTCTCTGAGCAGCCCATATCGATTGGTCATGATATCGCGTCCAAACGCATACAAGCTCATAGCTTGGTTTAGCCGTTTCCGATGCTCGAATGTCTGTGTTCCATACGAAGGATTCGTTATGCTGTAGACTAATTTCAAGCGACTTTGGCCCCTCCCAGCCTTCAGGCACCTCTAAAGCGAGCCAGCCTGTTATCGGGGTTAATGAACGATTAGTCAGCGTAATATCCACTGTTTTCTTTTGATTCACGCCAATGGCAGGACCTGCTTGCCCGAAATCAATATCCAGCTCGACATCCGGATTATTTTGGCTTCCTTGAGGCAGCATGTAGTGATTAGCCGTTGTCTTCCTTGTCCATAGCTCACCAATCCTTGATTGCTTATGGTCTGTAACTGCGGGCTTATGCCATGAGGTAGGCAGATCTGGATGTACCAGAATGCCCGTATCCCAAGCAGCAAGTATTTGTTTGCCCATACGGATCGTACGCCGAGTCAACTCATCCAAATCCTTCGGCGCGGGAAAGCCATTGATAGGCGGGCTGACGACAATGCGATCGCCGACCGGGTCCACCCATGCTGCCGGCAGCCCTTCGGGACCGAGCAGCATCCCCAAGATGGCTCCGAGCGTTGCTGCGGTGCAATCGGTATCATACCCACAGTTGACAGCCTTTAATATGGCATCTTCGAAATCCTTGCCATACAACCAACCCAAGATGGTAAAAGCAATATTTTGCGGGGCGTCTGTAAAGTTGTCGCTGCCATGATGCTCCAAAATTAACGCACGCGCTTCGATCCAGTCCTTCCCTTCCTTATGCCAGCACAGCAGGTCCTTCAAAGCTTTGGCGGTCCGGCAATCTTCGGGGATATAGGTCATCCCGATGGCAATTAATCGATCTCGATCTTTCTCGAAGAAAATCGCACTCTCCAGCGCGGCAAAAAACATTTCTCCGTAAACGCCTTCTCCGCCAGCGTGGTCAACGATAGCATCTTGATACGCATAATGAGCTGCCGTTTCTGGCGATCCGGGTGCTACCATAGCCCAAATTTCAGAACGAATGGGCGAGCCCATGCAGTTCGTAAAGGGATTATTAAACGCCCCCGCGACCGGAGCGATTAATCCCCTTCTCAAATTCGTGAGCGCGTAACCGTATTCATCGAATGGGAAAAACACATGCTCCAACCATTCCTGTCCAAGATCATGGGCAGTCAAGCCTGGACCGTATTGCTCCAATGCATGCAGCCACACCAATTGCAGGTCCAAATCATCGTTCTCGAGTGGACCATCCGGCAGTTCCGGATAAAAGGTTAACTTCAGCAGCTCCATTTCGCCCTCAACCGGCGCACCAAGCGTCCCCCCGATATTTTTCCCCAGCCATCCCCCATAGACGATTCGATAGTAATCCTTTTCATTCAGAATCTGACAGCTCATGTAGAAACCTCCGTTATTTTGATATAATGGTCATGCGTTCATCATACGTGCGGTTTCTACATCAATCCATGTACATGATTTAGTCTATGAAACAATAAATATGGGAGGATGTCATGCCATGTACTACTCTTTCTCTCGATTGTCTAAGCTTGACGTCATTTGGGCGGGTCTATTCGATACGAATAACCGTTCTTTTTTTGAGCAGCATCATAATCCTTATTACGAGTTGGTCGTCATTGCCGACGGAACCGTGCATCTGCAAACCAACGAAACTCAGATGACCCTGCAATCCGGCCAATCGCTCCTGATGCAGCCATGGGAATCGCATACAGGCTGGAATCCTCAGGAGCGCCAAGGTCAATTCTTTTGGGCACAGTTTTCTTGTGATCCCGGCCTGAATGAATTCCTATTGGATCAAGCGAGCCAACTTAATATTGTCCATGCCGAACGGACAGAACTGCGAACGACCGATATCCGTCATGAGGATGTCCTGGTCGTCCCTCGTCAATTCCAAGCCATTCAGCGTTATAAGCTGCTTGGTTTATTTGAAGAGCTTGTGTCCACCATGAAACAGCCAAAGGGCTATTTCCGTTTCCAGGCGACCTTATTGCTGGCCGAAATCCTTCGGCTCATCGCAAATGATTTTTTGGAGCAAAGCTCTGTCGATACGAATTTCTCAGCTTCTTATATCACTTTTCGAGAGCTGGTCAACCACTTAAACAATTCCTATGAATCAGATATTTCCAAAGATCAGCTGGAGCAAGTATTGAACCGAAAATATGAGTATTTATGCCAAGTGTTTAAAAAATATGCGCGTACGAACATTCACCATTATATTCACCAGCTGCGGGCACAGCGCGCCAAATATTTACTACTGAATACGAGTAAAAGCGTAAAAGACATTGCCGAAGAAGTTGGCTATCAAGATCCTTTTTATTTCAGCCGGATGTTCAAAAAAATAGAAAGAATTTCGCCCCAGCACTTTCGAAGTGCAAGCCCAGAGGAGTAGCGGATAGATGGAAATCAATTAAACGGATGATCGAGCTGATATAACTTTCTGTATCTCTCGAAATTCGCCATTAGCTGATCATGCGTGCCCCGCATCGTAATCGATCCCTGCTCCATAAAAATGACTTCATCCATATGTTCGACGCCAAGCAGATGATGCGTCACCCATATAAGCGTTTTCCCCTCAAGAACTTCCAATAAAGTAGCAAGCAAATTGCGTTCGGTTGTCGGATCCAGTCCTGTCGTCGGTTCGTCAAGAAGAACGACAGGCGTATCCTGCAATAAAATACGCGCCAATGCGATCCGCTGCCTTTCGCCTCCGGAAAACCGCTGTCCCATCTCTTCCACTTTTGTCAAATAACCTTGGGGTAAGCTTGCGATTAATGGATCCAGCTTCACTCTCTGGGCAGCTTCGTGTATCTCCTCTTCGGTTGCACGACGCTTACCCAGACGGATGTTATTGGCAATCGTAGTATCAAACAAGTGTGGACTTTGGTTAAGAACGGCAAACCACTCCGCTTGATCAAAATGGTGTATAGGTAAACCATTCAGATTAGCTCGCCCGCTGCTAGGAACAATTGCGCCTTGAATTACATTCAATAAGGTCGTTTTTCCTGCACCGCTTGACCCAAGAATGGCTATACGTTTGCCCTGCGGTATATCCAGTGTAAGTTCACGGATACTTTGATTGGTATATCCTTCATGACAGTAGCTTACGCTTAGCAAGCTGATATGAGCTTTTTGATTAGATAATGGTTGCTGGGAATCCGCTTGTTGGGTCGGTTCTCCTTGCATAGATTCCACACGCCCAAGTCGTTTGAATGATTCCTGATAGGTTGGTATACGTTCAACCGCATCAGCTGCGGGCAAGAAGGCATCCATTAGCGGGAACATAGCCAGGACGAATGCAGCCATATAAGCAAGTGCAATTTTACCGTCTTCGACCTGCCCGCTTGCCCAAACGATCATGATCAACACGGCGAAACCTGTGAGCAATTGTGTCACAAAATTCCGCGTATACTGCCAACTTTTTAAGCGTTTCTCTAACCGGAATACCTTGCTCTCCGCATCGTCATAAGCATTCATAAAGGTTGCTGTTCGGCCGCTCATAGCCCAGTCTCGCAATCCAAACAAGGCATCAGTCAGTTGCTCATAAATCAAGCTTCTTCCTTGCTTCACACGCTGCTGCCTAGACTTGACAACCCACAAGGAAATGCCTGGGATGATAAACAACAGCACAGCGAAATACAGGGCCATCCATAAAGCGAACATGACATCAAAGCTTCCTAGAACGATTACGCTGGCTGCATAAATGACTAAAGCTGTAACGATAGGCAGAACCGTTTGGAGATAAATTTGCTGTAATTGTTCAATATCATCAGCCAGTAAACCGAGCATTTCTCCCGTACGAAACCTTGAGCGAATAAACAGCGCCTGCGGTTCAAGCACACGGTAAAGTCGGACACGCATATCCGATAAAATACGCATCGTGGTATCATGTCCAACCAATCTTTGCACATACTGCATGACGGCTTTACCAAAGCCAAAGGTTCTTACAAGTACGATAGGCACATAAACCATTAATATATTTTCCGGGCGCATCGCTGATTTGGAAATCAAGTAGCCTGAAGTAAATAATAAGCCTGTCGCGCAGCATACAGCGAAGCTTCCTAAAAGTGCAGCGATCATAAACCGCCACAAATAACGGTACATATATCGTTTGAACCATCCTTTAGAAGTCATACCAATGCCCCTCCTGCTTGTGCTTCGAGCAGTTGCACGTACTTCCCTTGATGTGCCAGCAGCTGCTCGTGTGTTCCCGATTCAACCATTTTCCCTTCATGCATGACTATAATCAGATCCATTTGCGCCATCCAATGTAAACGATGCGTTGCGATAATAAGCTGTCTGTCTGCAAAAATGTTAAGCATGGTCGTCTTTAATTCAAGTTCAGTCTCAATATCGAGATGTGAGGTAGGCTCATCCAAGAGCAGGATGGGTCGTCTGCCAAGAAATGCTCTAGCAAGCGCCACTCGTTGTGCCTGTCCTCCACTTAGCGGTCTTCCTCCTTCTCCGATCATTTCCTTGCCCCCCTGAGGCATGTTTTTGACAAGCTGCGATAAACCGACAGCACGAATGGCTGCTTCCACTTGCTCCTCCGTTGCTTCTGGCTCATAGAAACGAATATTATCTGCAATTGATACACTAAACAGATGTGGCTGTTGAGGAATATAGGCAATCTTCTGCTGCCATGCTTGTCTATTCGATGCATCGAGTACTTGATTATGGATGAGCAGGCTGCCTGAGGAAGGTACAAGGAAACCCCCGATCACGTCAAGCAACGTTGATTTTCCTGCACCGCTCTCACCAACAATACCTATCTTTCGCGCACCGTGCAGCACTGTGCTCACATCATCAAGGAGAGAACGACTGCCCGCTTCGATGTTTACTCGAATATGGCTCAAAACAATGGGATCATCTAACGTCCATGATAAGGGTGCTGATAGTGAGCTCGATGTTTCTTCTTCCCTCGGATGATCGATAATAGATTGAATCGCCGCGCCTGCTTCCTTTCCATTTAATGTGGCATGATAATCCGAGCCTACCATCCGTATGGGAAGGAAATAATCGGGAGCCACGATCAGCACAACCAATGCTGTTTCTAAGCTCATTCTGCCGTCAACCAAACGCAGTCCTAAGCTAACAGCCACGGAGGCCACGGATAACATCGTAAAGAAATCGAGCGCAAACGAGGAAAGAAAAGCAATGCGAAGCGTGCGCATCGTCGCTTTTCTATATTTCGTGCTAACATGCGCGATCGTTTCCACATGCTTGCGACTTTGCCCCAGAAAACGAAGCGTTTCGAGTCCTCGAAGAGAATCCGTGAAGTGATTGGATAGTAGCCTATAGGATTTCCACTGTTTATCCATTTGTTTACGTGCCGCCAAGCCTAGCAATATCATAAAGCCGATTAAGATCGGAACGGTAATGGTTAGGATTAATCCTGCTACCCAATCTTGCAGCCATACGTATCCGAGCAAGATGACAGGAATGACAGCCATTCCAATCGTACGGGGAACGATTAATTCCAAATACGCACGGAATTGTGCGATGCCTTCAATTCCCAGCGTCACCAAGTTGCCTGATCCTTGACTCGCCGCATGTCTGGGCCCTAATTCAAACAATCGTTTGAATAGCTGCTGTCGAAGTGAAGTGCCCGTCTCCTCGGCAAATCGATAAGCAATGGCTTGCTGAAGTCGCGTACATAAATGACGGATAACCATTGAAATTATAAACAAAAGCAGAAAATGCCAACTATGCTGAACGGAAAAACCTTGAAATATGCCGCTAATCGTCTGCGATAGTCCTAGAGCCTGACCTATGATTGAAAAACCCTGGACGATGGTAAGCAGCGTAAGAATAAGTATAGTCGGCTTGCTCCCTTTGTAGCCGAGCCATTCTCTTCCCACTAGTACTCCAGATGCTCCTCTTCATGAACCCGTTTGTGAAACACAAAGTAACTCCAAATTTGGTAGCCCAGTACAAAGGGAAGCAAGGTCACCGAAACGATCGTCATCACTTTAAGTGTATAGGGATTAGATGCCGCATTCGAAAGCGTTAAATTGTAGGCAGCATCAATCGAGCTAATCATGACTCTCGGAAACAAACCGATAAATAGGGAAGCGATAGATATTATGATGAGGGCGCCTGTCATCCCGAAGGCCCAGCCATCTTTTTGACGCTTCATAAAATAACCGGATAAGAGAAAAGCAGCAGCCCCCATTACGAACGAAATACTCAACACGACACCCTTCGTTTCAAAAATATCCGTCATCAAGTACGTCATCACGGCAAAGATGAGCAGCCATATTCCTAAATATGGAAGAAGTCGGCTTGCCATTCTCCTGGCCCGTTCCTGCAGATCACCGATCGTTCTCAGCGTCGTAAACATCAAGCCGTGCACAAAGCAAAGCATGACAACCGCGATGCCGCCGAATACTGTGTAAACATTGACCATATCGGACCATGAAGCATGCATCTCCATATTCGCATCAATAGGGAGACCCTTCACAAGTGCCGCGAATACAATCCCAAATAAAAGCGGAGGCACCAGGCTGCCTACAAATATCGCCATATCCCATGCTTGCTTCCACATCTTCCCTTCAGCTTTACCTCTAAATTCGAAGGCTACGCCGCGTCCAATAAGGGCAAGGAGAACAACTACCAATGGTGTATAGAAACCGCTGAATAACGTCGCATACCAATGGGGAAAAGCAGCGAACATGGCACCACCAGCTGTAATCAGCCAAACCTCATTCGCATCCCAGAAAGGGCCGATCGAATTGATCAGCACCCGACGTTGTCCATCACTTTTAGCTAACAGCCTGGTTGCCATGCCAACACCAAAATCAAAGCCTTCCAGAAAGAAAAAGCCTACGAATAAAAAAGCTACAAGAATAAACCAAAGCTCATTTAAAGATAGCATGTGTCGTTACCTCCTGATCGAATGGGTCCTCAATATCATGCTCGACCTTGTCTGCTAGTTCAGGCCCTTTCTTCGTTGTTCGTACAAATAAGAAGATTAAAATAAAAAGCAGGATCAAATAAATGGTTGAAAAAGAGATCAATGAAAACCAGATTTGCCCCTTGCTTACGCTTGGCGACACAGAATCCTCCGTACGTAAAATACCAAATACGGTCCAAGGCTGCCGCCCCATTTCAGTCATAATCCAGCCTGCCGTATTCGATATGAACGGTAGTCCTATAGCCCAGAGCATTATTCTCAAATACCACTTATTAGGCTGCTCCAATCGCTTCCTTAACATCAAATAGACGCCATACATGGCCAAAAGAATCATACCTACGCCCCCGGCAATCATAATACGAAAGCTCCAAAAGGTCGTTCGGACAGGGGGAATATAGTTACCTGGACCATATTGATTTTCGTATTCTGTCTGCAGCTCCTTCATACCTGGAACAGAGCCAGACAATTTACTATAGGATAGGACGCTGAGCAAATAAGGTATTTTCAACTCCGTCCCGTTTTTCTTTTGGGAGGGATCAATGGTTGCAAATACGGTCCAGGGTGCTGGATCTGAACTCGTTTCCCATAAAGCTTCACTGGCCGCCATCTTCATCGGCTGTGTGTGAATCAAATATTCGGCTTGCTGATGTCCGAACATGGCGACAGCGAATGACGAAATGAGGCCAACAATAATACTGATCTGAAAGGATTTTTTGAAAAACGGAATGTCTCTTTGTTTTAATAAATACCAAGCGCTAATCCCGGCAATAAGGAAAGCTCCCGTCGTAAATGCAGCAAAAATCGTGTGCGGGAACTCCCATATCAGCTGTCCATTCGTCAGCAAAGCGAAGATATCCGTCATTTCTGCACGCCCGTTATGAATCTCAAAGCCTACCGGACGCTGCATAAAGGAGTTAGCCGCCAAAATCCACAACGCAGATAGTGTTGTTCCAATCGTCACCAGCCACATGCTAAGCAAGTGCACTTTCTTGGACAGCCGATCCCAACCGAATATCCATAGACCGATAAAGGTCGACTCCAGGAAAAAGGCTAGAAGTGCTTCTATGGCTAACGGTGTACCAAAAACATCCCCGACAAAGCGGCTAAAATCAGACCAATTCATACCGAATTGAAATTCCTGTAAAATTCCGGTTACAACGCCCACGGCGAAATTGATCAGTAGAAATTTACCCCAAAACTGCGCCATTCTTTTGTAGCCGTCATCTTTCTTCACGACATATAATGTCTCCATAATCGCAATTAGCAATGATAGGCCAATCGACAGAGGAACAAAAATATAATGAAAGATGGTAGTTGAAGCAAATTGCAGGCGGGCCAAATCAACAATATCCATTGGGCTATTCCTTCTTTCTATTTCTATATAGGCCGGAAATAAAGCAATTATGAATATATTGTGAATAAATTCACATACTTTACTGCAAAAGAGCCAATGTCTGCACATTACCTGATCATATTAGCATTTACAGCGCGCTTCTCCTGAAACGCTGTCACATTCATGTTCTCCGGTTACTTATTATTATAGAACAAATAAAACCATTTGCATGGCTCGAAAGAGCCATATCCGTGAACAGCTTGTGGAAAGTCCGTGACTAGTTTGTGAAAAAGAGTACATGCAAGTAAAACACTCATATTGGCAAGCAAAATATCGCTACTAAATCGTTGGAAAGCAAGCAAAGGATCTCCAGCAGCCGCGTCAAGCATTTCACAATTAAAGTTGAAAATTCATCATCTCTGCAGAATTCAATTAAAGGCAGCCTAGTCGCACCGCTTGAGGTCAAATTTCGGTATTCTTACAGCACCGTCAACGGATGTTTTCCCTTCTGTAACGCTGAAAACTTGCTACGGTTTTCTATATCAACAACGACGTTGCTACGTGAGGGTGCTGTCCATTGTACAACACTAACAACTTTATTTATCTGAAGTTTTCATTGTTTTCCTAATAAAATTCCTCAGTTTGTATAATTCTTTTTTGATAGCCTCATTCTCTTTCTTTAGCTCTTCGTACATCAATTCAATCGGTATAGCAGCTTGTTCCGTTTGTTTGCGGAGGCTTTCAATCCTCAATCGAAGCCCCGGTTGCGAATACAAGAACGGTTTAGATACGCCTGCTTCAATTGCGACGGTGTTAAAATTGATTTTGACCTCTTCCATTAATAGCTTGTGAATGGCCGCTTCGGCCTTGCGGCAAGCTTGCATCGTTTTTTGTTCACTGAATTTTCGAATCCCTTCTGTATTTCTTTGCTGCCGAGTTTGTGCATTGCTGTTCATAGGAAGCTCCCTCCGGATATGCTTTTAAGTCGCTCGTCATGTATCTGTTGATTATTATAGCCAGAATACCTGCTAATAAAATGACCATAAAAGAGTCAATTATTGCGTTATTAGCCCAATGTTCATAAAGCCTCCATCGTTTGTTCATATTTTGGACGATCAAATAACTCGTTGGAGTCATGTGAATGCTTTGTCATTGGGATAGCATATAAACCAACGGAGGTGAAAACAATGAAGCACATGACTTATAAAGTATTGGTTGCCGATGACGAAGATCGAACACGCAAATTAATTCGCATCTACCTGGAAAAGGAACATGCACTCATCGAAGAAGCAGACAACGGCGAGCAAGCACTTATGAAGGCGATGGATACCGAATATGATCTCATTATTATGGATTGGTTGATGCCAAAGCTAAGCGGGATAGAAGCCTGCCATTTGTTGAAAAGCTTTAAAAAGACACCTATCATCCTACTTACAGCAAAAAGCGATGATGCGGATCGTCTTCTCGGATTTGAAGCTGGTGCAGACGACTATATGTGCAAACCTTTCAGTCCTAGGGAATTGATTCTCCGAATCAAAGCTATATTAAAACGTACGACTCCTAATCGATTCTGGACGCAAGAACCTATTTTTAGTGACAGGATCGTCTTCTCCAATTTGATCATCGAACACCATGCACGTCGAGTACTTGTAGAAGGTGCAGAAATCTCCCTAACTTTAAAAGAATACGAGCTGCTGCGCTACTTTTCCCTTCATCTAGGTAAGATATGCTCACGCGATATGCTGCTAAAGGACATTTGGAATTATGAGGCCGCAGGGGATCATCGAACGGTTGATACGCATGTCATGAGACTGCGGGAAAAGATACAGTCGATCTCACCCGCTGCCGCCTCGATGATTCGAACGATACGAGGCTTCGGCTATCGCATGGAGGAGACCACGTGAAGTTAACCGGATTTACTCATCATCACCACGGTAAAAGCAAACACCAAAACGCCATCCGCAGATGTTGGTTTCTGACATGGCGTTTTGCTCACTATTTGCTTGTTTAAATCTGACAATCAGCCGTCAGCAAACAAAGGATTTGATTGGCCCGGCCAAACAGATGACCCTCGCCGTCATTTTTGGAAGATAGGATGCATTTGCACGTATACGAACTACTAAAAGCAGCGTTGCCATAGCGACGATTATCAAAGAGGCCGTGTTCACAATTGTGCCTTCAATCGACTGCCCTGCTGCCATCATTTCATCTCCGTGATTGTGGTCAGCTAATGCGGGGGAAGCTGCACCAGAAAAGCCAGCAATGATAAAAATGATTAGAATAACTGTTGCAAGACCATTTCGTATTTTTGACATTTCACATCTCCTCGGATCATGTATTTAATCCTGGGGTACCTCGAAATCAATATCAAACTCCATAACCTTAGCTGTTTCAACAGCAGCTTGCTTCCCCAGCAGCCTCTGAACCATATGAAATGCCATATGAATTCCTGCTGAAACCCCCGCAGACGTGATAATTCGGCCCTCATCAACAAATTTCACACCTTCGACTACGGTTACTTGTTCCCATGCCCCCAGGTATAACCAACAAATCAAATTAAGGAGCATTGATCAAACTATAGTCCGGTGTCACTTTCAAACCGTTGTTCGCCGTAATGAGGTTGCCTGTTTCTGAAATCGTGGATACCTCAAAAGAACCTCGACATCATCAAATAAAAGAATACCTACTTTCCACTGTTTCATATCCGCTCTCCTCCCTTAAACCAATTATTGTTTCTTAGCAGCAAGCCATTCAGATAGCGATTCGATATCCGCTTCCTTTAAGGTTTTAAACGAGGGCATTCCGCCGCCACCATTTTGAATTTTTGCGGCAATTTGTTCCTGGCTAAGCTTTCCGCCAACTTTATTAAGCGATGGCCCAATCTTGCCTTGAAGGGTTGCTCCGTGACAGGACATACAGTTGCTCTTGTACAATGACTCTGCGTTACTTGCGCTAACAGTTGCAGAAGGACTACTTGTTAGAGAGCCCATATTCCCTTCATGCGCATGATTTGAGGAAGATCCACATGCCGATAATGCGAGAACGAAAGCCAATAAACTGAAACCTACTCCTATATTTTTCTTTCTCATTCTTATTCTCCTATCTTTTTTTATTTGACATCCAGCCTTGCTCGTACACATACCCGGTGAGTTGAACACGATTGTCCATACGAAGCTTTTGCATAATGTTTTTCAAATGATTTTTTACCGTATGTTCAGAAATGCTGAGCCCTTCCGAAATATCTCGATTCGATTTCCCACTGGCCACCCATTTTAAAATTTCACGTTCCCTCACGGTAATCGATGAATTCATAGGAGCTTCCACCTTTTCTATTGGTGAAAATTCCTTCAACAAGCGCAGCGCAAGCTCTCTGGACATCGGGGCTTCGTCGACGGCAACAGCTTTCAAGTATTCATGCCATGAATCGGGGCTTAAATTTTTGAGGAGATAGCCCTGCGCTCCTTTTTTTAAAGCTTCAAATAAGTGAGTAATATCATCAGAAACGGTAATCATAACGATTTTGACATAAGGGAATTTATCCTTAATTTGCTTTGTGGCCTCAAGACCATCCATTTGCGGCATATTGATATCCATCATAATTAAATCGGGCATCCATTCTTCTGTTAGTGCAAGTGCTTCTAAGCCGCTTTTGCCTTCAGCAACAACCTCGAATGACGTATCTCTGCTCAGAATATCGCGAATGCCTTCTCTGGCATGATGGTGGTCGTCAACGATAAGGACACGAATTGGGTGGGTCATCCTGTTACCTCCTTTAGGTCTGACTTTTCTGCTGCTTCTAGTTGTTCTTTATTAATATACTCAAATATCCTCATTTCAAAATGACTCATAAGGGCTATAATTATGCCATTTTCAAGTCAAATAAGGCGAAACTCAAAAATATATTAAAAACAATAGCACTTTCTAGTCATGGCAGCAGCCAATAACGTGGGTATAATAACAAGGACAAAGACAAGTTTTAAATAAAGGAGTCGAACGACGTACATGAAAATTGCGTATTGGCTTGTTCTTATGGGTATCATCCTCACAGGTTGTAAGGATTCAAGTATGGATGATATGGACATATCTGGCATGAATCAAAGCTCAATGAAATTGATTCAGGTTGATGTAAAAATCAGCCCAGACCATCCTAAACCCGATGAAGCGGTGGAGGTGCAAGCCACTGTGACACTAGACGGGGAAAAAGTAAAAAAGTTGAACGAACTCACTTTTGAAATTTGGGAAGAGGGGCAGTCAGGTAACCACGAAAAGATAAAAGGCAGAAAAAAAGAAAATGGCGTTTATACGATGAAAACAACTTTTCAAAAGGCAGGAACTTACAACATTACTTCCCACACTACCGCCGCAGGCATGCATGCTATGCCCACTCAACAATTCGAAGTTGCGGCTAAATAAGGAGAGATTTTTACATGTCTGTCTATTCATCCACCAATAAAGCATGGTTTCGAATTACCGCTATTGTACTGTTTGCTGCCATTATTCTGTGTGCTGTCTACTGGTTCCTACAAGGCACCGATCCGCTGCCAAAAATAAAAAAAGCGCCTGAATTCAGTTTACAAAACCTGAAGGGGCAGCAAGTTAAATTAAGTGAAACGAACGGTAAGGTGCGGTTAGTGGAATTTTTCTTTGCCAACTGTCCTGATATATGTCCTGTGACAACCTCCAATATGGTGTTAATGCAAAATAATTTGAAGAAAAAAGGAACCTTCGGGAGTAAGGTAGAGTTCCTCAGCGTTACATTCGATCCTGAACGAGATACACCGGAAGCGCTGGAGAAATATGCGAGTGCACTGGGCATTGAACAAGGCGTCGGGTGGCAATTACTAAGAGGGAGTGAACAGGATGTATTGAAAACCGCAAACGATTTTGGAATTATGGCTGTTAAGCAAAAAGATGGTCAATTTGTACATTCGATCCGCTCATTGTTTCTGATCGACCAAGAGGGAACCATTCGAAAAGTATATGATATGGGCGAGGGTATGGATAATGAAATCATTGAAAAAGCGATCAAGCAATTAGTTAAAGCATCTTAAGAGAGGTAGACATTGGTGAAAATAAATCACCAACAAAAAGCCAGTCTTCAATGAAGTCTGGCTTTTTATTACGCAAACGACGAATCAATACCCGCGTTAGCCCGATTTCACATGGCCTTCCTGCGAAGCAAAAACAAGAAGATTGGCGCTCCAAGTACCCCCATGACAATTCCTACAGGAAGCTCTATGGGAGCAAATACGATACGCGCCACTGTATCAGAAATCGTCAAGACAGCTACACCTAACATAACACACGCAGGAAGCAACCAGCGATAATCGCTGCCAATAAGCAAACGGGCTGAATGGGGAACAATCATGCCAACAAAACCCAGTAAACCAACGATACTTACCGTGCTAGCTGCAAGTAAAGTTGCAATGGCTGTGAAGTAAATTCGGTACACTTCCACACGCAGACCTAATCCTTTAGCCTGTGTATCTCCAAGGGCCATAATATTCATACGTTGACTACCCAACAAAGCTAACAGTGTGCCAATAAGCACATACGGCAGAAGAATATATACATGAGGCCAGCTCCTAGCCGATAGTCCTCCCACTAAGAACAATAGTGATCCTCCCACCCTATCACTGTAAAAGGTCAGCAGTGCAGAGATACCGGAATTTAATAAAGCCGACACCGCAACCCCTGCGAGAATAACCCGCAGCGGACTGACGCCTCCACGCCATGCTAACAGGTAAATGAGTAAAGCAGCCATAATGGCTCCAATGAAAGCTACAGGTGTAAGTAAATACGTATAGGATGGGAATAAAATAAGAACCCCTATTCCAAACAAACCTGCTCCTGAAGATACGCCGATAATATGAGGATCTGCCATTGAATTACGCATGACCCCTTGCAAAAGTGCTCCTGATAACGAAAGACTGATGCCAACTAAAGCAGCTACAATCGTTCTCGGCAGTCTAATATTCCAAATAATATCGCGAAACTCGCTTTCTCCACCCCATAACGATTTTACAATTTCTGAAAGATCTACTTGTACGGCTCCACAAATAAGACTCAAATACAACCCCAATAGAGCGAAAAGTGCAAATATCGCCAACGTACTCGTACGCCATGTTGTATGTTTACGTATTCTTATCATTTCTGATCATCCCTATAGGTATCGGGGAAAACCAGCTTAGCCAGATAGGATAAAGATTGATCATAGTTGAAGCCGGGGTTGCTTACAAAGAGCTCAGATGGAAGGAAGTATATCTTTTTTTCTTTGACCGCCTTTAGTGAACGCCAAGCAGGGTTGCTTTCCAGGTCGGATGTAAGTTTTTCTTTCCCATACTCTTCTGTACCATGCACGATGAAAAACAAATACTCAGGATCTAGTTCAACCAGCTTCTCCAAGCTGTAAGGTGCTGCACTCGGCATCTTGCCTGCCGGCATGGATTCAGCGACATTAATTAACTTTAATCGCTTTGCTACATCTAATGAAAGCGTTGAGTTTTTTTGCACACTGATCCCCATCGGCATGATGGTAATCATCGCAAACTTTGGATTCTGCTGAGGAAGCTTACGAATGATGTTTTGCATTTTTTGCTCCGTTAAAGCAATCGCCGCCTGAGTTTCTGCTTCTTTACCAGCTATTTTCCCAAAAAATTCCGCAGCGGCTTTGATATCCTCATAACTTTTAATATCAACCAAAGCAAATGGCACCTTTGCAGCAGCAAACGAATCCTTCAAAGAAGCATGAAACACAGATTGACCGATAATCAAATCTGGCTTCAAGCTCATTACTTTTTCCATACTCACTTGATTAATTTGCCCGACCTTGACAGTATTTTTTGCCGCTTCGGGTACAGGTATTCCTGGAGCTGTCGCTACCCCGGATGCTTGCCCTCCAACTTGGTAATATAATTCCTGAATCTCCGTGTTCAACAGAACGACATGCTGCGGCTTTTCCTTCAACACCATTTCTTGGCCTGTACTGTCCTTAAAAGTTAAAAAATCTCCAGCCGTTAAAACGTCACTGTTAGTCGGCTGTACGTTTGTTGAAGGAGCTGAGCAACCCATAACAAGACTTGATAGTAAAATTGAACTTGCAAGGACCGTAACAAATCGTTTCAAACTAATTTCTCTCCTTTACTTCCGTATATCATGAATCATAGCGGAACACGATTGGTTTTAAAATGACGCAAAAGAGCTATAATCCAAGCAATTCTGTGAACATACGGTTCCCTGTTACTGAAAGCCATGTAGATTTTGTCGCTGCTGTCACTCCGTGATTGCAGCTGCCCCCAATGTCGCATTCTATTCCGCCAACAGCATGAATCAAAAGGAACAAAAAAAGGGAAACAACAGGATATTAAAATCCTTGCTGCTTCCCCTTTATAAATCTGCTTAAAGGTTTAATTAAATGGAATGCTGACCGTAGATTGCTGACCGTTTGCACTGCTGGCATTCGTACGCAGCGTGGTGCTCGTGCTGCCAATCGCATTCCAAACCTTTATCTGAACTTTTCCATTGACTAAATTGGCAAAGCTGCCGACAGCAGATTTCAGTCCTTGGTTTTGCGTATAGTTTTCCCAATCTGCTACCGGATTTGTAGCAAAATAATTAAAAGTTTCCGTACGATCCCATACGCCATGTCCCGTGAAATCATACTGCACTTGTACCTGCACCCCATCCCCCGCATTGGCCCCTGCGTCGACAAATAAATTGAAGGCAGTTGCCTTCGATGTATCATAGGTGCCATTTAATCCGGTAATCAGGTAGGTTGTGGCATTCGTTGGTGTTCCATCATGATTCACTCCGCCGGCACTTGCAATCGTATCCGTTGTTGCGCCAGTTCCTGCCGATCCACTAAGAACTCCGCCCGTATTCACATACAGCGTAGAACCTGTTCCACCGCCACCGCTGCTCGTTACCAAAAATGTTGGACTGTTGCTTGCTGTTCCATTTACTGTTGCGACCACATTGTAGCTGCCCGCGGTTAGACCGGTCGGCACAACCGCAGTGATCGACGAACTTGACCAGTTGGTTACTGACGCTGACGCTGTTCCGAATTTCAAGGTTGAGCTTCCTTGGGCTGCGCCAAGGTTGGAACCGCTTATCGTAATACTTGTTCCAATCGGTCCCGAAGTCGGGCTCAAGCTTGAGATGGAAGGAGCTGTGCTACCGCTACTACCTACAAATGTATAAGCATACTGCCCCGTTTCTGGCTGCTGAATTCCGTTCTTCGTGTACGTAACCGTATAGGTGACTTGATTACCTCCACTTAGTGGTGAGATGCTGTAGATCCATGACCCGTTCCCGGCATCGGTCATCAGTACGTTCTGTTGTGCGCCTCCAAACAAAGCCGTGGATTGAAAATGGAGTATCGGTTGATTAGAAACCGTTGTCGGAGTAAAGATGATTTTCAACGTGTTACTATTCGTTTCTGTTGTGCTTTGCGTAAAGTTCCCAACCGCCGAAGTAACGGTAAACGCGACCGCGTTACTTGTGCCTGAACCGTTAGCGACCGTCACATTTACGCTGCCGTTTGCTAATCCCGTCGGCACGGTTACTTGAATAGACGTATTACTCCAACTAGTCACGACAGCTGCCGTTGTGCCAAATTTAACCGTCGAGGTTCCTTGTGTGCTGCCAAAGTTCGTTCCTGCTATGGTTATGCTCGCCCCAACAGCACCGGAAGTTGGACTTAAACCCGATATGGAAGGTATTGTTGTCGGTGAAGTCACCGTAAAGGATTGCGAGTTGCTGGCTGTTCCCCCCACCGTCGCGACAACATTATAAGCCCCTGCAGTCAGACCCGTTGGTACAGTTGCTGTAATCGACGTGTTCGACCAGCCGGTAACGGACGCTGCTGCCGTTCCGAACTTCACGGTAGAAGTACCTTGTGTAGCTCCAAAGCCTGAGCCGCTAATCGTGACCGTGCTTCCTGTTGGACCAGCCGTCGGATTGATGCCGCTCATCGTTAGACTGGTGGTTCCTGTCAAATATTGTGCTGTAAATGGATTATATCGAGCAATAGCGATGATAAGCCATCCTGTACTGGAAACACAGTTCTCCTGTTTCATTCTCCAATAGTTATTGTTCGAGCCATTTAAGGAATATGGCAATCCGCCAAGCAAAGTTCCGCTGGTTCCTTGCTTCTTAATCAATTCATTCAATATGGAATCTGCTTTAGCTGTATTGCCGTTCATATAATGAGCTAAAGACATAAATGCCGAGCCTTCCAGCCAAATGTCCGCACATTTTGTGCCGTTCGGCTGTCCCGTTTGTGTAAATGCCGGAGCACAATCGTATTCCCAATCGAAATCATAAGCCGTCATCATATGTCCCTGACCATCATAGTCAAGGGTCTGGACATACTTGGGGTCCGTCACAGTTCCTACTCCATTGGCATTATCCACATAGGCAAGCGATTGCTTATAATCTCTAGTACCTGTTAAGCCCAAAGACAGCACACCCCATGGGTTAACATCCATCGGCACTAAAGGATCGAGCAAATTCGTGTTGTTCTTCCATCCCCCGTTCCAACGCTTCAGCGTATCGTTCCAAACTACATTATCCAAAAAGCTCTTAACGCCTGATGCCGTATTATTATAAGCGGTTGTACGGTCTGGAAACACGTTGGCATAATACTTTAACAGATTATACATGTCTTCGTTATGCTCCGTGGAAGTCCACACTTCATCGGTCATGGCAGGAAACGCATCCCATTGTGTCTTGCCGCCCGAAATACCGCCATTGGTCTTTTGAAAAGCGATGCACCAATCCAGTGCTTTTTTTACCGTGGATTGATACCTCGTATCGCCATATTTTTTCTCATAGGTCATATAAGCCATCGTCATCCATGCGATTACCCCGACATGCTGACGAATTTCTTCACCTGAGCCATTAATCCACCAGTAAGAGTTAATCCACGAACCATTAGGATCTTGAAAAGCAGCCATTTTGGTTAATAGCTTCTCTGCGCGGGTGCGGTCTCCTTTGAGCATAAAGGCAATAGCCGCAACACCCTGGTCATACGTATAGGCAACCTGCACACGATTCGTGGCATCCCACCAATCATCAAAACTATCAACCATGCCATCGCCAGCAGAACCTATCGTTAAATCCTGCTGCGCCTTTAACCATGCATACGCATCATCTGATGCGGCTGATAGCGTTGTTGCCGCATTCGCGCCCAAGGCTGCTGGAAAAAACATCGTCAAACACAATAAAACGGATAAGAATAAACGAACGTACTTCCGCTTTCTAAGCTTCATCTACAATTCACACACCTTTATTCTGGAATTTTCCTTTTAATTAAAAGGAATAGTAATGACAGATTGCTGTCCATTTGCACTGCTCGCATTTGTTCGCAAAGTTGTACTCGTACTACCAATTGCATTCCAAACTTTGATCTGAACATTACCGTTGACTAAATTGGCAAAGCTACCCACAGCAGATTTCAGTCCTTGGCTTTGCATGTAATTTTCCCAATCTATGACCGGATTCGTGGCAAAGTAATTGTAGGTCTCGGTCCGGTCCCAGATGCCATGTCCCGTAAAATCATACTGTACTTGTACTTGTACCCCATCTCCCACGTTGGTACCCGCATCGATAAATAAATTAAACCCTGTTGCTTTTGTCGCATCATAGGTACCATTCAAGCCTGTGATCAGATAGGTTACCGCATTCGTCGGCGTCCCATCATAGTTGACTCCTCCTGCACTTGCAATTGTATTCGTTGTTGCACCGGTTCCCTCTGTTTTACTAAGAACTCCGCCGGAATTCACGTAAAGCTTTGAAACTGCTCCTCCGCTTCCGCCGCTCGTTACCGAAAATACCTGACTGTTGCTGGCAATTCCACTTACGGTTGCTATCACATTGTAACTTCCTATCGCTAGGCCGGTGGGTACAGTTGCAGTAATCGATGTATTAGACCAGCTGGACACTGCCGCTGATGTTGTACCGAATTTTAATGTCGAGGCTCCTTGCGCTGCTCCAAAGTTAGACCCGCTTATCGTCACACTGGTTCCTGTCGGTCCAGAGGTAGGATTTAAGCTAGTAATCGTAGGGTTCGTGCTCGCACCGATGGTAGAAACTATTTGTCCTGCCGGTACGCTCAGCGTTTTTCCATCTGAGAAGGTTACCGTAACGGCGGTAGTTCCCGCATTGTAAGCCACATAGTTACGTACAGTTCCTTTCTTGAACACACCATAGGTCGGAATATTTGCCGTAACAGATACGTCCACCTGTCCTAAGGCCTCCATATTGTATATGAAGCTGTACGTATGTGCCTTGCTTTCGCCATCTTCCGGCACATAATTCGGATTCGCATTGTACAGACTTATCGCCCCTGGCGCATCATAAAGCGATTGGTATTCCCATAAAATATCCGGCCAGCTGGTCCAATTATTGGAGCCAAATTCGGTTTTCAACTGATTGATGAACGAACTCGAATAGGTCGGATTATAACCTAAATAAGCAGAAGCACCGGTGACCGGGAGGATGTTGATGCCGCGAATTTTTTGGGGATCTGCCGAAAACCATGTGGCATAAACAGATTTCCCACCCCAAATCATGGAGGAATAATTATGATTGTAGCCTGCTTTGAAATTCGTATTATTGATATTGAACCAGTATTCATTTACCGCATTGGTCTCTGTCGTATACAAATAGATGCCTAAATCCCGAATGGTTGTATTCCCCGTGTCTTGACCCCAAAGAATTAAGCCTTCCCAAGCATTAATGCCCTCCGAAGAAGATTCATTATTGTTGCCGTCTGCAAATTTGGCATCTCCGGATGCCCAAGAGTGCCCGGCATAAGGATCAAAGTTCCGCAAATAGGGGAAACGTGTATCCGTGCGATCCCAGTTCGCGATATCTTTTATCAACAAATTCACCATCCCGCCCCAATTCGCTTGGGATGCCCAGGACGGATTATTCCTGGCTACTTCCGCTGCAGCGCGAATCCAATACCCGTAATGAAAGTGATGATCGTTCAATGAAGTATCGGATCCGTAGCTGGCTGGATAACCAATTAAGGTGCCCCAGTTAGCATCGTAATAAAATAGGTTGTTAGTCTTTCCTGCCGCTGTAAAATTGGCACTAAGCGTATTTTCTAAATAAGATTCAAAATTATTTGATGCCGTCGTGTTTCCAATTTGCTGCGAAATAGGAAGCAGGTTAGCAATACGTCCCAAATACTTGCCTAACCAATACGTATCTGTTGCTCCAACTGTATGGTTAGCTTCATTTTTCACCGCATCGACCAAGGTTGATAGTGTTGCAGCATTATAACTTCCCACAGCGGGCAATGCAGCCAAAACCCCATTATAGGTTAAACTTGTCGTAAAGGACGAACCTGTAATCGTTTTCATCAGTCCTCGAACACTATCATAGGTGTAGGGCGAAAAGGACTGAGCGGTATTATTCCATTGAGCCGGGTATAAAGCCAAGATAGTTCCTGTTTGAGTCCCTTCCATGGCTTGTGTAGTTACCGAATAGGTCGTGTTTACTTTACTCGCTGATGCATCGTAAGCATAATTGGCTTGTGTGTTCGTCACGAAGGAGTAGCCATACGTTTTAAAAGCAGCTAACGTCGCAGCTGTATTATCCGGCAGCAAGGCAACGGAGAAATAGGTTTTGCCTGCCAAGCTATTGGTCAAAGTTGTGCTTCCTATGCCTGCCCAAGTCGACCCTGTAGGTCCAAACAAAGCATAATGATGTCCGTTCACAGTAACGCCCAATACTGCAGATGAGGCACTTCCCGACCATACGGTCGGAACTGAGCTAAAAGTTAGCTTAGGTGTTCCGCCTGCATAAGTACTGTAGATAAAAGGCAATCCATGCCCTGTTGTCACACGCATAGAGCCTCCGGCCCCATTGTTCCAAAGCATAGAGACCGTCCAATCTGAATACCCGTCTACCTTCGTTTCTGGAAAGGTGCCTGTAGCCGTAGATCCCAATGTAAAATCATTGGCATAGGCGCCAAATATCGCATCTCCGGATGCGGATTGAACAGGATAACTGACTCCTAATCCACTCGCGCCGGCTACTACGCCAAATGGATGCGGAAACATAACGTCCGAATATTGAGCCCAGGCTAATGAACTCCACCAATCGTTGGTTGGCATGGCCCCAGTAACATTCGCAGTCTTGTAAATGGTTCCTTGAGGAGCCACCGCACCTGAAGGAAGTGTTGTCGTATAACTCCCTGCGCCAACGTTTATTGTTGCGGCAGATGCGATCCCCGCAAATGAACAAAGCATGCAAAATATGAGTAGTGTAGCCAAACAAATGGACACTAACTTTTTGCTTCGAGTGTGCATCATTCTACCTCCTTTTTTCGTGTAAAACCTAGAAATCGGTATTTCTCAAGACTGCAAGCTTTATCACACCTCCCCTTATCCTTCAATTCCTATAAACCTTGCTGCAAACAAATGAATAACCGATTCGTAACGGTACTATTACGGAAAAAAGACAGTGTTTAGCAAACCATTACGAAAGCGCTTTCGTAATTTACGATACTACAAATATTACCATTTTTCAATGCTTTCACAAATATTTTTTCGAGTTCAGAAAGCGCCTTCAACTACAGTGTGTTATGATAAAAATAAAATGATGACTACAGTAATCAATCGAGGTGTGCTCTTCATTATGACAACCATCTACGAAATTGCTAAACATGCCGGTGTATCCATTTCAACAGTTTCTAAAGCATTAAATGGCTATTCAGATATTAGTCCCAAAACACGCGCGAAAATTCAAGAAATCATAAAAGAACTTAATTTTCACCCTAATGCCACTGCAAGAGGCTTAGCAACGAAACGTTCCTATATGATCGGCGCTTTTTTCCAGGATGATCTGAATTACGGATTTTTCCATCCATTCTTACACATTCTTTTAGAAAACTTTAAAGATACGATTGGCAGAAATGGCTATGACATTGTTTTTTTTACAAATACGGTTACACATGGCGGACCTTATCATTATGAAGCCCGAGCCAAGCATAGAAATGTAGATGGCGTTCTGCTATTGGG
Organism: Paenibacillus sp. N3.4; assembly: GCF_008017805.1. Taxonomy (GTDB): domain Bacteria; phylum Bacillota; class Bacilli; order Paenibacillales; family NBRC-103111; genus Paenibacillus_E. The sequence continues at coordinate 35,909 of NZ_VRTT01000007.1, read as the reverse complement.
CATTCATAAAGATGATCCTCATTTAATGTCGTTACTAAAAAGTAAAATCCCCACCATCTCGATTGACATGGATTTGACCGGACCCAGAGTGAGCTATTTAACCTCCGATAATAAGGGTGGAGCTGTATGTGCCGTCGAACATTTAGTCGATTTAGGCCATAGACGAATTGGTTTCATCGGAGATTGCTTTTCCACTCAAGTAGGTCAGGAGCGATTCTTAGGATACCAACAAACTTTACAAAAATACGACTTACCTTCACAACCCGAGTGGATTGCACAAGGAAACTTCAGCGAGGAAAGCGGTTATTCCGTGGCCAAAAGTATGCTTCAAGCGCATATGTCTCCAACAGCTATTTTTTGTGTTTCAGATTTAATGGCAATCGGTGCTATGAAAGCTGTACGGGATCTTGGCTTGCAAGTCGGTGTTGATGTCTCCATTGTTGGATTTGATGATATTGCTATGGCCAGCAATGTTAATCCCCCTTTAACCACGATTCGTCAAAATAAAGAGGAAATGGGAACACGCGCCGCTCTGGCCTTGGTGGATTTAATTGAAAAAGAAGAACATAAACCTTCTGCTTTTTCCATCAAAACAGAACTCATCATTCGTGAAAGTACTGGCGTTGTTAGAGCAGAGTTTAGCCGTTAAAATAAAGAGCCTGTCACAACGCATGCTGCTGGATGCAGCCATGCGTTGGTGACAGGCTCTTCTATTCCGTTGCTTAGTTCCAAGTTACGCTAATTAACAACCGATGTTTCATGAGAGAAAGGATAAAATCAGCATAAAAGTCTTGTCTGACAATGAATTGATATTCATGATTCATGTAAGCATAGAACAAAACGTCCGTTACTACGTGATTATGATTGAAATCATGCTGGATCTCCTTAATCCTAGTGTCCAAAGATCCCTCTCCGATGACACGAATGCGGAAATCAACATCATTGCCGTTTGCCGTTTCACTGATTTCAATTTCTTTGTCATTATACGTATAAGTTAACATAAAACATCCATCCCCCTCCTACATCAAATATCTAAAGTAAATATAAAAGCTTGAAAGAACGATCGAAAGGATCATTAACGGAAACCCGATTTTCAAGTACTTAATAAAAGTAATCGGGTAACCCTCTTTACTCGCCATTCCCGCAACGATTAAATTAGCACTCGCGCCAATTAGTGTGCCATTGCCACCTAGACAAGCCCCCAAAGCAAGACTCCACCACAACGGTTCCAAGTTGCTAACACCCATATTCCCCATCTCATGAATCATTGGAATCATCGTTGCCACGAAAGGAATATTATCAAGAAATGCCGAAGCTATCGCACTAAGCCATAGAATCAGCATCGAAGTTGCAACTACATTTCCTCCGGTTAATTCAATTGCTTGTGCAGCCAATTTCGCTATTACGCCAGTTTCCACCAATCCGGATACAAGAACAAACAATCCGACAAAGAAAAATAACGTCGTCCACTCCACACTTTGAAAGGCATGTTCCAGCATGTGTTCACCAGTCAAAATAAGCAGCAAAAAAGCACCTGTTAACGCAACTGTAGCTGATTCTAAGTGAATACTCTGATGCAGGAAAAACCCTACAATCGTAATACCAAGAACGATCAGACATTTTCTTAAGAGCTTGTGATCAGTAATCACAGCGCTTTCATCCATATCCATAATACTTCGCTGAAGTTCGGGCGTTGACTTGATCTGTTTCCCGAATAGAAGAATAAACAAAGGCACATAAGCTAGCATAATTATAATGGCAATAGGCGTCAAATTACTAATAAACGCCATAAATGTGAGTTCTTTGGCGGAGCTCCCTATCATAATATTGGGTGGATCACCAATTAAGGTAGCTGTTCCACCTACATTAGATGCTATGATTTGAGTAATAAGAAACGGTATTGGATTGACACGTAATTGTCTTGTAATGCTCAAAGTAACAGGAACCATCAGAAGTACGGTCGTAACGTTATCCAAAAACGCAGAACTAACCGCTGTGATGATCACCAAAGCTACCATGATTCTTTTTGGATTGCCTTTTGCCATTTTTGCAGCCTTAAGAGCTACATATTTGAAAAGGCCTGTCTCTGCTGTTACGCCTACAATAATCATCATGCCAATGAGTAGACCGAGTGTATTGAAATCAATGTGATGCAAGGCTGTTTCTTGATCGACAATGCCTAGGAGGATCATCAATACTGCACCAATCATGGCGATGATCGTACGATGAATTTTCTCCGAAATGATAATTCCATAAATAAGTAAGAAAATGCCGATTGCCCAAATTGCCTGTTGTTCCATAGTTCCTCCTTTGTTAGTACCATACTCATTCCAAATAACTAGTCTTTATGCGTAAAAAAGACAAAAAGAGCCCGTTGGTGACAGGCTCCTCCTAAAAAAACATATGCTTTTAAAGCAAATATACATGGTTCTCAAGCCGAAGTAAAGAGATTTTTGAGTCTTGCGAAGGTCTAAAAAAAGAGGAATTAACGTTATACTCATTCGTCAATTCCTCTCCTATGGTCAAAGCTTCTTTTGTTCTCCGCTTTTCACTTCCTTCAATTGACCGTCAACACTCAGCCAGACGCTGAGCGCAGTCGGGTTGTAAACGAAATCCAGTGCTGCAGAAAATTTTAGCTGCTCGAACGCTTTTGTATAATCAACAATCTCAATATTAGTTGCATACCAGATCTCGGATCTCCCACCGACAAACGTACAGAATTCCTCGATCAGTTCCCAATTGTTGTCGTTATCAAACTCATAGCTGTGCCCCCAAACATACATAAGGTTCAAATACTGCGTCTTGTGCGAATTGATAAACGTTTCCGCATGCTGCATCAAATCGTGATTGTGATGACACGTAGGCTGCCATTCCAGCCAATTATCAGGCATTCCGAAATGGCCAGAGCCAGAAACAACTCTTGCGTATTCCATGCCCAGCCCTGGCAGTATATCTTGAATGCGGCGGTTGTAGGAACCGTTCGGATAAGACATGCCCCTTACCGTGTAGCCGACGATCCGTTCCAGATTCCTACGATCTTCCACAACTTCGTGAACAATTTGTTCGTTGGGACACCGAGCGATAGTCGGATGAGTCCATGTATGCGCCGATACCTCATGTCCTAGATAGAGTGACCTTACCTCTTCCTCCCCCAATCGATCAGGACTGTGGAATAAACCGGAATTGATATGGAAGGTACCCTTTATTCCGTTTCGGTTGAATATGTCTACCAGCCTTTTGTCGGCAGTCCTCCCGTCATCGTAGCTCATTGTAAGTGCTTTGTGCTTTCCCCCGGGATAGCACATTAATATCTGGGGCAATTTCAGTTCCTCCTTAGTTATGAATTGTCATGGGGCATAAACCTTCTTGCTAACTAAATAATACCATTCAGACGCAATAAAATGCCAATTGTCAAACCATTTCAAGACATGTACCGCGTAGGATCTATCGATTTCCAGTCCAGACAAAACAGGATAGAAAGCCGCAAATAACATCATGACAACGCCTAGATATGCATAAGTCCAACCTTGTGTGACGCGGTTGTTCCTCCTTATTCATCCAATGAGTAAGCGATTCGCAGCTTTCCATCACCGATGCCGCCAAACCATATCACTTTTTCGAGAAGCTTCGCTTCCCCAAAATCAGCGTCGAAGCTTTCCCCTTCTATGGAGGGTTTCCATGCCGTTTTGGGCGAATCCATATCCCCAAGTTGATAAAAGGCCACATCAGAATAAATTAAAGTTAACAGAATTATCAGCCATGTATCTCTCTTCGTAAGCTTCGTTTCTTTGTGTATGTCAATTTCCACCTTTCGGTCAATTTAGGAAGTTATCAATGAAAGCGTGTTCATTTTGAAATATTTTGTACTCACCTACCTTCGCAATGCTTTATGAAACGAATATCTCCATCTTATGATAAGTTGTTCTTATCTGCGATGTTGCTTGTTATGTAAATTAGTCGTTTTTTACGATTTAAAATCGACAGAAGCATTTTGGTCATTTGATCGCTACGGCTCTCTTATAAAGAGCCGTTCCATCTCATGAGTTCCAATGAAACCCCTCCTGCTAATTTATTTTTTTAACCGATTCGCCTGGCAACAACGCACAAGCTATTTTCTGTTGCTGCCAAGGCTCGTTATCGGTTTCCCCTAAAACGTTTTTAAGCAAGATTTCGGCAGCCGCAACTCCGATCTGCTGTTCAGACTGATCAATACATGTAAACTTCGGTACATTTAACTGAGTCCAACCTGGGGTGCCAATAATTACAGTAGAGATATCTTCCGGAATGCTTATCCCCTTCTCTCTTAATAACTGAACTCCCCCTTCGGCCATTGTATGATGCCCAAACACAACTGCGGTTACTTGTGAATCAAGCAGATTCTTCGTTAACCGATAACCCCAATCGACCCCAAGGTCACCTAATTGCATCCAATCGGCTTCGACCCGCAAACCATTTTCTTCCATTGCCGCGAGAAACCCCAATTTCCTCTCTTGGACGTTAATAAACGTATCCCAACCAATAAAACCGATACGGGTATGACCATGATCAATCAAGTGTTTGGCAGCCGTATATCCACAGTTCCAGTTATCGCAACCAACGAAATCATATTGATCAACACCAATTAAAGGCCTTTCCAAAATAACATAGGGTATGCCCAGGCTGCGTAAATGATCTGTGTTTTCAGTCCCTTGGATGGTTGGGCTTATGATGAGTCCGTCCACACGCTGTTCAATCATTTTTTTAATAATTTCCCGTTCTCTCTGTATATCATCTACAGTTGTACTAATGGAAATAAAGTATCCGCGACTTCGCGCGACTTCCTCAATGACAACAACGATACGGGTAAAAAAAGGATTATCGAACTGTGGGACCAGTACGGAAATAATTCCACGTTCTTTGCCTTTTAAGCTGCTGGCTACGGCGCTTTTCATATAATTTAGTTCCTTAGCAGCCTGAATTACCCGTTCCTTTAACTCTGAACTGACATAACGTTTATTAGAATCATTGAGAATATAAGATACAGTGGCGATGGATGTCTCTGCCAACTTGGCTACGTCGTTAAGGGTTGCATATTTCTTTTTTTTGGGCTTTTCCATTAAAACCATCACTCTCTCTCCTTAAAAAGCAGGTAAACGTTTACTTTTCAATTGAATAACTAATATATTCTGATACTTAAGTCAAATATATGAATATATGGTAGGCAAACGTTTGATAATGTTAATTTTAGGGATCTTTCAAGTTGAAGTCAAGATGAATACTTACACTTTGAATTTTCTAACTAACGCTTGAAGTTCTTCTGCCATATTAGCAAGGAAGATAGCGGAAGAAGAGAGTTCTTCCATGGAAGCTAGTTGTTCCTGAGATGCACCTGAAACGTTCTGTGTACCTGCTGCGGATTCTTCGGACAATTGTGAAACGCTTTTAATTGAATGGACAACTTCTAGCGCGCTGGCTGCCATCTGTTCGACGGCCGCAGAAACTTCTTGAATTTGGCCCGAAACGCCATTTACGGATAATTGAATCTGCCCAAATGACTTGCCCGCTTGATCAATAACATTCGTTCCTTCATTTGTTTCAATAAGCGTCTTTTCCATAGAAATCATTGCTTTATTGGTTTCACTGTGTATGGTATGAATCAATTCTGTAATTTTTTGGGCCGAGGAATCCGATTGCTGCGCGAGTTTCTTTACCTCATTCGCCACTACCGCAAATCCCCTACCTTGATCGCCAGCACGTGAGGCTTCTATAGCCGCATTAATGGCTAATAAATGGGTTTGAGATGATATTTCTGTAATTTCTGAAGCAATTTGATCAATTTCATAGGAACGTTCATCGAGGATATGGATGATTTCCGCTAAATCATGGATCGATTTCTTAATAAAATTCATTTGATCTATCACAATTTGTATCGCTTGATTGCCCGAAAAAGCCATTTCTGAAGAGGCGTTGGACGCACTGGCAACCTCCTGAATATTGGCAGCAATTTGCTGAATGCCTAAAGACATTTCCGTGATCGTTGTAACACTTTCATGTAAAGTTAATACTTGTTTTTCAGATCTGGAGGCCATTTCCTGCATACTATGAGCGATACGTTCAGTTGATCGCCCGGTTTGTTGAGAACACACGGTTAATTGTTCGGAAGAAGAAACGATCTGATTTGAAGATGAACTTACTTGTTGCACCATCACCCGAAGATTATTGATCATTTGATTAAAATAGTTGGCTAAATCACCGATTTCATCTTTGGCATTAACCTGAATTTGCTTGGTAAGATCTCCTTCGCCTTCAGCAATTTCCCTTAATTGTCTATTTACTTGACGTACAGGTTTGACTATTTTCCCAGAAATGATCAAAGCAAGAGCGATTCCAATGAAAAACGTCAACCCTATCACGGTCATATTGAATCTTCCGACAAAGGACTTGAACGTAACAATAGCGCTTTCTTGATTTGAAATCACTGCGGTTAGCCCATCGTTATATGCAAGTAAAGAGTTAATAACTGGATCGAAAGGAACCTCAGTATACATAGATTGGGCTTTTTGAGTTCCCTTATTTGGAACTGCTCTAAAGGCCGCGTCAATTCCTTGCAAATATCTATTCCATTCATAGTCAAAAGCTGTTATTGATTTCAATTGCTCATTATTATGAAAATGACCTTTAATAATAAGCTTTAATTGATCGGATACATCTTCTGTATCTTTTTCAAATAAGGCTAAATATTTTTTCTTCCCCTCTTCCGTTGCACTCATTAAGTACCTACCGCCATCATCATTCGTACTGCGGACTAAATAATTGATTTTTTGAAGAACGGATTGTTCATTTTTACTTGCTGTAATTTCGTCCATTAGTTTGTTAACGCTAGCTTGTATCCACATATTGCATAGAATAGCGATTAAAAATAAAACCGAGAGAGTCAAAAATCCTAAAATAAGCTTTGAGCGTATTGTAATTTTCATGTTGTTTGCCCCCTTTTATAAAATGTCACTACATGTATAAGCCTTCCTTAAAAAAAAGCCGATAACTCACTACCAAGCATAGTGGGTTGTCGGCCTTTCTGTTCTAGTACATTTATAATAAATCTGTACCTAATTTTATAAATCCACTAGGTAAACGTTTACTCAATAATGATAATTAGTTAGTCACTGTGACTTGCTGGGAAAGTGTGACAGAAGATCCCGTACGTGCAGACTCGTAAATAGCCAAGATAATTTCCAACGGTTTATAGCCCTCTTCCCCATTAATAACCGGTTCGCGATTTTCTTCAATAGCTTCGATCATGTCATTCATCTGTTTAATATGACCTGTTCCTTCAACTGCTCCGGGGTCTCCAGCCGTTGTTGCTCCTCTTGTATTCATGGAAATGTTAGGCTTCTCGTTAAGATCTTCTTCGCCCTTTTCAGACTTTAATTTTCTAAATACGAGCTCATCCCCATCTATCACAGCACTACCGTCTTGACCAAATATTTCAATACGAGCTGTAAGACCCGGATAAGCGCAAGTGGTGGCTACAAGTGTACCAATAGCCCCATTGCGAAAACGTAAAGTTGCTACAGCTGCGTCTTCGACTTCAATCCGTTCATGACCCAACGTTTCACAATGCGCATATACACTTTCGACTGGTCCCATCAAATATTGCAAGACGTCAATCGTATGGACTCCTTGGTTCATTAATGCCCCACCCCGTCAAAAGCCCAGGTCCCACGCCAAGCCCCACTGTCATAATATTCCTGTGAACGATACCAGTTGATCGCAGCGGACCCCAACACTAATTTCCCAAACTTACCGCTTTCAATGTCCTGCTTCACTTGCTGAGTAGAAGGTTGCAAACGATGCTGTGAAATAACAGCCAATTTGACACCCGCTTGACGACATTCTTTAATCATTTCCAGAGCATTCTCTGCCGTAATGTCAATCGGCTTCTCCGTTATAATATGTTTTCCTGCACGGGCAGCCGCAATGGTGAACTTAGCGTGCATGCCGCTCGGCAAACATATATTTACGATATCCACATCCGGACGAGCGAGAACATCCTCTAAGTTGCAAGACCACTCACAACCATATTTTTCACCAAATTCACGGGCTTTTTCTTCACTTTGATCACAAATTACGACCAATTTCCCTTTATCCACATTTTCTAATCGCTGTGCATGCGTATGACCAATTACGCCGGCACCAATGATCGCAAAACCATATTGTTCTTTGCTCACTTCTCTGCTCCTCCTTGAAGAATGAATGACTCTGCCATCTCCTGACAAGGAATATGGACAGAATCCTCATTCTCTCTCTTTATTATTTCGCAGCGATGTTCTTCTTGTTTGGAAAACGCCCTTTTAGCTTTTTAAACACATTAAACTGTGCCAATACTAAAAGTAAAATGAAGGCTACTAAAATTAAGCACAGCGGTCTTGTAAATAAAGGCTCAAGACTACCCCCGGATAACATTAAGCCCCGTCTTAAATTCGTATCCGCCATCGGTCCGAGAACGACCCCAAGTAAAAACGGTGAAGCCGGAAATTTCATTTTGGCCATCAGCAACCCAATAATACCGAAAATAAACATCACATATACACTCGAAATCTTGTTATCGATAACGTACGAGCCTACTGCGCAAATAACGAAGATGACTGGCATCAGGATCCGCTTGTCGATCCGAAGCACTTTTACCGTAAATTTGGAGATTAGCAATCCCAAGATCAACATAACAAAAGCACTTGCTGTCAAATACAAGCTCATTGAGTAAATAAATCCCGGTGATTCGCTCATCATTAGAGGTCCTGGCCTTAAACCATGCAGCCACATAGCTGCAAGCAATACGGCCGAGGAAGTACTTCCCGGAATGGCCAAGGTCAATAACGGAATAATATGGCCTCCGATTGTGGAATTGATTCCTGTTTCTGCGGCGATGACACCTTCATAGGAACCTGTGCCGAATAGTTCTTTCTTTTTACTGCGGACTTTGGCAGCCCAGTACGACAGCCAGCCTGCCACGTCCTCTCCAACTCCGGGTACAAGCCCGATAAGAACTCCGATCACACCTGACCGAAATACCGTTGGCATATTTCCTTTCACGATGGATAAACCCTTTTTGACTCGCAGGTCGAGGACTTCAGTAGGTACCTTGATATGTTGTTTTTTAAATGAATTCACAATTTCAGGAAATCCGAACAAACCAATCATAATGGGAACCAGTGAAAGTCCTGCCATCATTTCCACGCTGCCAAAGGAAAAGCGCGGGTATGAGTTTATGCCGTCTAACCCGATTTGAGCTACGAATAAACCAAGCGCACCGGCGATCCATCCTTTTATTGAATCCCCGCCCGAAGTCAGACTGCCGCAAATGATAACCCCGAACAAGGCCAGTAAGAAAAATTCCCATGAACCGAACTTCAAAGAGATCGTCGAAAGCAGCGGGCTGAGCACCAAGACGCAAACAGCGCCGAACAATGTCCCGAGGAAAGCGGAGAAATTCCCGACAAAAATACCTAATCCGCCTTCCCCTCTCTGTCCGATCTTATAACCGTCAAGCGCTGTTGCCGCCGAAGCCGGCGTTCCCGGTATGTTCAGCAGAATGGCGGTTTGAACGCCACCCGATATGGCGCCGACATACACGCCGACTAAAGATAAAATAGCCGTCTCTGCGGAAACGCTATACGTTAAACCTGTCAAAAGAGCAATAGCCATCGTTGAGGTCAAACCAGGCAATACTCCCACTATCAGCCCAAAAAATACGGAAAGGACGAGTGTAATCAGGTTAATCGGCGACATCAGAGAGGATAAGGCTTCTAATGTATAATGCAATGTCATTTTGTTTACCTTCTCTCCTTAGGGTAAAGGAACTTTAAATATGATTTCAAAAAGAATGTATAAAGAAGCGCTTACGGATACAGAAATCAAGCTGATTTTCAAATAGGATCCTGCATTTATTACTTTCATCAAAAAAACCATAAAGATAATTGATGACAACAAAAACGGAAGCCTAGGTACAAGAACAAAAGAGTACACGGCAATAATTGCGATCCCTGATAACATAGCACGCGTATCTGTATCCTTGATGAATGGTCTAAACCATTCGCTTAGAGCACGTAAATTGCCCATGAAGCCTACACTTTTCATACTTTTAATAAATAACACAACCGTACATAACATCAGCATGCTTCCGATAATGATCGGCAGCAGTCCCGGTGATGAGTATACCGGACCTCCGACAGTTTTAATCATCTTCAAGCTATCCGCTATAATATAAACCGATAGCAGAAACAAACAGATTGATGTTATGAAATCCAGATGTTTAGGCGTTTCTCCTGTCGTGTCTGAGTTCTTCTCCATCTGCCGCTCACCTATTTCTTATAAATTATTTTGCTGGTTTTTTAATGTTAAATTTCTCTGGGGAAATTTTGGCCACGCCACCATCAAACAAAGCCCAGTCCACTGTTGATGCAAGCTTTTCTACGTATTGTTGCGCTTGATCACCACTATAACCCAGGATCTCTACCCCTTTTTCTTTGGCGAATTTCTTCACGCTGTCGCTAGCCACCGCTTTTTTGAATGCTTCATCGATTTTCTTCACGGTATCAGCAGGCGTATCTTTAGGTACGCCAATACCAAAGGCTTCACCAAGTGGAACAACCGATTTCAACTCAGGTAGAGCTTGAGAAATGGAAGGAATCGGATCAGCGCCTTCAATAACGAGCGGTTTATCTGTCAGAGCAGCAAGCCCTTTTAATTTCTTGCCTCGAATCATATCAACCATTTCCATCGACAACTGAGGAACGACCTCTACTTCTCCTGAAATCGTGGCTATAATGGCAGGGTTGCCACCTGCATACGGCACGTGTTTGTATGTAAAACCTAGGTTAGATTTTAATACTTCACTGGCGATATGGCCGCCCGTTCCAACCCCTGCTGTCCCTACGGATACGTTACCCGGGTTGTCTTTAAAACCTTTGACCAATTGGTTGATATCCTGATACTTGGAATCCGGCTTCACCGCGATCACATTGGGAGAAAATGAAGCGATCCAAATGTTCCAGTCACGGTACGTTTGTTCTGTATATCCCATAACCGGATAGCTGGAAAATGACATAAATCCGTTACCCATGATGGTATACCCGTCGTGCGGAGCGTTCCAGACATTGATCGTGCCCACAGAACCACTAGCTCCGGGAGTGTTGACTACACTGATGTTTTTCCCCAGTGCTTTGGACATTTCTTCCGCTACGGCTCTCGTGGTGAGATCTGTACCACCTCCAGGAGCATAAGGTACGATTAAGGTAATATCTTTTGAAGGAAACTGAGCTTGCGCGCCCTTGAACATAGGTGCTATCTTCGGCCAACCTACTGCAAGTGCAATAATCGCTACTGCTGCAACACCAATAACTACTTTTTGATTTTTCATCTAACTTCCTCCTAATGGATTGGATTATTCACTCTGGTGAAACTAACTGTTTGTTCGAATTCATTCCGTTTTAATAAGAGCCGCCTTTTTCTTTTTTTGAAATTCTTACTTTTAAAAAACTTCGATAAAAAATCACTCCTTTTTCAGTTAAACGTTTACTTGTTTAAGGTAAACGTTTACTTAACTCCTGTAAGCGTTTCCTGAGACTTAGTTTAAGCCTCCTTTTAAATGATGTCAAGAATTATTTTTGTTATACATTTACAATTCTGCACTTCCCAGAGATTGATAATGGCACTGGAATCATTCGAGAAAATTTTATCTTTTACATATTGTAATTATAAAATATGGCATGATATACTTTATTTAATCACCAGTTTTTTATGTGGAAATTACCTCTTACATGAAAGGTCTAGTTTTTTTGGAGCAACAAGTAAACGTTTACATATTTCTCGATCAACGATCTATTTATGATATTCCCATAATTTCTAAGCCTACTCTGAGATAATACTCTGCAGTTTTTATAGAAACAGCCTAACGCTCATCGCACAGCCCATCCAAGCGAAGCGCTGAACAGAAATGAATTTATACGAGAAGCTAAGCGTTTCCTCGCGTACGCAATCACTGAATACAGCGCAGGAAGTACGCTCATTGGATAGTGAGAGAAACTGAAATAGGCATTACATCAATCAGGTAAATGATGTGGCAAAAAGCATAAACCAAAGCCGCCTTCATTTTGATGGCGGCTCTTGCTTTATGCTTGAAGCAACTCTCCTTCAAGTAGAGATAACAATTCATTATGAATGAACAAATTTGACGACACCAGCGTATTGTCACATAATTCGAATGGTCTTCCGGCACGATTCGTTATCGTTCCACCCGCTTCTTGCAATATGACCAAGCCGGCGGCAACATCCCAAGGATATAGTCCATCATGCCAAAATCCGGTCAACCGTCCTGATGCGACTAGGCATAAATCAAGACTGGCGGCCCCCATAATGCGAACACTACGGACTTTACCTGTCATTCTTCCTATTTGTTCTACAACAACAGAGTTCGGTTTCCAGTCAAATGCTTGGAATCCTGTTGCCAGCAAGGCCTGACAAATCTCTTGCTCGCGCCCCACATGAATTGGACTCCCATTTAAAAAAGCCCCGCCCTGTTTTCGAGCTGAATAGAGCTCATCGGTTACAGGATTATAAACGACTCCGCAAATAGGCACTCCATCTTTTACAATACCTACCGAGATCGCGAAATGAGCGATGTTATGGATAAAGTTAATTGTGCCATCTATAGGGTCAATGATCCACCCGTAGCCTGCAGGCGGTTGCTGTAAAGCCTGATGGGAATCTTCCCTGCCGCCGTCCGTTTCTTCCGATAAAATCCAATGATGCGGATAATGAAGGGCAATTCGTTCACGCAGAAATTGTTCGCTTTGCACATCTACTTCCGTTACCAGATCGGAACCATTTTTCTTTTCTTGGATTTGCAAGGGCATCCTCATGTGATTCATGATCAATGTGCCTGCTTCCTTCACATAACGGATAGCATCTTGCATGATTGTATCTTCAGACACTAGCTGCTCGTTCATACCTTCTCCTTCTCTTAAAACCGTTTGTTTTTATTACCGCGATGATTTTATTAAATAAATACACCCGTCATGTATACCCTTCTTTTTTTACAACTCGGACGGAAGCAAATGTATGTTGTGCTTGTCCACAGCTAGATACACGGTGCCCTGCAGATAACCTCTCACACTTGGACTCGAATCATCGACAATCCACTGCAAGGGGGTGCCATCGATCCAGTAACGAATCATTCGCCCTAAAAAGCTGCTTCTCTGTATAACTCCACTCCACACATTTTCACTGGCAATCGGCGATTCAATCACGGAGATACATTCCGGTCTGATGACAAGCGTTACCCTATCGCCTGACCGAAAAGGATAATCGCCTCGATGAACTCGCAGCACGGCAGAGTCACATTTGACAAGCAAATCGTCTCCCTCTTCAGCTGCCACTTCACCCTCTATAAAATTAGCTGTCCCGACAAAATCGGCTACAAACTTATTTTTCGGCTTAAAGTATATATCCCAGGGTGTACCGACTTGTCCAATCTGCCCTTTGTTGAACACCGCAATTCGATCCGAGACGGCCAAAGCTTCATCTTGATCATGCGTAACAAAAATAGCTGTAATGCCAAGCCGCTGCTGGAGTTCTCTAAGTTCATTTCTCACTTCAACTCTCATTTTTGCATCTAAATTGCTGAGCGGTTCATCCATTAATAGTACCTTCTGACCCATAACCAGCGCTCTAGCAAAAGCGACCCGCTGCTGTTGACCACCGCTTAGCGCTCGGGGAAGCCTATCCTGCAAGCCTTGAAGCCCGAACATGCTCAACATAGCGTCTACCTTGTCCTTAGCTTCTTGACGAGAAGGCTTCTGCAGCTTTAATCCGAATGAAATATTCTCGTAAACCGTCATGTGCGGGAACAGCGCATACTCCTGAAAAACCAGAGGTGTATGTCGCTTAAACGCGGGCAGCCCGTTCACGCTCTTACCTTCCATATAAATATGGCCGGCATCCGGTTCGTAAAATCCGGCGATCAGCCGCATCAGTGTCGTTTTACCGCATCCGCTTGGCCCTAGGAGCGTAGTAAAACTGCCTGCGGGGATGTCGAGAGATACATCGTTGATCGCTTTAAAATCTCCGAAGTTTTTTGACACATGTGAAATTCGAATCATTGGTTCCTCTATCTTCATGGCTTCCTCCACTTAAAGTTCTATCGATCTGCCTTGTTTTTTCAAGAAAACTTGAGCTACCATTAATACAACGAAAGCAATGGAAATCAACACAATTGTAAAAGCAGATGCGCTTCCCCATGCTCCGTTCTGCACCAATCCAAGGATGGATACCGTACCTACGGAAGTTTTCGCTGAATAAATAAAAATAATGACGCTTAAACAAGTTACTGATCGCAAGAAGGATACGACAATTCCTGAGATAAACGGCCCTTTTAACAGCGGAAGCACGATTTTCCTAAATGTTGCAAAGTTATTTGCTCCCAGATTGAGCGAAGCTTCTTCCAGTGCTCCGCTGATCTGCTGAAGCCCTGCAAGACTCGCACTATAGCAGGTTGGTAAATTCCAGAACATAAGAGCCAGAACCATAATCATTGAAGTTCCCGTGAGCAGAAGCGGTTGTTCGTTAAAAGCCATGGCAAAACCAAGTCCTAGGAAGACCCCCGGAACTGCTCCGGGTAATATCGCCAAAAAGTCAAGCAACCGATTGATGCCTATCCGCTTTCTTTGCACGATATAAGCTAATGGCAAGGCAAAGAATCCGGCTGCCAACGCAGCTAGTAAAGCAAACTTCAAGCTATTGAAAATTTCTCGGCCCTTTGCCGTAACATAATGCATGTTTTCCAGAGTGAACGACCAATCATATCCCCATGTCTTGGTGAAAGCCCCATAAAATAGAACACCATAGACCGAAAGAACGATGAGTGTAACGAGCATGCAGAAAGCAAATAGCCCCCATTTAACCGGGAAGGGCAGCGGAAAATGTGCTAAGGAAGTTTCTTTTCCGGTAACCGTAACATAGGAACGTTTGCCTAACCAAGCCCTGTTCCACACAAACAGGCCAAGCGCAGGCAGTAGCAGCGCTGTCGAGAGCACAGCAGCCGAATTCAAATCAAACATCCCTGACATCTGCATATATGCTTCTGTCGGCAGTACCGTGAAGTTCCCTGCAATGATCATAGGGTTTCCAAAATCCGCCAGAACGTTCATGGCTGTAATCAACGCTCCGCCCGCAAGACCTGGCCTGCACAGCGGAAGAAATACATATTTAAATACTTGCCAATGGGTCGCACCGAGATTATAAGCCGCGTACTCCAGGTTGTTGGAGGTCGATTTCAATACCCCATGAATAACGGCGTAGGCATAAGGAAAAAAAGTCATCGTCTGCACCAGCCATAAGCCGTGCCAGCCGTAGATATCGATATTAACGTGCAGCACATATTTTGAAATGATGCCTTGCCTGCCAAAGAGAAGAATGTACGACAGTGCAACAATAAAGGGAGGTGACACAATAGGCAATATCGTAATAAATTTGAATAAGCCTTTGAAAGGAACGTTCAATCTTGTAATCGTATAGGCAAAAATAAAAGCAATAACCGTACATGAAACCGTTGATATAGCTGTCATAAACAAGCTATTCCATGCTGCATGGTACCACCTGGAAAAAGTAAAGAACTTAAGATAATCTTCTATTCGCGTGAAGCTTACCACCTTAATAATGGGCCAGACGACAAAAAAACAAGTAATAAGAATAATCGCTGCCACGCCCAAAGCTAATATAGGTTCATTTCTTAACCGCTTTATTTCCGACCAGGTATCTTTGACAGTAGATGAAATCAAGACCTTCCACACCTTTCGGTTTTAAGCTTTTTCCTCTACAACCTTATTTACTTGTCATTTCAGTAAATTTCTTTACAACATCAGGCTTCATTTGTGCCGCTTTTTCCCTGTCATAATTGACAAGTTTTACATCCTCAATCTTAATCATACCTTCCGGTGGCGCTACATCTTTTCTAACAGAGTAGCGGTTGGACATTTTTGTATTCATTTCTCCAACCGGCTTTGTTAATAACCAGTCAACGAATTTCTTCGCATTTTCCGTATTGGCTCCGCCCTTAACAATACCCGCACCGCCAATTTCAAAAGCTGTTTGCTCAGGAACGATGACTTTAATCGGATAACCCTTTTGAGCCGATTTGACAATATCATGAGCCCAGGACATAGCTGCTACGAATTCACCTGTAGCTGTAAGCGTAATCCCGTCTCCGGCAGCGGGTGTATAATGGTGAACATTCGTATTCAGTTTCTTCAAATAATCCCAACCCTTTTCTTCTCCCAATCGAAACAACTGGTCGGCTACAAAGATATAACCGCCGCCCGCTGTCGCAGGATTAGATGTAAGGAACAAACCTTTATAGGCTGGGTCCAGCAAATCATCCCATGTCGCTGGCTCTTTGACACCTTTAGGAGCAAGCTCTTTTTGAAATCTGTCCTTGTTGATTACGATACCGAGCACACCCATATACCATCCCTGCCAGAAGCCCTTAGGATCATTGAAACGTGATTCAATATCTTTGGCGTTAGGGGACGTGTACTTTTCAAGCAATCCTTGCTGTGCCAGAGGCTCATAGAACTCAACCGATCCGCCTACAAAAACATCTGCTTTTGGCGTAGCCTTTTCCGCTTGAATGCGAGTACTGGCCTCTCCGGCTCCGCTTAATCGCAAGTATTCAATTTCAATGCCCGTATCTTCTTTAAACTTCTTTTGAATTTGTACGATATCATCTTCATTTAAAGCCGCGTAAACGACCAATTTCTTCGACGCAGGAGCTGGTGTGGCTTTGGCAGGCTCACTGCTTGCCGTACTGACCGGTGCCGCAGTGGGTGTAGTCGTTTGTGCCGTTTTACTTGTCCCACACCCGGTTAAAACTGTTGTTAGCATAAATGAAGCTGCCATTAATAAACTCGCAGCGCGTACCTTTGGTTTCTGTAACATATCCATCCTCCTAAATGATCATCTTTGCTTATTGCGCGTATACGGTAGCTGAAACCTTTGCCTGTCCATTACTTGTTTCCGTCTGAATCATAAACATGGATTTCAACATTGGTATTCGATGGTTTGGCTACATAGACAGTACTGTAGCTTTCAGAGAAGTTAGGACCGAATTCAGCATCGTTAGCACCGAATACGATATTAAAAATTTGATTCTTACGCGCATCATTTTTTTCCAGAACCTAGCATCCGTCTGACCCTGGCCATTTACATAAGCTTTAATGTAGATATCGCATTTGGAATGGCCTCCTTCCATCATCATTGCAACCAAATTTATGCTGTCTGACATCTAGAATTATAGGAAAGATGTCAGACAGCTGTCAATCAATCTAATGTTAAATAATTATGTAGATAAAAGCCCTTAATACTCGTATAAAACAGTTGTATAGTTTTTATAAAAGTAAAGATGTGTTACAATTATGTTGTCAGACAGCTGTAGTTCTATAGGTCTTGGGAAATGAAATTCATTTATTTTCAGAGAGGAATCGCTGCAATTTGGAGAAAAAACTGCTTTATCTCAGAGTCAAAGAAGAGATTGAAAGAAGCATAAACGAGGGCGATTTAAAGCCAGGGGAAAAGCTTCCATCCGAGCCGGAGCTTGCGAAGAAATTCGAAGTCAGTCGGCCAACGCTCCGCGAAGCGCTCAAAATGCTTCAGCGGGAAAAAGTGCTCATTAGCAAAAACGGTGTCGGAACCTATGTCAACAATCGGCCGGATTTCATTATTAACCCACTAAGCAAACTGCAAAGTGTGGGGCAGATGATCAAAAATGAAGGCTATACGGAGAGCGAATTAGACATCAAAATCTATACACGCGAGCCGGAGGAGGATTGGAAAAACCAATTACAAATCGATGAGAAGGTTGTCATTTTGGAGCGTTCGCGTACAGCCGACGGCAAAAAAGTGGCGTTTTATTATAATATTTTCCCGCAAAGTCTGGTCGCAGGTCATTTCGATGGAGAATTTTCCGGGGCGATCTTTGATTTTTTAAAGAACAAGATGGGCATTACGATTGCCTACGCTATCACAGAAATCTGTGCGTTAAGCAGTTCCAAAGAAATGGATCAAAATGCGGTTGAAGTCCTCGGTAATGAAATCATATTATTAAAGCAGCTCCATTTTGACAATAATGATAAGCCTGTCTTCTATTCTCTGGATTATTTGAAAAATAGCGTATTCAAACTTTTTATCAAACGCGAGTAGATGATCAGACATTTCCGAAAAATCAAAAAGTCACAATACGAGTTCTCAGCTCGCATTGTGACAAGACTCCATGTGTTATGTGGAAGAAGACTTTTGTTGTACGTAATCAAAAGTTGAAATTTTATTCGCTGCGCGTAGTGTGTGAGCAGCATGTAGAAACGCCCTGATTGATACGAAATGTATCATTCAGGGCGTACTTTTACCTAATATAGGCCTTATTGAAGTATTTTTTGCGCTACTGCTGCCAAATCCTCAATATCTACTTTGTTGTCATTGTTCACATCTGCTCGTTTGTAAAGCTCCCAATCTGGATCTGCTGAAGTTTTGCCATACGCTGCTGCGACAATAGCAAGATCGCCGATCGTGAATTTGCCATCCCCATTTACATCTCCCGGAGCACTCGTATTAACAGATTGACTAAACGTTTGTAAAGCCGCATTCAGATCTGTTACCGCTTGCGCGACTTGCTGTTTCGTTGCATCCGGGTTCGCCGCGACAGCTTTCGCTTTGTCGATTGCCGTTTGCAGTGCTGCCTTGGAGCCAACAGGATATTGACCTACCTGTGTACCTTCCACTGCAGCATCCAGTTTCGTCTGAGCTTCTTGAATCGCTGCACGTAATGCAGTTAAATCTACACTTGCCCTAATTTGCACAGCATACGAAGTCCCATCTATGTCAAATTCGATCCCTTGCCCATCAGCTGATGTTAGCTTTGTCAGCGTTATGGCCGTATTTGCCGCTGCTGCAGGTGACTTCGCTTTCCAATGCAAAGTGATCAAATCGCCGTTAACGTCTGTGCTGCTTAAATTCGCCGTGATTAGACGAACTTTTCCTGCTCCTACTTTTTTATCTACAATGATTGAATCTTTTTTCAAAGGATCCGCAGAAACAAATTGAACCAGACTGTCGTCATAACTAATGGTTATATCCTGAGCGTAAACGCTTGTTGTAATGCTGCTTAATCCAAGTGTGACATCGAACGATTGCCCACTGGAAACCGTTGAAGGACCATTTAGCGATGAACTCGGTGCGCTGATGCCATACACATTAAATTCCCTAATGGACCACCAACTCGAATTTGTAGCAGTCTGCACTACCTTAATGTAACGCGCATTTTGCAGTCCAACATTTACAGTAATTGCAGGTCCGGTGCCTGTTCCGCTAGCAACCGCGCTCCCCCAATTCGTTCCATCATTAGATACGTAAACCTCATAGCCGCGTGCGTAGTCCTGATTGCTGCCCGTTGAATCCATCAAAATCTGATTGAAGCTTTGAACAGTTTTCATGTCAATGATGAAAAATTGCCCAGGCTTCATGGGCACACCTGTACTCCACCTTGTGGCCATGTTGCCGTCCAGGAGATTGGCAGGCGAATCTCCACTTGTTGGCGAAGAGGTAGCAGTCCATCCCGTCCGGTCAAGGGTTTTTGCCGTTGTTGTTGCGCTTACGGTGTTGCTGGCCTCTGAAGTATTGCCTGCAGCATCTTTCGCTTTGACCGTGTAGCTGTAGGTTGTAGATGGTTTAAGCCCCGTATCGCTATACTTTGTCGAAGTGGAAGTACCGATGAGTACGCCACTACGGTAAATCTCGTACTGAGCAACGCCTACGTTATCTGTTGAAGCATTCCAGCTCAAGTTGATTTGGCTGCTCGAAGCTACCGTGGCTGTCAAATTGCTAGGAATGGTAGGAGGAGTCGTATCACTTAAGTCGGAGCCTACAAATTCTGAAACCGTTTGCCTCATAGCATCACTTGGTGAGCTTGCGTATACTCTTCCTCCTATATTGTTAACCACATGTGTGATTTCACTGCCAGCCTTACCATTCAACCAAATCGTAGTGGCATGATGAATTTTCACACCTTCAACCTTAGGCACCTCAATAGCGGTATCCAGCTTCACAGGGGCGTCCCTAAAGAAGGAATACACACCAAGTCCCCAAGCCTCATGGCTTGTAACCGTATCTGCTACTTTATAGGAAGCATAACCATTAACCGTACCATTCTGACTCATCCAAACCGATTGGTTAGGAACGTCATAAGGAATTTCAGATTGATAGAAGTAAACCCGACCACCATTGCCATTCCACAAAGTTTGATACTCATTATGATGTTCGTTAAATAGACCGTAGATCGTGACGTTGTTGCCATTCACAACAAGACCGTTTTTGGAAATGTTGTTCGTCCAACCCGATCCCGCACCATGGTCTGCGCGCCATAACCAAAAATGATCACCAATAACTTGATTGCTGTTAATCTTAAGTTCTACCTCATTTTGTCCGGCAATGAAACCTCCTGTCCGGAAGAACAAATCGTGAAGCGACGTGGGATTAACCGAATGATCAATTGAACTTCCTGTAGGTCCGACTTCCAATAGGGACGATGAACCGTTAGGACCTGCATCATAAACGAGTCCTGCAATTTTCACACCGTCTACATCAGCAACGGACATAGCTACTTTACCGGTATCCGGTATTAACGTCGGCATTCCAATTCCAAGTACGACAGTATTTGGATTATTGATACGAATTGTATCATTCAAGTGATAGATTCCCGGCGTGAACAGAAGATTCTTCCCTTGACTGAGTGCATTGTTAATACCTGCTGTGTTGGCAGTATCTTCTCTCACAATGTAGAACTGATCGATCGAAATGCTTTGACCAGGTGTGGATCCACTCGCCCAGCTGACACCTTTGGTATTTGTTTGAAGGGAAGGAACGAAAACTTGATATTGCCCTGCATCATTGATGTAGAGATACGGCTTTTCTCTCATGACCGGTGTTTTTTCCACTACCGTATAAGGCTGGTCAGGGAATTGTCCTGCAGGAGGATTCGTATCGCCGACAAACACCATGTTCCAAACACCATTCGACCAGCTTGCCCAATTGCTGTTTCTGGAAAACCATTGCTGCTGGGATGCGGGAATAATGGCATTATCCACTACAGAGTCAGCAAGATATCCTCCACTTGCCCAACCGGCATTCCAATTCGAGTCAAAATCAAATAATTGAAGTTCGCCCTTAATGTGTAAGCGTCTTAATGGCGCTGCTTGTGAAACAGCAATCCGCGTTTTACCGTTTGACGGTGTTATGGTAAGATTTTCGATTGCACGCCAGAAGTTCCGGGTTGCGTTGCCATTATCCCATTTGCATTTACGTTCAATCCGCCATTAATATTCACATCTCCTGGATTTTGTCCCAAGCCGGCTACATGCGTATTGAAACCTACATTAAAGTCCACATTGTAAGTTCCTGGTTTAAAAAGAAAGGCGTCTCGCTCGCTGCCAAACTCATTTTTTTCCTGTCTGCTGAATACCGAATTCGTTGTGTTCTGAATATCGCTCGCTGACATGGATGGATCAAATACATAAACATTTGGACCAAAAATAGATGAATTTGCTGCACTTACCGGCGTTTCAGCTTTTGAAACGCTTGGGATCCATAAACTTAGAGCAATGCTCATTATGGAAATAGACGAAACAATCTTACTGATTTTTCGCATTTTTTACCTCCTATAATTATAAAACCGTTCAATTATTTCTTACTCTCCTAGATCTTAAGCGTTTGCATGTTTTTGAGAATCTCCTCCTTTTCTATGAAGTTAGCAAGGTAGTCATAGTTGGTAAGCTTATCATAGAAAAATACATAAACGATTGAAAGCGGTAAACTAAAGATTAATGGTAGATTATATCAAGGACTTAACGTTTTGATTATTGCGTCGTATTGCGTTCAGCATATAAGCTGCTTATCTGTAAAAATCCAAAAAAAAGAGGAGCTGCTTTAGAGCTGCTCCCTGTAGTTTGCCACATAAAATGGTTGAAAAATGTTTCATTGCCTTTTTTATTTTTGCTAGAATAAGCGTTCAAGCTCGTCGATTAACGATCCTATATAAGCGACAGCGCTCTGGATCGGCTTCGCTTCCGACATATCGACACCGGCAAGTTTCATTAAGTCAAGGGGATTCTTCGTGCCGCCAGCCTTAAGGACGTCCATCCAACGATCAATAACAGGCTGTCCTTCCTCTTTGATCAACTGGGCAACTGCTGTTGATGCAGTCAACCCGGCTGCATACGTATAAGAATAAAGACCCATGTAATAATGCGGCTGCCTCATCCAAGTTAGATGAGCCCCTTGATCAAGCTGTACAGTATCGCCCCAGAACTCAGAAAGCACGTCACCTTTAAGAGCGGACAACCTCTTCGCTGTCAATGCTTCGCCCTGTTCAGCCGCAGCATATACTCTTCTTTGCATATCAGCTTCCAATAAATGGGTTACGAAATTATGATAGTACGTATTTAAAATTTGCATAATGACCCAGCGCTTCATCCGTGGTTCGTTCGATTGTTTCAAGATATGCTCCGCCAGCAGCAGCTCATTCATTGTGGATGGTGCTTCAATGAAATAGAGCGATGGCCGGAAATTAGAATAACGTTGATTGCGTGCTGCGAGCATCAAATGACCTGCATGTCCAAGCTCATGCGCTAAGGTGAAAGCGCTCCGCATGTTCCCGCCCCACGTGATTAAAATGTACGAGTGCTTGCCGTAAGGTGACGCACAAAATGCACCCGTCGATTTGCCTACGTTGTCTGCATAATCTATCCAACGATCCGATAACGCTTGCTCCATGATAACTGAATATTCCGGACCCATAATTCGCAGCGCTTCAAGTAAGAGTTGTCCTGCTTCCTCAGTAGTGACATGTGGATTGTATGCCGGGTCAAGCGGAGCCTTTAAATCGCAAAACAGCAGTTCATCCAAACCCAGTACTCTTTTCTTCAATTGCATCAACCGCCGCATATGCGGGGCAAGCTCTGGAAGAATAACATCGAGGATGTTATTATACATTTCCTGCGTTACGTGCTGGGGCTGTAAAAGCATGTCAGTTGCCGAATCATACCCACGTAAACGGGCGATTACAACTTGTTTTTTCACTTCAGCAGCATATACGGAGGCAAACGTATTCTGGTATTGCGCTAGCGTCTTACTAAATGATTGATAGGATACCCGGCGCAAAGACGTATTTGAAGAAAACTCATAATCCGTTTCAAATAAGGCAAATGAAACAGGATGAGTTACACCCTGCTCGTCTTGTACGGGTTCAAAAGATAGGTCAGATAGCTTACTCCGCTGATAAATAGTGTAGGGTGCCCCCAATACTTCACCGAGTGAAGCCAGAGCAGCCTCCGTTTCCGCGCTAAGGTTATATGGTTTGGTTTTAAGCAAATCAAGCAAACTTTTCCGAAAAGGCTCCAGTCGTACTTCCTCTTTCAAATAGCCTTCGATGGTTTCTTCCGGCAACGCACAGATTTCCGAACGAATAAAGGAGGTTGCTGTCTCGATCGTCGATATAAAGTCACCGGAACGTGCAGAATTAGCTTGATTTTGTGAATCCGTGGAATCCTCTGTGAACCGCAGTCTCGCGTAGGTTGCCGCTCTTGTGCTACGGACAAACAAAGCTTCTTGAGCTTCAAGACAGTCTGCTAGTCGGCTTGCTCCCGCTTGCAGAGTTCCCTTATATGTTGCTAGAAGGGAAGCATCTGCCAAAAGAGCTTCCAATTCTGCCTCCCAGTCTTGTGTGCTTGTGAACAGCTCATCCAGATTCCAGGTGAGCTCGACAGGCACTTCGTTTCTAAGTAGTCTTTGTTTCATCGTCTTGTTCCTTTCTACCGATTTATTGGATTGTGTTATTATAACACGCCAAAAGAGCAACTGTTAAATGCCATAAAACGATAGGTTATCTAAAGGATGGCGGACTGGTTATCGACAAAACCTTTTATAAGAAAATCCTTTAAATGTTTTAAGAAGTTTACTTGTTCTTCTTTCTCTATGCCCTCTGCTATGACGGAAAAATTCAAATAATTCCCCATCTGATAGATTTATTTTCATTAAAAAGGTTGTTCATAAAATTAATTAAACCCTCTGCTTGTTCAATACTTCTAAATGGGTCTTCGCCTATATCTTTTGTAACATCAGCATCAGAGAATATTTCGAATACCGCAGGTGCATCTTCAATTAACATCTGACGCAGAATAAATCGTTCAGTCTTTAATACTGGAAACGTTTCAAAATTCATTTGAAATCAAAACCTCTCTATGCTTGAGTAAAGGAGATACAGTATCAGTTTAATACTTTGGAAAAAAATGGACAACGGGAATATTAATTATATTCAACTATGCTGCCCGTTACTTAATAAACAAAACAGGAGCTGCCGCGAAGCAAGCCCCTCAACTATAGTTTTCTGATAGTTTAATAATCATAATACGGTGTTAACAACATTTAGTGTATGTGCTCGGGGTGACACTCACCTTTATGACAGTACCTGTACTAAAAGTGCATACTTACATATTTGCAGTGCAATCTTTATACTCAAAAAAAGGAAATAAATAAGAACTAAGGAGGACAAATCTTTGAAAACTCTTGTTATCGTAACACACCCAAGCATAGAAACATCCGTCATTAATAAGCGATGGGTAGAAGAACTCAAAAAATATCCAGAAAAGTATACTGTTCACGAATTGCATAAGGCTTACCCTGATGGGAACATAGACGTGGAAAAAGAACAAAAATTGGTTGAATCGCATGGTAATCTTGTTTTTCAGTTCCCTATATATTGGTTTAATTGTCCGCCTCTCCTTAAAAAATGGCTTGACGATGTTTTAACATACGGGTGGGCTTATGGTTCTAATGGAGGCGATAAATTAAAGAATCGCAAAGCTGCTTTAGCTGTATCTGCCGGAATTAAAAAAGAAGATTATAGTGAAGAGGGAAGATATCGCTATACACTTGATCATTTATTATCTCCTTTTGAAACTACCTTCCTATACTGCAATGCAAATTATCGTTCGTTATTTTCGTTCTATGGTACGGAAAATGAGCCTGGTGAAAATGTGCCTGGTACAGAAAATGAGCCCTCTGCAAGCGAATTGGAAAAAAGCGTACTAAATTATTTGAATTTTCTTGACAACCTGTAATAGATAGCTTTATTAAGACTGCTATAAAAAAGGAGTATTTCCTTGTTCAGGAGATACTCCTTTGTAATATAAACAAAATAGCTATGCCTACCGCTGTACAGCCTCCAGAGCTGGCGAACTGTTTTTCTCTCCCCACTCGCACATCATATTTAACAATGGAATGAGAGAAAGACCACTTTCAGATAATGAATATTCAACTTTGGGAGGTATTTGGGGAAATTCCTTGCGTATGATAAGCCCATCTGCCTCCAGCTCTTTTAACATGATGCTTTGCGTTTTAAAGGAAATGGTACCGATACATCGCTTCAGCTCATTAAACCGCATAACTTTATTTTCAGACAGCCAATACATAATGATCATTTATATTTACCGCCTATTAAGGACAACGTGTATCCAAAGCCAGTTTCTTTTAGTTTCACGCCAGTCGGAACACAGGTTTCGCGCACAAGTTACACTCTCCTTTTGGTAAGTATATGATATAAATATGCATACTTTACATAGATCATTATGCAATCTTATTGAAAGAATGTAAATCGCTATAAAATTTGATATATCCTAAATTTGCTGCCATTGTTTTATGTTTGAACTATCTTTTCTCGTTAGCGCAATAACGGCAAACTAACGCTTACACTGTCAAAAGGTATACTTTTAGATAAAGATTTCAGCAATTGAATAGAGTACGGCTTGGCCGCTTATTGTTACTCGTTCACCAAGAAGTTTGCAATATAGGGTACCACCGCGTTTGGAAACCTGTCTTGCTATCATTTCCTGTTTATTCAAACGCTCAGCCCAGTAAGGAATAAAATTGCAATGAGCAGATCCACATACGGGGTCCTCGTTAACATTTAATTTAGGAAAGAAACTGCGAGAAACGAAGTCATATTGATCACTTTTAGCAGTAACCTGTACGCCCAGCCCATCTGGTAGAGCAGCTAACTTAGCAAAATTGGGGTCAAGGCTAAGTACATCAGATTCTGAATCAAGTACGAACATTAAATCCCGACCAAGATAAGTTTCTGTTGGTTTATACCCAAGGGCTTCAACCATTTGTTCCGTTAATGGATGTGCATTAGGCATCCTGCTCGGGAAATCCATTTCGTACAGATCACCCTTTTTAACAACAATTAGTTCTCCACTGAGGGTTTGAAATCGAACACTCTTAATTTCAGCATCACAAAAATTAGCTATCACGTAGGCTGTTGCTAAAGTTGCATGACCACATAAGTCAATTTCGTTACCCGGAGTAAACCATCTTAATCGGTAATAATCATCTTCCTTGACGGCAAAGGCAGTTTCGGAGAGATTATTCTCTATTGCAATCTTCTGCATAATATCATCTGGAAGCCATTCATCCAGAATACAGACACCAGCTGGATTTCCTTCAAAAACCTTGTTTGCAAATGCATCAACTACATAATATTTCATGGTCATCTTCCTCCCTTGTTTACTGCTAAGATAAAAGACATTTTAACAACTTAATTGTATGGCATCAAATAGAAAATTGTATGACACACAATTTTATTTTAATACAAGGAAGGGAGATCATTGTCTTCATTTTCTAACAATGTTCTGATGATTTTAAGTGCTTGTATTAATCTAGCGTTGTTTTCTGGAGCAGTAATAGCCATTCTTACGGCGCTCTGGGGTTTTGCTGTACCCACTGCAAAAACGTTCTGAGGCATATACCTGTACCCCCGCATGATAGGCACGCAATTCAAAAGCTTTCCCCGTTGTATCATCAGGAAGAACTAACCACCTAAAAATACATTCTGGTGCTCCATTTACCTTATAATCGCCAAGGTACTGACTTACGATTAAGTTTTGCTCTCTCGAATAAGCACGGCGTTTTTCCAATATTGTATCTGAAACACCCTCATTGATTATTCCTGCGGCGAGTTCTGCCATCATAGGCGATACCGAAATATTAATATTATATAGAGCTGCCGATAGCTTCTTTTTAAATACCTCTGGCGCAACTACAAAAGCAAGCCTAAGACCTGGTGATATTACTTTTGACAAACTACAAATATAAAGTACCCTCTCTGGAGCGTAAGAGGCAATTGGAGCTAAAGGATTTTCATGGAGCAAGCTGTGAATGGCATCTTCGATAACTATTAAATCTTCCTTTTGTGCCAAATAAGCAACCATTTTTCTTGTATCAATAGACATGGTATGGGTAGTGGGATTATGAAAATCAGGAATTAGATATAGCCCTTTTATATTCTCGTTTTTACAAGCATAAATTAAACCTTCTTCGGTGACTTCGTTATTCTTTTGTTGGATTGCCACTAACTGAATACCTAGCATATTGGCTGCTGTCTTGATGCCTGGGTAAGTGACTGGATCCGTCCCAATTTTATCACCGGGTTTAAAAAGTCCAGCAAGGATTGCAGTAATAGCGTTCTGTCCACCGCTTGCCAAAAGAATTTCTTGTGGGTCTGTTTTAAAACTCGCTTTTTCAATCAATTTCACGGCAGCTACCTTCTGCCACATGGTACCCTCCGGGTGCCCATATCGAAACAAATCACCAAAGTTAGGTTCGACAACCATCTTCTTCATATATGCTGCAATTTCGTTATTTAAAGTATTCTCAGGAAATATGGAACCAAGCTCTATTACATTGGAAAGGCCGTGATTCGGCAAAAGAATTTTATTGACCCCCACATCTGAAGAGACGTAGGTCCCTCTTCCTACGGTTGCCCCTATTAATCCCTTTTGCTCACAAATCTTGAATGCTTTTGAAATGGTGCTCAAATTAACATCCAGATAATCAGCCAACTCTCTCTGTGGAGGCAGTTTAGTCCCCGGTGGTAGTAGCCCATCTTTGATATCTTTTTCGAGCATCTCAGCAATTGTTGCATAAATGGGAGCAGTTAAGTTTTTAAGAGCTGGTTTCCAACTCATGGGATAATTATCGAACGAATTGAATGGCATTCTATCACCCTTTATACATGAATGTACGCCAAACAAGTATATTATTGTGTGGTTAGCATAGCAATGATACAACCGTCCACATTTATCTACATGTGAGGGTATAGGGCATACTACCACTTTATCCTGCTCGTTCAACGAACAATGCAGACTGCCGCATCAGTCTGCTTAATTTCACTATCGTTTGCCGTTACGTGGAATCGTGGAAAGATAGAATGAAATGTTTGTAATCTTTAAAGTTTTCTGGTCGATGATAAGGATGGACCTCGTTCATCTTCGATATTACTTTTGTATGTTCATCGGCAAAAGCCTACCTCGCGGCAGCCCATTCGATATTAAAACTACAGTATCCGTTAGTTGAATGATTAGCGGCCACGTTTACTAAAGTCATCCCAATAACTTTTGCAAATTATTTTCAAATCTTCAAGGCAAACCGGATTATGTTCAGGGTCATAAATGTAAATTTCACTTGCCTTAACATTTAGATATCCGAAGGATTGCCCGTTGCTGATGCTGCAAAATACTCTTACCTTATCTGCATTAATATCTGCCTTCAAGATTTCAGTGTCAAGTTTACTTAGTTCCTCAAAGTCTCGAATTATCTCTTTCGTATCAATGTCTTCTAAGTACAACTCAGAAGGATAATTAAGTTTTACGATAATGCCTTTGAAATGAGGTTTAATACGTTCAGCAAGATACTTTATTTCGACAGTAAATTCAATCCCATCAGCGGTATTCCTGATGCCTACCACACTACCATCATGGAGAATACTGAAGAGCAATTCCTGATTATTTAAGTTCAAACGCATTCCCTCCAGCAAATCGAAGGTGTCGTAACACAGCAGCTTCGTTAAATGTTGTTTTAGTGATCTTGTTCCTCGTTAGCGAATTAGAATGTTCTCCAAATGGTTCCTATCGCTGCTATAATCCCTAAATATCATCATCTGAATTGCTTCGATCGAATTTAATATAGGGTTTCAGAGAATACCCTTGTACCTCGGGCAACTTTGCAACGAGCCATGTTAACTGTTCAGTCTTATATAGATTTGATGGAAAATTCAATATTTCTAAATTTATGACCCTGTGTTCGAACAAAATACTCAAAAGTATCCTGTTTCAGACCTGAGATCATTAATTTATCTGTGTCTTGATACTCACTTATTTTATCGATTTCTTCGTAAGTTATAGTACCTCCAGTTATATCTCTCTTTTCCTGCTCCACCCATGTATAGCTTTCCGTAGAGTGGCATAGTCCTTGAAACTCAGTGTGGTTCAAACCTAATTCCTCCATAAAATTCGACTACTATCCAATTTGTTTTTTAATTCCATAAGTGAACAGAATTATCCTGCCCGTTTGCTGAAAATGCTGCCGTTCCATTGCTAATCGGCAGCATTCTCCTGATGTTTATAGAGCTATCGTCCCCGTTGAACAAGCAATTGGGTAATAGGTTAGTCGATTTGATTCACTGAAATTACCTCAATAGCATTGCAATAGAATCTTAAAAACTTCACATTCAATGTCTCGCACCCAAAAATTTAATGCATACCAACCATCTTCTTTAATATCTACAGTTGTTTCTCTAGATTCATGGCCATAAACTGAAAAGGGAGAGGATGGTCAAACTGGTTTCGGCACCACGCGTGCTAATGACCCGGTCCCAATTTACGTTAACATAACGACAAAGTGGATACTCTACTAGGTATCTGCTTAAACTTTCGACAACACTATATTCTGATGTTTTTTGAGGATCAAGTTCAGTTTCACATGTATATCGTATGGTCTAAACCGACTGAATCCATTTTGCTACATCCTCTAAAACAGCGCCGTCCACCGTTTGCGGAACATTGTATTCTTCCCATATGTCTTTTATCGTGCCATATATCGCTTTCATAAACATGTGGTTCAATCCGGGGTAGAGTTTGCATGAGGCATTGGGGTGGTCTTTTAATATCTGTTGGTATTGGTTGAAGTCTTTTTCAACTGAAACCTGAACGTCTTTATCACCCTGCAAAACAAACAGTGGCTTACTAGTTTTTATCAGATACTCTTTTAATGGGTGTTTCTGCATTTCCTTTAGATACCATGCATAGACGGAACCAACCACTAGGGACTGCTTTGCTATCTCTTCAGACATGCCGGCGATGGAATCAAACTTGTCTTTAAGTGCTTGTATCTGCTGTGATGCCATTTCACGCTGAGATTCGTCAAGCTGTTTCAAGGAATCTTCATTTTGCTCAATGATAACTTCTTCCAGCGTCCGAAGTGTTCCAGCAAGAATTACAAGCCCGGCAAAATCGCCGCCCTCGGCATCGATTCTGGGAGCAAGCATCCCACCCTGGCTGTGGCCAATCATAAATACACGGTTAGCATCTACACGTGGGTCTGACTTCAAGATGCGGGAAGCAAATAGCGCATCGTAAATTATCTCTTCTTCCACGGTTAAACTGCCGCCGAGTTCTTGAATAATCTGCTTGCCATAGGTGTAGGTGCGTTTATCGTACCGCAGTGATGCAATCCCTTTTTTGGCAAGGCCATCCGCGATGTCTCGAAACAGTTTATTAGCACCAATTGTTTCATCTTTATCCAAGGCGCCGGAGCCATGTACAAATACAACCGCTGGAACTTTTTCTGCATGGGTATCTGGCAGCGTCAAAATCCCTTCCAATGGATAGGATGCGTTAGCTAAAATCGTAACTTGTTCTATCATACTCAAACCTCCTTTAAGAATAACAATGTTAGTTTAGTGTATGTCTTACTTCTCATTAATTCCTGACAAAAAACGAATTACAGACATAGTGAAATACTATCAAACAATATAAAAATTTTCTAGAAAATACATGTGTGTTTTTGAAACGGGGGCGGTACAAAAAGACGAAGTGTATTGACACCACTCCCGTTATTTCTAAGTCCCGCGGCAGCGCCTTACAGAAAACTCATGAGATGAGAAGAGAAGATAATTTTTTCTTCTTACTTGAATGTGCTCTGAATGAAATTCAGTTTTTCCAGACATGGACAAATATTTTGACCGCCCCCAATTTTATCAACTCAATTCATAGTTCCCCTTGAGCAAGGAGAGATACCAGCAGATCTACTGGTAACTTACTTTTAACATATATTGGAACTAACTGCCCTTTACTTCAATGAAATCAAAAAGGAGTTGCCGCAGCAGCTCCTCAACTATCGTTTTTCGTTAGAGCTTAATCGCTTGTGCTCTTATTTTCCGTATTCAGTTATTTTAAATGCCTGCTTTAAGCAAGCAAGTTGATTTAATTTTATCCCCATTTTATCGTTGAACACTCTGTAAATAAGTATCGCTAAGTCTGTTTCAGACTTACACGACGAGGATTTCTGAGAGATTTCTCTTACTTCAATGCTATATTCGTTTTCTGGGGCACCTCCTGCTAAAAGACCAACTGGGTCCCAGTCATTAATTACTTGGGTTAGAAACTCTATATCTATGTTCACCTATTTATCACCTTTTGATATTAGTTATTTGTTCTAATTATCCCTCCCCGTAAGCATAACGCGGCTGCCGATCCTTGCCAACAGTCGCGTTAGTTGTTTATTAAGCTATAGCTCCTCGCTTAATACCCTCTCACTACAGATCGACTTGCGACGCCACTTTACTCATTTGGGACCGCACTGTGTCCTTTTCCCCATGTACACAATATTTCCAGAACAGGCATCAGCGTCAAGCCTTTAGGCGACAAAGCATATTCAACCTTTGGCGGGACTTGCGGATATTCCGTGCGTACAAGCAAGTTGTCAGCTTCCAGTTCTTTTAACTGGGAACTAAGCATCTTGTGTGTGATGTTTCCCAATGCTCGCTTCAGTTCGCCATAGCGAAGAATCTCTCTTTTCCATAGCCAGAACAAAATATGCATTTTCCATTTTCCATGAATTAAAGAGATTGCATAAGAAAATGGCGCAACATTAACTTCTTCTTGATTTCCCACCCTACTCTCTCCTTTTAGATAGTATCTACCTTTTAAGTGCATACTATACGATTAGTCTACTCTATTCTACAATAAATTACGAACCAAAAACGAAAGGAAGAGAAGAAGAATGGAAAATTGCAATTGGAATTTCCTGCTGCCTTATACCTTTGCCAAAGGGGTTACTCTAAAGAATAGAGTCGTCATGGCGCCAATGACAACCATGTCGAGTTTCTTCGACGGTTCGATAACGCGTGACGAGGTGGATTATTACGCGGAAAGAGCGGGAGGCCCGGGCATGATCATCACCGGCGTCGCGTATATTACCGAGAGCGGAAAAGGTTTCGAAGGCGAATTGTCCATTGCCAAGGATACCGATATCAAGGGACTCTCCAAGATTGCCAACGCTATTCATAAAAAAGGTACAAAAGCGGTTATCCAAATCTTTCATGCGGGCCGTAAGACCAATTCAAAGATTCTCAGAGGCCTTCAACCGGTAAGTTCAAGTCCCGTCGCAGCGACGCGTCCAGCGGATTCGGAAACGCCACGCGAATTGACTCATGAGGAGATAGAAGGCATTATCCAAGACTTCGGCAAGGCTGCTCTGCGGGCGATCCAGGCCGGATTTGATGGGGTGGAACTACACGGGGCGAACACCTATCTTTTGCAGCAGTTTGTTTCTCCGCATTCCAATCGACGGTCGGATCAGTGGGGCGGCAGTTTCGAAAAGCGAGTTCGATTCCCGTTGGCGGTTATTCATGAAGTTGCATCCGTCATCGCCACCCACGCTAAAAAGCCGTTTTTACTTGGTTACCGTCTTTCACCGGAGGAAATCGAAACGCCGGGCATTCGGTTGGAAGATTCTTTGGACTTTGCCTGTATGTTGGGGGATACCCCGATTGATTACCTTCATCTCTCGATGGCCAACTATAAACGGACATCTCTTCATGAAACCTCCGATCATGAGCCGCTTCTTGACAAGTTTGTTCAGATTATGGCCAATAAGAAGCCGATCATAGGTATAGGCTCGGTCGAACGTCCGGAAGACGCGGAAGCCGTTATCCATGCCGGTGCGGCTTTGGTCGCGATCGGGCGGCAATTGATCCGCGAACCGAAATGGGTGCAAAAAGTGGAAACAGACGATCTGGACAGCATCCGCTACCGCCTCTCCCCGTCCGAGTTGGATGAACTGCAAATCCCGCTGGCGATGCAAGCCTACCTTGAAGGGTCGTTTAGGATGCTCATGCACTTTACAACTGATGAACCGGTAGAAGATAACTACCGGAATTCCCTTGCGCCTATGGAAGGCTTCGAGAAGAAGATCTAAATTGCATTAAGTAAAATAGGAGTTCTATCCAAAGAAGCCACTCCGTTGCTAGGAGTCGCTTCTTCTTTATATAATGATGTAGATTTGTTAAAATTTACTATCACTTGGATACATCACGGTAATCCGTATCATAAATAATAAATCTCCATTATCCTGCCCTTTAGCTTAATGAAAATGGAGCAGATTGCCGCGGCAACTGCTCCATGATTGGTTCAACTAATTGTTCTGTGTTAGCTCAATAGCAAATGAATTACAACTCGTTATTTCTCCCAAAGCTCGACCAGTCGACCTTCAGGATCTTCAATCCAAATAAACTTTCCAAATTCACTAATCTCTTTTTTCTTTGCAAGAGGTACACCAATATGTTCAAGATGCTTAATAGTCTCGTTTAGATTATGTACTTGGAAATTTAACATCACTTGTTGTTCTGTTGGAAAATAACTGTCATTCTCGGTAAAGAAAGAAAAGATAGTCTCACTTCCTAATTGGGGTTTTATCACAGTCCCATTCCAATTTTCTATTTCAATCTTCAACACTTCACTGTACCATTTTTTATAACTTCAAGATTCTTAGTTCTCCAAAATATTCCTCCGAAACCTTTGATCATCGTATCTAACTCCTGTCTGTCATCAAATTTTTACTATCCGATTACATTAGATATTCGAGATTTAACTTTAAATTCCTTTTTCAACTATGCTGCCCGTTAGTTGAGCGCGCCCCTGTGAGTCTAATATTTTATTTTCCAGTCTAACACTCTATTTTCACGGTCTACAACTATATTTTTCAGTCTAACACTTTATTTTCACAGTACAACTGGCGGCAAGGAAATGCTTCAAAGCACCCACGGCAAGTAATGCTTCCGAAATTACAATGAAACGCTCCGCAGATGCAGAGCCCGTTTTCATTGCATTGAATTATCGTGTCCTGTTTGCGAAATGCCGAAATCATATAGAAATATCATTATGCCACCATTAGAACAGGTTAGATGAGTAATTAGAATATTATTTAAAACTCCAAATCATCATTTTCTTTGAGTCATCTAATACAAAACTAACCTTCATTCCAAGTTGCTCAAAAAAATCATTGAGCGGTAAGTACCTTTCTAACGAAAAATCATCTATTTTTATTACCCCTTTTTCTTCATTTGGTTTAAGACTGATCAAGTATTCTTTTGTTTTGTCAGTATTAAAGTATCTATAACTTCTATAAGTCTCAGTAATACTTGTGTAGTTCGTTTTGTCCTCAACAAAATTTCTGTTTCTAGTTTCTACATATCCATCTATATATGGATTTTCAGATGGGCCTGTAATGTAGTCTTTAAATCCGATTGAGACAAGAAGATTTACAACTTCTGTATCAAACCTGAAAAAATATTTGCCAGAAGAATCTTTAATCACAAATGGTGCATAGTTAAATATATAGTTTTTTCCATTGATATTAATAACTTGTACATACTGATTGTATGGCGTATATACCCCGATTTTAGGTTTTACATCAGGAGAATCACCTATCTCAACGCGACCAAGTTGTTGATTCCAATTAACCTTAGTTCCGAGAGCATTCCCAACGGCCTTTAATGGCAGATATGTATTACCTTGATAATTTAGGGCTGGAAGTTCATCTGATTTCAATTCACTTCCATTTACAAATATAGGATATTCAATTTTAGTAAGTACATAATCTTTAATTTGTTCAGCATATGCTGATGTTGCTGATGTTATCGCAATACCAATCACCAAACCAGAAACGAACTTCTTCAACTTTCCACCATCTCCATTATTTTCATTTTTCACAATTATAGCATGTAAATAAATGTTAAGACTACGAGGATTACGTCGAATCCGAACCTACCAGGACGTTTATACCTTTTCCCCTTCAACAAAGGTATGCTTCTCGGATAGTTAAGCGATGTCGAACTTCCTAGTACTGGCGGCAAGGAAATGCTTCAAATTTAGAACTTACGGCAAAGTAATGCTTCAATAAATAATAGTTGGAATAAAAATAGCCTAAAATCGTCTGATTTTAGGCAAATAATGATTCAAACTGTGGCAATGAAATAGTTCAAGTCTCAATTAGTGTTGATTGAATCATATAATTGCCGCAACGGCAAGGAATTGCTTCAAAAAACCCGCGGCAAATATAAGCTTCAAAATCTCAAATTAAAACAGGTTCCGCAGCTTCAGACCCCGTCTCAATTCATTGAACTATCGGTTTGCAATAGGTAAGCATTTGATGTGATCTCCAGCTTTTCCCCTGCTCCGCACGGAGCGTGCCTGTTTCCAAGCACTCCGCGTTCCATCTAACTGAATTTATTAAATCATAAGATTGGAATAGGTAAGGCTTTGATATTATCGCTACCTTTTCCCCTCCGCCACACCGTGCAGGCCACTTTCACGGCACACGGCGTTCCATCTTCTATAGATCCGTATTAATAGCTTCCAAGTTACTCATTTTGCGATATTGGTTTATCGTTGTAGCCATTACCTCGGTTATACCAAGGTTGGCGACGAGTCTTTCAATCA
>NZ_VRTT01000079.1 GCF_008017805.1 Paenibacillus sp. N3.4 | reverse complement strand
TCATTGGCTTGCCCTATCCCCTTCATTAATCTTCTTATGTCTTATTTATGTTAGAGAATGAGGAAGGTGAACTAGGCTGATGAACGTTTATTCAATCTCTACGAGTGACTTGCGCTTCATGCTCAGAAAGCCTCATCTTCTTCCCATGTATGGAAATGAAGCTAAATCGAGAAAATAAGAGGAGGAATTTAGACGACGCTGCAACTAACGGACGGGCAGGAGTGAGTTAGATGAGCCGCATATTATTAATCGAAGATGAAGAAAGGATCGCCCGTGTGCTCAAGCTAGAACTGGAACACGAAGGCTATGAGGTGCGAACTGAAACAGATGGACGTTCAGGGCTTAGCGCTGCAATGAGTGAGCCTGAATGGGATCTCGTGCTTTTGGATATTATGCTGCCAGAGATGAGCGGCCTTGAAGTGCTTCGTCGCATACGGCAAGTCCATGCCGCTCTGCCCATTATTCTGTTGACGGCGCGCGACGCTGTTCCGGATCGAGTCAGCGGATTGGATCAAGGCGCCAATGATTACATTACGAAGCCTTTTGCCATAGAGGAGCTGCTCGCTCGTATACGGAGCCTGCTGAGACATACGAACGCGCAGGCTTTGCCCACCGAGCAGCCCCATCAGCTTAAGATCGACGAATTGACCATGGATTTGAAAAGCAGAGCCGTTTCTCGGGAAGGGACCGCCATTGATTTAACGCCTACGGAGTTCGATTTGCTGCGTTTTCTTATTACTCACAAGGATGAGGTCATGTCGCGTGAGCAGATTATTAGCGAGGTCTGGGGATATGATTTCGTGGGAGATACGAATGTAGTAGACGTCTACATCCGTTACTTGCGGCAAAAGGTAGACAAGCCCTTTTCCTCTAAGCTTATACAAACCATTCGCGGTATCGGCTATATGATCAAGTATGACCTTGAGGAAGCAGCAGGCCAAGACCTTAACCGAGATGGACAACCCCCCTCATGAGTCTAAGAGTAAAAATTACCCTTTGGGTATGTGCCGGTATCATGCTGATTCTTTTTTTCAGTTTCACCTTCGTTTATTACATGTTTATCCGAGTGACAACCAAAGGCGAGATCGATCTTTTGAAAGAGAAAACCAAAGCCATGATACTCAAAGATTTACCGAAACATCCTGAATACTGGCAAAATAACTCTCAGCTGGATGAACTGCTTATTCCGCAAGAAATGATCAGATACATAGGGCCCGATTCAAAAGTTATTTATCAAATCTATTCGGATCCAAAGCTGCTTCGCTATCAGCCAATGTATGTGAACAAGGAAACCATCCTGACGGAAACCGACTCTGATGGTATTTTTATTTTTGTGCAATCGCCTATTTTCGAAGAAGGCCATCAGGTCGCCACCTTAGAAATAGGTCGCAACCTCCGGCGATTAGGCGAATATTCACAAACCCTTACCTCTATATTACTGTTTACTTCCATTGGTGCCCTTTTAGCCGCTCTGCTTGGAGGCTATTTCTATACCAATGTCATTTTCCATCCCCTTCAACAGCTTATAAGCGCGATGCAAAACATAGAAAAAAGCGGCTCCTTTCAGCATATCAAAGTGCCCGCTAAGAGACCTAACGACGAATTAACGATGCTGACCATGACCTTCAATCGAATGATTGACAGACTGCAGGAAATGTTCGACAAACAGGAGCAATTTCTTGCCGACGCTTCGCACGAGCTACGGACCCCACTCACCATCATCAATAGTTATGCAAACCTGCTGCGCAGATGGGCCTTCCGAGATGATCAATTGCGGGAAGAAGCCCTCGAGGCCATTAGCTCTGAATCTGCGCAACTGCAAATTTTAACCCAGAACCTGCTCACGATGACCGATACGAAGAGAGAAGACTGTGATCAACTGGAATCTTTTGATCTGCTTCCCATTGTTCAAGCTACCGCGGCATCCCTACGTGTCACTTCCGGCAGGGACATCGAAGTTGACGTTATGCCCGAGATGACAGAGCTATATATAACCGGCAACCCTCCGCAGATTAAGCAGTTGCTGGTCATTTTACTTGATAATGCTTTGAAATACAGCCAAAGGCTCGTAGTTCTGAAAGTGCGAGAGGATTCCGGGGATCGTATTCGGATCGAGGTCATTGACCAGGGCATTGGCGTTGCTGAAAAAGACCTCCCGCATCTCTTTAATCGCTTCTATCGCACCGACAAGGCACGCAACCGCAAGCACGGCGGCACAGGGCTGGGACTTTCCATTGCCCATCATATTGTCGAAAAGCATGCGGGAACAATTGAGCTGCAAAGCCGCTTGGGAGAAGGAACAACAGCGCTGATCCAGCTTCCTAAATCATGTCAATAAGAGTATTTTCAACACATTCTCATCATTCTCTCAGAATAGACTCAGAATCCTCAGACAGCAGGCTTCTTCCTCTTGTATGGTAAATAATAGGGCGGATTTCATCTGCTATACTTGGACTCAGGTTAACGAAACAACCACAGCTGATGATAGTCGTTTTTTATGCAAACACTGAGTTTTTGCTTACGATGCAAATTTCTTACTACAATTCTAAGGAGGACCTTATGAAAAACCAACAGAAATGGTATAAACAACTAGTCGTGGCGGCATTGGTCGTATCGATAGGACTTTCTGCAGGAATCGTAGGCTCCCCCCATAAAGCAGAGGCAGCCGTGTCTTCTTCAGTAACTGCCAACTCCATTATCTCCGTCGGTAAACAGTACTTAGGAACACCTTATCAATTCGGCTCCAATGCCGGACAAACACGTACTTTTGATTGCTCTTCATTTACGCAGTATGTGTTTAATCGCAATGGCATCTCACTCCCCCGCAGCTCCAAAGAACAATCACACGTAGGAACCTATGTATCCCGAAGCAATCTTCGCCCAGGCGATCTGGTTTTCTTCTCTATTCCCAGTAAACCGGGCGTAATTAATCATGTAGCCATCTATATGGGCAATGGAAATATTTTACACACCTACGGCGCGGCGTACGTACGACCAGCCTAGATAACGGTACCTGGTCATCCCGCTATATGACAGCGCGTCGCGTATTATAAGGAATATAACGTCAATAACGTCAAATAACCCTCCGGCCTAAGCCCAAGGGTTATTTGAGGTTCTGCTAATAGCGAATGAACGCTTCCTGATAAGCTTCTTTCGAACCACGCTTACGTACTTTAATCTCTAACAGACGTTGTTTGTAGCTCGCTACAGCTGATCTCGGAAGTACAAGAGCCGGAAGCTTCACCACGCGGTTCTTGCCACTTAGAAAGCCGGTCAGCTTGATCTGATGTGACTTCACAAAAACTTGCAGTTCTTTGGGGTCTTCGTCTTTGGCAATTTTCACTTTGACAATAACATGCTCATGCGTCTCGAAGATTTCTACACCTACGGACCTTTCCGAAGAAGAGATGTTGGCATCTGTGCCCGGCATCGCTTTTTTCAGCATGTCCTGTACATATCCTTCAACCCACGTCATATTATCTAGAAAGGTCTGCCCTTTTTCACCGAAAGGCAGCTTTTGCCCCAAGAACTTCTCAACCTGCTCCCACTTTAGCCAAGGATGGCGATTAAACCCACTCAAGCCCATCACCTCATTTTCACTAAACAGTATATGTGCATAGGCTCCGAAGTGACACCAACCCAAATAACAGGTCACCTCTAGGCGAATATCCTCATATACTACGGGTGTGTGAGCCTGAAATAAGGGAGAATCGAACTATGCCAGCTATCGTAGGAAATGTCAAAATCATTAGCGTAGGGCCGAGCTCCGTCGTCCATTTCGGCGATTCCTTCATTATTGCGCCTACCAGTTCCTCCAAAACATTCGCAGGGGCAGGCTCATTTAATACCGGTGATTTCCCGCGTATCTATAATGCTTACAGCACTACCGTGACGAACGATTCGGACTTCATTGAAACAAACGCCAGCGGGATCATCATATAGTGGCTCATACGTCCTGCACGCGAATTCATGAACGATGAGAGAAGGTGTTTCTTCCAAATGAACTTGACCATCCATCAGACCATTATGATTCAGCATTTAAAAGTAGACTCGGTATCCAATTCCTCTGTACTCCAAATCGGTACGGCCGGGTCTATTCGTTCCTTATCCAATTTATACAATACAGGCGGTTTCGTCGAGCCTGCACAGCAATTAGGCACCAGTACAACAAACCCCCTCTCCCTTGTTCCATTGCCTTCGCCGACTTGAACGTCATTGGCTGCAAGATCTAACGCTTTGGGGGTAGGCTCTCCCGAATTTCCCGGTTATGGACTTTTCCCAAAGAATACCCTTCAGGAGGTGCTACTCATCCATGCATAGTTCCATCACTTGGGAGCAGTGGGCTCAGCAGCTCTCCGCATATATAGAATTGCAAAAGCAGCGTATTGACAAGCTTGAAGAGACCGTTACTAAGCTACAGACTGACCTCAGTACGATAAAAGATCAGAAACGATTTCATATCGATAAAATCGAATATAATTTTGATCAGCTGAAGGTGGAAAAACTAGACGGCACGCTCACCATTGGCATCAGTCCAGGTGCGCTGGATAAAATAGAGGATTTTACGGTGAACGGAACCCCGATGGGTAAAGAGGCAGGTTTAGATGGCAACCCCTTTGCTCAGGCTCAAGCTACTGGTCCAAATCCAAGTCCAAGTCCAACTCAAAATCAAGCCTATGGGCAGGGACAGGAGCCGATGACTAGTTTCGGCATTCAGCAAGAGGTGTGCAGCGGCATTGAGCAATACCTTCAGCAAGAGCTTCAAACCGATATGCGAAACTTGGAAAACAAATATCAGCAGCCGCTTGATGATGATTATAAAGCTTTCATCATCGACGATATACGCAAACAGTTGGATACTCGTATCCAGCATTATGTAAACCAATACCGCGGTGTTGGTTTCAAAGAACCCATAGAAACTATAACGACAAGCATTATGGAAAAGACCAAGCAGGATATCGTCAGTGCAATTGATACTTACATATCCAGTTTACCAAGGAAGGAAGGTACATAATGATGAATCTATACGTGGAAAATAAGCAGCTTTTCGTAGGTGGTGTTCGAATCATCGGGGTTGCCAGCTCCTCCGTTTTTCTCATTGGGGATACGGAGGTTATTACACTCTCCTCCATGTTCGATACGCCTCCTGAATCGGTTATTATTTCCCCCTTTGTCCCGCTCCCTGCGGAGAGATAACATGGGACGCTTATCTATTGTAGGCGCTGTATATATAAATGATGTCAGTTCAAGCAGCTTCGTGCATGTGGGAGACCATGCGACGACTATTCTGCAATCACGTGCTTTCGCTGTGCAGCGAGAAGTCCCTTTTTTTTATGGGAATGAAGGGAGTTTCAGCTATTATCCCTTCTACCAAAGACCTTTTCCAATTCCCCAGCCCCATGAACCCTTCACGATGTGTGTGGATAACTTAGGTTCATTTATTCGCGTTGGCGGCATCCGCATCCTTGGGATTTCTTCATCCTCCGGTTTGCAAATCGGATGTAACCGAATCACTGCCGCTGAAACGCGAATCAAAGATATCCGTCAATTCGTCACGGATAAACCAGGCCCCAAGCAGCAAGCTACCTTCGTTAAAGTGGGCCAAAACAAGGGCGTCGGTGATTTCGAAGCGGCGATCAAGACGCCGCCTCGTTAGAAACAGGAACATTCAGGCACACTCTCGCCAATGCTGGCTCACTTCGCGAGCAGCGGCTGGGCGCGGCCGAGCAACGCCGCCATCTCTGCCCGCGTCAGCGACGCGTGCGGGCGGAACGTGCCGTCCGCGAAGCCGTCGACAAGGCCATGGCTGCTCATCGCAGCAATTGCCTCCGCCGACCAGCTGCCTGCTGGCACGTCGGTGAAGCTCTTCGCAGCGGCTCCGCTCTGCGAAGTTAACTGCAATGCGCGGGAGAGCAGCACACTCATCTGCTCCCGCGTCATGATCTGATCCGGCGCGAAGAGATCGCTGCTGATCCCCTGGATCAGCCCGCTCATCTTCGCGATCCGGATGTCCTGCCACGCCCAGTAGGTGGCAGGCACATCACGGAACGAGGCGTTGTCCGCCGCCTCGCCTGACAGACCTAGGGCGCGTACGATAATCGTCGCGGCCTGTGCCCTTGTGAGCGCCGTATCTGGTGCGAAACGATCTGCGGCGATACCAAGCATCCACCCGCGGTTTGCCGCCGCTAGTATATCAGTTCGCGCCCAGTGCTTTTGCACGTCCGTGAAATAGAAACCATCTGCCCATAAGCTGTAATAATCCCAAGTATCTATATTCTCTTGATTCAGGCTCCAACTGCCCGTTCCCTTTAGTTTGTATTTACTGACTAATTGCAGTTTCGCCTTCAGCGATTGCTCGTTCTCAAACCAAACCGTATAATCTCCTGCTCCTTGTTTTTGCCCAAAGCTGGTCAGAGCGGCATCCGTCGGCAGAATTGTAAATGTGGCTACCGGTGATTGACTCGCAGCATCGAATCGAACTACGCCTTTGTAGGTGTCAACAAGCTTGCTTATTGTCGGAGCGGTCATACTCAAGCCATTAGCGGATGGATTTTGATTCCAATATCGTCCGTAAAATGGAATACCGAGCACTATTTTATCCGGTGATGTCTGCGTTAACGCATATTGAATGGATTTCTCGACGAAGGGTAAGCTGGCCACAGGTCCCGGCGTCGCATCTCCCGGATAGCTCTCATCATAAGCCATAACCATCAAGTAATTGCTAACGGCTGCTAGAGCCTTGTAATCATAGGCAGCAAGCCAACTGTTCGTTGCT
The DNA here is from genome assembly GCF_008017805.1 of Paenibacillus sp. N3.4. Lineage (GTDB taxonomy): Bacteria > Bacillota > Bacilli > Paenibacillales > NBRC-103111 > Paenibacillus_E. The sequence continues at coordinate 26,908 of NZ_VRTT01000079.1, read as the reverse complement.
CCTGTCGGATTCGCTGCAACAGCCACGGAAACCTCCATCGTGCTGGGCAGCTTATCGCGCAGCATTTTAACCATTTCTGTATAGGCATCTCGATAGGTCGCATCCACATTCTCAATATCCAAGTCAATACCGTCTAACTGGTTAGTTTGCAGCGCTTCGACAATTTGATTCACGAGCGCCTCGCGATTCTGGATCGCTTTCTCCCCAATGGCTTGATCGAATTCATTACTCAAAAAAGGGACAACCTTCTTCCCTCTGTTATGCATATTTTGTATGAAAGAAGCATCAATCGAACCCGTTAGCTGCAAGCTGCCATCCGTGTTTATCTCGAAAAAGTCAGGAGAGACAACATCGAGTGTCTGACCACTTTTATCTACTTGCGAAATATACGTACTAGAATTGCCGAATGCTAGATAGGACATCGCGAAAGCCCCTTTGCCTGAACTCGCTTGTGCTTGAACCGCGGTAACCGAACTTGCCGTGACCAAGCAGGTAAGTGAAAAGGCTGCTGCGAGCATGCCTTTGATCCATCGCCTATGTTTTGACATTACTTCTCATCTCCTTCAACGTAATCTCTAGCTGCTTCCTCTATCATCCTAGAAATAGATGGATTGCGCTATGACTAAATATTGGTCATTACCTGGAATAAATAGCAAAAAACCGTCACCTAAGCGTCTAAGCTTCGGTCACGGTCTTCGTAATTTCTAAAAACCATTCATAGCGGAATCGTAGAATTGATAATGATTGCGACCCTTCCCCTTTACTTGATAAAGGGCAATATCTACTTCATTCATCATCTTCGCTTCATCCTTTTCATCCCCATACATCGTAATCCCCATGCTGACCGTCGCTCGGAAGCTTCGCCCCCTCACATCCCAGGGATCGCTCATGCATTGAACAATTCGCTGAGCAATTCGATCTACGTGCTCTTCGCAATCTACAGCCGGTAGTAATATAGTAAACTCGTCACCGCCCATGCGGGCAAACCGATCTATTTCTCTTAAGCAATCTTGAATACGTATGGAGAACATTTGTAAAAAAGCATCACCGATCTCATGCCCCATCGTATCATTGATCACTTTAAAATCATCGATATCCAAATATAATAAAGCAAACGACCTACCGGTTCGTCTTGCCTGCGTAAGCATTTGTTGCATATCTTCCCTGAATAGTCTTCGATTAGGCAAACCCGTCAATGAATCATGAAAAGCCATTGCGATCAACTGACCCTCTTGTTTTTTGCGCAGTGTAATATCGCTGAGAACAAATGAAACCTCAGCCAACACCCCAGCCTCATTACGAATCGGAATTGTCTTGCATTCCAACCAAATGGGGCCGCCATTTATAGGCCTCGCACGAAATTCCAGCTTCCTACAGCTGGACGTTTGCAAGGTTTTGAGGAACAATCTGTGCACGTCCATACGATACTCAGAATCTATGAAATCTATGATTTGTTCAAAATCATTAGGAATAAAGCCTACCATTTGATTAAAGCTTGATGAGGCATGCAATAAATTTCCACGCAGATCAAATATGCAAAATAGATCCCACGCCTGTTCAATAAATTGACGTACGAATGTGTCCTTCTGTAACCATGGAAGTTCAAAACGATCGGAATCAGCCTTATGACTCATGACTTTCGTCGCCCCCTCTCGTACTTCTACAACGAGACAAGGGTAGCGTAGCATGATAACATAAAAATTTTATTAAGATTCGCTAAAGTTTCAGTCAAATGAAGTCGTAAAATTGGATATTAATAAAATTTTCGCCATAATTCGGGAAATCATGCAGATCTAAATACCCATTCACTAGGACTAAATTTTTCTGATTTTCATTCTATAAACAACAATTATACCAACATTTACTAATATATACTCCTTTGGTCGTTAATTTTGTGTATAAAAGCAATAAAAAGATAGAAATATTTAGGCGAAACGTTCTATAATAAGCTTAATATTCTAAAGCGGAGATTCCATTCATATGTTGATTAAGCCGTTCCGTTACTGAGGAGGATTTCTAGTATGGCAGGCGAAACAATTTTGATCGTTGATGACGAGCAAGAAATTGTTCAATTGATTCAGCTTTACCTTGTACGTGAGGGTTACAATGTCATTAGCACGAATAACGGACAAGATGTTTTTGAGATCGTCAGAGATCACCGACCCGATCTGATTATTCTCGATATTTTACTACCCGGACTGGATGGTATCGAAGTATGCCGACAGCTTCGCAAAACGAGCAACACACCGATTTTATTCATTTCTTGCAAGAGTGAGGATATTGATATTATTCTTGGACTCAGCATGGGCGGAGATGACTATATGACGAAGCCTTTCAGTCCTAGTCAGCTCGTAGCCAGAGTCAAGGCCCATTTGCGTCGAAATTCCATCAGAGAGCAGCACAAGGATGATCCACAACTGGTGAAATTCCCAGGTCTCGAAATTGATCTGATCAGCCATATTGTACGTGTGAATGGGCTTACGATATCGCTGTCAGCCAAAGAGTTCGATCTCTTATCATTAATGGCTAAAACACCGAATCGGGTATACAAAATTGAACATTTGTTTGAACTCGTATGGAGTCTCGACAGTATGGGCGATCCACGAACACTCATTGTTCATATTAGCAATTTACGTAAAAAAATCGAACCTAACCCAGCGGAACCTCGATACATCATTACGGTTCGCGGCGTCGGGTACAAATTCAACGGTTCCACTGTTTAAAATCAGTGGTTTAACCATCCAGTACATGATCCTACTCATAATTTCCTCATCCTTTGGCAATGGTATGATTAAGCAAAAGGAAAGGAGGAATACGAGATGTCTACAGATAAAACGATGGACCCGATGACGGGCGATACGGTTGAGACAGACGGTATTTATGCCAACGAGGCGGGACGTGAGGTCACACTGAAACGAGGCGACTCATTCCCAGCGGATCTCACGCTAGGTCGAACCACTTGGGAACTGCAAGGCTTCGCGAACGAAGCCGAAATCGATCATGATCAAACAGAATTAAACCCACTGCGCAAGCGCGTGGATACGCGAACTTAGACCATATGACCGAGCTGCGCTGAAGCAGCTCGGTTTTTACTATGGTATAATAAGGAGATGATAATTGAAGTTGAAGTTCTGGAGGAAATAGGTATGAAAGCGAAACGAATCATTATCGTCACAGGCGGAACTCTTGGTGACTGGATACTGGGGGAAATTCAAGAGGAAGATGTGCTGGTTGGATCAGATCGGGGAGCTCTTTATTTAATCCAACAGGGTTTAAAGCCCTATATTTCAATGGGTGATTTTGATTCAGTCACCTCGGAGGAGCTAGCGCTTATTCGATCTTCGAGTCTCCATTTTGTCGATTGCGATCCGATCTTCAAGGATTTAACCGACACTGAGATGGCTTTCAATTGGGCACTTGAAGAGAAGCCTGAACATATTGTTCTAGTCGGCGCGATTGGCACACGATTCGATCATTCCTTAGCTAATATTCATTTGCTTCGAAAGGGCACTGAGCTAGGTATAGCCTGTTCGATTGTGGATGGGCACAATGAAATTACCGTTATTCATCAACCTACTCGAATCCAACGAGGAAACTATACGCATGTCTCTCTGCTGCCACTTAGTTTAGAAGTGACAGGAATCACACTGCAGGGATTCCAATATCCCCTTCATCAGGCCACCCTTCAAATCGGGCAATCCCTGGGGATTAGCAACATTCTAATTGAACAAGAAGGTTTTATTGACCTGCATTCCGGCTTATTGCTCGTTATTCAAAGCAAAGATTAAACTAAAATTCTGACTTTCGACAAATTTCACGATAACGTTCCGTTGATTAACTCTGGTACAATAAACTGTACGCCATACTTAAAGACATTGGGGACATCCAAGCATGCAGCATATCGAAGAAAATGTAATGCCAATCCTTCATTTAATAAGCAGTCATTCTGCTATTTCCCAATTTGCCACTTTACATATGCTTACTAACAGGGAAACCGAGGTTATTTCGCTTATAGCGCTTCGCGGCTATAGCAATAAAGAAATCGCCGATCATTGCAAGATCAGTGAGAAAACAGTTAAAGTACATATCGATAAAATTATGGATAAAGCTGGAACCCGCTCGATGCGTAAGTTGCTTGCCACCATTATTTGCACCACTGTTTGAAAAAAGCTCGAAGCTCATTGTAATTATGAGCTTCGAGCTTTTTCATTGCAAAAGATTCTGCTGAACGATCATGTATATTCCGTCTACTGTGTACGATACTACATAACAGCAGCTAGTTTTGCTACAAATTGTTCAAGGTAATGCTGGTCAATCTCGTCGAAGCGATTCTTAAGGGGACTATCAATGTCCAATACACCAATGAGCACCTCTCCTTGAAGAAGCGGCACGACAATCTCAGATTGTGAGGCAGCATCACAAGCGATATGACCGGGAAACTGGTGAACATCGGGAACGAGCACGGTCTCTTGTCTTTCAGCCGATGTCCCGCAAACCCCTTTACCCAGCGGAATGCGCACACAAGCGGGCAGACCTTGAAACGGTCCCAATACCAGTTCATTTTTTTCGTTCATCTCATCCAGCAAGTAAAATCCTACCCAATTAATATCTGTCAGAAACTGTCCCAGCAGCGCTGCGGCATTAGCTAGGTTCGCCACACGGTTCGGTTCATCATGTACTAGGGCTTCAACCTGCTGAATGAGCAAGGCATACTTATCTTCTCTTGTTCCCTCATAACTCAATTTCGAAAACATCTACCTTCAACTCACTTTCTCTGCGTGACTCCAGTGCCTATCTATCATACCAAAAGTTATTCTTCTCGCCAAAACTCACATGTTAGAAAGGAGTTGACAGTTACCTAATACTCTAGTAAATTAAATTATATAAAATTGATTTGTGCACAATATATTATGAGGTATATAAAGGAGAGAGATCATCATGGATAATTTGTATACAGCAGTAGCTACAGCAAACGGTGGAAGAAACGGGAAAGTAAGATCTAGTGACGGTGTTCTCGACCTTGATGTTAAAATGCCCAAAGAACTCGGAGGCGCAGGGGGTGCCGCGACAAATCCAGAGCAGTTGTTTGCAGCAGGTTACTCTGCATGCTTCGATAGCGCACTAAACCTTGTTATCCGTACCAAACGAGTTGAAGTCGAGAGCACATCGGTAACCGCGCATGTCAGTATCGGCAAAACAGATGATGGTGGCTTCGGCCTGGCTGTTCAACTTGATGTGACGATAAAAGGGGTGTCGCCAGAGATTGCTGAGGAATTGGCGCATGCCGCACATCAAGTGTGTCCTTATTCTAAAGCAACACGCGGCAACATTGAAGTCAATATTCATGTTGTAGAAAGTGCCGGCTTTTCTTTCTAAAAATCGAAAAAGGAGCATTCGGCAGACTGCTCCTTTTCTTTTCGTTTATTTCTGCCCGTAATAGGCATTCGCTCCATGCTTTCTGAGGAAATGACGATCGAGCAAAGCTTGGTCCATAGGCTCAATCGAAGGACTCAATTGGTAAGTATGATAGGCGATTTTCGCAACTTCTTCCAGGACGACTGCATGATGAACCGCGTTATGCGCATCCTTACCCCAACTGAAGGGCGCGTGGCAGTTAACTAAGACGCTAGGTACCATGGCCGGGTCTTTATCCACGAATGTTTCAATGATAACATTCCCTGTCTCTAGCTCGTATGCGCCCTTTATTTCGGCGTCCGTCATTAAACGGGTGCACGGTACTTCCGAATAGAAATAATCGGCATGTGTCGTTCCAAGTGCGGGAATCCCTTTTCCGGCTTGTGCCCAGCTGGTTGCCCAAGGAGAGTGCGTATGCACGATTCCACCGATTGAATTAAAAGCACGGTACAAAGCAAGATGCGTAGGCGTGTCCGATGATGGTTTTAGCTTGCCTTCCACCATATTGCCATCCAAATCAACAACGACAAGGTCTTCGAACCTCAGATTTTCATAAGGAACGCCACTTGGCTTAATAACAACAAGCCCTTGCTCCCGATCAATGCCGCTAACATTTCCCCATGTAAATGTGACGAGCCGATATTTCGGCAAGTCCAGATTTGCTTCCAATACCGCCTGTTTCAACGTATCCAACACCTGTAATCAACACCTTCCGATAAAATGTACGTATAATTTCTCATTATACACTTGTACGTACATGTTATCTAGATGGGTGGATTATAAAGTTTTATACGCCCAACTTGTACGTACACCTTCTTTGGTGAAAATCGCCCAAAGCGTAATAAACATACACAGAAAATCCCCATCATGCTTCCATAATGGGGGATTCCGTTTCCTATTTTATGAATAAATAAAAGAGAAAATCAGTGTCTTGCCGTCTGGCTCTAAGCGTGTCTCGACCGAGTAACTGCCGATTTGTTTCGTTGTTGTTTCCAGAACCTTTTTGGCAGCCGCACGCTCACAGGCATCTGTAAAGTGGCGATAGAAAATATCCGCGTCATAACCAAAAAGGAAGTCTGTAAACTTGCGAATACTCTCCTTATTTCTGGCCAATGTGCCTTCCTCAAGCCGCAACGTTACGCCATAGGTCGAGAACTGCGGATCTAACCATAACGAAGCTTCGTTGCTGTTACGCGCCTCTGCTGTTGCGCCGCTCATCGACTGACTTTTGGCCTCCGCATCTCGGAATAAACGCAGCGTGGTTTCTTCAAGGTCATAATTTGTGCCTCTTAGCTTGCCAGCTTCCTCCATTACAACATAGGCTTGAAGCATTCTCTGATCGGGAAAGATCAGCTTCTTGTAGCTGCCATCCTTCGTTGGCACCACTTTGATGAAAGCTTCGCTTCCTGTCGTTATTGGAATGCGCTTCGCCTTCGTCTGCAAACGCGTAATAATTTGCAGCGCTTCTGCGCGTGTTACATAACGTCCAACACCAAAGTAACCATTTGGGTAGCCTTCCATGATTCCCTTTGTCATCGCTTCACCGATAAACTTTTGCTGTCTGGGTGTTGCACTTTGCAGATCTCCGAATTGCGAAGCCGCTTTCAAACTATAGACTTCATCTTCCAAGTACTCGGTTTCCTTGAGCAGGTAGTACAATATTTCGGCGACATCTTCGCGTTTCAGCTTCGCCTTATAATCGCTGAACTGGCCTTTGCTAATGAAATGAAGATCACTGGCCAAATCCAGATATGGCTTAGCCCAATAGCCCACTATATTCGGTTTAAATGTGAAATCCCGAAAATCCTGCTGCAAAATACTTTGATTACTGGAACTAAGCGATTGAATAAAGCTCGACTTCCACTTACGTTCACCGTTTGGATACATATCTGTAAAAGCCAATACGACAATTTTCACGAATTGATCTGCCGTAACAGAATCATCAGGTCGGAAAGTCCCATCGGGGAAACCGTCGAGTAGTCCCTGCTGGACCATCTGACTGACGGTCTGCTCCGCCCAATGACCATGAATATCCGTTAGATTCGCCGCTTCGCTCTTTCCTTCTACAACACCTATAGTCATGAAGCAACATAAAGTTACTATAACCATCCATTTTTTCAACCTTCGCATCCACGACTCTCCGCCTCTAATTAATTTTGGCCCATAACGAGCTCCATCCTCTAGGATAAGCCTTCTTACAGCCTTTGAAAACAGGCTTAAAGTCTAGTAATACGACGGAATTCGCACTATCCTCATAGGACTATAGCCGCAGATCATCGCAATTAAAAAAGATAAGAAAAAAACCCTTAACTTCTACCTACGTAGAAGAAGGATCTTTGTTAGTTGGGCAGGATCGTTCATTAACCGATATGTATCCCTTTGCCTACTGCTTTGACGGAGTTGTAATAACGTAGCCAATCGGTTATGTATAGCATTTTAGTCAGGAAATCAGGAACATTGCCTTGGAGAGCGGCGTACTTCTCAAGCTGCAGCAGTTGATGAATTTCCCAACTCTTCATGTATAACGTCTTGATAAAGGCTTCCTCGGTCTGTGGTTTATGGAGATCGGTTCCTCGTGAAAGCTCTACTTCTTCAAGGATGGCTCCACGATAATAGGGATAAACGTTCGTTTGCAGACCCATATCTTTGTAAACAAGACCGGTATATTCGAAAGGCAGCCAGATCAAATTGGTCTTCTTATCATTTAGTTTAACTGTATAGACCAATCCCAAGTTCAAAGCAACAGGCTGCGGGTAATTATTAATTTGCCCCGAACGAAAATGATCCCCTACATGCTCAACGAAATTCATCGTGCTCTTCCCTTCCTTAGGACCTGATTTACAACGATGCAGGTTCCTTCTTTCATATTGCGTGTTAAGGTCTTCAATTGTCAAGACATCCCTGTCAGACACCCGCAACTGCCGCATATAATTAACTAATTTTTTATTAACATGTAAAATATAACAATCGATCTATTACGTTTCCAATCGAAAAACCGGATCCATCATAACGAGTAGGATGTCAGCTTATCCGGATTGCGCATACAAAATAATTTAAGCACACGACCATCTGCTTCTAATTCGTACGTAAATACCGTTGTTATTTTATTGTTTTCGCTGATCAATACACCTGGCAGACCATTCAAATTTACCATCTTATAGTGTGCATTCTCCATCCGCTTAGCCCGAATCCCCAGTAAGAACATCATCACACGTTCGCGGCCAATAATCGGATTCCGTGCAGCTAATGCTTTGCCGCCACCATCTGAATACATCACAACGTCCTCCGTTAAGGAACGAATTAACCCTTCAATATTTCCTGTACTGGAGGCAATTAGAAATTGTTGTGCCAAATCGGCTGCGTGTTCATCTGGATGGACAGCAGGTGCGTGATTCTCCTTGAGCTTACGCTTGAGTCGACTGAAAATTTGTCGGCAATTGGCCTCCGACTTTCCAAGCATATCACCGATCTCGCTATAATCGTAGTCAAAAGCTTCCCGTAAGATAAACACCGCACGCTCAATGGGCGTTAATTTTTCCAAGTACACCATGAACGCATATGAAAATGTTTCATCTTTCTCTATCGCATGCAGGGGATCATCCTCACTTATTTGTAAAGGTTCAGGCAGCCAGTCGCCCACATACAACTCTCGGCGTTTGCGTGCTGATTTGGCGTAATCCATACAGCGATTAGTGACCATTTTGCATAAATAAGCCTTCATATGTAGAACCTGATTTTCCTCAATCTTCTCAGCTTGCATAAAGGTGTCTTGCACCATGTCTTCGGCATCCGCCACCGAACCCAGCATCCGATAAGCGATAGAGAAGAGGAGGGGGCGATAGGTGATGTAGAGATCTGTCAGGTCCACAGGCGATTCATTCCTTCCTCATGGTGGTTAATTGTAGTTACCCTGTCTTACTTCTCATAACCAATATAGACGAATTTATACAACCTTTCTGTGACATTTCAAAAATTTTTTTTAATAACATGAACTTTTCTGAACTTCTAGCGTCTAAGATTGTGAGGTGAGAGTATGGAGACGACCGGTGTTCATGTATTTGAATATCTGAAATATGTATCTGAAACAACGGATCAGAAAGTGATCCTGCGCAATTTAATGGAAGCCTACGGAAACGATGTATGGAATTATGCATTTAGTATTTGCCGGAACATGGATCTCGCTGACGATATTACACAAGATGCATTTTTGAAAGTTTATCGCAATCTGACAACATTCCGCGGCGAAGCTTCTGTCAAAACTTGGCTGCTTACGATTACACGCAATACGACTTATGACTACTTACGCAAAGCATTTTGGCGCAAAGTTACGCTTGTCGGCTTTATCCAATCAGCAGGCACAACGCCTTCTGCGGAAACCGAAGCCATGGAGAAGCTGTACGCCAGCGATATATGGAAAAAAGTCATTTCCTTACCTGCTAAGTACAGGGAAATCCTCATTTTACAGGCCCATTATCAAATGACAACCAAAGAAATGGCTGCCATTCTTAAGATCTCGGAGGGAACCGTTAAATCCCGGCTTCACCACGCCAGACTCAAGGTGATCAGTATGAAGGAGCGTGAAGCGCTTGAACACTCCTGATCCGGATGAACTACATAAAGAATTGGAATCAGGACCGCTCCAGCGACCCGGCTTTACATCCAGACTTCAGCGTGACATCGAACAAGCGATTGATCGTAAGGATCACACGAAATCAAGGGTGAGACCTTTGCTTTGCTTTGTCGGCATTGGTGCGATTGTAGCAGCCGTTTGGATTTTCCCCTGGCATACGATCCATACGAAAAGTGATGCTGTATCTGCGGCTGAGACTTCGATGGCTATGGCCGCCGAACCTACTGTCTCGTCCCCGATTCCAATTAATACCGCTTTGCTCATCGGTCTACGAACTGAGCATGAAGATAGTGAAAGCATTAAGCTAAGTAGTGTTCCATTAAGTTACAATACGTACCGTACCATGCTCATTGCACCGGTCCGCGGAAAACTGCAGAAGACGTCTGAGGGAAGCGGCATTCTAATGCCTTATAAGCAAAATTTTTGGAAAATTGACTCCCTCGTCTATCAAACAAAAAGGACCAGTTCCGTTATTTATCTGCGCATTTAGCGGATCAACCTGCGAAGCCGGAAGTGTTCCCTGACCAAGCAAATGAACAACATTTGAACCACGTTGAGACCCTTTTATTCGCAGGCAACCAATACTTATCTATTAAAGAGTCCGAAGAAACCGTGCGTGGGAATGTCGCTTCGCAATCCAATCGCATCTGGGTGCGGACCTTGCCGCAATTAAAGGAAGGTCACACGATGCAATTTTTTAACAAACCGGTGGACAAGAATCACGTGTCCCTTACCGATCTATACGGCACGACCATCAACAGCGTACTTACGAGTGTTGCCACCAAGGCGAATCTAACATTCGGAGAGATTAGCGGTCAAAGCTGGACCATTCAGCGAGAGCCGGGACGCTGGGTCGGCAAGGTCGCTGAGACGCCACGAGCAGAAACTAAAAGCGCTGATCGCTATGTCCTGCATGACTTTCCACGCGAGCTGCCGGATAAAGTCGTCAATCATGACGATATTTGCTGTACGTGGAGCGGTATCAAGGCCTCATGGCCCATGGCAACCGATGCGCTGACTTCACCGCTGAATGATATGATCGTCATCTTTGAGGACAGTAAGCTCAAGTTCTACCCTTTTGGGCAAGCACCTAATAATGCTCCGCAGTTAACGCTTGATTTGCAGCCTGGCGAACAGCTTGTTATGGCACAGTGGGCGACTGACCACTATGTGCAGGAATGGATTGATAAAGTCGGCCTCTATTTGTCGGACGACTCCATGGCCTACAATCATTAAAATAACCTCCAAATTCCATCATTCCGTTGGATTTGGAGGTTTTTCTTATGTATGATCTATATGTGATAAGTATCGATGAACATCTGAGCAAATACAGGATCCCATTGGGTCCCTTTTCCCTCTTCCAGAATGGCCAAAGCCTTTTCCATGGCCATCCCCTCCCGGTAGGGACGATCGGAGGTCATGGCGTCGAAGGCATCGGCTACCGCGATAATACGGCCGAATTGCGGGATATCCTGACCTTTTAAGCCGTCCGGATAGCCTCTTCCATCATAACGTTCATGATGCGAACGCACACCCGGGAGCAGCGGAGCCATCGCCTCTGAGGGCTCTATCTGCTTGAGTATGCTTTCTCCAAGTACAGGATGCAGCTTGATTTGCTCAAATTCCTCATCCATGAGCTTTCCATCCTTCAAAAGCACATCGTCCCTCACGCCGATTTTACCGATATCATGCAGTAATGCGGTCTTATTCAGCAAATCAAGCTCCTGCTCATTGAGCTGAACGGCTCGTCCAATAATTAGTGAGTACTTAGCCACACGCGTTGAGTGTCCTGCTGTATAAGCATCTCTGGCATCTAGAGCTGCTGCCAAGGTAGAATAATAGCTTTGCAGCAGTTGATTTTTCATGCTCTCGCGGGCCTCAAGCCCCTTCACCATGTGATTAAAGCCAGCGACAAGTCGCGAAAATTCATCTGAATACAAATCGGATGCTCGAACCTGCAGATCGCCCTCCTGCACTTCTTTCATTGCCTTATATAAATCGCTTATCAGTTGTTGAATATCTTTTGTTAGCAAACGCGCCCCTAAGGAAGAAAACCCGATTCCCAGCAGCAAAATAATGCCGGCCCATTTCCAATAGTCGGATGTTAAGTTGGACCCGTCTGTAAGCAGTCGAATTTGCGTCACCACACTGAAAAGAAACAATGGCATCGTGCCGATCAGGAACGCACTGAGTTGAAACTTGCGCTGAATCGATACAATAACGCGTCCATCCAAAGAAACGTCTTCCCCATAGAGACGCTGCCCCACCTAACGAATATGTACGAGAACCGGACGAATAGCCTGGGCCGTCGTGAAAAATTCCAGTAAAGCATGCATGCTTGCCACAAGTACAGCACAAATCGCTGCAAGCCCAACATAGAATGCGGGAATCGACAGCCAGCCTTTTCCAACAGCAAAGAGCGACAACCGCGTATAAAACTGGTAACATGAATACTAACCAGGGAACAACGGATTTTACCAATGAATCGAATCCTTCTTTCTCTTATTGCGTATAATCATTTAACATTACTTATCCATGTCCATTATCATTGAAGGAGTAGATGAACTTATGTTTAAAAAGAAATGTACGTGGTGGATCTCTGCCGCAACGATTGTTATCATGGTCGTTTTGACTGGGTGTCAAGCTGTTCAAGGATTAGACATTACGCAAGCCATCAAAAATGACTGGGCCGTGAAGTCTGCGGAATCTCAAGGTACGCTGCAATTCGAACTTGTACCCGGTGACACTTCAAAGCTTTCTGCTGATGAGAAGCAGACGCTGCTTGCCCTACAAAATGTGAAAGTTGCCATAACCAATGCTAAGATTCAGGATGCACAGCACCTATCGGCTGATGGTTCGATTACATACGGCAAAGGCACCATCCCCTTCAAACTCGCATCGGAAGGCACCAAGCTTATTTTGAGTATTGAAGGAGCGAAGAAGCCCCTTGTCTTCGACCTTTTCGACAGCACGAATATGTCGGTCACGAAGCTATTGCCCGATGCGATACAAAGTCAGCTTGGTCCTAAATTAATGGAGACGAAATCAGCAATTATCGGACTTATCTTGGGCAACTTGCCTAATCCCGCGAGCCTTTCTGTCACGTCTGTGTCAGACAAGGTGAATGGCGAGACGCTTGCTCTTCAACAAGCGCATATCGAGATGAATGGAAGCGAGCTGGCCTCCCTTCTGAAAAAGCTGTTAGCGAATGTGTTAGCTGATGAAGCTGGACTGAAAGAACTTATTAATCAATTGTATGAGGCACTGTCACCGGTTATTGAGGAGCAGATCAAGGGCGGTTCCACTGACTTTACGCTGCGATTACTGAGCAATAAGCAGCTAGCTGTAGGACTCGTTTATCCTTCTATTCATGATTTTCTGGAGAATATGTCTGCTTCTTTAGACACCGTAATCAAGGGTGACTCATCTGCTGACCCAACCCTGTTCCCTGCTCAGGATCTTTGGAACAGTGATACCTCCTTGAAAGCAAATCTCTATATCGATGCAGATAAACAAATTCGCAAACAAACAGTGGAATTGAATGTGCCTCTCCGCCATACAACGTCTGGTGCATCCGCATTGAAAATATCTTATATGAGTGAATCCTGGCATATTAACAAACTGGTTACAGCAGCTGCCATTGATACTTCAAGTGGTGTGGTAAATGTAGGAACAGACGCTTCTTCCACCTATTCCCTGCTGAACCAATTAGATAAGCAGTCTCTTTTCTACAAGCTCCTTAAAGAAGATTTGAAAGTGACGAAGAAGGAAATTCATTTAAAATTAAAGAATAGTGCCCAAGGGGCCACTTCCGATACGCCGGAACCTTTTATCAACGCTGATAACATCACAGTTGTACCAGTCAGATTTATCTCTGAAAAGCTTGGCGCAGAGGTAGGCTGGAATGGGGCTCTCCAGCAAGTCACGATTAAAGACGCAGCAACAGGAGCGACCATCATCCTGACGCTGGACAGCAAAGTGGCTATGGTCAACGGCAGCCCCATCCAGTTGGAAAGTCCAGCTGCACTTTATAACGGTTCAACCTTTGTTCCTATTCGTTTCATCACTGAGCAATTGGGCGGAGAAGTTTCCTTCGATGACTTGACTCGTGTAGTAACGATCAAACGCAATTAGAAACTTATTTAACGCTATTAGGCGATAGCCTATACCTTTTGCAAGCGGCTGAATAGGCTAGTGGTGAGACTAGGCGAATTGCCTGCTGCATCACGCAGCCGCACGAAAAAGGAGCGAATACATGTACACGAATCCGTCACAGCACCAAGGTCAACAGGGGCAACCGATCCATCATGGCCAGCATGTTCCGTATGGTCACCAGCAAGGGCATCATGTCATTTATCAAGCTGATGGCTCTTGGCAGCCTCTGTTGAAACAACAAAGAGATCACATATGGGGAACGCTGCACCCTCACATCGGTCATACGATCCGCGTTACAAACATCGATGGACACACGCATGAGGGCGTGCTTGCTCATGTTGACGGACAGCATGCTTACTTACATGTGAACCCGCATGGCCATTACTACCCAGGTCATCCTCAGCAAGGTCAGCACAGAGCGCTCTTTTCCCAGGCCGCTTCTAACCAAATTCTGACGCTTGTGCTTTACGAACTTCTTGTCATTACGCTGCTGTATCTATGATAGAGCTCGCCTTCTTCAGTCTTCGGATTGACGAGGAGCGAGCTTTTTTTCTATTTCCATCGCTTGCAAATTTTTACTGATTTCCGCATCATTTCTTCAATGCGTGCGTATAATCTATCAGCGTCATTTTATATGATCTATTAAACCTAAGGAGTAGATTCGAATATGCAGAGAAAGAGATTCACATGGTGGCTTGCCACCGCACTCGTCATTATGCTTTTCGCGTTAACAGGTTGTCAGGTTATTCAAGGACTAGATGTAAGCCAAGCTCTTCAAAATAGTTCCGCCCTCACATCCGCAGAGTCCAGAAGCTCTCTCCAAATGGATATTATTGCAGGAGATACCTCACATTTATCGGCTGACGAAAAGTTAATGATTCAAATGTTGAACCATATTACATTGGATCTCAATAACGCCAAAATGCAAGATAAGCAGCATGTGTCTGTAGACGGTGCACTGACATACAGCAAAGGATCTATTCCTTTCAAGCTCGTTGTAGACGGAAACAAAATCATTATACATATCGATGGGGCCAAAAAACCGCTCGTCTTTGACCCTTTGGCACTGCAATCCGGGTCCTCCGCAGCTGCTTTATCGGAAGATATTCAGAAACAGCTCTTTCAAAAAGGAACAGAGTTACAGCCCGCACTCCTTAAATTTTTCATAACGAACGCTCCGAATCCGGCGCATTTCTCTGTATCCTCCGTATCGGAGCAAGTGTACAATGAAACGCTATCCTTGCAAAAAGCCCACTTAGAAATAAACGGAAGTGAATTCGTTGATCTTTTGAAAGCCTTTCTGACTAACATCGTAGCTGATGAAAAGGGAATGAAAGAATTGATCGGTCAATTCTATGATGTGTTGATTCCCGTCATCAAAGAGCAAATGAAAGCCTCTGCGTTCAACAGCGAGATGAATTCTGTTATGCCTGATTTGATGTCGGCTTACCTAAATAATAAAACGTTAGCAGTGGAGTTTGTTTATACAACCTTGCATGAATTTCTAGCCAAGGCCCTTCTGGATTGGGATAAAAATATGAAGGATACGTTTGCCTCTCCAACCGATGCCCAAGCGAAAGCCTTGCTCAGCGAGCAAACGACGCTCCAAACGGATCTCTTCATTGACTCCGACAAACAGATTCGTAAGGTGCGTACGGAGTTGTCGATCCCGATTACGAATGTTAGCTCCGGCGTGAAAGCACTCAAATTCACTTATAACAATGAAGTGTGGAACATTAATAAACCTGTTAAGGCGGATCGCATCGATGTTTCCGGCGGCGTTTTCAACATAGATCCAACAACAATCACGAGCAGTTCCATCCTAAGTAACTTCAACAAAGACTCCAGGTTCTATAAAACGCTACGAGAAGATTTGAAAGTTACCAAAAAAGAAATTCACCTTATCGTTGACAACACGGACGATGACCCCTATTTGGAATACTACTTCGGTGCAAGTCATCCTTATATCAATGAGGATAAAATAACGATGCTGCCCGTCCGCTTCATCTCTGAGAAGCTAGGAGCAGAAATTAAATGGGACGAGAAATCAAAGCAAATTACAGTCAAAGATGGGGTCACCGATACCATCATCTCATTGGCCGTAAACAGCAAAACAGCAACGGTAAACGGTTCTCCTGTCCAACTGGACAGCGCTCCTATTATTAAGCAAGGTTCAACGTTTGTACCGCTTCGCTTTATAGCTGAGACATTAGGCTGCAAGGTTAGCTTCGACGACGATAGCAGCAGTGTAACCATTACAAGAGACTAACCATGCAACGAACTTCTTTACCATTCCATAAAGCTTGATTAAGCCAAAAGCTCGCCCTCACTGTCCCAAAGGACCTATGAGGGGCGAGCTTTTCCCCTTACTTTATGTCTTTACTCGTTCGTTTTTCAGGGCAGCATCATTCCTAAAAATGAATTTTGCATAAAAGTGGAATAAGCTCCCCCAAAATTGGATATATTATCAAAGCTGCGTTAACAAGCTATCGAGATCAAATTGCAACAACAGCTGTTACCCGCAGGCACAAATTATGGTTGGAGGTTTTTTTATACATGGAAACAGGAACAGTGAAATGGTTTAATGCGGAAAAAGGTTTTGGGTTTATTGAAATTGAAGGCGGTAAAGATGTATTCGTCCACTTCAGTGCCATTACCGGCGAAGGATACAAGAGCTTGGATGAAGGTGAACGCGTGCAATTTGAAGTTGTTCAAGGCAACCGCGGACCACAAGCTGAACAAGTAGTTAAGCTGTAGTCCTTCTTCACATATGCGTTAGCTGCTTGCGAGTCTGAGTCTACTATGACAAGGAGGCGTTCGATTGTATTTTTCAAAGAAATCATTGGAACCTGTCCCCGAAGAACAAACCAGCATATGGACATGCAGCACAGAGCAGTGCTCTTGCTGGATGAGAGATAACTTCTCTTTTGATGAAAGTCCGGTATGCCCGATTTGTCAATCATCTATGGTTAAGGACTTAAAGATGCTCCCCACGTTGTCGAACACCAGCAGCAGACGATAATCCCAAGAAAAGAGACCCGCGAAGGGTCTCTTTTTTGCGTTTCGTTATAGAATCGTACGTTGGAACTCCTCGCCACTGTAATCTTTGGCCTCATTCGAAGGGGTAGCCAGAACGAGGATTTTGCCTCTATTCAGCTCGCTCTCCAACCGGCCAGCTTCTACCTCAGGAACGCCCAGAGCCCTCATTTTGGCCCGCAGTTCATCCCCGCGAGAACGGAACAGATTAGCTACCGCTGTAATCACACCTTCTTCAGCCATAGTAATTTGCTCTGCACCCGTGTAGTTAGCTACGAAATCTGTACCTTCAGCACTATGAGTCAGGACATAAATATGGTCTCGTGCGAAGCCTTCTCTGTACAATTGCTGTACCTTATCCTGCGCCTCCTGAATATTCGATGTTACACTCACTCTTGTATAAGTACTCATGGTAATTCCTCCTCTTTCGAATGGGTTATGGGTTGTTACAATGACTTTAACCTCCCCTTACAAGCTTCTTCGTCTGCCGAAGATCAGGGAGACAACGAACATAATCAGGAACACGAAGAACAAGACTTTGGCAATCCCGACAGCTGCGGATACAATTCCGAAAAATCCGAAGACGCCGGCAACAAGTGCAATGATCAGAAACATAATCGCCCAACCTAACATGTACAACACCCTTTCTTCACTTTCGTTTTAGTTGTTTCTGCTATGTCATCTATTAACCACTTCGCCTAGTAATGAAACATGCTTTAGCCAATTATGCTGTGAGCTGCCATTCTTATTGGGCGCGATTTGGCTTTCCTGACGAGCTTTGCTGTTCGATTCTTTCCAGTCGTTGATCCAACCGTTCAAGCAAAATCTTAATCTCTATATTCTCTTGTTCCGCGCGGAAATTAATCGCAAAATCGAGAATAGCTTCTTGCTTATCTCGGGCCGCTTGACGATTCTGACTCATCAGAATCACTGGTGCTTGAAAGGCCGCTATGCAGGACAAGATTAAATTAAGAAGAATAAATGGTGGTTCATCAAAAGCAAAGCTCGTTAAATTGAAAAGCATCCAGGCTCCCAAAAAAATGGCGAAAGATAAAATAAAAGTCCAACTTCCGCCTAACCTAGCAATGGAATCGGCCAAACGATCTGCCCAAGATGTTTTCTTTTCTTCCTGTTCAATCAGATGCGCTTTAATGTGTCCTTTGTACTCGTTGACCATCGCAGTGACCCTCGCTAAGACTTCATTATCCAATCTGCTATTCGGAATATTTTCTAATTCCTCCACGAGTTTCTCCGGTGTGCACTCGCCAGTCGGCACCTGATCTTTCATTTTCCTATCCATATATTTCCCTTCCTTCTGCGTCAAAGATAGAATCTACTCTTAACTTAACCGTTCCGCTGTGCGGCTGAAACAATTTCATCCGTACAACAAAAAACCGCTTATCAGCGATGAGAGAAGGGCCTCATCTGCCTGTTAAGCGGTTCATTTACCTTTTTCTATATATACGATCGTTCGGAACAAACTCTTCGTAATACACCCCATCAGGCACGAATATAATCGATTCCTTCTTGCCTAGGCCGAGAAAGCCACCTGACATCAAGCTATTATGAAATAAGCTGTGTATCTGCTGCTGAAGCTCATTATCAAAATAAATCATCACATTGCGGCACAAAATCACATGAAATTCATTGAAGGACCCGTCTGTTACCAAGTTATGCTGGGCAAACATCATATTATCCTTCATCAAGGGCTGAAAATAAGCATACTGATGGTCCGTTGTATAGTATTCGGAGAACGCTTTGATCCCGCCGGAATCCAAGTAATTCTTCGTAAAGGCTTGCATCTGCTTAAGCGGAAAAGCCCCCTTCTGGGCGGCCTCAATCGCCTTCTCGTTCATATCGGTTGCATATATCTTCGTCCGGTCAGCCAGTCCCTCTTCCTGCATCAGGATGGCCATCGAATAGGCCTCTTCCCCGGTGGCACACCCCGCATGCCAGATGCGAATCTCCGGATACTGCTTAAGCTCAGGAACCACTTGTTGGCGAAAAGCTTTAAAGAAGCTTGGATCTCTGAACATCTCCGTCACCCGAATCGACATGTCATTAAGCAATCGCTCCAAAGTGCCGGGTTCGTGCAGCACCTTTTCCAGTAATGCGGTAATCGTGGGAAGCCTCTCCGCTTTTATGCGATTGAGAATTCGTCTGCGCAGCGAGGATCGTACATAATGGCGAAAATCGAAACCATACCATTGATACAAGCCCTCTAAAAGCAAGTTTACTTCAATATTTTGCAGTTCATCATAAGGGAGCTCTTCCAACTCCGCATATTCATCTAAGGATGGGTTATTGTTCAATGCTTCACCTGCTTCGTTAACCATACTCGCATTAGCGAGAATAGTTGGTCCATATTCAACGGTTTCGTAATATAATCGGAAGCACCGGCTTCCAAGCATTTCTCCTTCTCACTCTTCATTGCTTTCGCTGTGAGAGCAATAATCGGCAAATCATCGAATTTATTATTGTGGCGAATAGCTTTCATAGCCTCATACCCACCCATAACAGGCATCATAATATCCATTAAGACGAGATCATAGCTGGATTCTCCATATAAGAATTCCAAAGCATGCTTGCCGTGATCAGCAACCTCGACGATCACTCCCTTCATCTCGAGGGCAGTAACAAGCGCATACACATTACGCGCATCGTCATCGACCAACAGTATCCTCTTGCCGGAAAACAGCTCGGCATCGGGGCTCATCGGCGGTGCGCTGATCGGAGATTCAATCACTGGCTTTTGTTCAATTGTAGAAGCAGCTTCTTCGGCATATGCCGTATCTTCCTCAGCTGCTGCAATTTCGTCCTCTAACATACCTGCATGATGGTTTATAGGCTCCATATCAAGCATACTTGGGATATATAAAGTAAAGGTGCTGCCTTTATTAACCTCACTTTTGACTACAATAGATCCACCTAACAAGCGAGTAAATTCTCTACAAATAGATAGACCAAGACCCGTTCCGCCATATTGTCGGTTTGTTGTGCCATCTACCTGTTGAAACGCTTCAAAAATAATTTGCTGCTTATCGATCGGAATTCCGATACCCGTATCCGTGATGGAGAAGGCTAGTACCGTATCATTCGCATCTCTTTTCAATAGCTCTTTGACCCGAGTTGGCTCGGCTAACGCGATTTTCATCGTTACAGAACCCTGTTCTGTAAATTTAAAAGCATTCGACAATAAGTTTTTTAAGATTTGTTGCAAACGCTGGCCATCTGTTACTATCACGTTCGGGATATCTGGGTCCATATGAACTTCGAAATTTAACTGTTTTTTCTCAGCTACGGGAACGAACATTACTTTCATTAATTGCGGGATTTCGGTCACATTGACCTCATCCGTCATAATTTCAATTTTTCCTGCTTCCACTTTGGATAAATCCAATATGTCGTCAATCAGTGTCAACAAATCATTGCCCGCGGCATACATGACACGCGAATAATCCACGACCTCCGTCATTTGCATCTCGCTGCCATTTTCTGAAAGCATCTGCGATAAAATCATAATACTGTTTAACGGCGTCCTCAACTCATGAGACATATTGGCCAAGAAATCTGACTTGTACTGCGAACTCGTTTGCAATTTATGTGAGAAATCTTCCAATTCATCTTTAGCTTTTTTTAATTCTGTCGCTTTTTGTTCAGCAAAATGGTTTTGCTCCTCCAGAAACTCATTCGTAATCCGCAACTGCTCTTGCTGCATCTGGAGTTCTTCCGACTGGGCTTGCAGTTCTTCTGATTGCGTCTGCAGCTCCTCCGTCAGCATCTGGGACTCAGCAAGTAAACGTTCAACTTCCATTCGACCTAACACATTCACTATCGCTGTTCCGAATTTTTCTTGCAGTATATCCACTAAGCTAAGATGCTGAGCATTGAATGCGTGCAAAGATGCAAATTCAACAACAGCTTCTGTTTTGCCATCCACAACAATAGGGGCAACTAATAAACTCCGTGGTATAGAATCTCCTAAACCTGATGTTACCTTGATATGATTGTCCGGTAAATTATCCATCAGGAAAATCCGTTTATCTACCGCGCATTGTCCCACTAAACCTTCACCCAATTGAAAGCTAGCAGCCGAAGTATCTTGACCAGCAACCGCATAACCTGCTATTTTCACATATCGGATCTGGCCTTCTATGTTTCGTCTAAGATACACGACGCCATAGGCCGCCTTTAGCAGTGGAGCCAGCTTGGCCACGAAGGATTGCGCCAAAACAGTAACATCATTAATCCCTTGATACATCGTGGAAACATCGGTAATATTTTTTTGAATCCAGCTTTGCTTCTCTAAGTTTGTAAGCAAGCTGTTCGTCGCTTCAGCGAGTTCCCCGATCTCATCCTTAGAGCCTACCTGAATGCGAGTAGCCAGATCCCCTCCAGAATCAGCGATATCCTTAATCGTTCTTATGACTTTTCGAATCGTACTGACGATAGAATTAGATAAGAACAAGGCTACCAATATGGCAAAAAACGAGACCAAACCAAGAACCGTAAACAGAACGGCTTTTAAATTACTGTTGCTTTCAGCTAATTTAATCGTGCGATCAGCCGTTAAACGCTTTTCTGCGAGAAGGAAAGAATCGAACTGTGTACGCAGCTGATCCATAATTTGCTTCCCTGTATTTTGTTTAAAGTAATCCGATAACGCTTGTTCATTACGATCTTTTTTATTCTTTATGTTATATTCGCCTGCGTTTTTAATCCATGTTTGAATGGTTGGCTTCATTTGCTCCAGGCTTTTTTGTTGACTGGTATTGTCACCTACAAGCTGGTGAAGTTTATTGTAGTTATCAAGCCAGCTCCGATTACTGGAATTGTAAGGCTCCAAGTACTGCTCGTCGCCCGTAATCACAAAACCACGCATGCTCGTTTCCATATCAAGCATATTTTTTTGCAGCAGATTTAGCAGATCATGAACCTCAATGTCATGGGAGGAAACAAAATCGACTTCCTTCTGAAGCGAGGTAATCCGATCACTGACCATAAGGAGGGATATCCCTAAACATATAATGATGAAGATGTTTCCGGAAATAATTTTGGCACGTATATTAAAGTTAAAAGAGTTCAACATAGCTGCCTCCCAGTACAGGTTCCTAGAGAATGTTATGTAAACACTCTACTATTCACTATACCATATTTCAGCAGCTAGAAAAGACAGTCTTTGTATGCTCATTTTATAATTTTTCAAGAATAAGATCCAACTCAGGATCCGATTCCGGATAGGCAAGATTCATCTTTTCCAAAGCTTCAACAGCAATTTGAAGAACAGCCCAATCCCGGTACCAGCGATGATTAGCAGGCACGACATGCCAAGGCGCACTTGCTGAACTGCACTGCTTAAAAATATCTTCATAGGCGGACTGGTACTTATTCCATGATTCGCGTTCCACCAGATCACTTTTATCGAATTTCCACCGTTTGGTCGGATCTGTCAGTCTATTTTTCAATTTAGCTAATTGAAAGTCTTTCGAAATATGCAAGAAAATCTTCACGATTTTCACACCACTGCTCTCCAAAAGCTTTTCAAAGCGGTTGATATGTTTGAACCTTTGTTTCGCTTCCTCTTCATTAATCCATTTATGTATGCGTGTGATCAGGACATCCTCATAATACGAGCGGATGAACGCAGCAATCATCCCTTTGGCAGGCACAGCCTTGTGTGCGCGCCATATGAAATCATGAGCAGCTTCTTCTTCTGTCGGCGTGCTGAAGCCAACCGCCTTAAAACCCTGTGGATGTAAGCCCCCGAGAGCATGTTTGACGACACCATCCTTGCCGCTGCAATCCATCCCCTGAATAACGAACAGCACAGACTGCTTCTTCTCCGCGAACAACATATTTTGCAACGCTTCCAGCCTTTCTTGCAGACGCTGAATATCGTTCTCGACCTGTTCCCGATCGTAGACAGCCCCAGTGTCATTAGGGTCGATCTGATCTAATCGCGTTTTTTTTCCATGTTCCAGTAAAAAGTGTTTGCCAAACATCCTATGAGCCTCCTTTTACATGTGTTGAGACATAACGCCTTTCAACTTATCAATAGCCCGCTTTTGAATACGAGAAACACTCATTTGCGACACCCCTAATAAATCAGCAATTTGACGCTGTGAGAGACCTTCGTTAAAAATGAGTTCAATGACCTTTTTTTCTTCTTTTTTCAAACAGACCATCGCTTCCTCCAGATCCATACGCCTCTCTAAAGTTTGATAATCGTCAGAAGGACCTGCGATCATATCACCAATTGTCGCGCTGTCACCTTCACTCGCAAGCGGTGTATCTAAGGACGTATAATTATAATAATCCCGTCCTGCGAGAATTTCTATCGTTTCTTCCTGTGAGAGCTCCAAATATGCAGAAATTTCCTCAATATTCGGTGAACGTTCCAATTTAACGGTTAGTTCATCGACCGCACGCTGCACAAGGGAGCCCTTCTCCTTAATCCGTCTTGGAACTTGGATGTACCAAGACTTGTCGCGCAGATAATTTTTCAGATGACCGATCAGGCTTTTCATCGCATAAGCCTCAAATGGAATTTCCATCGTGCTGTCATATTGCGTAAATAACCGGAGCATCGACATTTGACCCACTTGAAAAAGATCTTCATACAAATCAGGACGGCTTCGCGACATCTTACCCACCGCCATACGAACTATGGGTTCGTAATGCAGCAGTAGTATCGTGGCCGTCTCTTTACAAGCTGTCTCTCGATAAATCTTCATTTTGGCGTACATTTCGTATAGAGGCTTAGAGGATGATGCGTTAGCATTCATACCATTTCCTCTTTTCTGCTTAGCTGCGCAGTCATCTGCTTCGTCAGAATAACCTCTGTTCCCCGTCCTAAGTTAGTCACGACTTGCACATCATCCATTAAAGCTTGCATCAAAAAGAGGCCGAGGCCGCCTACTGTAGCTTCCGTGAGCGATTTATGGTGAAGCGCAGCAAATTCAGGATCGGTTTGGACATAATTAAAGCTATTCCCTTCATCCTTCACATATATGCGCAAGTAGCCCTCACTAGGCTCGAATTGAACCTCTACGACTCCTGTTTGCTCTTGATTATATGCATGGAGAATTGCATTATTGCAGGCTTCTGCAACAGCCACCTTCATATCCTCGATATCCTCGAATGAGAAGCCGGCTTTCGTGGCAACTCCATATAAAGTCAGGCGGACAATATCGAGATATTCGGCTCTTGCTGGTATGGTTAGGCCAATGTATGGGCTCATATGATTTCTTCTTTCCTTTCTGTAACACCCTTATTCTGATTGTTGGCCAAATAACGCGAAATACCGGTTAAATCGAACAATCGTTGTATTTTGGCGGGAACGTGGTGAATATGGAAGTCTGCATGCATCACAGATCTCACTTTAAGGACAGAAACGAACATGCCAATCCCCGTGCTATCCATATAACGCAATTCTTTTAAATCTAAGGTTAGACTTTTATCCTTCTGATGAACGACTTGATCCAGTACAGCCGCTAGTTCAGGCGCAGCGGACAAGTCCAGCTCACCGCTTAAGTAAATGATATTTTCATGCCCGTTGGATTGTTTATATACGTTGAATTTTCGTATTGCGTTCACAAGATGACCCCTTTCTATTTCAAAACTCTCGAATGCGGTGATTTTTTAGCTTTTATTTTTTGCCACATATCTAAGGAGATTGCAACTCCATTCAAAATGGTGTTCCACTTGCTGCTAAGCTGCGCCTCTTCCTTATGAATACTTGTTTGCTTCACAGCAGCAATGAAACCAGTGGCTGTTTGCTTGACGGATGTTGTTAATTCATGAATGACTTGACCTACATCATTCACCGAGCTGAAAAGATGATTAAGCTTGGATAACTTGGCGCGTACATCAATTGCCATCTCATTGGTGTTCAGAATAACATCTTGTACTTCAGAACTGATCTGCGTCACTTCGTTCTTCATTTGCCCCATAGTAGACGTTATCTCATCTAATGATAATTTCAATGATTTTAAAGTTTGAATCAGATAAAAGACGAGGAATACGAAAGCAACCGCAGCGATGACTGCGCTAATTTGTACCAACATTTCAATCACCCCTAATTCGTTAATTAGGTATTGTTACCCTCATAATCCGTTTCTGAATCAACCTCTGATCAAATATTTCCCCTCGTAAACCTGTTTCAAACCACACGGGCAGGGGTACTTATAACTATATCCAATATTACCAATTAAATGGAGGCTGCGCATATGGCTAAAGTAGCGACGAAAACAAATCAAATTACGGAAATTCTGAACAAGCAGGTAGCAAATTTCTCAATTCTCTATATGAAACTGCATAATTACCATTGGTATGTAAAAGGTGAGAATTTCTTTACTTTGCATATTAAATTCGAAGAGTTGTATACGGAAGCCGGTTTACACCTGGATGTCCTTGCCGAGAGAATGTTATCTCTTCGTGCGGTTCCAACCGCAACGCTGAAAGAACATTTAGCCATTTCCTCTATTGAGGAAGCTAAAAATAGCGAGAACGCAGAACAAATGGTGAGACAGATCGTTAGCGACTTTTCCACCCTCTGCTCGGAATTAACGGAAGGGATTGAACTTGCTGAAGAACATAAAGATCAACCGACTGCTGATATGCTTATTGCAGTCCGCTCCTCCCTTGAGAAGCACAACTGGATGCTTGATTCCTACCTGGGCAAATAAAATAGATAGAAAAAAACCACGGAATGCCCATTATTCCGTGGTTTTGGCTTGCATATATTTAACGAGCGTAACTTCAGTTCCATTCTGGGTGACAACCTTAACCTCATCCATCAAAGCTTGCATCAGATAAATGCCCAGACCTCCAGTCTTAAGCTCACTAGCCGTTGTCCCTGACAAGGGTCCGGCTTGCTCGCTGACTTCCTTGTAACTGAAGCCTTCTCCACTGTCTTTCACTTTCACAATCAGCCTATCCTCTTCAGCCTCGTAGCTAATCTGAATCTGTCCGCCTCCACTTTCCGGTTCCCCATGCAGCACGGCATTATTACAAGCTTCAGAAACCGCTACTTTCATATCTTCAATATCCTCATAGGAGAACCCTAGCTTGCTGGCCACACCATAGAGATTAAGTCTGACAATGTCCAAGTATTCTGCAGCAGCTGGTATTTGTAAGCGAACTACGTTCATGCGCTACCTTCGATCCCTTCATTTAGAAATCCGGAGATTCCCGTAAGATCAAAAAGTTTTTTTATACCTCTAGGAATATTACGAACAATGAGAGGAGCCTTCAGCTCGTCGCGAATTTTCACAACTGAAACTACAATACCAATACCCGTACTATCAATATAAGTTAATCGCCCTACATCGAGGACCAGTTCCTTATCTTCACGATGTACGACGGCTTCCAGCGCATAGCGAAATGTTAAGGCCGCGGCCAAATCAAGCTCCCCACTGATATGAAGCTGTATAGATTTCTCCGATTCTTCCTGATCAACATGGAATTTATCTGCTGACATTAGCCACACTCCCTTACATGATTGTTCTTCTAAATAGTAACAATCCCCACCCATTAATACAAGCTCTAGCCTATAGGGGGAAATTCCTTGTGTAATCGGGTAGGAGGCTACTCATTAGTTGAGTAGCCGACCTCCCACACCACCGTACGTACCGTTCGGTATACGGCGGTTCCTTAGTTTACACAGTGACT
>NZ_VRTT01000078.1 GCF_008017805.1 Paenibacillus sp. N3.4 | reverse complement strand
CAATCTTTGAACATTTTAAATTGCAAATAAATTGGGTCAGATTGCCCTCAGAGCTCCGCAGAACAATTTTATTAGAAGCTTAGATGATCTCATAAAAATGCCGAGCTGTAAGCACCTTTTGCAGCGTTCCAGAGACACAATCTTTGAACATTTTAAATTGCAAATAAATTGGGTCAGATTGCCCTCAGAGCTCCGCAGAACAATTTTATTAGAAGCTTAGATGATCTCATAAAAATCGATACATGTACCATCCTGCATAGCTTGATTCGAAGTTTTATCAATTCTGTCTTCACTTATTAAATCCAAACAAAAAAGTCCTATTAAATTAAACTCCAACAGGTTCCTGTCCATCATCCCCTAAAAAGGATCCAAGCATGGATAACCCTATTTTCTCTTTGGTACGAGCTGTATGGAGGGCATGACTTTTTCATCCGAGGTTTAAGCAATAGGGTTGTTAATAGGTATTATCTATTACATATATACATTTCATGTCTTTCACATATAAGAGTGAAAGAGGCATAATAGAGAAAAATAGGATTCAATGGAGGCGGACGATATGGGCAAAATGTTTGAGTCGATTCTTCCTGAGCATGAGGCTTTTATAAGCAAGCAGCACTTGTTTTTTGTTGGTTCAGCTCCCCTTGACGCGGAAGGGCATGTTAATCTCTCGCCGAAGGGCCATGATGTGCTGCGTATTTTATCCTCCCATGAAGTCGCTTATTTGGATTTGACAGGAAGCGGGAATGAAACGAGTGCGCACCTTGAAGAGAACGGCCGTATAACGGTGATGTTCATCGCGGTGGAGGGACCTCCAATGATTTTGCGCTTGTATGGAAAAGGGCGCGTTGTATTGGCCGGCACTGCGGAGTGGGAGGAGCTGGCGCCACGGTTTACGCTGTTGCCCGGTGCCAGGCAAATCATTGTTGTCGATGTCCATGCCGTAAAAACATCCTGTGGATTTAGCGTCCCCTTTTACACGTATGAGGGTGATCGGCCTACGCTTCAAAAATGGGCAAGTAATAAAGGCCCAGAGGGACTGCACGAATATTGGCAAGAAAAAAATGTCGCAAGCATGGACGGCCTGCTCACGACACTCGGTCAAAAGTTATCCACAGAGACTCTGTGAACCGCTAGTTCATTCTCAGTTTATTCAAAGAAACGCTAGCTCACTCAAAATGCTTCCGCAAAACATCCGGCGCCTCGCGACTTTTACGCGTCTGATGATCCATCGTGACGCTAGTAACGAGCGCATCTGCACAGAGCTCGCCTAGTTTGTTGTAAATCTCCTGTTTCAGCACATAGCTGGAGCGTCCCATTCGCTCAGGGTGGCAAGTTATCGTTAAGTGTTCGCCCTGTTTGCATTCTTTTTTATAATTGATGGAGATGTTGACCGTTACGGTTTGGATGCCCATTTGACTGAACACCTCGTAAGGTAGCTCGGCAAGCTCATACCACTCCTCCCGACCCCATTCCAGATACTCCAAATACTTGGCATTATTGACGTGTCCATTTACATCTATTTCGGTGGACCGAACGATAATCTCTAACCTTGACTCCATATTGGCTTTCTCCTTTTAAGAACGAAGTATAGTCCTGCGCATCAGTGCATTTACTAGTAGGTATACTCGTTTATTATATCCTATTCTTGCTCCTTACTGGGATGAGAGTCTAGTCCGATTTAGTTAAACGTTTAAATGGTTTATAGGTAATTAATAAAAAAGATAGCGTTACCATCTTGTTAAAAGTGAATTCATCTTATATAATCTAGTTAAACGTATAACTAATCGAGGGATAACGAATGAAAAAACCAACTATTAAGGACGTAGCCAAAGCCGCAGGCGTCTCTACAGCCGCTGTCTCCTATGCTTTGAATGGCAGATTCGATAAGGTTTCGACGGAGACCATTGATCGAATCAACAAAATCATTGAAACCATCAACTATATACCCGATTTCTCCGCTAGAAGCTTGGTTAAGAATCAGTCGAAGCTTATAGGCATTGTCATTCCGCAAACCGAATCGCATAAACAGCTTATTCTTGAAAACCCTTTCTACAGCGAGATGATTAGCGGAATTGAGGGGAAATTGAGGGAGTACGGTTACCATTTGTTATTGTCAGGCGTTAACCAGGGGGAGAGCTATTTGGACCTATCGGTCCAGCGCAACCTGGATGGGGCCATTATGATGGGGATTTATCCCGAACAGTTTTATGATGGCTTCAAAAAAATTAACATCCCGATTGTCTTGATCGACAGTTACATTAATGATCATTACTTCAAGCGGATTGGCATTGATGACGAATATGGAGGCTATCTGGCAACGAAGTATTTGATCGACAAGGGGCATTCGAACATCGGACTCATTACAGGGGCCATTCGAAGGGATGGCGTCGTAGAGAAACGATTCCTCGGCTATAAACGGGCAATCCGCGAGGCCAACTTTTTCTACAACCCGGATTATGTGTTTGAAGATTCGATGAGCTATGAGCATGGGATAGCAGCAGGACAATTGATTGCTGACAAGTATCCAGAAATTACAGCCGTCTTTGCTACAGGGGACATGGTTGCGTTTGGGGCTATAAGGAGCTTAATGGATGTGGGTAAAAGAGTGCCTGATGATATCTCCGTAATCGGTTTCGATGATATCTCCATGTCCAAAATGTTTCTGCCTCCGTTAACGACGATTCGGCAAAATATTACGGAAAAGGGTGCCATCGCAGCCGAACACCTGATTAACATGATTCAAGGGGATGGCGGACAGGAAGCGAATGAAATTATGCTGCCCCTCACCATTATGGAAAGAGGAACGGTCAGAACCAGGGAGTAGTCGTGACTTGGTTGCCGGGAAAGGAGAACGACATGGTAGGACAAAAACGATTTTCCAGAACAGCTGTCATTATTGGATTCTTATTTCCGAGTTTAATGGGTCTGCTTCTCTTTCAGCTGATTCCGATGCTCTCATCGGCCGTGATCTCCTTCACGAATTGGGATCTGCTGACCCCAGCAAAGTTCGTCGGGATCGATAACTACAAAGAAGCTTTGCAAGACGAGAAGACGCTTACATCACTTCTTAACATTCTCAAATATATCGTCGGCTACATTCCTTCCGTCATTGTTTTGGGTTTGTTGTTCGCCGTTTTGCTGAATCGGAAGCTGAGGGGAGTAAAGCTGTACCGAATTTTCATCTTCGTGCCGGTGATTACCTCCTGGGTAGCGGTTTCCATCGTGTGGCGATGGTTGCTAAATGGTCAGAATGGGCTTATCAACTATTTATTGTCTTTGGTAGGCGTTCAAGGACCTGTATGGCTGCAAGACTTTTTCTGGGCGATGCCTTCCATTATCGCGGTGAGCGTTTGGAAAGATATCGGGTACGTAACGGTCATTCTGCTCGCTGGTTTACAGGACATCTCGGATGACTATTACGAAGCGGCGACGATTGACGGAGCCGGAGGTTTTCAACAATTTTTCCGTGTAACACTTCCGCTGCTGACGCCAAGTATCTTCTTCGTCCTTGTTATTTCTCTGATTAACGGCTTCCAGCTCTTTGATCAGGTACTTGTTATGACCAATGGCGGCCCTGCCGGACAAACGAGCACGCTCGTACAGCAAATTTACGGGAACGCGTTCCAAAGTTATAAAATGGGCTTCGCTTCTGCACAGTCATGGATCCTATTCGTCATCATCTTTGTGGTCACGATTGCTCAGCAGCAGCTTCAGAAAAGGTGGGTAACCTATGACAGATAAATACATGCCGTATCGAAACCTGCTGTCACACCTTATCTTGCTTGTGGCTGCTGTCGTTCTTATGTTTCCGTTCGTTTGGATGCTGTCAGGATC
Organism: Paenibacillus sp. N3.4; assembly: GCF_008017805.1. Taxonomy (GTDB): domain Bacteria; phylum Bacillota; class Bacilli; order Paenibacillales; family NBRC-103111; genus Paenibacillus_E. The sequence continues at coordinate 30,607 of NZ_VRTT01000078.1, read as the reverse complement.
ATTTAAAGACAGTCTTGAGGTCGTGAGAATGCCTCCTAATTTGATCCCGGATACGTTCAAATTCAGCAATTACGTGGAAATAACGAAGTATTTTCCCATTTACAGATTCTTGGGCAACAGTTTAATCGTGTCCTTAGTAACAACGGTGGCACAGATCGTCGTATGCGCAATGGCGGCCTTTGTATTTGCCAAAATCCCTTTTCGGGGTAGAGAGACGCTGTTCGTTCTTTATTTAATTACGATGATGATTCCGATGCAGGTGACAATGACGCCGCTTTTCATCGTGTTTCAGAAGCTGAATCTGATCAATACGTACTTGGGTTTGATTTTACCAGGGATTTTCAGTGCCTATGGTACATTCCTGCTCAGACAGCACATCATGACGATTCCAGATCCGTTGATCGAGGCGGCGCGCATAGATGGAGCTTCGTATGTGCGTGTATTTACGAGCATTATTCTTCCGCTCAGTAAGCCGGCTGTTGCAACGCTCGCAATCTTTGCTTTTATGGCTTCTTGGAACAATTTCTTATGGCCGTTAATTGTGACAAGCGATAAAAATCTAATGACGCTTCCGATCGGTTTAAGCAAGCTGCAAGGCAGATGGGCGACGGAATGGAACATTCTTATGGCGGGCAATGTGATTAGTTTTATTCCTATTTTCATCGTGTTCCTGTTCGCATCGAAATATTTTATCAAAGGAATGACGATGAGTGGTGTGAAAGGATAATGAGAGGGGTGATGCGCTGACCAGAGGGAAGGCGTGCAGGTTGCAAAGAAGATGGAACTAAATTGAGAAGAAAAGAGGGTTAAACAATGGTAACTAAAAAAACGGGTTGGGTCGTTGCTTTAGGCGTGGTAGTATCACTTGCAGCTACGGGGTGTGGATCAGACAGCAAGCCAGGGGCGACATCTTCGGTGGCTCCTAAACAGGAACCGACGGCAGCAGCGACAACTGCGGCTACACCAGAGACGAAGAAAGATCCGGTTACCCTTAAATTCATGCAGTATACGGCCAGCGGCTCGCAAGAGCAGACGCTCGCCGATATGGTGAAGGCGTTCGAAGCGGCGAATCCTGACGTGAAGGTCAAAGTGGATATCGTCGACTACAATAACTACTACACGAAGCTGAATACACAGCTCGCATCGGGGGATGCGCCTGACGTATTCGAGGTCGGGTACGAAAACTTCGTCTCTTATGCTGCCAAAAATACATTAAAGGACTTGACGCCGATCATTGCGAAGGACACGACGTTCAAGCCGGAAATCTATAAAGGTCTTGCTTATGACTCTTTCAAATATAACAGTAAACAATATGGCGTCGTAGAGTCTTTTTCGGACGTAGTTCTTTTCTATAATAAGGACTTGTTTGACAAAAAGCAAGTTGACTATCCGAAGGCAGATTGGACATGGAAACAAGAATTGGAAGCGGCTCAGAAGCTGACAGATGCGAAGAGCGGCGTATGGGGAACGTATTCTCCGATCCAATTCTATGAGTTCTACAAAACCATCGCACAGAACGGCGGAGGCATCTGGAGTGCAGACGGCAAGCCTACGGTGAACAGTAAGGAAAATATCGAAGCATTGAACTGGATGCTGGATAAAGCGAGAAAGTACAAAGTGTCGCCTGCCCTGAATGACGATACATTCAACCAACCGGATGCGGATCTGAATGCTTTCAAAGCGGGCAAAATAGCCATGCTGCGCGCTGGTATTTGGAATTTCGGACGTTTTGCAGACGCTTCTTTCAAATGGGACATAGCGCTGGAGCCGGGCAATACGAAAAAGGCGCATCATTTCTTTGCCGACGGTCTGGTTGTTTCGGATAAAACGAAAAATGCGGATGCGGCTTGGAAGTTTATTAAGTTCATGTCTTCCGACCCAGCCGTCGTTAGCAAGCGCATTGAGAAGGGCTGGAGCGTACCGGCTGTATCGGATGAAAAAGTGATGGAAGCTTATTTCAAACAAACGCCTCCGGCATCGAAAAAGATTGTGCTTGAAGCGTTGAATACCCTTGTCCTTACGCCTGTAGGTCCGATTCCGGACAAATGGAACGATTTGACCAAAGCCATCGGGGATGAACTGGATAAAGCGAAACTGAAGCAGGATTATACAGCTGAAAAAGCGCTCAATGAGGCGCAAGCCAAAATTGAGAAGCTGGTAACAAAATAAAGGCACATATAGCAGGGGCATGGCAAACGGGGCTTGTTGAGAAAACGGCCCCTTTTTGTATCCTAATCGAGGAAATATGCAGATAAATTGGGTAGATAGAGCAAGGAGGACATAGGGTGAATACACAGGATATGCAGCGGAGTTTGGACTACGAGATTCATGCTTTAACCGGAGAAGTAACGATAGAAGGGCAGAAGGCAAGTCTGCGTGATTTGGCTTTTTTAGGCTATGCCCTTGTGCAAAAGGGAGAAGCTGAGCAGACGGTTGCTTTATTACGAGTTATTAATGAAAGCGAGCGATTAGAACAAGCGGCATTAACGGAGAAGGCGCTCGTGATGTGGACTTTGGGAGAGTATCTCAAATCGACGGACGATTCATCTTTTGGCGCAGAGATGCTGACGTTTATACGAGCGACGGTGCAGGAGATTGAAACGAACTGGCAGAAGCCGCAGCCTCACTGGCTGCAAGGGGAAGGCCAAGGCATTTATCTCAGTCATTTGGCGATTTATTTCGCTGCTATACAATCGAATGTTCAGCACGGTGTCGGGGAGACGGGAGTACGTCTGTTAAAATCCATTCGCGAGCTCTTGTTCGCAAAATTTATTAAAGACGGCCGAGTGGTCAGCCAGCTAGGCGATACGTCGATTCATGGCGACATCATTGCAGCCGCTATTCCCTTCGGGATGCTGGGCATTGAAGATCGCATACTGATTGAAGCGTTATATCAATTGGAAGAAACGCTAGTTGGCAAAGGGGTTAGACTCTGCGGAAGCGATACGTATTACGGCGGTTGTGAACGACCGGATCTGACTTGTTTATTGGTATGGTATTACGCCAAAAAAGGCGATACGGTAAGGGCGAAGGAGCTTCTCGCCCGTGTAGAATCACTGCGCGAAGAGCATGGCGTGCTGTTTGAGGTAGATACAGCTACAGCGAAGGAACCGCTGATGCTGGAATATTGGCTGGAGCGGGAAGCCGATCTTAATCGTAAGGGATTTCAGGGCCAAGCCTATGAGATCAGTTTAGGACACGTCAGTCCATTAAGCAGCGTGTTGGCAGAGCTGGCGCAGGGTGCGCTTGCGTCAGGTGCAGTAGGAAATGGGAGTTCATCAGGAGTCACGCTCATACACAAGCCTACCGGCTACGATGACCCTTACGTGATCCTGCCCTACGAGCGGTTTCCCCGCGAGCCGGAAGCGGGGGATGCGGTTATTGTGCATTTGCTGACTCAGCCTTTTCAGGCAAGTCAGGTGGTGACCGTGCAGGCCACCGTGAACGGCGTTCCGGCGGCGCAGGCCGTTCCGGCCATCGTCAAGGTACTCGCCGATGGAGAGAAGGTCTGGGAAGCGCAGCTGGGCCCTTACCTCGCAGGTGACGAGGTCAGCTATGCCTTTGCGCTTCAGAGCGGGGGTAAGTCAGCGGCCTCGCCGACTTACCGCTTTAGGGTCCGTTCATGGACGGCGCTGGAGCGCGTCCATGCGATGTATGAGACGACGGATGGCTTCGTCGTCGAGCTCGCTGGCACAGGTGCGGCGCAGCCGCCTGTGCTCTCGTTCCGCGCCGATGCCAGCGGCGCGGTGCAGCTGACGTTCGCCGCATCGGGCGAACGAACAGACGGCCAGCGCGCGCAGCATGCAGCGCTGGCTGTGGGACGCGCACGGCTGGAAGCGACGTGCGGGAGGGCAAGCTCGCGCTGGCGTTGCGCAGCGCGGAGGGCGTGCTCGTCGAAGGCTTCGCCGCCGAAGGGAAGCCGCTGCTTGAGGCGTTGACCGACGGCTCCGGGACGATCCACAAGCTTCGTCTGAACTTGAAGACGAAGGCTGAGCATCGCTGGTTCGGTATGGGAGAACGCTTTTCCCATTATGAGTATTCGGGTCAGGAAGTCGATCAATATGTGTACAATCAGTACCGCGATCAGGGATTAAAGACGTATATGCCGGTGCCTTTTGCCATATCATCAGGAGGGTATGCCATTTTCGTGGATACTGCCCTCTACTCCACCTTCCGTTTTCATACCCGATTATCTGATTTGGTAGAGGTGGAAGCAGATCTATCGCCAACGAATCAGCAGTTGGTCACATATGTATTCGCGGGTGAACCGCTTGAGATGGTTGGACAATTTACTCATCTTTCCGGCAAGCCTGTACTACCGCCGAAATGGTCATTTGGCCCATGGATGTCCAGCAATAATTGGGACTCGCAGACCGAGGTCATGAAGCAGACCGAGCTGACGGCTAAGTATGAGATACCGTCTACGGTTTTGGTCATTGAGCAGTGGAGTGATGAGGCTACGTTTTATATTTTCAACGATGCGCAGTATGAGGTCAAAGATGGCAGTCAGCCGTTCGCCTATGGCGACTTTGAGTTCCCGGAGTGGGGAAGATGGCCGAATCCGCGAGGCATGGTGGAGGAGCTCCATGACCAAGGGTTGAAGGTGCTGCTTTGGCAAATCCCGATTCATAAATGCATGTATGGCGTCGCTCATGGGCAGCGCGATCAGGATGAGATTACCCTGCTGGAGCAAGGTTACTGCGTAAAGACAGCCGATGGCGAGCCTTTTACGCTTCCATATAACTGGTTCAAGGACAGCCACATTCTTGACTATACGCATCCAGAGGCAGCAAAGTGGTGGTTTGCTAAGCGTCAATATCTCGTCGATGAGATGGGGGTTGATGGATTCAAAACCGATGGCGGCGAATTTGTCTTTGGTCACGATTTGCAGTTCCATGACGGCTCCACAGGCCGCGAAATGCGCAACCTATATCCGAATTTGTATGCCGGCAGCTATTATGATTTTGTCCAGCAGCATGCGCCCGAAGGCGGTATTACATTCAGCCGTGCAGGCTACACGGGAGCACAGCAATACCCGATGCACTGGGCAGGCGATGAGCGCTCCACATTCGGAGCGTTCCGCTCTTCGATGATTGCCGGATTATCAAGCAGTATGTCGGGCATCCCTTTCTGGGGCTGGGATTTGGGCGGTTTTCATGGCGATATTCCAACGGCGGAGCTGTTTGTGAGATCCACGCAGATGGCGGCATTTTGTCCGGTGATGCAGTATCATGCCGAGACGAAAGGTGAGTTCAATCAAGATCGGACACCTTGGAATATTGCTGAGCGCACAGGACAGCCCCTCGTAATAGAGCTTTACAAAAAATACGCGGATATTCGCATGAATCTCCTTCCTTATATTTACGATCAGGCGATAAAGGTAAGCCGCACAGGTCTGCCGATGATGCGGGCGATGTCGCTGCAATACCCGACAGATCCGCGTTGTACCGAAATGATCAGCGAGTACATGTTCGGTGAAAGTTTGTTGGTTGCTCCCGTTACGGAAGAAGGGCATGGCGCCAAGGAGGTTTATTTCCCGGAGGGCACATGGCTTTCCTTGTTCCAACAGGAGGAAGTGGTCGGTCCACGCCTTGTTAAGGTGGCAGCGGGTTTGGCAGATATTCCTGTTTATCAGAGAGCGAACAGTGCAATTGCGCTTAATCTGGCTGAGGACTGCAAGCTTGCGGGTCATGTGGGAAATCGCGTGGATCGCTATGAGCAGTTATGTTTCCGTATCTATGTGACAACCGAGATGAAGACGGATTTTGAAGACGATTTAGGCAACCAAGTGACGATAGTAGCGAAAAGGGAAGCCGGTCAGTTGCTACTTCAGTGGTCTGGGAATTTACAGACTCAAGTGACTTTCCTTGTCCAGCAGGCTGGCGGCGTTCAGGCCGTGCATCTGAATAATTCCGAATTAACAAGCGTTGAACAAGCCGAGTCGTTGGTATCATCTTCACCTTTTCCTTTGCAGCCAAATCGTTATCTTGTCAGAGATGGTGAACTGCTGATCTCCACTTCTGAATCGATTGGAAGCTTGGTGATCACGGCATGATTTTGTTCCATTTCCCGCACTGCGGTGAGGCGAATGAGTCTTACTTGGCTTGGAGCAAAGGGCTGCCAGATCATGCAAAGCTCCTTCGTGTCGAGCTTAGTCAACCCGGCTTATCCATGCGGGACATATCCTCCGCGATGTGGGAGAAGGCAGTGACTGAAGCGTCCTTATTTGTCCAAAAGCAGCTAGGGACCGGTGAAGAATTCATGTTTATGGGCCATTGCTGGGGCAGCCTGCTGGCCTTCGAAGTCAGTCACCGCTTGAAAATGGAGGGAGGTGCGCAGCCTGCGCACCTGTTTCTATCCGGCTGCAGCGCCCCCCATTTGCTTAGGCCTCGCAGCGATTCTACACGCTTGCGGATGTCTGCCGCACTTGCCTGCGAATGCGAGCCTTTGGAGGATTATCAGGCTTCGATGAGCCGAGAGCCACTTCAGATGAGATTCAGTATTTTCGCTGGCAAGCAAGATGCGCTGGCACCAGTCGATCAGCTTGCAGAGTGGAGCCGCTACACGGCGAAGATTTGTGATGTTCATGTTTGCGAAGGAGATCATGATCATTGGCAGCAGGATTCGATGAGATGGTTTCAAATGGTGCAAACCATTGTGGAAAGAGAATACGCATTTTAAAATTCATGGCAGTCACGAAGGAAATCGCTTCGGGGCTGCTTCATCTGGAAGGGAGTGATGCCTGGAAGAAGGCAACCATGGCTTAGCATGACGCTGCCGCAGTCGTACGTATTTATCTACCAATGGTAGACAAACAAATTTGGCACGAAAGGGGAAATTGTTATGTTCACAAGGAAAATACCATCATCAATGAAATTCATCCTGTCTTTGTTGCTTTGTTTTTTCCTGCTTGTTCCACAAATTTATGCTATCGACGGTGTTTATCATGCTCCTTACGGAATCGATGATCTGTACGATATCCAAGCTACGGAACGGAGCCCGCGTGACCCTGTGGCGGGGGATACTGTGTTGATTAAAATCACGACATGGCCGATAGAATCCGGTCAAACGGCTTGGGTGACCTGGACCAAAAATGGTGTCAGCCAGACGGCTGTTGGGGCGGCCTTCAAGTACAACAGCGGCAACAATACCTATTGGGAGGCTAACCTTGGCAGCTTTGCCAAAGGGGACGTAATTACCTATACCGTTCGCGGCAATAAGGATGGGGCGAATGAAAAGACAGCCGGACCTTTCAGCTTCACGGTAACGGGGTGGGAGTCTGTCAGCAGCATCAGCTCCATAACGAACAACACGAACCGTGTTGTGTTGAATGCGTTGCCGAATACAGGAACGTTAACGCCCAAAATCAATATTTCTTTTACAGCGGATGATGTGTTTCGTGTGCAGGCTTCCCCTACGGGAACCGGTACGCTCAGCAGTGGGTTGAGCAATTATACAGTGACAGATACGGCTTCGACCACTTGGATCTCGACATCAAAGATTAAGGTGAAGGTGGATAAAAATCCATTCCGACTGAATGTCTATAAGCCTGATGGCACTACGCTCATTGCGCGTCAATATGACAGCACGACGAATCGCAATTTAGCCTGGCTGACCAATGGCAGCACGATCATCAACAAGATGGAGGATCACTTCTATACACCAGCAACGGAGGAGTTTTTCGGCTTTGGCGAGCACTACAACAATTTCCGCAAACGTGGAAACGATGTAGATACGTATGTATACAATCAGTATAAAAATCAAAATGACCGCACGTATATGGCCATACCTTTCATGCTGAACAGCAGCGGTTACGGCATTTTCGTAAACTCCACGTACTACTCCAAATTCCGTCTGGCTACGGAACGTACGGATATGTTCAGCTTTACGGCTGATACGGGAGGAAGCGCGAGCTCAACCCTCGATTACTATTTCATTTATGGCAATGACTTAAAAGGTGTCGTAAGCAATTATGCCACGATTACAGGCAAGCCTACTGCGCTGCCTAAATGGGCTTTCGGCTTATGGATGTCAGCCAATGAATGGGATCGCCAAACGAAGGTATCGACGGCGATTTCCAACGCCAATGCCAACAACATACCGGCAACCGCTGTGGTGCTGGAGCAGTGGAGCGATGAGAATACGTTTTATATTTTCAATGATGCCACGTATACGCCTAAGACGGGAAGCGCTGCGCTGTCCTACACGGATTTTACTTTCCCGGCGGGCAGTAGATGGACGAATCCGAAGGCGATGGCCGATAACGTGCACAGCAATGGGATGAAGCTCGTATTATGGCAAGTTCCTATTCAGAAATGGACCTCAACGCCTTATACCCAGAAAGATAATGATGAAGCGTATATGATTGCCCAGAACTATGCTGTGGGCAACGGCAGCGGCGGTCAATATCGCATTCCTGATGGACAGTGGTTCGGCAATAGCTTACTGCTCGACTTTACGAATACGAGCGCCAAAAATTGGTGGATGTCCAAACGTGCATACCTCTTTGACGGAGTAGGCATCGATGGTTTTAAAACCGATGGCGGTGAGATGGTATGGGGGCGTTCGAACACGTTCTCGAACGGCAAAAAAGGCGATGAAATGCGCAACCAATACCCGAACGACTACGTGAAGGCTTACAACGAATATGCGCGTTCGAAGAAAAGCGATGCGGTTTCCTTTAGCCGTTCAGGTACGCAGGGCGCGCAAGCGAACCAAATATTCTGGTCAGGCGACCAAGAATCTACATTCGGCGCCTTTCAGCAGGCCGTATCTGCGGGATTGACTGCGGGCATGTCAGGCGTCCCTTATTGGAGCTGGGACATGGCCGGTTTTACAGGCGCCTATCCTTCAGCTGAGCTTTATAAACGGGCGACAGAAATGGCAGCCTTCGCACCTGTCATGCAGTTCCATTCGGAAGCCAACGGCAGCTCAGGCACGAACGAAGAGCGCTCGCCTTGGAATGCGCAGGCTCGAACAGGCGACAGCAGCATTATTAGCCATTTTGCGAAGTACACCAATACACGGATGAATTTGCTCCCTTATATTTACAGCGAAGCGAAGAAAGCGAGTGACACGGGAATTCCATGATGCGCGCTATGGCGCTTGAATACCCGACAGACAGCAGCACCTACGGATTAACCCAACAATACATGTTTGGCGGAAATCTGCTCGTGGCTCCGGTCATGAACCAAGGAGAAACAAACAAAAGCTTATATTTGCCACAGGGCGACTGGATTGATTTTTGGTACGGCGCTCAGCGTCCGGGCGGAAGAACGATCAGCTACTCCGCCGGTGTCGATGATTTGCCTGTCTTCGTGAAATCAGGCAGCATTTTGCCAATGAATCTGAATGCTTCTTATCAAGTTGGCGGTACGATCGGCAATAGTCTGACGAGTTATACCAATTTGTCCTTCCGTATTTATCCGTTAGGCACGACAACGTATGACTGGAACGATGATATCGGTGGTTCGGTCAAAACGATCACATCAACGGAGCAATACGGCTTGAGTAAAGAAACGGTGAGTGTTCCGGCTATCAATCAAACCAAAACGCTGCAGGTGTTTACGACGAAACCTTCCTCGGTGACTGTCGGCGGTACGGCGATGACGGAATACAGCTCGTTAAGCTCCTTAATCAGTGCTTCGACAGGATGGTTCTACGATACGGTGCAGAAATTCACGTATGTCAAGCTTGGCGCGAGCGCATCTGCCCAATCAGTCGTTTTGAATGGTGTCAATAAAGTGGAGTATGAAGCAGAGTTTGCTGCACAAACAGGTGTTTCTACAAACACGAACCATACAGGGTATATGGGAACAGGTTTTGTTGATAGCTTTGACGCAGTAGGCAAATCTGTTAGCTTCGACGTCTCCGTTAAAGCAGCCGGTACTTACACGATGAAAGTTCGCTACTCCTCAGGCGGGGGGAACGGGTCTCGCGCGATTTACGTGAACAACAGCAAGATAACCGATCTGACATTGCCCCTTACGACAAACTGGGATACTTGGGGAACAGCAACCGTGAGTGTGACCCTGAATGCAGGCTTGAATACAGTGAAGGTCAGCTACGACAGTACAAGTTCGCTTGGTATTAATCTCGATAATATTGCGATTATGGAACAATGAAAGCAGGGAGGGCTTGTCCCTCCCTTAGTCCAGAAGCGAAAGGGGTATCAAGTATGGGTCTACGGAACAAAAAAATTCCACGTGCCTTTTCTGTATTCATGGTCAGCGCTTTGATCGGATCTACATTGACCTTCCTTCCTGTTTCACCTCCTGCTCATGCTTATGTGAGCGCACTTGGCAATCTGCTTTCATCAAATGTAACCGGAGATACGCTTACGCTTACCGTAGATAACGGAGCGGAGCCGAATGATGATATTTTGGTCATTCAAGCTGTACAAAACGGCATTTTGAAGGTGGATTACCGTCCAAATGGTGTGGCTCCAAGCGCGAAAACACCGATGATAGACCCCAACAAGACATGGTCCGCCGTTGGCGCAACCATTACGACGACGACGAATCCGATGACGATTACAACCTCCAGTATGAAAATTGAAATTACCAAAAATCCTGTTCGCCTGACGGTGAAAAAGCCGGATGGCACAACGCTGTTCTGGGAGCCATCAAGTGGAGGCGTGTTCTCTGATGGTGTGCACTTTGTTCATGCCACGGGAGACAACATGTACGGAATTCGCAGCTTCAATGCTTTCGAAGGGGGCGGCGACTTATTGCGCAATAGCTCCACGCGTGCTGCCCATGCCGGAGAGCAAGGAGATTCAGGAGGTCCGCTCATCTGGAGCACGGCGGGATATGGACTGCTGGTAGACAGTGATGGCGGTTATCCTTATACCGATAGTGCAACAGGTAAGATGGAGTTTTATTATGGAGGTGTACCAACAGAAGGACGCCGCTATACGAAGCAAGATGTTGAGTATTATATTATGTTAGGGACACCAAAGGAGATTATGTCCAGTGTCTGGGAGATTACAGGGAAACCTCCGATGCTTCCGAAGTGGTCGCTGGGCTTCATGAATTTCGAGTGGGATACGAATCAAACCGAATTCACAAGCAATGTAGATACGTATCGGGCCAAAAATATTCCCATCGACGCCTATGCCTTCGATTATGACTGGAAGAAGTACGGAGAAACGAACTATGGCGAATTTGCTTGGAATACGACAAACTTTCCTTCATCGTCCTCTACCGCTTTGAAGACAGCGATGGATGCCAAAGGAATGAAGATGATCGGCATTACGAAACCGCGCATCGTAACCAAGGATGCTTCCGGTACGCCTACCGTGCAAGGCACAGACGCTGCGAGCGGGGGTTATTTTTATCCGGGACATAGTGAATATTTGGATTATTTCATTCCTGTTACTGTACGCAGTATTGATCCGTATAACGCAAGCGAGCGTACTTGGTTCTGGAACCATTCCAAGGATGCGCTGGATAAGGGGATCGTAGGCTGGTGGAATGACGAGACCGATAAAGTGTCATCTGGCGGGGCTTCGTACTGGTTTGGCAATTTTACAACCGCTCATATGTCCCAGACTATGTATGAAGGCCAGCGGGCCTATACGAATAATGCCCAGCGCGTTTGGCAAACGGCTCGAACGTTTTACCCGGGCGCTCAGCGCTATGCCACAACGTTATGGTCAGGTGATATTGGCATTCAGTACAAGAAGGGTGACCGCATTGACTGGGCGGCGGGCATGCAGGAGCAGCGAGCTGTCATGCTGTCGTCCGTGAACAACGGCCAAGTGAAATGGGGAATGGACACAGGCGGATTCAATCAGCAGGATGGGACGACGAATAACCCGAATCCTGATTTGTATGCCAGATGGATGCAGTTTAGTGCGCTGACGCCGGTATTCCGCGTTCATGGCAATAACCATCAGCAGCGGCAGCCTTGGTATTTTGGCTCGACGGCAGAGGAAGGGGCCAAAGAAGCGATTCAACTGCGCTATTCATTAATTCCTTACATGTATGCGTATGAAAGAAGCGCTTATGAGAACGGCAACGGCCTCGTGCGACCTCTTATGCAGGAGTATCCTACGGACAGCAACGCCAAAAATTACACGGATGCTTGGATGTTCGGCGATTGGCTGCTCGCTGCGCCAGTGGTAGATAAGCAGCAGACCATCAAAGACATTTATTTGCCTGCAGGAACGTGGATCGATTATGCCCGAGGCCAAGTATGGACGGGTGGACAGACGATTCATTATCCGGTAAACCCTGATACGCTCACGGATATGCCGCTTTTTATTAAAAAAGGAGCAATTATTCCGACGCAAAAGGTGCAGGACTATGTGGGGCAATCGCCCGTTACCTCCGTCGATGTAGATGTATTCCCGAATACGACATCATCCAGTTTTACTTACTATGACGATGATGGAGCCAGCTATAACTATGAAGGTGGCACTTATTTCAAGCAGAATATGACGGCACAAGACAGCGGTTCAGGGACGTTGAACTTTACGCTCGGCGCAAAAAGCGGAAGCTATAGCCCGGCGTTGCAATCCTACATCGTTAAGCTTCATGGTGCGGCAGGAACAGCGGTGACGAATAACGGTGCAGCTATGACATCCTACGCCAGCTTGCAGGCATTGAAGGCGGCTTCTGGTGAAGGCTGGGCGACAGGAAAGGACATTTATGGCAATGTCACCTATGTCAAAGTAGCAGCCGGGGCCGCAGCATCCAAAGCGATTGCTGTGACCGGCAGCGGCACGGTTAGTGCTACGGCTGTTCAATATGAAGCGGAGGATGCTTCGCTGTCAGGCGCAACGACAGCAACCAAAGCAACCATCAACACGAACCACACCGGATATACAGGTACGGGTTTCGTAGATGGACTTAACAATCCAGGAGCGGGCATCACCTTCTATCCCAAAGTGAAAACAGGAGGCGACTACAACGTTTCGATGCGTTACGCCAATGCTTCGGGCGCTGCAAAGACGGTCAGTATTTTCGTTAATGGCGCGCGAGTGAAGTCTACTTCGCTTGCCAGTCTAGCCAATTGGGATACGTGGTCTACGCAATCCGAGACGCTGCCGTTAACGGCGGGCACCAACGTTGTTACCTACAAATATTATAGTGAAGCTGGGGATAGCGGCAACGTAAACATCGACAATATAACAGTACCTTTTGCTCCTGTCGTTGGCAAGTATGAGGCCGAAAGCGCCGAGCTGTCCGGCGGCAGCGCGACGAACACCAATCATTGGTATTACAGCGGCAATTCTTTTGTCGATACGATGAGCGCAGCGGGCGCTCAAGTGAAATACAACGTTGATGTGCCCAGCGCGGGCAGTTATCAGGTGGCACTACGCTATGCCAATGGGAATAATGTGACCAAGACGCTGAGCACTTACGTCAACGGAACGAAGCTGGGGCAGACGAGTTTCACAAGCCCAGGTAATAACTGGAATGTATGGCAGGACAACATCCAGACGGTGTCCCTAAATGCGGGTGCCAACACCATCGCGTTTAAATATGACGCTGCGGATAGCGGTGGTGTTAACATCGACCGCTTGCTGCTTTCTACGGCAGCTGCTGGCACGCCTGTTTCTGAACAAAATCTGCTCGATAATGGCGGGTTTGAACGGGATACGAGCCAAAGCTCCAACTGGAGCGAATGGCATCCCAGTACGCAAGCGTTGGCTTATGGCATCGACAGCGGCTCGACCACGAATCCGTCTGAATCTCCATGGACGGGTGATAAGCGCGCTTACTTTTTTGCAGCGGGCCCTTATCAGCAAAGCATTCATCAAACGATTAACGTTCCTGTCAACAATGTGAAGTACAAATTTGAGGCGTGGGTCCGAATGAAGAACACGACACCTACGACCGCCAGAGCTGAAATTCAAAACTATGGCGGCTCAGCGATATACGCCAATATCAGCAATGATGGTGTATGGAAATATATTTCGGTCAGTGATATTATGGTGACAAATGGTCAGGTGGATGTTGGCTTTTACGTAGATTCGCCTGGAGGCACGACGCTTCATATTGACGATGTTCGAGTTACTAAGCAATAAGTAGCAAAATGGCCCTCCACCGTAATGAGGTGGGAGGGCTGTTTTTACATGATAGAAAGTATGTGTGAGAAAAACCCTAAAACCAGAGGGAGCATAAGTTTTCAGGGAAGAACGGTTGAGGGGTTACCCTTTCTAAACTTTTATTGAAATTAAAGGATGGATTCGAGCATATTTGAGATGATATTTTTTCGAAGAACGTGGTCATGGTTAGTTACTTTTTTCATGGAGAATCTCCGGGTGTCGAGAAAGTCTCGGCTGCCTGAGATTTTCCTGTTTATGATGCGGTAGAGATGGTTAGCTTCTGGGCGTTTAATCCAACTCCGAACATGCTTTTGGCGTCGGGTTCGACTTCAACATGTTGAGAGCCTTTCCTTTTCTTGACGCCTAAGGAACTCAGCAAGCCTTATTTGATTAAATCACAAAGAGTTATCGTTTTAACGAACTCCAGACGCGTTATTACAAGTAAAAGCTCATCCATTCACTCATAATTGACCCCATAACGTCGCTTGAGTTCGTTAGAAGAATGGACAGGCTTATTTCTGGTCACTAAAAACCCTACGATTCGTTAGCGTAGACAATACAAGTGAGGAGTCGCGTGGGGGTTGACCGCCACCATGCGATAAACGATAATTCTGCTAATTCTGAGCTTGTTATTCTGTAGACTTTTTTGCTAGAGATCTATCCTGTCAACGTTCAATCTATCTGTTATTATGAAGGAAAAAGATTTGTCATTTTCTGAAAGGGGAGCATCAATGAAACAACATCTCAACGCCTTGATTGAGAAAAAAGTTACGTGGTTGGAGCTCTTTTATGATTTGCTTTTTGCAGCAGCCGTTTCCAAAGCAAGTCATGTCCTGCTGCATGTCGAGCATGGCACTATTCCGCTCGAGTATTTGCTGAAATTTCTTCTGATATTTATCCCGATATGGTGGGCGTGGGTGGGGCAATCCCTTTTTGTTAATCGATTTGGGCAAGACATTGTATCCCATCGTGTATTTCTGATTGTGCAATTGTTTTTCGTACTCATCATGACGGCAAGTCTGTCCGTTGATTTTGATCGGTATTATGTCCCGTTTTTAATTGGATATATAGGATTAAGAGCGATGACGGCGATTCAATACCTTTCCGTCCATCAAAAAGAAGAGGCACACCGCAAAGTTACGGCGCAGTATTTGGGCAGTCGCTTTTGGGTCGGTTTAGCTATTTCTGCGTTATCCCTATTTTTTGATTCATGGATTCGTTACGCTGTTTTGTATGCAGGCATCCTGGTCGATCTTTTGCTTCCGCTTCTGGGACGTAAGTTTTTGGTGAAAAGCCCCATTCATACGCACCATCTCTTGGAACGTTTTTCGTTATTTACACTTATCCTTTTGGGCGAATCCGTAGTCAGTATTCTTACCGTTTTGCAGTCCAGCGAGTGGACGTGGGAGTCTATTTTATTCGCGGCACTTACCTTTCTGTTAATCATTGCGATGTGGTGGCAGTATTTTGACAATGTCGAAAAGAAAGTGAACAAGTCCATAGAAACTGCTGGGCAAACGATCATTTACGGCCATTTATTCATTTATGTTTCCATGTGCATGATCGCAGCTTCGATCCAATTGTTATTTTTGAAACAGTTAAGCTATTCGTTTATGCTGCTCTTTGTATTTGCCTCAGTCCTCCTATATTTTTTCTCGACGACATTGGTTTTTCATAAATACAGACATATAGATGAGCGATTGGGCACCCGGCATTTAGCGTTCATGTTAGGTTTATTGAGTTTATTATTTATCGTTAACTTGTTTGTCCAGGTGCCGAATTACTTCATCATTGGCGAGATGATGGTATTCTTTGCCGTTTATGCCAAGGTGACTACTTGATGGAGGCTAGCAAGCGTAGCTGGTGATGAATGGTGGTTCTGACGAGAAGTGTTGATAGAATTCCATGAGTTGGGAATGCTATGGCAAGGTAAACATAGGATAAATGGGTATGTAATAGTAAACAAAGCTTTCGTATAAGCTTGCAGGAGGTGCTGTAGGATGGATCAAGGTTTTCGCATGGAACGAGATACGATGGGTGAAATTAGAGTGCCTGTGGATAAGTTGTGGGGGGCTCAAACACAGCGAAGCTATGAGAATTTCAAGATTGGCACGGAGCGGATGCCAGTGAGGTTGATTCAGGCGTTCGCCTGGTTGAAGAAGGCTGCGGCACAAGTGAATTTGGAGTTGGGCGGGTTAAAGCCGGAGAAGGCATTGGCGATTTCGCAGGCTGCCGATGAGATCGTGCAGGGCCGCTGGAATGACGAATTTCCGCTTGTTGTGTGGCAGACGGGGAGTGGAACACAATCGAACATGAACGTCAACGAGGTGATTGCTCATCGAGGGAACGAACTGCTTGCAGCTGGCGGCAGCGAGGCACGCATTCATCCCAACGATGATGTGAATCGTTCGCAGAGCTCGAACGATACGTTCCCCACAGCGATGCATGTTGCAGGTGTCATCGCGGTAGAGCAGGAGCTTTTGCCGGCGCTGGAGCTGCTGCAAACGACGCTCCACAGCAAGATGACGGCGTTCGCCAACATCGTTAAGATCGGTCGCACCCACCTGCAGGATGCTACCCCACTGACGCTGGGGCAGGAGATCAGCGGTTGGTGGGCGATGCTCGAGCAGACGGCGCGGATGGTGCGCAGCAGTGTGGACACGATGCGCGAGCTGGCGATCGGCGGCACAGCCGTCGGCACGGGGCTGAACGCGCATCCCGAGTTCGGCGCGCGCGTTGCCGACGCGCTCGCACGCGAGACGGGAACGCAGTTCGTCTCGGCGGCGAACAAGTATCATGCGCTGACCAGCCATGATCAGATCGTGTACGCCCACGGCGCGCTGAAGGCGCTGGCGGCGAACTTGATGAAGATAGCCAACGATGTGCGGTGGCTATCCAGCGGTCCCCGCTGCGGGATCGGGGAAATCACGATCCCTGAGAACGAGCCTGGCAGCTCGATTATGCCGGGCAAGGTCAATCCAACCCAGAGCGAAGCGATGACGATGGTCGTTTGCCAAGTGATGGGCAATGATGCGGCCATCGGCTTCGCCGCCAGCCAGGGCAATTTTGAGCTGAATGTGTTCAAGCCCGTTATTATTCATAACTTCCTGCAGTCCGTGCGGCTGCTGGCCGACAGCATGCGTTCGTTCAACGACAACTGTCTCGCTGGGATGGAGCCCAACCGTGAGGTCATCCAGCGCAACCTTGAGCAATCTCTCATGCTGGTTACAGCACTCAATCCGTACATCGGGTATGAGAAGGCAGCTAGCATTGCCAAGCAAGCTCATAAAGAAGGGTTGACACTGAAAGAGTCCGCCGTACGAAGCGGGTATCTGACGGCGGAGCAGTTCGACAGCTATGTTCGCCCGGAAGATATGGTGCATCCGAAGACATAGGTTTACACCTTGAAATCGTCTTTTAGAGGCGATTTTTCTTTTTCCCTTCACATGTAGTTATGCATGTTTAATCTTAGTTATATCAAGAGAATATAAGAATCAAGTACTCTTAGAAGTGTAGTCACCATCATTTCAGATTACTTGGGAGGTCACAAAAGAGATGAAAAAATCATTTAAACAATGGGTCGGCGTAGGTACGACTGTTATCATGGCAGCAGCGGTAGTTGCCGGATGCGGCAGCACAACGAATTCAACACAAGGAGCTACAACAACACCTGCTGCAAGCGCTAACACGAAGCCGTTCGCAGGCAAAACCATTTCGCTGGTTACGGCCAACCATCCTTGGGCAGACGCCATCAAGCCGCTTTTGCCGGACTTCGAGAAAGAAACAGGGATTAAAGTCAACGTTGAGAGCTTCTTCGAGGATCAGTTGACTCAGAAATTAACTGTCCAATTCACTTCCGGCTCTGCAACGCCAGACGTCTTCATGTATCGCCCCCTTCAAGAGGGCAAGCTGTTCTATAAAAACGGCTGGGTTCAGCCGCTCGATGATTACGCGCAAAAAGCGAAGAACTATGATTTCGCCGATTTTGCTAAATCAGCCATTGGTTCCACAACGGTGGATGCTAAGCTAGCAGGTATTCCGATCATTACAGAGCAAGAAATTCTCTATTATCGCAAAGATTTGCTGCAAAAAGCCGGAATCGCGGTGCCAAAAACGTTAGACGAATTGCAAGCGGCAGTGAAGAAGCTCCACGATCCGAAGAATGAGATGTATGGCTTTGTAGCCAGGGGCCAACGTTCGCCTCTCGTTACCCAAGTATCTTCCTTCTTATATTCGGAAGGCGCAGACTTCACGAATGGCGACAAAGCAACAATTAATACGCCGGAAGCGCTGAAAGCCTTCACTACCTACGGTACTTTGCTTAAGGATTATGCGCCTCCCGGCGTGTTGAACATGTCTTGGCCGCAAGCTTTCGGCATATTCGCTCAAGGGAAGGTTGCTTTCTTAACGGACGCGAACTCTCTTTACAAAAATGCGACGGATCCTGCTAAATCGCAAATTGCCGATAAGGTTGGATTTGCGGTTATGCCTGGCGGTAAAGCAGGTTCCAAGCCTTACAGCATTACGTCCTGGGGTCTGGCTATGAATGCCAAATCGGGCAACAAAGACGCCACGTGGGCATTCATCGAATGGGCTACGAGCAAGGATATCGTGTTAAAAACCCAACAAACAGGAAACCCGGGTGCCCGCGCTTCGGTATGGGATAAACCGGAAGGCACGACAGGATTCCCAGCTGAACTCGTTCCCATTATTAAAGAAAGCTCCAAAAACGGTGTTGACCACGACCGTCCAACGGTTATTAGTGTAGGGGAAGCTCGTGACGCGGTTGGTGAAATCGTGCAGAAAATCATGACCGGCGAAACAAATCTGCAGCCAGTGGCTGACAAAGCGAATCAAGCGCTGCAAACGATTATGGATAAAGACAAAACGAAATAAACAGTTCGCCGATATCACAAAATGAGGGTCATCTCAGGTGGCCCTCTTCACCCTTTGCAGAAAAGGGACATTTCATCAGGAAGGGTGAGTCTAGCATGCAATACAGTTGGTTTAATCGCAATTTGAAATGGATTTATACGCTTCCTGCGGTCATCTTCGTACTGCTTATGATGTTGTTTCCTATCATTTATACGTTTCGGATTAGCTTCTATGAATGGAGCATGTCTGCGACAACACCACCCCTTTGGGTAGGTTTGTCCAACTACATGGCTTTATTCAAGGATGCCCGATTCTGGCATGCTACAGGATCGACGTTTTATTTTACGATCATGGCGCTCAGTCTTGAAGTTGTACTCGGCATTGCTATTGCTTTGCTGTTATCCAGAGAGTTCCGCGGAAAAAACATCGTGAAGACGATCTTCCTGTTACCCATGGTAGCGACACCAGTGGCTATGGGCTTAGTGTGGATGCTCATCTATGAGCCAACCATCGGGGTAGCCAATATGATGCTCAAATCCATGGGTTTAAAGCCGTTGCTTTGGCTTGCTTCACCAAATCAGGTTATACCATCCTTAGTCATCGTAGATGTCTGGCAATGGACACCGATGATTGCGCTCATTATTATGGCTGGCTTAGCGACACTGCCTAGCGATCCTTATGAAGCTGCGGATGTAGACGGCGCCACGGCTTGGAGAAAATTCATCTCCATTACGCTGCCGCTGTTGAAACCAACGATCATTGTAGCGGCGATGCTTCGATTAATCGATGTGCTCAAAACGTTTGATATTATTTATGCCACCACACAAGGCGGACCGAATTTTGCCTCGGAAACATTGAATTTATACGGGTATGTACTCGGATTCCAATACTTTAAACTGGGCATGGCGTCATCGTTGCTCGTTATCTTCTTCGCTCTGGTTATGGGGCTGACCTTATTTATGATATGGATGCGCAAACGAATGGAGGGAGCCTCGTCATGAAGCCAAAGAAAGGTTTGAAATTCATACTCACGCTTCTCACGTTCCTTATTCTGATTGCCTTTGGTTTTCCTTTCATTTGGATGCTGCTGGCCTCTTTCAAGACACAGGCGCAAATTTTATCGACGGGTCATACCTTTATGTTTAAGCCGACGTTTAACAATTATATCAGTGTGTTCAAAGAGTACGATTTCCTCAAGTTTATATGGAATAGTTTTATTGTCGCTTTCGGCTCGACCCTTTTATCCTTGATTTTAGGTCTGCCTGCTGCTTACGCTATAGCCAGACATCACTTGCAAAATTAGGACTTCTCATCTTAGTCGCGAGAATTATTCCGGGAATTACCTTCTTGATTCCTTGGTTCATCCTGTTTTCCAAAATTCATTTGGTGGACACATACACGGCTCTTATTCTAAGCCATATGCTCGTTGGTTTACCGTTCATTATTTGGATTATGATTTCCTTCTTCGAGGCGCTTCCTACCGAAATCGAGGAATCAGGGCTCATTGATGGATGTACGCATCATCAAGTGTTTTTACGCATCATCCTGCCGATTTCTGGTCCGGGTGTCATCACAGCATCGCTGTTATCCTTCATCTTTTCGTGGAACAATTTCATGTTCTCTGTCATTTTGGCGGGTGATAAAACGAAAACGTTACCGATCGCTGTGTTTAACTTTATGTCGTATTCAGAAATCAACTGGGGCGCGCTGATGGCTGCTGCCTGCATCATTACTCTTCCTGTTCTGATTATTGCTTTAGTGTCTCAACGTTATGTAGTAAGCGGACTTTCAGCAGGAGCTGTTAAAGGGTAATAACGAGTGAAAGACGAGCGTGAGAAGCATCCTCTCATTTGCATGACTTCTCTCGCACACGTAAACTCTAAGTTAGAAAGCTTAGCAGAAGCGTGGAAGGTGATCAGCATGCCATATAAACTAAATATTTTTAGCAAAATTCTAATCTTGTTGGTCCTACTTCTTATTCCAATCGTATTGCTGTACAGCTATACGAATCGGATTGCGAATAACGTTGTTCAAGATCAGATTCAGTCATCGAATTTAAATCAACTGTCTTTTTTCATGCATCAGTTGGATGTGGACGTAGAGCGCTTGGCGATGTCTCCGGTCATCCTTGGCAGTGATCCCTATGTAAGGGAATATATCGATAGAAATGAATCGCCTGATTACGACATGCTGAGAGAGCAGTCACGGATCATTCAAAAGCTTAGTCTCCAAAGTGTATCCAGCGGTTGGGTGAATGAGCTGACGATTGCGATTCCGCATGGGAAACAAGTGTTGTCCTCCAGCATTTTTGTGAACGGAACCGATGCATGGCCTTGGAACAGCCCAATTAAGCGAACCTGGACATTTGAAGAGCGGAAGGGCGATAACGGCGTAGGCTCATTTATTAGAGAAATAAGCGAACCCATTCGGGCCCAAGTAGCCGATCAGGCAAATGTGTTGTATCAAGTGAGATTCAGCGCTCAAAATATGATTCAATTGCTGAATGTGTACAAGCAAGATAAACGCAGCGATCCATTCTTGATCAACGGTGAAAATGGGACGATATTGAACAGTTCCTCGAATCCGGCTATTACGAAAGCGATTAAAGAAGGATTAGCGGTTCAAAGCTTGCCGCCATCGGGTCAAATTCAATTAAAGATCGCCAAAGAACAGTATTTAATCAGTTTTGTGAAGTCCGAGCAGCTGAATTGGTATTTAGTTGATTATGTGCCTGTCCAAAAGATCCTGTCTCCCATAACGATGACGCGTAACCTATTTTATGTATCGATTGGTTTGCTGCTTGTCATGAGTGTATTGGCGTCATTCTTGCTGTATCGCAATGTGCAAATCCCGATCGGTAAAATGATCCAGAGTGTACAAAAGGTAAAGCGCGGCGACTTGTCCGCGCGGATCGATTATCGAGCCAAAAATGAATTTGATTTCCTCATTCAACGATTTAATGAGATGGCGGAGCAAATTCAAGTGCTCGTAGAGGATGTGTTTGCTGAAAAAATACGATCCCGCGAAGCTACCGTCAAGCAGCTGCAATCGCAGATTCACCCACATTTCCTTTATAATTCGTTGTTTTTTATTATTAATTCAGCAGAGATGGAGGATAAAGAATCCGTAGTGGCGATGGCTCAAAACTTGGCCGAATTTTATCGGTATACAACAAGAGTGGAGAATCAGATGGTCAGGCTGCAAGAAGAGCTGGATTTGGTCAGTCATTACTTAAATATTCAAAATCTCCGTATCCATCGGTTGAAATATGCGATATCTGTGCCTGATGAGATGCTGGGCGAATGGGTGCCAAGGCTTATTTTGCAGCCGTTAGTCGAGAATGCGATTGTTCATGGGATTGAGCGCAGTGTGGAAGGCGATTTCATTACGATAACAGGTGAGCAGGAGGATCGTTGGAACCGGCTGATTGTTGAAGATAATGGCGGCGGGCTTCATGAAGCAGGTTTGGAGAAGCTTCTTAAACAGCTGCAGGCGCCGATGTCGGATGAGATTGGCTGTGGCACCTGGAATGTCCATCATCGTTTGTACTATCAGTTCGGGGAAGGATCTGGACTTACTTTTGAACGAGTGATTGGCGGTGGATTGCGGGCTGTGCTGACTTGGAAGCGCAATGCGCAGGAGAACGAGCTGGCCGACAGGGGGAACACCTTATGATTCAACTGTTAATTGTCGATGATGAAGCGCACGTGGTGGATCGGCTTTATGCCACGATTGACTGGGCTTCCTTAGGGATTGAGCAGGTGTATAAGGCATATTCCGGTAAGGAAGCGTTGGAGCTGCTTGAACAGTTGTCTGTAAATATTGTCATCACGGATATTCAGATGCCAGGTATTTCGGGCCTGCAGTTGATTGCTGAGATTAATCGGCGCTGGGCAAAAACGAAATGTATCCTCTTGTCGGGCTACTCGGATTTCAATTATGCCAAAGAAGCCATTCTCCAAGGAACGGAAGATTATTTGCTCAAACCTGTTACAGAACAAGATTTGCTGGCAACTGTCAAACGCGTAATGGATAAGCTGCAAAAGGAATGGGAAACTGTCTTTTCCGCGCAGCGGTTGACGTATACCTTCAAAGAGAATCTCCCGTTGCTCCGAGGGAATCTGCTTCAAGATCTCTTACAAGGACAACATGTATCGGAGCTGTCGCTTCGTAACAAAATGCAAATGCTGGAGCTTCCCGATTACTATAAGCAAGAATTTGTTTTTATGATGATTCGCTTGGAATCTGATTTTCTGGAATATGATACAGGGCGATTGTCGTTAATGGAATATGCGATAAGTAATATGGTGGAGGAATTATTCGCTGAGAAATTGGACAGCTGGCATACGAAGGATGCCCACGATTACTTGGTTTTCGTCATGAAGCACAAGCAAGAAACGCCGGAGAAGGGAGATATGGCTTGGCTCGAACGGACAGCTTCGGTGCTGCAATCGGCTGTGAACACCTACTTGAAGGGCAAAATCTCTATCCTCCTCAGCACCTGGGGGCAATTTCCTGAGGAACTCAATACCATGTACAATGCTTCGCTGAGCACGTTTCGCAAACGTATAGGCAGCGAACATGAGCTGTTCATGCGGCTTGGGGAAGAGTCTGTGCATACCGAGCTCTCAGCCTTACAAAGATTGTATGAGCCGCCGACACTCAATCACTTACTGGAAGCTGCGCGTTGGGAGGATACGGAGGAGAAGCTTTCACGGATTTTCGATGAAATGGAAAAGCGGTTTTCCGAATCTCAGGAGCATTTGCTGGAAATCTATTTCTCCGTTGCATCGGCTTTTGCTTATATTGCCCATAAAAATGGACGTCAGCTGCATCAACTCATTGGCGACGACTATAACAGAATGACAGAAGGCATTCCTTTTCGTACGGTTAACCAACTGCGAGAATGGTCTAATCGCTCCTTACAACGGATGAAGGAAGATATGGACCAAGAGCGAAAGGACAGTCGGGTGACGCTGATTAACGATATTCGCTCGTTCATTGATCAGCATCTGGCCAGCGATGTCTCTTTACAGTCCATTGCTGATCATGTATTTTTACATCCAGTGTATGTATCCAAAATTTACAAGCTGGAAACCGGTGAAAATTTGAGCGATTACGTCAATCAGACGCGTATGGATAGAGCGGTATATTTGCTTAAGAATGGTCCCGATAAAATATATGAAATTGCTACGCAGCTTGGGTATCAGCGACCGCATTCGTTTAACCATGCCTTCAAGAAGCATTACGGCATGACGCCACAAGAATATCGCGATCATTACACATAAGGAGGGGAAACAGTGCTGTGCAGAATGTATTGCTGAAACTGAAAGCTTCAAAAGTTATCGCCATTATCCGGGGAATTCAGCAAGAGCAAGCCAAGCCGCTCTTTGAAACGCTTGCTGCGAGTGGCATTCATTTTGCGGAAGTGACGCTTAATACGCCTGGTGCCCTGCCTATTATTCATGAGATGCGGGCGCGTTATGAAGGACGCATGCAGATTGGTGCAGGGACGGTGCTGAATAAGAATCAAGCCCGTGAAGCGATTCAGGCAGGCGCACAATTTCTGATCTCACCGAATGTGGATCAAGGCACGATCGAAGAAGCATTAGCCCGTCAAGTGCTGCCTATGCCCGGAGCGTTAACACCGACGGAGATTGTTCAAGCCGTTCATTACGGAGCCCCGATTGTTAAAATATTTCCCTGCTCTGTCTTAGGTCCTTCTTATATCAAGGAGCTGCGAGGGCCGCTAGGGGATGTGGAGATGCTGGCGGTTGGAGGGATCACGAAGGATAACGCTGCGTCTTATTTGGAAGCAGGCGCCACCTCGATTGGTATCGGAGGAAGCTTAATCTCGCTCAGCGCCATGCAGCAGGGTAACTACACGGCTATTCAGACATATGCCGAACAGCTGATGGCAGCTGTTCACCAAGCAAAGAAATAGGGGAGGACGATGATTCGTGAAAATTACGAAGTTGGAACTGTTCAAAGTGCCGCCAAGATGGTTGTTTCTGAAAGTCGAAACCGATGAAGGCATTACCGGCTGGGGCGAGCCTGTCGTGGAAGGCAAGGCGGATACAGTAGCGGCTGCCGTGATGGAAATGAGCGAACATATCATCGGTAAAGATCCGATGCGTATCGAGGATATGTTTCAAGTGCTTTACCGCGGCGGCTTTTATCGGGGAGGACCGATTCTGACCAGCGCAATTTCAGGTATTGAGCAGGCGCTTTGGGATATCAAAGGGAAATTTTACAATGCCCCTGTCTATGATCTACTCGGCGGCGCCTGCCGCGACAAGACGCGCGTGTATTCGTGGATCGGCGGAGACCGTCCGAGCGATGTGGGGCAAGCGGCTAGGTTGCAAGTAGAAGCTGGGTTTACAGCGGTGAAGATGAATGCCACCGAAGAAATGCACTATATCGATTCCATCTCCAAAGTGGATGAAGCCATTGCCCGCATTGCCGCTGTACGGGAAGCAGTCGGTAAAGACGTAGGTATCGGCATCGATTTTCATGGCCGCGTACATAAGTCGATGGCCAAAATCATCGTCAAGGAACTAGAGCCATATCGGCCTATGTTCATTGAAGAGCCTGTTTTGCCGGAAAATAATGAAGCGCTTAAAGAGATTGCCCGCTATACGTCGTGTCCCATTGCAACGGGTGAACGGATGTACACGCGCTGGGGCTTTAAGGAACTACTTGCCCAAGGCATCGTAGATATTATCCAACCGGATCTTTCACATGCGGGAGGTATTCTGGAAACACGTAAAATTGCCGCCATGGCGGAAGCTTATGACATTGCCATTGCTCCGCATTGTCCTTTAGGACCGATTGCGTTAGCTTCCTGCCTGCAGCTCGATATATGCTCTCCGAATGCGTTCATTCAGGAGCAAAGCTTGGGAATCCATTATAATCAAGGCAGCGATTTACTGGATTATTTGCAAGATCCATCTGTATTCAAGTATGAAGAAGGTTTTGTCGCCAATTTAACCGGTCCGGGTCTGGGTATCGAAATAAATGAAGAAAAAGTGAGAGAAATGGCTGCTATCGGACACCAATGGAAAAATCCCGTATGGCGTCAGGTAGATGGTACGGTAGCGGAATGGTAATGTAGCATCCAGTGATTATGAAGGAATAGCCTCCGATCTCACATTCATAATGTGAAATCGGAGGCTTCTATGCTTTAATGAGCAGACAAGCTTAGTCCTACTGGATTGGATCAGGAATCATGTTCTGTTCCAATAGCTCACTATTTGTTTTCATATGCTTCATTTCGTTCCCGAGCTTCTTGATCTCACCCAAGTCCTGTGCCATGGAGCTGTTATTAGCTTCATCCAGGGATTTGCTGCTGGATCCATTAGGTCTATTTGGCGCGTCGGACCCATTGCAGAATCGCTCTAACTCAATGAGCTTATCCAGAGCGGCTCTTCGAACTTGAAGAGGGACGAATTTATTCTCTTGAAAATCGGCTTCATCGAAATGTACGGTTGTTTCCCCCTGCTCAGTGGTGAGTGTGGTTAACGTGAGAGGGTAGGAAGCAGACGTGGCTTCGTTATAAATATTTAATGTATATGTCGATTTCTCCGTATATGCAACCCGCTCTAAGCCTAGTTCTGTGAATTTCTGATGCAGTGTATGTTGGTCCATAATCGCTCAGCTCCTTTCAAGCAGCACGGGCATGTTAGTTGGATGGATCATTTTGGAAGTTATCTTTAGCAGCCTGCAAGGATTCAGCTACGAGCTGTTTGCTTTCTTTGGCTTTATCCACAATATCAGCAGCATGATCGCTAACGCTACTTGCGATATCTTGCGTTTTTTCACTAATCGTTGAGGCAACTTCCTGTGTTTTTTGTCCTACCGCTGAAGCGAGTTGACTTGTTTTATCATTGAGTGTGCGATACGTATTGGATAAATCCTCTCGCAATTCCAATCCAGATTTAGGGGCTAATAATAACGAGGTAATGGCTCCTACAGCACCTCCAATTATTAAACCTAGTAATAGTCCGCTTTTGTTGGTTCCGACTGTTTCACTCATAAGTCATCTCTCCTTCTATTTGGTGTTATAGTGGTGTTGGCGTCTTAGTAGGTTATAACCGTATGCGCTCATACTGAAACAAGTATTTGTCTGTTTTATTTTCCTTTCACTAAGTAATCGCGTTTTTTCGTCCTGATTTGTGAAGGGACTGAACATAGTGATTGAATTTTGCTCAAGCGGGTAGTACATATAAGAAACCCCAATAACTTAACGTATAAATTATGATAAACTACGGTGAGGGTTTGATTCCGTTAACGTTACCCGAAAGGGGTTGAAGGTATGAGTATTGTAATTGTAGATGATAATGCAACGAACCTGCTGATCATTGAGAAAATTTTATTCAAAGCCGGTTACACCGACTTAATCATGGTTTCGTCAGCCAGAGAGTTATACCAATTATTGGATATGGATTCCCCGAGCACGGTCGAGGTACCCATAGATCTCATTCTTATGGATATGATGATGCCGGAAATTGATGGGGTGGAAGCCTGTCGAACGGTGCAAGCCCATGAACGCTTCCGAGATATTCCCATTATCTTTGTCACGGCAATGGGAGATTCCAATAAGCTGGCTGAAGCACTGGATGCAGGAGCACTGGATTATGTGATGAAGCCGATTAATAAAGTCGAGCTGCTCGCTCGTATTCGTTCTACGCTCCGCTTGAAATTCGAGAAAGACTGGCATAAAGAACGGGATAAGCGGATTAAGTACGAGCTTGATCTGGCAAAACAGGTCCAACTCAGCGTGCTGAGCAATCCTTTTAAAGATGAGCAGATCGAAATCTCGGCGGTCTACAAGCCGTCCTCCGAATTAGCGGGTGATTTCTATGCTTGGTATCCGATTGGATCGAATCGATACGGGATTATTTTACTGGATATGATGGGACACGGTATTTCATCTTCCTTAGTCTGTATGTATATTTACTCCGCTTTGAAAGACACGATTACAAGCATATGTAGTCCTGAAGGTGTAATTCGTGAGTTGAATGGGCGAATGAACCAATTGCATAATTCGGACAACTTGATTAACTATTATTTTACAGCGATTTATATGGTGCTTGATACGGAGCATCGCACAATTGAGTATGTGAATGCGGGACATCCTGCAGGTATCGCACTTCTTGATGGGGACGTTAAACTGATGAAAGAGGGCTGCTGCGCACTTGGTTTTTTTGAAGAAATTGAGATTACCAAAGGAATTATTCCCTATAAGGAGCACGCTCGGATTGTGATGTATACCGACGGTTTGTCGGAATGGTTAGACGATGATCAGGAAGAGGGAATCGATAAGATCATTAGAAGCTTAAAGGCTGCGCCGGATCATGATCCAGACGGCTTGATCGAACGCATTTATCCTTTCGCCAAAAGCGGTTCTCCGAAAGATGATATGTGTTTGGTTATGATAACAACATAAAACAACAAGAGGCGTCTAAATTTTTCCCATCAGGGTATAAATTTGGATGTCTTTTTGTTTCAATAATCGCAAAGCAGTGTAATAAGGAGTATGAATCCAACAGAGCCGGGAAGCTCTGAAATTACCGTTGTCGGTGAGAAAAAAGTGATTGGTCGTCAATATCCTGCGGTAATCAGGCGCCAGAGTTCATTTCGGGTAATCCGATGAAACATACTTGAAGGAGGGTTAAATGATGAAAGATGTTCTTGGAATGATCAATCTTATGAACGAGCAGGATGATCTGTCAACGCTTACGCGTAATCGCTGTGTCGCCGCCGTACCTTTTGCCGGAAAGTATCGTTTAGTTGATTTCGCGCTTTCCAACATGAGCAATTCGGGCATACAGAAAGTCGCTCTTCTTTCCAGCCCGAAGGCGAACTCGCTGCTCGAGCATGTAGGCGATGGACATAATTGGGGACTGGATGCTTTCGATAACGGCGGTCTGTCTGTTCTTCCTCCGGTTTCGTTGAGGATGGATCCTGCGAATCAGATACGAACATTAGATCATGGAGACCTCCTTCATTTGCACAGCCATCTGGATTACTTGAAATCTTGTAATGAAACTTACATTTTGATAGCTCCTAGCAGTGTGGTCTATCGTTCTAATTTTGAGAATATGGTAGATTATCACCGAAGTACGGGCGCTGACATTACGGTTCTTTATAAAAATCTGACCGAAATGGATCACCATGCGCATATTGGCCATGCCTTCAACCTCGAGATGAATGATCAAGGACGTGTCGTCAAGGCGGCTTCTACGTATCATGCGCTGCCGAGCGTAACACCGCAAAATATCGATTTGGATACGATGGTGATGGCACGAACTTTACTCATTGAACTGATCGATAGAAGTATAAATTCTGGCAAGGAAGCGTACCTCAAGGATGTCATTTGGGCTCATCTCGCTGATATTCATGTACAAGGCTATGCGAATCACGGCTATGTTGCGATTATGGATTCTATAGACAGCTATTACGCTCATAGCATGCATCTATTACAGCCGCAGGGTTGGAAGCAATTCATGATTAACCAGGAGTCCGTGTATACGCGAAAAGAGGAAGAACAGGAAATTGCCTGCAACCATCAAGCGCTCATTCGCAACTCTTTCGTCGCTCCGGGTTGCCGGATTGAAGGGTACGTGGAGAACAGCATATTATTCGCTGGAGTTACGGTAAGCAAGGGCGCAAGTATCAAAAACAGTGTGATTATGCATGATTGTGAAATTGAAGCCAGTGCCTATCTGGATAAGGTTATTCTGGACAAGCACGTCATCGTTGAGCAAGGAGCTGATTTGCGCGGGCAATATGCCCATCCTCTTGTAGCAGAGAAGAGCAATGTTATTTAATCCAGGAATAGGCGAGTAGGGGGATTAGGGATGAACGTTATGATACGTGATAAAGGTATAAAGTTAGCAGCTGCGGTGACCCGTAAACGCCGCTTTCATGAAATTGCTCTTTTCTTATTGCTATTGATTATTTTGGTGATTACGGCTGTTCGTTTGATCACACATATTCAAGTTGGCACTTCCGAAAGGACATTATCGCCCAAAGCTGTCAACCTTTCACCCATTTCGCCTGCAACCACACAATTCCCAGTGCTGTCACCTTCTTTTGCTGCGCAGGGCGAATCGGTGATCGATGTGAGTCCGAAGGAGGCTAACCTGGTTCCATTCATTTCTACGATCTACAGTTTGGGGGGGATTTCCCTTTACGATGATGCGCAGACGGTCGAAGTGAAGAAAGGAAACCCGACTGCCATGGTGCAGGATCCTCAATTCATCGGAGCGATAACATATGAATATCCGGATTTGAATATTGGCTTTGATAACAATAATGTCAGCTTTGTCCAAGTACCTGCCGAAGCGGGTCACATTCAAATCAATGATCAGAGCGTATCGCTTACCGTTAGCGAGATCAGAGGTTTGCTGGGTGAACCCGATTATGTAGCGGAGGATGGTCTTGTGTTCCAACGAAAAGAAGCATTAATTAAGCTCTTTCTTGATCCGGAAACGCAAGAGCTGATTTCACTAAATTATTATCACCTTTCAAGCACCTGATGCGTTGAGCTGGCCATTATGGTCAGCTTTATCACGGTGTGCCACGCATGGCGATTAACTAGGTGGTGAAAGTCCACTGTGGGGGTTTGTAGTTACCAACCACTAGCCAAGAGCAAGGGTGTCCATCGTGAGG
>NZ_VRTT01000077.1 GCF_008017805.1 Paenibacillus sp. N3.4 | reverse complement strand
GAGTGAGTAAATACCTCTTTTTATGAATATTTCGGCTGTTTTTGACTGATTTCAAATTAGGCGATTGGCTAATGATATCCACAATTAATCGACAGCCTCATAAACGTGCTTACAGATAGACAAGTCGATCAAAAGTGACATATTTGGAATTGTAACACTGTTTTTCAGTGTTACAGCAGTCAGTCCAAGCAATAACTCCTCTATAACGCTGATAAACGTGCTTACAGAAAGACAAGTAGATCAAAAGTGACATATTTGGAATTGTAACACTGTTTTTCAGTGCTACAGCAGTCAGTCCAAGCAACAACTCCACTTTAACGCTGAAAACCGTGCTTACAGATAGGATTGTCAGGATTTTCTGGTGGTTTTTCTTGTTTATCGAGGCCGCTCCTTTCTATACAATCAATCATTGGAAGAAATCATTCATTAAGCAGCCCTGTATGCGACGCAATATGAACGAGACAAGCATAAGGAAGGTCAAATATGGAAAATCTACTTTTGGCGACAATAAGTCATGCTTGGAATTAGTCATCGACGCCCAAATAGCTTTTTGATATAATACTAAAGGTGAATATTACCAAATTTAAAAGAGACAGTGGAGAAAAGTAAATAAGAATGGAGGCGGTTACATCAGATGGAGTATACAAATAACTATGTAATCGTAGCGATTTTTCTGGGATTAGCTATTATCCTACCTGTTGCGGCGCTTACGATTGGCAAATGGTTAAGACCAAGCAAGCCCGTCGAGGAGAAGTACACGACGTATGAGAGTGGGAACGAGCCTGTAGGTGAGGGACAAATCCGGTTTAACATTCGTTACTATTTATTTGCTTTGATGTTTGTCATCTTTGATGTAGAGACCGTATTCCTGTATCCATGGGCTGTAGCTTTTAAACAGCTTGGACTTTTTGCTTTAGTGGAAATGTGCATTTTTGTAGCCTTGCTTGCCATAGGATTAATATACGCTTGGAAGAAGAAGGTGCTGCAATGGACTTCAGTCTAGAGTCGATATCCCCCGAGGAACGGGAAGAGCTGAACCGTAATGTATTTATGACTACACTCGAGCAAGTGAAAGCTTGGGCTCGCAGTAATTCACTTTGGCCGCTTACATTTGGCCTTGCTTGTTGTGCTATCGAAATGATGGGAACAGGCGGATCTCACTATGATTTGGATCGTTTCGGAGTCATCTTCCGTACGTCACCAAGACAATCGGATGTCATGATTGTTGCAGGGACAGTAACGAAGAAAATGGCTCCTTTGCTGCGCCGTCTTTATGAGCAGATGCCTGAGCCGAAGTGGGTTATTGCCATGGGCTCTTGCGCAACTGCTGGAGGACCTTATGTGAAATCGTATTCGGTTGTAAAAGGTGTCGATCAAATTGTGCCCGTTGATGTGTATATTCCGGGTTGTCCACCGAATCCAGCAGCACTGATCTATGGCATTAATAAGCTTCAGGAGAAAATTCGCTATGAAGCGAAGACCGGGAAGCAGGTGACGAATCGATGAGCGACGAAAAAAAGCCGGAGAGCAAGGGAGATCAGCCTCCTGCCGAGGCTGACAAGAAAGTAAGCGAATCGCCTCTAGAGGAGGCCGCCTCCGAGGTGGGCGAGCTAACGCCCGAGGCTCGCGCAAGCAAGACTCCGCTCAGCGAGGAAGTTCAAGCTGCCGTAGACAGAGCGGCGGAGAAGCAGGCCGCTGACCCAGCTGCGCAAACGACTAGCGAGCCGAGCGACGCGCCTGCGGCTGAGCTCGCGGAGCGCGCGCCGGACGCAAGCGCCGATGCGGCAGCTCAGCCTGCGCCAAGCGCAAGTGCTGATGTGACAGCTGAGCCTGCACCAAGCGCAAGTGCTGATGTGGCAGCCGAGCCCGCGCCAAGCGCAAGCACCGACGCCGCAGCCGAGCGCGCCGCGGCGAGAGCCGCCCGCCTCGCTGCGCGGGCGGCCGCTGAGCCGTCGGGCGAGCCCGCGACGGCAACCCCAGCGCCTGCGTCAGGTGACGCAGGCGAGGACGAGAAGGCGGCCAAGGCCCAGGCCGCCGCAGAAGCCCGCGCCGCGCGAGCAAGCGCGCGCGGAGCCAAAACCGAATCGGCGGAGCCTGCCGCGCCGAAGGAGCCTTCACCGAACCAGCCGCTGCTGGACCGGTTGGTTGCGATCCTCAAAGCCGACGTGGCCGAGGAGGCCGTCGTCGATTCCTTCATCAACGAGAAGGACGCGCACCGTCCTTATGTCGTGATTCACAGTACACACTGGCCTCAGGTTGCGGTCACTTTGCGAGATCACGAGGAGCTGCGCTGCGACTACCTGCGCAATCTCTCCGGCGTCGATCAGGAGACGCACCTGGAGGTGGCGTATCATCTGCTTTCTCTCACACACAGGAATGAGTTTTGCGTGAAAGTGAAAACAGACCGTGAACAGCCAAGCATTCCCTCGGCAGCCTTGATATGGCCCACAGCCGACTGGAATGAGAGAGAGGTCTTTGATCTGCTTGGGATCGACTTTCCAGGTCACCCGAATTTAGTCAGAATTATGATGCCTGACGATTGGGTCGGCCATCCACTTCGCAAAGATTACGAACCGCTTGACCCGGAGGTGTAGCACTTGTTACGGACAGAAGAGCTCCTGTTAAACGTCGGTCCTCAGCATCCTAGTACGCACGGAGTTTTCCGCGTGATCGTGAAGCTGGATGGAGAAATTATTAAAGAAGCTATACCTGTAATGGGCTATCTACATAGAGGAACAGAGAAGCTGGCTGAGAACCTCAGCTATACACAAATCATCCCCTATACGGATCGCATGGATTATGTTTCAGCGATGACAACCAATTACGTGCTCGTTCATGCCGTAGAGAAGATGATGCAGTTGGAAGTGCCGGAGCGAGCGGAGTTTCTTCGCCTCATCGTGATGGAGCTTCAGCGTATAGCTTCTCATATGGTTTGGTGGGGAACTTACTTGCTGGATATCGGTGCCATGAGTCCTTTTTTGTATGCGTTCCGTGATCGGGAAATTATTATTGATCTATTTAACGAACTTTGTGGTGCTCGTCTGACTTACAACTACATGCGTGTAGGTGGCGTAAAGTGGGACGCGCCGGAAGGTTGGATCGATAAAGTTAAGAAATTCATTCCTTATATGTACGGTAAATTAGAGGAATACCACACGTTAGTTACAGGAAATGAAATCTTTCTTTCCAGGATTAAAGGCGTGGGCAAGTATGACGCACAGACAGCCATTGCATACGGGCTTAGCGGCGCTAACCTTCGCTGCACAGGTGTAGACTGGGATATTCGCAAAACGCAGCCGTACAGCCTGTACAGCCGCTTCCAGTTCGAAGTGCCTGTGCGAAGCGGCGGCGATTGTTATGATCGCTACTTGGTACGCATGGAAGAAGTGAAGCAATCCTTGCGTATTCTGGAGCAAGCGGTTGAGCAGTTCCCTGAGCAAGGTGAAACAATGGGCAAAGTACCCAGAGTTATCCGGCCGCCTGAGGGAGAAGTATATGCGGCGATTGAATCCCCGCGTGGGGAAATCGGTTGTTACATTATTTCCCGTGGGAAGCAAGAGCCTTTCCGCCTGAAGTTCCGCAGACCTTCCTTTGTAAATCTGCAAATACTGCCAAAGCTGTTGGTCGGTGAGACGATGACCAATCTCATTACCATATTGGGTGGCATTGATATTGTCGTTGGGGAGGTGGATGCCTAATGGTCAATTTGTTGGAGGAGAGTCTGACATGGACGAACTTCTTCGTTTTCCTGTTCTGGGGTATTGTCATGCTGATGCTCGTTCTGGGCTTCGTGACCTATGCTATTTATTTTGAACGCAAGGTTATCGGTTGGATGCAGATGCGGATCGGACCGAACCGGACAGGACCTTTTGGGCTTCTGCAGAGTGTCGCGGACGTATTCAAGCTTCTGATTAAAGAGGATACAATCCCAAAGAAGGCGGAACGTGAGCTCTTCATTTTGGCTCCCATTATTACATTTATTCCGTCGTTCACGATTATTGCAACGATTCCGTTTTCAGACCGAATGTTTAATGCCAACTTGAATGTCGGCCTGCTCTTTTACGTAGCCCTCACGGGGATATCGACGATTGGTATTATTCTTGGGGGTTGGGCATCCAATAACAAATATGCTCTTCTGGGCGGTATGCGTTCTGCTGCTCAAATGATTAGCTACGAAGTTCCACTCGTCATCTCCGTTATCGGTGTCATCATGATGACAGGCAGCCTGAATCTCCATACCATTGTGGATCACCAAACTGGTGGCTTCTGGCATTGGAACTTCATTCCGCAAATCCTGGGCTTCGTCATTTTCGTTATTGCTGGCGTTTCAGAACTGAACCGAACCCCTTTTGACTTACCTGAAGCAGAATCAGAGCTGGTTGCGGGCTACCATGTAGAATATAGCGGTTTCCGTTTCGCCTTTTTCATGCTATCTGAGTATGTTTATGTGTTCGTTATTGCTTCTTTAATAAGCCTTATTTTCCTAGGAGGTTGGCACTCGCCATTTCCGTTCCTTGATTTTATTCCAGGTATTATCTGGTTCCTGCTGAAATTTTCTTCCGTTGTGTTCTTCCTGTTCTGGCTGCGTGCAACACTGCCCAGGGTTCGGGTTGATCAACTGATGGGCTTTGGCTGGAAAGTGCTGCTGCCACTGGCCTTGGTCAATATGCTGCTGACTGCGATTATTCTGACGATCACATCCTAAGATGTATAAAAGGAATGCTTCGCTTCCACGTTGACGAAGATGGGGTTCCTACAGAAAAAGTTTAAGGAGGGAACATAATGAAAGGCATAATGAAAGGCTTAGGCGTAACGTTCAAAAGCATGACCCAGAAAAAAATAACGTATGCCTACCCTGATGTCCCCATAAAAATGCCGGATCGCTTCCGTGGTATTCAATATTTTGATCCAGAAAAATGTATTGTTTGTAATCAATGTGCGCGCGTTTGTCCGACGGAGTGTATCACCTTGACGGGCAAAGCGAACCCAGACCCTGAGAAAAAGGGAAAGGTTATCGATACGTACGACATCAACTTCGAAGTCTGTATATTATGCGATCTCTGTACGGAGGTTTGTCCGACGGAAGCGATCGTGATGACCAACAATTTCGAGCTTAGCACCTACAGTCGTGATGATTTGTTCAAAAACATGCAGTGGTTAAGTGAAAACACCCAAAACATTCGCCAAGAGAACAATTCGGCTATGCCAAAAGGGGGAGCCAAGAAAGATGTTTAACGGAATTGGTGATTTCCTATCAAGCGGTTCTAGTTGGGCTTTCTTCATCTTTGCGCTGCTGGCGATTGGCGGAGCCATCTTCATGATTTCTTTTACCAAAGTAGTCCATATGGTCGTTGCTGTTGCCCTGACCTTCATTAGTTTAGCTGGACTATACGTTATTCTAGAGGCTGAGTTTGTGGCTTTTGTGCAAGTGTTAATTTATGCCGGCGCCATTTCGATTCTGATGATTTTCGGCATTATGATGACCAAGCACAGACAAGGGGAAGAAGAGGAGCCTAGGCGTCCTTGGCATGAGGGCTTGGCCATTGTGGGTGCATTGGGACTATTCGGGGTGTTATTCTACGCCATTCAAAAAACGACATTTGTTTCCTCAGGCACGCTGGATGTCGGTAAGGATAATACGCTTGAGATCGGTAAACTGCTCTACAACGAGCATGTGATTCCATTTGAAATCATGTCGGTGCTTCTGACAGTAGCCTTCATTGGGGCCATTGTGGTCGCGAAGAGAGAGGAGGATTAAGCTGTGGGCACTATCATTACTCCCTATCTGACGTTGGCAGCAATCCTGTTCTGTATCGGCTTGTATGGTGCGTTAACGAAGAAAAATGGGGTTATCGTCCTGTTGTCGATTGAGCTTATGCTGAATGCCGTCAACTTGAATTTAATCGCGTTTTCGAAACTTGGCGACCATCCAGCGCTAACAGGTCAAATTTTCTCGCTATTCAACATTACAATCGCAGCTGCGGAGGCAGCAATCGGAATTGCCATACTGATTACCATTTATCGAAATAAAGGGACAGTAGATGTGACGGATTTGGATTCTATGAAGCGCTAGGAGGCTAACAAGGATATGATATCGGACTATTCTCAGTACGCATGGCTCATTCCGTTGTTTCCGCTGCTCGCTTTTCTAGCGCTTACGGCTATGGGACGTCAATTAAAAGATTCAGGGATCTACATTAGTATTTTCGCGATGCTGGCGTCATTCATCTTGGCCTTACTGATTTTCGTCGAGAGAATTGGCGGTAAAGTGGTCGATTACACGTTTAATAAGATGAATTGGCTCCAGGTGGGCGATTACACACTCAAGATGGGTTTTGAGGTAACGAATCTGAATGCCTTGATGCTCGTCATTGTTACTCTGGTATCTCTGCTCGTTAATATTTATTCCAAAGGGTATATGAAAGGCGACGACCGGATTCATGTATTTTTTGGCTACATTGCGCTCTTCTCTTTTTCGATGCTAGGGCTTGTTATTTCAGAAAATATGCTGGAGTTGTTCATTTTCTGGGAGCTTGTAGGCGTGTGCTCGTTCCTGTTAGTAGGGTTCTGGTACTTTAAGCCAGAGGCGAAGGCGGCAGCGAAGAAAGCATTCATCGTCACCCGAATTGGGGATGTCGGTCTGTTCATTGCCATTTTGATGCTGTACTGGTATATGCCAGGCCACGCGCTGGATTTCACTTCTATACATAATGCCTTTACATCCGGCAAAATTGACCCGTCCATCGTTACCTGGATTGCCATTCTTATCTTTATCGGTGCAATGGGGAAATCCGGGCAATTTCCGCTTCATACTTGGCTCCCGGATGCGATGGAAGGTCCGACGCCGATTAGTGCGTTGATCCATGCAGCAACGATGGTTGCAGCTGGTGTGTACCTAGTCGCACGTACCTTTGATATTTTCCATGCCTCACCGGATGCTTTGCTTGTAGTGGCTTATGTCGGTGGTTTCACTGCCATTTTTGCAGCAACAATCGGAATTGCGCAAAACGATATCAAGCGTATCCTTGCCTATTCGACCGTGAGTCAGCTTGGCTATATGATGATGGCGCTTGGTATAGGTGTTTCGTACACATCAGGGATGTTTCACCTGTTCACACACGCTTTCTTCAAGGCTTTGCTATTCTTGGGTGCAGGAAGTGTCATTCACGCTGTACATACACAAGACATTAATGAAATGGGCGGCTTATCCCGCAAAATGAAGATAACGACATGGACCTTTGCGATAGGAACGCTCGCTCTTTCCGGGATTTTCCCATTCGCTGGGTTTTGGTCGAAGGACATGATTTTGACGGAAGCTTACGAGCACAATCAGCTGTTGTTCTGGGTAGGTGTGATTGCCGCATTCTTCACAGCCTTCTACATGTCCCGTTTGTTCTTTCTCGTGTTTATGGGCTCTTCCAGAGGAAAAGCCGTGGTTGCAGACCATCACAACCATGATGATCATACACAGGGTTCCCAGACAGCCCAAGAGCCGCATGAGTCTCCGGCATCGATGACAACTCCGCTTATTATTTTAGCGATTCTTGCTGTTGTTGCAGGCTTTGTGAACACACCGTTTAACGCGTGGCTAAGCAACTGGTTGACGGGTCAAAATCACGAAGAGAGCGCCAATTGGACCGTTATTATTTTATCTACTTTGGCGGGTCTTCTAGGCATTGGTCTCGGTTATCTGATCTACCTGAAGCGTTCCATTCCGCGAGATGTCATTTCGGGTAAAGTACCATGGCTGTATACACTGCTGAATCGAAAATATTTCATAGACGAACTTTATGACACTGTCATTGTGAAGCCGCTAAATGGCTTAGGATGGATTCTTGAGCTGATTGACGTTTATGTGATCGATGGACTCGTGCGTTTGGTTGCTTTTACAGTAGTTGGCATTGGTCGTCTCGGTTCTCGTCTTCAGAACGGTCAACTGCAAACATATGGCGTCATTATGCTCCTGGGTATGCTGATTTTGGCGCTTGCCATTGCAGGAAGGAGGTTCATCCATGCCGGCTAGTCTTCCAATCCTAAGTATACTCGCGTTTTCTCCCTTATTGGGCGTACTGGTATTGCTCTTCATACGCGGAGATCGCGGACGTCTGATCAAAACGATAGCGATAGTTACAACACTGATTCCTCTGATTTTGGCAGCATGGCTGTACGCCGATTACAACTATCAGGGCGATCCGATTCAGTATAAAGAAACGCTGGACTGGATTAAAGTTCCGCTTAATCATGAGGGCATTCCGCAGCTTACTTCCTACTTTTTCGAATTTAAATATTCGATGGCGGTAGATGGCATATCGTTGCCTCTCGTCTTTCTGACAGCGTTTGTTTCGTCGATGGCCGCGTTAGCTTCGGTATATATTAAGAAGAGATGGAAAACATTCTACATTTTGTTTTTACTGCTCGAAGTGGGTATGTTCGGTGTCTTCATGGCGCAAGATTTGTTCTTGTTCTTCCTTTTCTTTGAAATCACACTCGTACCGATGTTCTTCTTGATTGGTATATGGGGCTACATGAATCGTGAGCAGGCTGCGAATCGCTTCCTTCTCTACAATGGACTAGGTTCGGCGATTATGTTGATTGCTTTCCTGATTCTTGTCAGCACTGCAGGCTT
The DNA here is from genome assembly GCF_008017805.1 of Paenibacillus sp. N3.4. Classification (GTDB taxonomy): domain Bacteria; phylum Bacillota; class Bacilli; order Paenibacillales; family NBRC-103111; genus Paenibacillus_E. The sequence goes on along the minus strand of NZ_VRTT01000077.1, from coordinate 26,155 downwards.
TAGCCAATTGCCTTCGCAAGCAGAAGGAATCGTTTATTACAGCGGTGATATTCATACGATCGCCCATAATTTGCTGCAAGATCCATCTGCCTACGTGAATCAGGCGGATACACCCTTCTTTCTGACCAGCACGATGAAATGGACCTTGTTCATTATGCTGTTGGTGGCTTTCGGTATTAAGCTGCCCATCTTCCCATTCCACACGTGGATGTTGAAGGTTCATGCGGAAGCTCCGCCTTCCGTGGTTATGATTCACTCGGGTATCCTGCTGAAAATGGGTGCTTACGGTCTCATCCGCTTTGGTATCCTATTCTTTCCGGCGGAAGCCAAGCAATGGGCTTGGATGCTAGCACTCTTAGGAGTTATTAACATCCTGTACGGCGCTATACTGGCCATGGTGCAAAAGGACTTCAAACTTGTGTTGGCGTACTCAAGTATTAGCCACATGGGGATCGTCCTGCTCGGACTTGCCGCGTTTAATGTGACCGGCTTGCAGGGCGCCATCTTCCAGTTGATCTCACACGGCCTCATTTCGGCCTTGATGTTCTTGCTCGTAGGCAGTATCTACGAGCGAACCGAAACAACACAGCTTGACCGCTTAGGCGGCCTAGCCGCGTCCATTCCTTTCATCAGCGGCATTCTGCTAATCGCTGGGATGGCTTCACTCGGCTTGCCGGGCCTATCCGGTTTCATCAGTGAGTTCCTCGCGTTTCTCGGACTCTTCGAAACGCACCGCGTGTACGCCGTCGTCGGTACACTGGGTATTATCCTCGCAGCGGTTTACGTTCTGCGTGGGGTGCTTAACATCACATTCGGCCCTAAACAAGAGGGCCTACAGCTTCAAGGCATGCGCGACGCCCGATTAATCGAAGCGGTGCCGATGATTGCCTTGGTGGCTTTCATTCTCCTGCTGGGGATATACCCAAGCGTGCTGAGTCAGCCGCTTCAGCAAACGATAGGCAGCTTTGATCAATTGATCCAAAGTGTAGCCGGAAAGATAGGGGGTTAGTCCGGTGGAACAGCTTCGACTCCATGTTACCGATTTAGCGCATCTGCTGCCTGAGCTTTCGCTGGTTGCCACCGCGATCATCCTATCTCTCTTAGATTTGATCTTGCCCAATCGAGTTAACCGATCCCTTATCGGATGGCTTTCCTTGGTCGGTGTTGCTATTTCTGCGATATTCGTTATTCTTCAGTTGAACCCGAGTGAAGACATTCAATTGCTCAATCTTAGCTATAGAGTGGACGATTTCTCTAATCTGCTTAAATTATTTATTTTAACAGGCACAGGCTTTGTGATCTTGATGAGCCTAGGCTTCGTGAAGGAAAAAGACATTCCTCATGTAGGGGAATATTACTACTTCTACTTACCGGCAGCGCTGGGTGCAATGATCATGTCATCGTCAGGTGATCTAATCACGTTGTATGTTGGATTAGAACTGCTGAGTATTACCTCATACTTACTCGTTGCGATGAAGAAGCGTGACCACCAATCGAACGAAGGTGCATTCAAGTACTTGGTCATGGGCGGAATTTCGTCAGCCATTATTTTGTATGGTATGTCGTTCCTGTACGGCATGGTCGGATCCAGCAATTTAGCACAAATCGGAGCTGCTCTGCCTTCGTTGATTCCAGCCTACGAGCCGCTCCTGTATGTCGCTTTCTTTATGCTGTTGGCAGGCTTCGGGTTTAAGATTGCTGCCGCTCCGTTCCACAGCTGGGCTCCGGATGTATATCAAGGTGCGCATACGCCGGTAACAGCCTTTCTGGCTGTTGTATCCAAAGCTGCCGGGTTTGCCATCCTTTTCCGGGTTTTCTACCTATTGTTTGGCTTTAGCAGCTTTGAGAGCAGCTCGCTGCAAGCTGATGTCTTCTTAGCGATATCGGTCATGGCAGCCATCGCTATGGTGGCGGGTAACTTCATTGCGCTCAAACAAACGAATATGAAACGGCTCCTGGCTTATTCAGGGATCGCGAATGCCGGCTATTTGTTAGTTCCCATCGGGACTTACTTTTCAGCTACACATACGGCGAATTTCTCTGAATTTATCTTCTACTTGATTGCCTACTTATTTATGAATATCGGTGCATTCGCTGTGCTCATGATTATCGAGCAGGCTGAAGGCCATACGGAATTAAAAGGTTTTTCAGGTCTTTATTACAGGGCCCCATTAACCGCTTTAGCTATGGTGCTCATTGTGCTTTCTCTAGCTGGTCTACCTGTTTCAGGGGGGTTCTTCGGGAAACTATACATCATTCTAGGTACGATGCAGACCCATCAATACTGGCTGGGAGCACTGATGATCCTTACCAGTGTCGCTTCATTGTATTATTACTTCAACGTTGTTCGGCAAATGTTCATGCGTATTGACTATGAACCTGTTGAGGTGAAAATACCGGTTCCATTAGGCATTACGGTATGGTTATGTGCCCTTGTTGGGCTGGCACTCGGATTTATACCACATGTAATTCTCCGAGGCATAGAATCCATTTTCGTCTTGACCACGGATTTTTTAATGAAGTAAATATGTTTGGTAAAAGCTTCTCTCTGCAAAATGCAGGAGCGGCTTTTTTTTGTCCGTAGATAAGAAAGTATATGTCTATACATTTGCTTCGCATCTACCTTGATAAACCCGCTCGTCCCTGGAGGACGACGAAGTCGTTTATCCTTGAGATCCTGACATGCAAAATATTTTTCTTATATCTGAACTTTTTGCGAAGAACAACCGTTATAGGTATCGTAAGAGCGGGTAATGTGGTATAGATAGAGAAGTGAAAAATTTATTCGAAAAAAGGACCTGTGATTTCATGAAACTGATCCGACACCTATGTTTTATCATATTGATGATACTAGTTGTGGAACTTGCAGGAATGGCAACGAAAGCAGAAGCCGCCTATCCGGTGTCGACAGATCCATTTCGGGTTAAACAAACTTATTTGGATACGATCCACATCGATCAAGCATGGGCTGCTGCAGGTGATTCCCAAACGTCTGTTGTTGTAGCGATTGTCGATACAGGCGTTGATCTTACACATCCCGATTTAATCGGAAGGTTTGTTGACGGTATAAACCTTCTGCAGCCTGGGAAGAAGCCTTATGATGATAATGGACATGGAACGAACGTCGCCGGTGTGATCGCGGCTTCGATTAATAATGATAAAGGAATTGCAGGTATTGCGCCGAATGCCAAGATAATGCCTATTAAAGCACTTGAGGCTGACGGAACCGGTGGAGAAGCAAAGCTGGGCGAAGGTATTAAATATGCCGTGGACCATGGCGCCAAGGTCGTGGTGCTTTCGCTGGGTTTGAATAAATACTCGGACTACTTGGCTAATATGGTGCAGTATGCGGAGGATCATGATGTTCTGCTTGTAGCGGCAGTTGGCAATGAAAGCACGAGTGTGAAATATCCTGCGGCGTATCCAACGGTTCTGGCCGTTGGTGGCGTTGACCCTGATAAAAAGGCAGACGCTCGCTCGAACTTTGGACCTGAGCTTGATCTGGTAGCGCCATGGGACGTTTATACGACAGCGCTTGGGGGAGGCTATCAATATCAGGATGGCAGCTCAATGTCAGCTCCTCAGGTAGCTGGGGCAGCTGCCCTTGTTTGGGGGAAATATCCTCAGATGAGCGCTTACCAAGTCCGTGATCTCATCCTGCAAACGACGGAGGATTTAGGGACGGCGGGGTGGGACTCTCATACCGGATATGGCTTGCTGCGCATTGATCAGGCACTAACAAAGCCATATACAGAGGATCGTTTCGAGCCTAACAATTCGCGAAATGAAGCAGCCAAATTGCCCATTGAGGCGTACATTCACGCTGTGATTAGTTCATCTGAGGATCAAGATTGGTTTGTTATTGATGCCCCTTATGATGGGACGTTAGAGTTGAGCGTGAATACAGCTGATCCTTCAGGAATTCGTGTGCGTGTCGATTCAGGAGAAACTTTTACAGCAAACAGCAGCAGTGGCAACACCAACAACCCGTTTACCATTAAAGTAACTAAAGGGCGCACGTTTGTTCAGCTGCAATCCGTCGATCGTTCTCGCAAGACCGAGATTCGCTATTCGCTGCGCACGCATTTTATCATCTATAAGGATCCCTATGAGGATAATGATAAGCAGTTTAAAGCATTTGCTTTACCGGCCAGGAGCCAGACGTTAAAAGGCACCTTTCATCAAAAGGGGGATCTGGATTGGTTTGTCATGTCGCTGGAGCAGTCCGGTACGATGCGAGTGAAGCTATCTGTTGATACAGCACGTATAGATCCTGTGCTTCTCTTCCAAAAAGAGGGGGAAAAGTCTGTTACGTATGACCAGTCAGGTGATGGTGGTATTGAGGTCACCCCACTGATGGATCTGCTGCCTGGAAATTATTATATCCGTGTTAGTAATATTAAGGACTATACCGTGCCAATTACCGGCGAATATACGCTTGAAATTGAGTATACGCCTAAGTTGATCGATCCGAATGAGCCTAACGATAAATGGTATCAGGCTACTTTTGCGGCGATGAACTCTGTGTACGAGGGCTTATTTCACAATAATGATGACGTGGATTGGTTCGAATTTCGAATGAGTAAAGACGGTCTCGCACAGGTCAATTTAACGAACATCCCAAGCAATCGCATTATATATGCAACGCTATATGACAGCTCGATGAAGGAACAGGGGATTTTTAGCAATGCCTCTGGTTCTAATCAGTTTTATATTGAGAAAGCGCTGAGTCAAGGGACATATTATATTAAGCTGCAGGCAAACCAATGGTTTATGAATCAATTGTATCGCTTAAAAATCGACAGCTATACACTAGTTAGCGGTTTTGTAGATATCAATGGACATTGGGCGCAGGATGCAATAAGTGAGCTCACTAAGCAAGGTGTGATTAGCGGCTATGGAAATTACCGGTTTGCCCCTAATCAGTCAATTACACGGGCAGAAGCCGCTGCGGTAGTAACCCGAGCCTTGAAGCTAACGAAAAGAAAAGAAATGCGATTCAGTGATGTAGATGTCTCGCACTGGGCCTACGATGCCATTGCCAAAGCCGTGCAAGCGGATATCGTTGATGGTTACCCCAATGGGACATTTGGGCCTGATCGCACGCTAACACGAATGGAAATGACCCAGATATTGGCGCGCAGCATGAATATGACTGGGAAGCGTCGAGGCAATTCACCGTTTAGTGATGTTGATGAATCCTATTGGGGCATTGGCATCATCAAGCAAATGGCAGCAGATGGCTGGATTTCCGGATATCCTGACGGCACGTTTCACCCTGATGAAAAAGCAACACGCGCTGAGTTCGTCACGATGTTGTTGAAGGTGATGAATCGATAAAAGATCGAAGAGGAGCGGCCTATGGCAGAAACAGATAAATGGAGCGCGGCAGCGAAATATGCTTCGCTCATGAATATGGTCGATATTGCGGTCTATATTTTTGTATTGGCTTAGCTTGGTGGGCGTTGCAAGCATTTCGCTTTGACGTCCTCCTCAAGAGGCCCAAGGCAGCTCAAGCGATTATGCTGCAAATACTGCTTTCCATCGCTTTGGGGCATTTAGTCGCTAGCTTTATTATTCAGTATTTGGGACTGTCCATGGGGTTCGGTAAGATGTTTTAAAAATAATTTTCGAATAATGCGGTAATTTCTTGTCAACAATGGTTAATAGTACGGAGCTAAACAGTAGATCTTCTCCGAACTCTATGGATGGCGTTCCGGAATAACCAAAAGAACACAGTTGTATCCACATGGGTTGAAATGATAAACTTAAGGAATGTGCAATGCCTTGTACCAACGATAAATTAAAATAAGTGCGCGGAGGGACCATGATGAGCAAAATTATCGTCCGCGGTGGCCGAAAGTTAGCTGGCAATGTGAAAATCAACGGAGCAAAGAATGCCGTTCTGCCGATTATTGCGGCTTCCATTCTGGGGTCGGAAGGTGAAAGCGTCATCCATGATGCGCCTCCCCTTGACGATGTACTAGTGATTAATAAAGTATTGCAAAGTTTAGGTATTGAAGTAGAATATAATCGCCAGGTTATACGTGTTCGTGCGCAACAGATTAATACATGTGAAGCCTCTTATGATCTTGTGCGCAAGATGAGAGCCTCATTCCTCGTGATGGGCCCGCTCTTGGCAAGGCTTGGTCAAGCAAGAATATCGCTTCCTGGGGGCTGTGCCATCGGAACAAGGCCCATTGATCAGCATCTCAAAGGCTTTGAAGCTATGGGTGCAGACATTGAATTGGGGCAAGGATATATCGAAGCCAAAGTGAAAGGGCGCTTGAAAGGTGCTAAAATTTATCTCGATGTGGCCAGTGTTGGCGCAACGGAGAATATCATGATGGCGGCTACACTAGCCGAAGGAACGACAATCATCGAGAATGCAGCCAAAGAACCTGAAATTGTTGATTTGGCTAATTACTTAAATGCCATGGGCGCTGTCATTCGCGGTGCTGGAACAGGCGTCATTCGTATTGAAGGCGTAGAGAAGCTGCGCGGAGTCGTACATACGGTAATTCCTGATCGGGTGGAAGCAGGTACATATATGATCGCTGCGGCGATTACCGGTAGTGAACTGTATATGGAGGGTGCGATTGGGGATCATCTCCGACCTGTCATTTCCAAAATGCAAGAAATGGGCGTTATCATTGAAGAAGATGAGAACGGGATTCGCGTTTGCGCGTCGGGGCCGCTTCGTGCTGTCGATGTGAAAACACTGCCTTATCCAGGCTTTCCAACGGATATGCAGTCGCAAATGATGGCATTGTTGATGGTAGCTGACGGCACGAGTCTCGTGACAGAGACCGTGTTCGAGAACCGCTTCATGCATGTGGAAGAGTTTTCCAACATGAATGCTCACATCAAAGTCGATGGCCGTACGGCTATCGTGAGCGGTAACGCTAAGCTGCAAGGAGCCAAGGTATGTGCAACGGACCTGCGTGCAGGAGCAGCGCTTATTCTGGCAGCGCTGGCTGCTGAAGGTGAGACCGAAATTACGGGCGTACATCATATTGACCGTGGGTATGTGGATATTACGGATGTTCTTCGTGAACTAGGCGCCGATATTCATAGATCGGTACCGCAAGAAGTGGAGCAGGAAGTGGCGGAACTGGGATTTTTCAACATTCAGCCTACACTTGCCTAAAAGATATGCCGCGAGAGACGAATGGTCTCTCGCGGTTTTTTTGTTCTCCCACAAGAAATTGTTATTGATTTACAAGCAAGCATCTCTCAAATCCGGGGATGCTTTTTTTGTGAATATACCTTCCTCTAAACGCGGCTGTTCACCTTCGAAAGAGGGCTGGCGGTATTTCCCGTTCTCGTATAGGGAAGCTAGATAAGAGGCATGCTAGATACCGCTTCACATCTATTGTTCTATTCTAGTAATTCTTCTCATAAGCTAAGACATACCTAATTTCCGCTAGCACACAGCGCATATGGAGGATACTCAGACGATGTACAAGAAGAAACGCGTTCTCAACCACGGGGTCATCCTTTGGGTGGCTGTTTGCTTGTCGTCCATGCTTTGCGTGACTATCATCGTTCCCGGATTGCTAGTTAAAAAGATTCCACATGGCGACACAGAGGCGCCGATCTCTGTACAAGCTAATGCGACCAACAAGGAATCCATGGGAGAACAAGGTTTGATGATACCGGTTTATTTGACCAAGAAGGCAGCTATTGAGACAGTTCCGCTTGAGCAATATGTGAAAGGTGTGCTCGCGGCGGAGATGCCCATTGAATTCGAGCTGGAGGCGTTGAAGGCACAGGCGATGGCAGCCAGGACTTATGTGGTGCGCAGAGTACTGGATAAGGATTACAGTAATATGCCAGTGAGTGATGCACTCGTTACGGATACGACTGCGCATCAAGCTTACCTCGACGAACAAGAGCTGAGAACAAAGTGGGATAAGGGTTCGTATGAGACGAACATGGCCAAGATCACTAGAGCGGTAGATGAAACGAAAGATTTGATTCTTACTTACGAGCATAAACCGATTAATGCTACTTTCTTTTCTACAAGCAATGGCTATACGGAAAATTCGGAAGACTATTGGCCTTTCAAAAGTCCTTATTTGCGAAGTGTGCCAAGTCCTTGGGATATACAATTATCATCACGCTATCAGGAAACCGTGAATATAAGCTATCAAACGGTGCTCCAAAAGCTAGGCGTCACAAGTATTGCCGCAGCTAGCACGAGTGCCAAGGGAATGAGTGTGCTAGAGTGGTCAACGGGACATCGAATCAAACAGATAAAGATTGGCGGCAAAACGTTCTCCGGTCGTGAAGTGAGAGAGAAGCTAGGGTTAGCTTCTTCGCAATTTACATGGAAGTGGACAGGTAGCCAGATCGCCTTTACAACCTATGGATACGGTCATGGCGTGGGGCTAAGCCAATATGGAGCGAATGGCATGGCGAAGGAAGGCAAGACCGCGGAGCAAATTGTAACCTACTATTACACAGGCATCTCTATTGAAAAAGCCTCTCCGTTTATTACAAAATCGTAATTCTTTACCGTTTCTATAAAAATATCTTTCTTCAAGTATAAAACCTTTAAATGTGTCAAGAATGGTTGATGAGGTGATAACCATGAGTGATCAAAACAAAGGTTTTCAAAAAGAAGAAGCTCCTAAAACTGTTCAAGGAGCACAAGGTGTCCCATCTGCATGGAAGAGGTTGCTTGCTAAAAAGTGGGTATTCCCAGCAACGTATATGGCAGCAGCAGCAATTATCTTAACCTTAATGTGGGTGTACCAGGACATAGGTACGAAAACAGTCAGCCAAGGAGATCTGGGCATTAAGGTTACGAATGACAAAGGCACATCAGGCGGTACCAAAACACCGGATGGCGCAGTTGCCGTAAGCGCACAAGCTGAAACGATGCAATGGCCTGTCAAAGACAAGTCTCTTGTCAGCATTTCGATTCCTTTCTATGACACTAACGCAACGAATGAAGTCAAACAGGCGGCTATGATCCAGTATATTGATCAATTGACGCCACATACCGGAATCGATTTAAAAGCAAAAGACGAAGCAGCTTTTGATGTCTTGGCTGTTATGAGCGGTAAAGTTACCGCGGTAGAGCAGAATCCCGTCGTCGGCAATCTCGTAGAGATTACACACAGCAATGGTCTGGTCAGCGTATATCAAAGTTTGTCAGATATTAAAGTAGCTAAGGGCGCTGAAGTGAAAAAGGGTGACCTTCTCGCAAAGGCTGGCCGTAATGAGTTTGAAAAAGAAGACGGCGTGCATCTGCATTTCGAAGTTCGTCAAGTGATTGATAGCGCAGTGGTTAATCCGGAAACACTTTTGAACGCTAAGCAGTAATTAACTTACATAAAAGAGGGCAGCAGGCACATCCTGCTGCTTTTTTGTGTAGCTATGAAAGTATATGTCTATACGATTGCTTCGCATCTACCTTGACAAACTCGCTCGTCCCGAAGGGCGACGAAGTCATTTATCCTTGATGGAGCAAATCGTCTAATTTAATAAGTTTGCTTGACATGAATTCGGATATAAATGCCCGTCGGAAGGTGGATGGAATCGTTTATCCTTGATTATTTTGAAAATAAATATGGGAAATGGGCTTGTCAGGCTTGGCTACGTAGAATATCTAGTCATGCCCCTCATATACTTTACCAAACTATCTCGAGTAGGGAGGCGAGGGGAGTGCACGATTACATCAAAGAGCGAACCATTAAGATTGGTACCTGTATCGTCGAGACCAAGAACACGGTTCGCACCATTGCTAAGGAATTTGGCGTTTCCAAGAGCACGGTGCATAAGGATTTGACGGAAAGACTGCCGGAAATCAACCCGGACCTGGCCAATCAGGTGAAACACATTTTGGAGTATCACAAGTCCATCAGGCATCTAAGGGGAGGGGAAGCAACAAAAATTAAGTATCGTAAGACGCGAAGCCCGAAGCCCTCTGAAAATTTGGTTACTGTCAAGTCCTAACGAAACCCTTCATCCCGCTGTACTTCCTTTAACTGGACATGTCGAAATTTCACAAAAAAAGAGGAATTACTGCATTTATAGCGAATTTAGCTTATAATTAGTACTATATACAAGAGCGCCGATTCTTCTCGGGATGGACGGTAAGTTTAGGGAGGATTAACTTGAAATGTTAAGCAAGGATATTGGAATAGATCTCGGCACGGCAAATGTGCTTATTCATGTAAAAGGACGCGGTGTTGTGCTCGACGAGCCATCCGTAGTAGCCATTGAAAGCGATACGAAACGCGTGTTGGCTGTAGGCGAAGAAGCTTTCCGCATGGTGGGGAGAACGCCTGGCAACATCATTGCCATTCGTCCACTGAAAGATGGTGTTATTGCTGACTTTGATATTACGGAAGTGATGTTGAAGCATTTTATTGCCAAAGTAGGGGGCAAGAACTGGTACTCACATCCAAGAATTCTCATCTGCGCCCCTACCAACATCACCTCGGTCGAGCAAAAGGCGATCCGCGAAGCGCTGAGCGCAGCGGTGCCCGAGAGGTATTCATGGAAGAAGAGCCGAAGGCAGCCGCCATTGGTGCCGGTATGGATATCTTCCAGCCTAGCGGCAATATGGTCGTAGATATCGGCGGAGGGACGACAGATGTCGCTGTATTATCCATGGGCGACATTGTCACCTCCTCCTCCATTAAAATTGCAGGGGACAAGTTCGATATTGCTATTACCAAATATATTAAGAATAAATATAAGCTGTTGATCGGTGAACGGACAAGTGAGGATATTAAGCTTAAAATAGGTACGGTATATCCACACGGAAGAGATCAAGAGATGGATATTCGCGGTAGGGATATGGTTTCTGGTCTACCTCTGACAATTACGATTCACTCCAGCGAAGTACAGGAAGCGCTTTGGGATCCGGTTTCATCGATCGTCACTGCTGCGAAGAGCGTATTGGAGCGTACACCTCCTGAGCTTTCAGCGGATATTATTGATCGAGGCGTTATTCTGACAGGCGGCGGAGCTTTGCTGCATGGCTTGGATCAACTCTTGGCAGATGAGCTTAAAGTACCTGTATTGATTGCTGAAGATCCGATGTCCTGCGTAGTTAAAGGAACAGGGATTATGCTGGATAACTTGGATAAAGTGACCAAACGTAAATTCTAGTCAGATAGACTACCTATGAGGTGAAGATATGCTAAGAGGACTGTATACCGCGGCTGCAGGCATGATCTCTGAACAGCGCAGACACGATACCATCACGAATAATATTGCGAATATCAATTCGCCGGGCTTCAAACAAGGAAATGCGTTGTCTCGTTCTTTCCCAGAAATGCTCATCTCTACCATTCGCGGTGGACAAGGTGCCTCAACAGCTCCGATTGGGAAGTTAAATCTGGGTGTGTTTTCGGAGGAGAATATCTCTATCCATATGCAAGGAGACCTGCAGGAAACACAGAATCCGTTTGACTTTGCTCTTGTCTCTAACATTCAACTTCCAGGTGTAACATTCGATGCGACGGGTAAATACGTAAATGCAGATGGCGAACGGACTTTTCAACCGCAAGCACTCTTTACCGTATTGAATGCGGACGGCCAACCGCGTTATTCTTTGAACGGTAAGTTCACAGTCGACACGCAAGGTCAGCTAGTTAACGCGAACGGGAACCTCGTGCTTGGTCGAGATGGACAACCCTTGGTGCTGATCGATGGAGCGGGTCAGCCGATGCATGCGTTCAAAGTAACGGACAAAGGCGAGTTTCTTGATAGTGAGGGTCGGCCTGTTCTGAATGCAGCTGGACAAGCGGTAGGCTTAATGCTTTCTCGTGCTGAGAATCCGAACTTACTGCTGCGTGAAGGCAACGGACTTTTACGAATTAATCCCGGTGATGAAGCAACGGTCACACAGGTTGCACTCGGCGATCAAGTGGAAGTGCGTCAAGGCTTCGTAGAGCGCTCTAATGTTGATTCCGCACAATCGATGGTCGATATGATGTCCGCGCTGCGTGCCTATGAAGCAAACCAGAAAGTCATTCAATCTTATGATAAAAGTATGGAAAAGGCCGCGAACGAAGTCGGACGCGTATAACGTAGCTTGCGAAGGAGCCAACCATGAACAATTCCATGATCAACTCATCGGTATCCATGCACAGCTTGCAGCAAAAGCTGGATATTCTTTCGAATAATATAGCGAATGTGAATACCAACGGATTCAAGAAGAAGGAAGCATCTTTCGAAGACGTTCTGACGAATGTGAAGTCCCAACCGGAAGGATTTCGTCAACAAGGGCGGTTTTCGCCTCTTGGTTTTAACCAAGGGTGGGGAGCAAAGCTGGTGCAAATCCAGACGAACTTAGCTCAAGGACCTATTCAATCTACGGGAAATCCAACAGACTTTGCCATCCAGGGAGACGGATTGTTTGAAGTGTCTGTCAGCAAATTGGATGATAACGGTAATCCGGTTTTCCAACCAGCATGGACGCGTAACGGGGCATTCAACTTAAGTCCAGACCCGAATGGCGATACGGTTCTGACGACCAAAGAAGGCCATTATGTAACAGGCTCAGATGGCAATCCCATTCGAATACCTACCGGCTACAGACCGGTTGTTGAGAAGAACGGCATTATTAGAGGTTATAACGAGCAGGATCCAACCTTAGCGCCTTTGAACTTGGGACAAATCAAGCTGGTCCGCGTAGTACGTCCTCAGCTTCTCCAGGATGTCGGCGATAATCTTTATGCGCTGCCTAATGGGTTAACGGCTGCCGAGAAGGCGAATATTTTGCAGGATGTCAACCCAGGCTTGGATACAACGAATAACCGTGTGAGCCTCATGCAAGGGTTCTTGGAGCAATCTAACGTAACGCTGTCCGATGAAATGACGGATTTGGTCATTGTCCAAAGAGCGCTTCAACTCAATTCAAGAGCAATTACATCTGCGGATCAGATGATGAATATCGCTAATAATTTGCGTGCCTGATCGTAAAAAAGGAGGGACAGGGCTAGATGTCAGACAAGCCTGCTCCAAAGAAAAAAAAACCTTGGCCGAAATGGCTTCAAATCAGTTGGCTTATTTTCAAAATCATTCGTATTCCTGTGCTTTGCGTATTGGCTGTCTATATCGGTCTATGGCTAGGATATTCGAAGCTTGGCCATCAGCCGGCTAATGAAATCCTCCATATGAGCACCTGGCGGCATCTATACGATCTGGTGTTTGCGAATTAATTCTAACTCCCGCATGGGAGTTTTATTTTTGTGATAGCAGCGGTATAATAAAGAAAGGTTTAGCATGATTTAACAGATTATTAGGCTCGGGAGGGATACCTTGAATATACCGAACATGCTCACGATAAGTAGGTTTATCCTAATCCCTGTCTATCTCATGTTCTTTTTCAATGGATATATCAAAATAGCTTTTCTGATCCTACTTGCAGCTGGTCTTACTGATATTTTGGACGGTTATATAGCAAGAACTCGTGGACTGGTTACACCTGTTGGGATGATGCTCGATCCCTTAGCGGATAAAACGATGATGATCGTCGTGATCTTATCCCTCTTGATTTCAGGGATGATTCCCTGGCAGGCAGCAGCAGCGATGTTTATTCGTGACCTGGGGATGATTATAGGCTCCGCGTTCTATCATTTTCGGGGGAAATCGACCGTACCGGCTAATGTAATGGGGAAGTTGACGACTGTGCTGTACTATTTAGCCATTCTTTTTCTCGTCTTTCAATTACATTTCGCAGTTACATACTTATGGTTTGTGATTGGAATTTCGTTCTTAACCTCTTTTATTTATATTTTTCAGTTCCTATTATTAAATCGGGGAGCTAAGCTGAAATAATTCGTTATCGTTAAAAAGAGCCCACATAATAGGTCTGTGTCACAGACCTATACGCAGGCTCCCTTATATCAACCTTCACTTCTGCAGATAGTGAAGGGATACTACTATTGTAAGTTGTTACCTTGTATTTTATACAAGGATTTTGAAAGGAGCATAACCGCTATGCTAGATATTAATCAAATTCAAGAGATTATTCCACACCGACCTCCCTTTCTGCTAATTGACCGCATTTTGGAAGTGGAAGAAGGCGTTAAAGCTGTTGGTATTAAGAACGTAACGATCAATGAACCGTTTTTCATGGGGCATTTTCCAGGCTATCCCGTTATGCCAGGTGTCCTGATCGTAGAAGCCTTGGCACAAGTTGGTGCTGTAGCTGTTCTTTCCATGCCGCAATATAAAGGTAAAATTGGTTTATTCGCCGGTATTGACGGTGTACGATTCCGTGAACAAGTCGTACCCGGGGATACCCTTACGCTAGAAATGACGATTACACGTGTAAAAGGAACGATTGTCAAAGGCCAAGCTGTGGCTAAAGTAGGTGACAAAGTGGTAGTCGAAGGTGAACTTATGTTCGCCCTTGCTAATAAATAACCCATAGATAAAAGGAGCTGAACCTGACTACTATGACGCGTGTACAAACGGAATATCAATTATGGTTGGAAGATCCGGCAGTTGATGCCCAAACGAAGAAAGAACTGCAAGCTATTCGGGAAGATGAGAAAGAAATTGAGGATCGTTTCTATAAAGATCTAGAATTTGGTACGGGAGGACTTCGCGGCGTAATTGGCGCTGGTACAAATCGTATTAACGTCTATACAGTTGGGCGAGCGAGCAAGGGTTAGCACAATATGTGAATGGGACAGGCGCAGCAGCGCCATCTATTGTCCTTGCTTACGATTCCCGTCATATGTCTCCTGAGTTTGCTTTAGAATCGGCTCTTGTCTTCGCAGGCAACGGAGTGAAAGCGTATTTGTTCAAAACGCTCCACGCGACACCGCAATTATCATTTGCTGTCAGATACTTGGGTGCAACAGCGGGTGTTGTTGTTACAGCCAGTCACAATCCACCTGAATATAACGGTTATAAAGTATATGGAGCAGATGGGGGACAGCTCGTTCCTGCATTTGCCGAACAAGTCATCGCAGAAGTCCAAAGCATCGATACCTTCGCGAAGGTGAAGAAACTCACCCAAAGTGAAGCAGAAGCACAAGATCTATTGGTCTGGTTGGACGATGAGGTCGATCAAGCATATATCCAGGCGGTAACAGCAATTTGTCAGAATCCAGAAGTCATCCAACAGATTAGCCATGATTTCCGCATCATCTTTACACCTCTGCATGGAGCGGGTAATATACCTGTGCGTGAAGTGCTGAAAACCGTAGGCTTCGAACAAGTACGTGTTGTGGCCGAGCAAGAGAAGCCGGATGCGCAATTTTCAACGGTGAAATCTCCGAATCCGGAGGAGCGAGAGGCGTTTACGCTTGCTATTGCTCAGGCGAAGGACTGGAATGCCGATATTATTATCGGAACGGACCCTGATGCTGATCGGATGGGCGCAGTTGTTAAAGATCCGAGCGGTGAATATTTCGTGCTGACAGGGAACCAATCGGGTGCGATTATCGTCAATTACTTGTTATCCAGCTTGAAAGAGCGTGGAGAACTGCCTGCCAACGGCGTTGTTATTAAAACAATCGTAACGAGTGAAATGGGGGCTGTAATCGCTAATCATTACGGAATCCCTACCTTAAACACATTAACGGGCTTTAAATATATCGGGGAGAAAATGACCCAGTTCGAACAAACGGGTGAACACCAGTTCCTTTTCGGTTATGAAGAAAGCTATGGTTATCTGGCTGGCGGCTATGCGCGTGATAAGGATGCGGTTATCGCATCGATGCTTATTGCGGAAGCTGCGGCTTATTATAAGCAACAAGGTAAGACCTTATATGACGTCCTTCAAGAGCTTTACGAATCCTTTGGCTACTTTTTGGAAAAGCTTGAATCAAGGACGCTTAAAGGGAAAGACGGGGTGGAGCAAATTGGACGCATCATGGAAGCATGGAGAATGAACCCACCTGGAGAAATCAATGGTATTCGCGTGAGCAGCGTAGAAGATTATGAACAAGGTATTCAGGGTCTGCCACGCGAAAATGTGTTGAAATTCAAACTAGAGGACGGATCATGGTTCTGCTTGCGTCCTTCAGGAACAGAGCCTAAGATCAAGTTTTACTTTGCCGTGCAAGGTTCCACAGGTCCTGGGGCTGCGAAGCAGCTGGACGGTATCATTCAATACGTACTTAGCCGTGTAGACGGATAATGAAATAGGGTCAACCGGACCTCTTCAGAACCTAAGTCAAGGATAGGTCGTCTAATGAAATGATGGAAATAAAATCCGAAATTCATTTGACCGATTCTTTTGATTTAAGGCATTGAAGAGGTTTTCGAATGTATAAGGGATCAGAAACAAGGAGTGAACAATTTGACTCAGTGGTATAAAACATGGAACAATCCGCTCAAAAATATCCTGTGGTGGCTCGTTATTATCGGTATGCTAGGCTCGCTTCCGTTAGCTTACACCCGTCACCAAACTGAAACGTCTGCGAATAAGGTAGAATTCGTGTTTGATTATCGAGATTTACTGGATATTGCCGATATCCAGACGAATCCTCAGTCCTTCGTCACTCAGCAGCTCACGAATATGAAAGCCGCTGGTATCACGTCCATGTCGGTATACGAGAGTACCCTTTCTGAGCTAAGAGAGAGTCGCCGCATCGAGCTGTATAATTCAAAAGATGCCGCATCGCTTACGCAAAATTTAGGTAATCCGAATGAGAATTACACCTATGTGTTATTTGCGGATAAAGCCACGCAAGAAAAGCTGGAGCCGCTGATTCAGAAGACATTCATGGATCTGAAAGTGGCTACTCAACCATGGAGCTTCAAAAACAGAAACGGACTCATCATTCAGATGAGTATGGATGACGCCTCGATTAAGACGATGGACCCTGACCCCATCACTTTACAGATGCTTAAGGATCAAGGATTTCAGATTGTAGTTCGTCTCTCGAACCGGAGACCTTTCGTAACCAACGAGATGGATCGTTTACTTAAACAGCTTCATGATCTTGGTGTGAAACGCATTATTGTGGACGGCAATGAGGTTCCAGGCTACACAGAAGAAAATACAGAAGTTAACTTGAACAAAATGGCCGAACTTTTACACAAGAACGGCATAGGCCTAGCAGCCATTGAGTTATTAAAAGAACCTCAAAAAGGGTTCAACACGTTAGCCAAGGAAACCAATTATAATGTAGTTCGACTGCATTCTTTCACGGAGAGAGATGGAGAAAAGCTAACCGAGCCTTTGAAAAAGTCAGAGTTTGAAGGACGCATTCAGAGCACGGCAGATCGCTTTGTTCTTGCTGTGAAGGATCGCAATATCCGTATGATTTTCATAAACGCAAGACCAGTAAAAAGCTTGGATAAAGGCAAACTGGTAGATCCGTTATCGGCCTACTATGAAATTTTGCAAGGAAAAGACGGAGCTATTCCACGCATTGAAAAAGCGGGGTTCACATTAGGGACTGCTGAGCCGTTTACTGTTGAAACAACCTTCTGGCAAAAAGTGGCGCGTGTCTTCATGTTGGTCGGCGGTATCAGCTTGATCGTGCTCATGGTATCCTTCTTTATACCGGAAGCCTCTTTACTGCTGTTCGTGGTTGGCTTGTTAGGAGCTCTAGCCATACACACGCTTTCCGCTAATGTGTACGCACAAGCTCTGGCGCTGGGGGCAGCGATCAGCGCACCAAGCGTCGCGGTTATGCTGGCTATTCGATCTGTCCGTTCAGGCGCAGCCGCGAAATGGAAGTCAGGTCTGGCTTATGGGTTATGGCAGCTCTTCAAAACATCAGCGATTTCGTTGATTGGCGTAGTCTATGAAGTAGCGCTGCTTAATCATATTACGTATTCTCTTGTGCTGCAGCAATTCCGCGGGGTCGGTATGCTGCATTTGCTACCCATTGCAATCGCAGGTATCTATTTGCTGTTCTTCAGTGAAAACAATACGTATAAAGATAAAATCATGCATGTTCGGCGAATTTTCTCTTCTTATATCAGCGTATTATGGATCGTTATTGCAGCGGTGGCTTTGGCCGCTATCTATTACTATTTGTCACGTACCGGAAATGAAGGGCAGGCTTCTACGTTCGAGAAACTGTTCCGTTCTTTCTTAGAAAATACGTTGGGCGTTCGTCCTCGAAACAAGGAGTTTTTGTTCGCTCACCCTGTCTTTCTGTTAGGCGCTTATTTGTCTGTAAGATATAGACATGCTGTATACCTAATTTTCATAGGTGTCATCGGGCAGCTTTCGATCGTAGACACTTTCGCTCATTTGCATACGCCGCTTCATATTTCACTCATTCGTATTACGTATGGTGTTGTGTTTGGCGCAATTGTTGGTTTAGTCTTTATCGCCATTTGGGAGATTGTCACAAGGAGTTGGAAGCGATGGGTGCCTCAGTGGTCAAAATAGCGCTTTCCGGCTATTACGGCTTTGATAATAGCGGTGATGAAGCTGTGCTGCAATCCATTCTGCTTGCTTTGCAGGAGCAAGGTCGAGCGCAAGGCGTTCAGATTGAGCCCATCGTGCTTTCGGCCAATCCCCAGAAGACGACTGAGATGTATGGCGTAAAGGCTTACCATCGGATGAGACCTGGGCCGCTTTTACGTGCTTTGCGCGAATCCGACGGCTTGATCAGCGGAGGCGGCAGCTTACTGCAAGATGCAACAAGCTCGAAGACGATTCCCTATTACTTGGCGGTCTTAAAGATCGCCCAGTGGCTGGGGAAGCCGACTTTTATTTATTCACAGGGCATTGGGCCGGTCAATCGCCGAATGTTCGATGGTTGGATCCGCAGCGTATTCAAACGCTGCGCGTATGTGTCGGTCCGCGATACGGAGTCCGCGGCTTTGCTTGAGAAGATGCGGCTTCCTTTGGACCGCATCACGGTTGTGCCTGACCCGGTCATGGGCCTGCCCCTGCGCGGCTCGACCGGGTCTGAGGGCGGCGCGGCGGATACAGCGCCGCGGGGCAGCCTTGTGCGGACGGTCGGTGTATCCGTCCGCTTCTGGAATGAGGACCGCTCGGAGCTGGAAGCTCTCTCGCGGTCCCTGCACCTACTGCTCGCAGCCCGCACGGACGTGCGGCTGCGGTTTCTGCCCTTCCACCTCCCTTCGGATGAGGTGGCTTCGCAGTTCGTGATCGACCGCCTCGGCGATCACGGTTCTCGCGTGGAGATGGTGCGAGGCATCGCCCATCCGCAGGACATGCTTGAGCAGGTCGCTGGCTGCGACCTGCTGATCGGGATGAGGCTGCATTCTTTGATTTATGCAGCCTCGCAGTACGTGCCTATGGTAGGCATCTCGTACGATCCGAAGATCGACCAGTTTCTCCATAGGCTGGGTATGAAGGCCGCGGCATCTACAGCTCGCTTCGATGCCGAAGCCTTGGGCGCCGAGGCGCAGCGCCTCCTCGACGGCAAGGAAGCTTGGGCGGTGTCTGTCGGCCCCGCCATAGAAGAGCTCAAAGCGCAGGCTCAGCTTCCTGCGCAGCACATCATTTCATTTTATTTGCAACCAAAGGCTTAACTCCAACGTCAATTAAAGGATGAGATATCCATGAGCTCAACATCGACAACTACGAATACAACTGTACGATCCGCTGGTGCTATACCGAAAGTTCGCATCTATGGCGTACCCATCTCCAAAATGGGCATGCAGCAGACGGTCGCTTATCTGACTAATGTAATTGAAGAAAGAATTCCGCACCAGATTATTACCGCCAATCCCATTATGGTCATGGCCGCTCAAGACGATCCGGCTTATCTGAGCATGATGCAGCGGGCCGAGCTCATCGTTCCTGACGGGACAGGGGTCGTCTGGGCTGCAGGATATGTAGGAGAGCCTGTTGCAGAGCGGGTTCCCGGTTATGATTTGCTCCAAGAATTGATGAAGGTCGGAGAGAAGAAGAGCTGGAAGGTGTATCTTCTCGGCGCGTCAACGGAGGTGATTCAGGCGGCAGCAGATCGTTTAAGATCTACCTATCCAGGCATAACGCTTGTGGGTGTTCGCGATGGCTATTTCGGGGAAACCCAGGACGAGGAAGTCATTCAAGATATCGTGGATGCTGCGCCTGATCTCCTCTTTGTTGGAAGATCCGCTGCCAATCAAGAACCTTGGATAGCCAAGTACAAAGAGCAAATCGGGGTCCCTGTTATGATGGGAGTCGGGGGAAGTTTTGACGTTCTTTCGGGCAAACTAAAGAGGGCGCCTGTATTCTTTCAGAAATTACGTCTCGAATGGTTTTACCGCCTTTTACAGGAACCATGGCGCTACAAAAGAATGCTCCTGCTTCCGAAATTCGCACTGAAAGTGATGCGCGACAAAGAGAAAGTAACAAAAGCATGAAAATAATTATGAAAATTACCTAAAGAAGGTCATTTCAGCCAAATTTAGCAGTAGTATTTGTGGACAAATGGGAGTATAATTCATTTCGGCGGATCACCTGCCACCCACGACAAGAGGAGCTGTGAAGAAGAACATGTATGGATTATATGTGATTGGGTTTATCGCTTCGTGCTTAATGGCGCTGCTGCTGACACCCCTAGTCAAAAAATTTGCCTTCTGGGTAGGAGCGGTTGATGCCCCAAACCATCGTAAGGTACATACCCGAATTATGCCGCGTCTCGGAGGATTAGCTATATTCCTCGCGTTCGTCGGTGCTTATTTCGTTGTTTCTCCAGCACTTGATGCAGTCAACTCGAATGCGGCATTTGGTTTGCTGCTAGGAGGCTTTGTGATTGTAGTTACGGGGGCTTTGGATGATCGGTTCCAATTATCACCCAAATGGAAACTGCTCGGGCAGCTAATTGCCGCGTGTATCGTTGTTTCCTTCGGACTGAAGATTGAACTTGTTAACATTCCTTTCGGAACAACTAATCTGCCTATTGGTTGGTTAAGTATTCCTATTACGATATTATGGATTGTCGGCGTATCCAACGCCATTAACTTGATTGACGGATTAGACGGATTATCGGCCGGGGTTTCCGGTATTGCTACCACAACCATTTTAATTCTGGCACTCATGATGGGCAACATTACGGTTATTCTTCTTTGTGTGATTTTACTAGGCAGCATCGTAGGGTTTATGTTTTATAATTTCCATCCGGCCAAAATCTTTATGGGGGACTCGGGAGCTTTGTTCCTAGGTTTTGCGTTAGCGACATTATCCATTCTGGGCTTTAAGCAAGCGGCCGTTGTTTCCCTTCTGATTCCAATCATGATTCTAGGCGTGCCATTGTCCGATACTTTCTTCGCGATTATGCGTCGCTACGTCAATAAACTACCGATTTCTGCTCCGGATAAAAGCCATTTGCATCACTGCTTGCTGCAGCTTGGATTCAGCCATCGTACAAGCGTTCTGATCATCTATGGGATTGCCTCCATCTTTGGTATTAGTGCTGTGGTTTGTTCCGTGTTTATTTCCCAAGATTCTACATGGGGACTAATCATGATAATGGTAGCTCTCTTCCTCGTTATGCTTGTTGGTGCAGAAGCCATCGGCATTATCAGCAAAAGCCGCAAACCGGTTCTGAGCTTCTTGCAGAAGCTTGTCGGCAAGCAAGTGCAAAGTGATCGCGTAGGTAAATAATCGTTTTAAAATTAATTATTTGAAATCCAATCTAAATGATTGGATTTTTTTTTTGCATTTTGTGAATTTTTTTCTTTCCCTAAACATTTTCGTGCTTCTGACCGATAAGTAAGATAAAGAACTTTTGGCGTATTGCCGCGTCTAATCATGTAGAATGATAGAAGATTTTGGGAGGGATTGTCGAATAGCCGCTCAGTTTAATTTAGGTCGCGACGATACTAACAACATTTAGATCACATAAGGAGGAACTAGCTTTGAAAACCAAACAAAGAAGAAACAAGTGGATCAGCCTCAGCCTCATGATTACGATGCTGCTCGCCTTGTTGCCGCCAATGACGGCTTCCGCTGCACCTGTACTGAATATTACAAGTTTATATGTGCACACGATTCCTACGACTGATAATCCACTCGTAGATGCTTCCATCCAACGCATTACATCCAATCCTTTAACCGTAAGTGTGGACATTGGAGGAATCGCGGAAGAGCAGATTACGGATATTTACTATGAGATATATAATGTAAACTCCGGCCTAACCACGACGAATAAAACAAATCGTCCGACAAGAGTGGCAAACAGTACGAATCAAATCCTTTTTGAAAATGTGCAGTTATCGGAAGGTCTCAATCGGTTTACTGTGAAGTTTGCCAGTACGTCTAACGTTGATTCATTGCCTGGTTGGGCTTATTTTACTCCGGTATCCAATATTACAAACCTCAAGTTTAATGATGATGTTTTCACAGATGGCGCTATGCTCCCGTCTCAAGGTCCATTTACGAATGCTACGATTACCGGTTCTGCGAGCAATGCATATAAAGTCGATGCAATTGTTAATGGAACTACGTTTGAAGCATCCAATTTTTCCGGCGGAGTATTTACATTCCTTACGAATACGGGTCGTGTGTCAGATGTTGCCCTGAATCCAGGGGATAATCTGATGCAATTTATCGCTAAGAACCCGACTAACTATTATACAACATCAAGAACGTTTAAATACGATAATGGATTGGGCTTTGCTTACAACGGTACGATTCAGATGTTGGAAGATTCATCTGTAACGCCTGCGCCTCCAGTGAGTAAGTTAGTAACCGTACCTACTTTAACAAGTGAAACCTCTAAGAACATTATATTCACTACGGATATTAAGAACAGTATAGGCAACATTACTCCAGGCGTTGCTGATTATGTATATGCTGATATCAAAGTAGTGGGTAGCGGAGCAAGTTTCCGTTATACGTTTGGTACTCAAAAAATAAGCAATATTGAAGGAACGCTAATTGGTGGATCTACTCCAAGTACGCCAGATCTTATAGGGAGTGCCACGGTTACTCCAATTAAAATTGACTCAGGCACGAAGTATCAAACACATCATTTTAGCGCAAGCTTTCCTTTAAATACGAATAGCACAGCTCAAGAAATTGATGTCACACTTACAAGCTCTCTTGGAACGCCTACACAGCCGACCAGATACACATTTAACTTTACTAACCCATCCTTACCCTATTTAGACCATGTTGCACAGAACCTAGGGGGTT
This sequence comes from Paenibacillus sp. N3.4, assembly GCF_008017805.1. Classification (GTDB taxonomy): domain Bacteria; phylum Bacillota; class Bacilli; order Paenibacillales; family NBRC-103111; genus Paenibacillus_E. The sequence continues at coordinate 3,108 of NZ_VRTT01000077.1, read as the reverse complement.
CTCCGGTTGTGTTGACGGAACAGGGGTCTAATCAAATTAATGATTTTCCGGCATTAATTGATATTTTTACAAATGCTAAAGCAGATTCAGTTACCGTTAATATTCCCGGATTCTCCGGCAATGGCACCTATGATACTACTGCTGTAGCGGGTTCTTCTACCCTTAGAAAGGCAACAATTTCTTTGCATGATATACCGGATGGTCCGATTCTAATGTCCATCACACCGAATGAGGGAACCACAGCGGTCCCACCGGTTACAGCCAATGCTGCTGGCACAAAAGCATACAATTTAAATATTTCCAGTGCACCTTATGTCATCGTAACTAATTTGTATAATGGCAAAGTTGTTACAAGCAAGTCTCAATTCACTTGTGGTGCTGTACTTGCTCCCTGTATCCAAGGAAAGATCGTTAACCTGCCGCCAGCAAATTACAACTTGGTTGAACTAGCGATTAATGATAATAATGTCCCGCTTTCTAATAATTTAACTGATCCAGCGGCAAAGAAATCAGTTATAGATTCGCTGGGGAATTTTACAATTTCCTCAGAGGAACTGGAAGCCGTTAATAAGGATTCAGGAACAGCTTATAGCAAGCTTTTTGATAATGATGGCAAAAAAGCAATCCGCTTCTCCCTTTACCTGAAGCCTGATCCAGCACAGCCAAAGGTTCTTGTTACTCAGACGAATTACGAAGTATTTGTTCTTAGTGACTACGCGCCACTAGTTGAAGTATGGTTCCGGATGTCGCAGTTACACCTTACACAGTAGGCACTCTGCCAGGTGTTTATCAAACAACGTCCACTAAAATTCAACTTTCCGGTACGATTCTAAATGCGAATTTAAATACAGAAGCGATTCTCTATTTGAGAAAAGTTCCTTCGGGTTCATCCATCACAACGACGACGCTATCACTCAATCAAATTTCGAAGGTTATTGATCCGTTGGATAGCAAACGCTCAACAACAAGCTTTAATTTGAGCAGTATTTTAACCATGGATGCTTATGGTGACTACGTGCTAGAATTAGTTGCTACGAATAACTCAGGGCGTACAACAAGCAAGATGATCACGATTACGAAACAACCCGTATCCTACCTGCTTCTGCAACCAACGAATTTCGTTAAGAACTTAGACAAGGTTGATCAGGCTAACGTCAATACGAATTCGGAAACGGTTGTTATCCAAGCAGATGGTGCAGACAGTGTCCTCTTCGGGAAAAGTGAAGCTACACAGATCTCCCCTGGTGTATTTAGATTTGAAGTTGACAATCTAAAAGCAGGTAAGAACGCAATTACATTTACAGTTAACCGGGGTAAAGCAAAGACGACCGGAAACTTTATTCTTTTCAACGTGAATACGCCTATTGAGGGAGCACAATACAAAACTACGTTAGCTTCCAAAATGAGCATCTTTAATGGAGATTTCTTATTAAACTTCCCTAAGGATACGAAGTTAATGAGAAATGACAGAACGCAAACTGAACAATTCATAACCGTCGATCGTAAAATTGTATTTGGTATCGCGAACCAGGACGATGGTCGTGTTGAGAAAGCTTCAGAAACACCTGCAGGAACTCGATTCTTAATTGAGCCAACAGGCAGATTCAGACCTGCAAGCAAGCGATTCTGGGTAGATGCGGGGACCGTAGATATTAGTGCAGCAAGTAACGCTGATACATTAAAGGCTGCTTTACAAGGTAGCGGTAATCTTCCATCCCCAACATTGCTAGGACCAGGTGAGACAGCTTTCTATACAAGAAATATTAAGAGTCTAATGGTTCCTACTAAACGGGGCACACTTACATTAAAGTATGATGACGAAATTCGTAACGATTCATGGAAGTATCTCACTGTGTATCAGTTTGGGACATTCCTTGATCCAAGTGGTACAGGCAATCAATTTGTCGGTTGGAAAAACATCGGTGGTGTTGTAGATCCGAAGGCACATACAATCGAGGTTCCTGTAGATACCTTTGGATACTTCCAAGTTATGTACATGAACAATAGCTTTAATGATGTGACACTGCATGATTGGGCGCGCGATTACTTAGATATCTTGTATTCAAAAGGTATTATGAACAATAAGTCTTCATCGCAGTTCCTACCTAATGATGCTATTACACGCGGTGAATTTGTAACTTTACTGGTTAAAATCTTTGATGTTCCATTGCTTAATGAAGATACGTCCTTCCATACTAATGATCCAACGAATCCTAACTTTCAAGGTACTTTTGCAGATGTAAGAAGAGGATTGGGATTATCAAACAGCAGCAGCTTGTATGACTTCATGCATATTGAAGCAGGGGCCAGAGCGGGGATTGTTAGAGGTAATTCTGCAGGGTTATTTGCCCCAGGTAACACAATTAGCCGTGAAGATGCAGCTGTTATGATTGAACGCGCAGCTAATATGAAGGTAAACTCCGATGCAGCTAAGAGCCTAGTAACACTCAAAAAAGAATTTACGGATGCGACTACTATTGGTACCTATGCGCAGCCATCTGTAGAAGCAGTCTTCAAAGCCGGATTTATTGACGGTATTGAGAATGCTTTAGTAGAAGGTCAAAAGAAACCAACATACAGTTTTGATCCGAAAGGCAACTTGACTAGAGCACAAGCTTCAGCCATTATCATCCGAGTTCTTAAGCAACAAAAGAAGATTCCTAAATAAGTAAGTTAAAAGACTGTATCCGATTCTTCGGATGCAGTCTTTTGTCGTTTCTATGAAATTGGAAAATACTTAGCAATGAAATGCTGTATGGAGTGTCGTATACTAAGTTTGTAGCCGAGATGATATACGAATAGATACACGAGTAATACTCAGAGATTCAATTGTCGTCACGTTGGTTATAAGTTTTTTATAACACAAAAACTTTTAAATACAGGAGGAAACAAACCTTTATGAAAAAATCATTATCTGTTGTTCTTACATCCGCCATGGCGCTCTCCATGTTTTCGTCTGTTGCATTCGGTAAAACATCCGCTGACTTCAGCGATTTGAAAGACCTGGACGCAGCAACACAAGCGAAATTCGATGCGATGATCTCTGCGGGTATTTTTGATGGTGTGACTGATACGACATTTGGTTTGAAAGACGAAATGAACCGTGCG
>NZ_VRTT01000076.1 GCF_008017805.1 Paenibacillus sp. N3.4 | reverse complement strand
CTTTCATTTGCTATGAGATTCTAGCATAGGCTGGTAAGAAGCTTGTTTCTATTCTTTTCTCTATAATCTTAATTACCAATAGTAAGCAGCGAAGAGCCTTATACAACTCCCATTTGCAAAATAGTAGGTTGAAACAAATGCAGTTAGGTACCATACTATATCTATGAACAACGATAATAATCTACCAAACATGCACCGTTTGCGGGTCAGTAAACTAGTCTGATGGAGACTGTCAGGATCTTGAACAGAACCTGAGCAAAGCTTTCATATTCGAATTTCTTCGAATCAGGAGCATATTCATCCTCATTTGGTTGACAAACTTTAAAACTAAATTATATCAACAAATCTTTAATCACCTTATGGTATTATTGCTTTAACTTTAAATTACGGAGGAAAGCTCAGCATGAATATATCTGCTTCAGTTACATCTAAACAAATAATGGATCTACTTTTGAATATAGCGGTCGTACGGCCGGTTTTTATTTGGGGGCCACCTGGAATTGGGAAGTCGTCCCTAGTTCAGCAATTTGCCGAAATGGTTGGGTTACCATGCGTCTCGCTATTAGGCAGCCAGCTCGCCCCGGAGGACTTGATAGGAGTCCCTCAGATTGTAGACGGAAAAAGTCGATTTTGTCCTCCCAGCATGATTGCCCGAAGTGAGCCCTACTGTCTATTTTTAGATGAATTGAATGCTTGTACACATGAGGTTCAGAAGGCTTTCTATAGTCTGATTCTGGAGAAGCGCATTGGAGAATACGTGCTCCCGGAGGGCTCTGTCGTAATTGGTGCGGGGAACCGGGCACAAGACAGCGCTATTGTGAAGCCAATGTCTTCAGCACTTATCAATCGTATGTTTCACGTTCAACTAAAAGTTTCTCACCGAGGATGGTTAGAATGGGCCTATAATAACGGAATTCATCCCATGGTGATCGCCTATATCGAGGCACGCCCCGATCATCTCTGGGTGCAGCCTCCGAAACACGAAGAACCGTTCTCTACTCCCCGGTCGTGGCACATGCTAAGCGATGCACTTAACGAATATGGAGACCATCTGCAGCTGGAAACGTTGGACATTTTGGCGACAGGTTGTTTATCCCCTCATCATGCCGGGCAATTCAAAGCCTTCTACAAGCAAACTAACAACAAATATAAACTGAACGCTATTCTGGAAGGCGAAGCCAACTGGCCTCACCTACCGGAAGATCGGGATGTATTGTACTTCATGGCGCAGTCCTTCCGTGCCCAGTTAATAAAAGAACTGCCAGATTCTAAGGACATACTAACCGAGCACCACAAGAAATTAGCCCACCGCGCCAAAGCTCTGTTAAAAAGTCTGAGCGCAATTAGTCTCGAAATTGCCCAACTCTCTGTTTCGAAGAATGAAATCGGGGAAAGTCTTCCTGATTGGTTCCTTGTGGAAATCGTCCGTGACCTACCCAGATTAGTACAGAAGAAGGATTCTTAAATATGGCAAAACTTAAATCAAATGAGCTTGACCCTGCTACAAAATCATTTAATGAGGGACTTCAATTCGTCAGCAATCACCCTATGTTCGCGCCTCTCGCATCTCATGCACGGTTTGTGCGCCAGGAGGGGAACCTCTGTCCAGAACATGGCTGGGCCATCACAACTAGCTATGGACACATTCATGCTAATCCTAAACGACGAGCGATGCCTGAGGAATGGGTGTACATTCTTGCCCATGCCTTGCTACACCTTGGTTTCGGGCATTTCCGGGTCAAGGAGCGGCAGGATTTGTGGAATGCAGCTTGTGATTGTTACATAGCGAAATTTCTTTATGACATGAAACTTGGCCGACCTCCTGCAGAAATGGCTGGTCGAGTTGAAATCGCTGCCAGAACTGAGGAAGAGCTTTATCAAAGTTTTATGGAAAGAGAGCTCCCCTCTTCGTTTCATAACCTGGGTACGGCCGGGCACGGATATCAGGACATGATACTTAATCCCCGAACAGCAGGTCACTACTGGGACAACGACGATATAAACTGGCAGGACTGTTTGGGTAAGGGGCTAACAATGGCCGTAACCAGCGCTGTTAACGTAACAGCAGGATATGAAGCCTACTTAGGTGCTAACAAAGACGTTTTGACACCCATACTAAAAGCCCGTAACTGGTTTATCAGTAGCTACCCTCTCATGGGGGCCATGGCGGCAGATTTTAAAATCATAGAAGACCCTGTGCTTTGCACTCGACTATCCATCTCAGTTGCTGCTGTTGATGCGGAGGCGAAAGAGATTTACGTTAATCCTGCTGCTGGCCTTGACGAGCAAGAGTGTCGATTCGTACTTGCTCATGAATTTCTGCATGTTGGGCTCCGGCATCATGCTCGTACGGATGGTCGAGATCCCTATTTGTGGAATGTTGCTTGCGACTATGTCATTAATCAGTGGTTAATGGAAATGGGATTAGGGGCATTCCCCAGAATTGGAGGGCTCTATGACCCTGATCTAAAAGGATTGTCAGCAGAGTCAATCTATGACCGTATTGTCAACGATGTAAGAATGTATCGTAAAATCGCTACATTCCGGGGAATCGGCCTAGGAGACATTTTGACCCCACGAATATCAGATTGGTGGGCCCGAAACGATGGAATTACGCTCGATGAATTTTATCGAAACTGTTTAAGTCAAGGCCTTGATTATCATTACGAGCAGAACCGAGGGCTGCTTCCTGCAAGTTTGGTTGAAGAAATCCGCGCACTGTCTCAGCCTCCTATCTTGTGGGATGTTGAACTAGCACAATGGTTCGATCATTACTTTTCTCCAATTGAAAAGGTTCGGACCTATTCTAGAATCAGTCGCAGACAATCTTCTACCCCAGAAATTCCTAGACCCCGATGGGTGCCAGATGCAGGTGACGAAGATGGTCGTACATTCGGTGTGGTCCTGGATACTTCAGGTTCCATGGATACCAAGCTACTCGGAAAAGCTCTAGGGGCAATTGCCAGCTATAGTATGTCAAGGGATGTCCCGTTGGTACGCGTAGTTTTCTGCGATGCGGTAGTGTACGATCAAGGATATCTTGCTCCGGAAGTAATTGCCGATCAAGTGTCCGTCAAAGGTAGGGGAGGTACCGTCCTTCAACCTGGAATCGATTTGTTAGAGCGTGCGGAGGATTTTCCGAAAAATGGACCCTTATTGATCATAACAGACGGATTCTGCGACAGAGTAAGCATCCGTCGCGAGCACGCTTTTCTTATACCCAAAGGTCAGCATCTACCGTTTGTACCCAAAGGCAAAGTTTTTCGGATGGATTAGAAAAGCCCTTATACGTGGTTATATCCTTGATGTTCCCCCTTTTGAACGAATTAAAAATTAATTTTTATGATAAAGACGGTAAGCCAGTATATAAAGTGCCCAGTGAATAACTAACTATTTAAACCACCTCATTGGAAAGGAGCTATCGAACTATGGATTTCCCACAATTAGAAGGTAAAAGAATATCACTGCTTCCACTTGAATTAGAACATACCGATGCGTTATTTCAATGCTCAAGATCTCTAGAAATTTGGGAATACCTCCCAATAAAAATCCAAACTGTTCATGAAATGGAGCGATTCGTTCAGTCAGCAATTTCAGAGCGAGAATGTGGAGCAGATTTTCCATATGTAGTTTTCGATAAAAAACTGAACAAAATAGTTGGGATGACTCGATATTTACGAATTTCACATGTACATAAAAATCTGAATATAGGTTGGACATGGTATTCTCCGGAGGTTTGGAGAACTGCAGTGAACACGGAGTGCAAATACTTGTTATTCAAGCATGCCTTTGAAGTATGGGAAGCTGTACGTGTCGAGTTTGTTGCAGCGTCCACCAATTATCGTTCACAAACGGCCATAGAACGATTGGGAGCTAAAAAGGAAGGAATTCTTAGGAAGAAATATAACGCAACGGATCATATCGTCTACAGTATTATTGATGAGGATTGGAACGATATTAAGAACCGACTTGAGAGATTTTTAGAGTATTCCCGTTAAATACCGATTGGGATGAAGAGTAGCTAATCGGAGGTTTTTGGAGGGGAATTTATGAGTGAACAATGGATACATGCTATGCATGGTGTGCCATGGACAACTAAGAAAACAGAGACAAAGGGGATTATTCGGAGGAAATGATGGATACCCTTGCAGGATTAAAAAACGTAGTAGGATTGCATCTAAGCATGAAACGAAGGCAAGATTTAAATAAACTTCAGGCGCTAAAAACATGGAGTTTTTGAAAATTGATTCTGATCAATCACAATCTATCGATTTTATAAATAGTTTCAAAAAACTTCAGCACTTACAACTAAGCGGTAAATTCGATGATTTGTCTCCCATAGGAAGCTGTAAGAACCTTAGCAGTATAGTCCTTCAGTGCACAGTTGAGCAAATGGATTTTGTCAAAGAGATTCCTTTAGAATATCTCCTCATAGATAACTGTAACGTTAATTGCGATCTGGAAGTGCTCAACGTCCGAACATTGAAGATGTTGGAGTTATCATCGATTGTAAAATTAGAGGATATTTCATTCTTAAGTAAATTCAAGTATTTGGAGTTTTTGAGTTTATCCTTATCAGATTGAGAAAATGATTGGGTAAAGGCATTCCAGATGCATGTAAACCCTTGATACGCCTGAGTTTATGCTTGGGTAAATATTCGGGGAGAAGCATTAGATATCCTGCTTTTGTTGCCGCGGCAGATGAGAAAAAGACTGGGGATTGGCTTGGGGGAAACCCGGACAATTTCCAGTCTTTGGTGAGTTGGTGGACAGTAATTTTTATTCCGGGACAGTTATTTGGGGGAGAGGTCAGGAATTATTGGTTGCTTAAAACAACCGCTGCCGCGAAGCCTCAAACAGCAGCACCGTCGCCGCCATAGCGACATTCAGCGATTCCGCCTTGCCCTGCATCGGGATAATAACCTGCACATCCGACTGCGCAGCAACCTCCGGCGACACGCCCTTGGCTTCGTTGCCAAGGATCAGCCACGTAGGCTGCCGCAGGTCTGTGTCGTAACACGAGCGCTGCGCCTGCAAGCTCGTGGTCACGAGCCGAACGCCACGCTCACGTGCACGCGGCAATAACAAACCCAGATCCGCCTCAATAATCGGCAGATGGTACATCGAGCCCATCGTCGAGCGGATGGTTTTCGGATTATACAGATCGACCGTGCCGCGGCCGAGGATAACAGCTTTGGCCCCAACGGCATCCGCGCTGCGGATGATGGTGCCGAGATTGCCTGGGTCCTGAACCCCATCCAGCACGACGGCCAGATCCACGCCTTCGGCCAGCAGTTCGTCCATGCCAAAACGCGGTCGAGTTACAATCGCTAAGACACCCTGCGGTGTCTGCGTATCTGAGCATTTTTCCAAGACAGCTTGGCTCACGCCAATCCATTCTACATAACCGATGGCTTGCTCAGCGAGTCCATCAGGTACTCCCTTGTCCAAGCTGTAAATGATCGTCTCCACCTGAGCTCCTGCGCGCAGCGCCTCTTCAACAAGATGGTATCCCTCAATCAGATACTTGCCTTGCTTGTCTCGGCCTCGCCGCTCCAAAAGCTGAACCCACTCTTTAACTCTTTCATTCTGAACAGACATAATTTTCGTATGATTAATCGTCATTTTATTTACTCCGCAAAAGTCACTTCAAAGGTTCGAAGATCTGAATTTTTACCAACGATAACAAGAACATCATCAGAATTAAGTGATTCCTCTGCGCTTGGCGGGATGATCAACTTTTCATTTTGTTTGATGGCAATGACGTTGCAGCCATATTTAGCTCGAATATCCAGCTTTTTCAGGCTCTTCCCTATCAACTGCTTGGATGCTTTTATTTCCACAATACTGTAATCGGCAGATAGCTCTATATAATCGATAATATTAGAAGATATCAAATGATGCGCTACTCGCTGTCCCATATCTCTTTCTGGATAAACGACTTTATCGGCGCCAATTTTCTTAAGCACTTTCCCATGCAAATCATTAACGGCCTTCACCACAAGGGTAGATATGCCCATCTCTTTCAAAATTAATGTGGTTAAAATACTGGCTTGAATATCTTCACCAATGGCCACAACAACAACGTCAAAGTTACGAATGCCCAAAGCACGCAAAGCTTCTTCATCCTTGGAATCTGCTTGCACGGCGTGGGTAACAAAAGCTGATATCTCCTGTACCGTAGCTTCACGATGATCAATCGCCAGAACTTCAAACCCAAGCTGTGACAAGGTTTTGGCAATACTTGAGCCGAATCTGCCCATTCCAATAATAGCAAATTGCTTCTTTTCATTCGGAGTCCTTCCCCCTTGCATTCAACAATAAACAACATTATAACACACTTCCTGCTGGCTTCTCACTCTTGTACCCGAGTGGGATAGTGTGGAAGGATGAAGCAGCCTAAACTTGCGCATATTAGAAGCGATAACGAATGGGAAGCGAGGTCCACGAATGAATATTAACTTAAGACAGGCCATCCTCCAGCGAGTCCAGAATAAATCGAATGATGAACTTCAGGAAATTATTGAAGATTCCATCGGCGGTGAAGAACGCGTACTTCCCGGGCTTGGTGTTCTTTTCGAAATCATATGGCAGCATAGTGAAGCCAATATACAAAATGAGCTCGTTGAAACACTAAAAGAACATCTCGAATAACTTGACGCTATGAAGCCGGCTGGGGATGTGCTTTGTGCGTATCCTTAGCTGGTTACCCTTTATCATGTAGAGAATTTACATAGAGCAGGAAATCTGCCTTGCAAACGTCGATCCGCTGTTCCTTCAACATAAGAGTCCCAAGCAGGAAGAAGCACTTGCAAGATATCATGGAAAGTTCTAAATGAATGAAACGCTGTACCTTCTTTCGTCAAATAAGCAGCTAAACTGGATCTCGCAAAAATCCAATCAGCGAAGCTCGAGCCATAATAATCACTGCTGCCGTCACCAATGTAAATTACTAAATGTCCTTCTTCTTTCAGCTTTTTCACTACACTGGCTTTGCAGCATCCGCACCATGAGCAAGCTTCATTGGAATTTTGGATGCCGAATTGATAATCGCCATTTGCCAAATAGGTAATTGGATTTCCAATGATATTGGCTACTGTTACTTCCTGATGACTTAGTATTTGCTCAATATAATAAACCATACCATCGCTCAGAACAGTGATTGGCACTTCTTTTTGTTTACAAAAGTCAATGAACTCCCTAGCGCCGTCTCGTAAATGAACGCCTTCAAGTATCGTATCTACCTGCTGCTTCTGACCAGCTAGCATAGGATAAGCCGCTTTAATCCAAGCGGAGGAACCGACCTTTTTCTCGCTAAATAGTCGGGATGCTTCTACAACTTCGGGTTCCTCTGTTACTCCAAGTGTGTCCATAATCAAATCGCCTACATCTTGTTCCATTAAGGTCCCATCAAAGTCGGTTACGACAACGACTTTTTGCATCTCGTTCACCCTCCCGAAAATAAAAATCCCCCTCTAAACTATCAACGAGAGGAGGATTTACAAATATACATATGATTATAGCACGGCGTTCGGGACCAAAGGTAGCGGCTTTTCACAGCTGCTTTGCATAACGTAATGTGTACCTAATTCGGAGGCATCATGGAAACCATGCATCGCTTCCAGTACGTGATAAGTTAACTCGCCATTTGCACGATGAGTTTTAGGATCACCGCTTAGAAGCGCTTGAGCCATCGCCGCGACGCCTAATCCACGACTGTTTTCTGTGTATCCATGAGAAAGAGGAACCGGCTCCCAATCCGAACCATGTTTACGAATCAGCACTTGACCTCCGAACGTATTTGGATCTGGAACACGCAAGGAGCCATGGCTGCCATAAATTTCAATATTGGGAAGCTGTGTGCCGCCCATAATATCAAAGCTTGTTACCAGTGTTGCGATCGCTCCATTATGAAAATCAAGCACGCCTGCAAGATGGGTTGGGGTATCTACCTTTATGACCTGACCGCGTTTCTTCTCACTGGTAATTGTCCTCTCAGGAAAGCTAACGCCTGTCGATCCCGTTACTCGACGAATCGGTCCAAGCATAGCCACCAGCGCTGTCAGATAGTAAGGTCCCATATCAAACATAGGTCCGCCACCTTTTGCATAATAAAACTCAGGATCCGGGTGCCAATGTTCGTGTCCTTTGGACATCATGAACGCTGTCGCAGCAATAGGTGTACCGATCCAACCATCTTGAATGAGCTTCACACAAGTCTGAATCCCTCCGCCAAGGAAAGTATCCGGTGCGCTTCCGACAAGCAGCTCTTTTCGACGTGCCACTTCTAGAATTTTCAACCCTTCTTCGCGAGTAACAGCAAGGGGCTTTTCTACATAAGCATGTTTGCCTGCCTCCAAAATTTGTATGCAAACGTCAGCATGTGCTGCCGGAATGGTCAGGTTAATAACAATATCAATTTGGGGATCGTTCAGCAGTTCCAGCACGGTATAAGCGTGAGGAATATTAAATTCTTCAGCCCTCGCTCTGGCTCTGTCCAAATCAATATCCGCACAAGCAACCAACTGCAAATGTGTAAAGGTAGGAATATTTTTCATATAGGCCGCACTAATATTGCCGCAGCCGATAATACCAACGTTCTTCTTGCCCATTTCTTATTTCCTCCTATTCGTTATCGTGCAGCCCACAGCATGCCACGGCGCATTAATTCTAGCGTTTCCGGCATTCGAACGATATTGGCTTGATGTCCGAGCGAATTATAATATACTTTGCCTGCCCCGTAAGTCTTTGTCCATACAACAGGCATTTCTACCTGGTCAAAATCGGTCACAGCATGTACCTGATTAGCCGGGTCAACGTGCATGTAATACTTTTCAGAAACGACAACGAAATCAGACATTCCCTCTGTCAACGGATGCTTGTCATCTTTGATTCGAACCGTATAAGTAACGCCATCATTCCCCGGATGAGCCACCCATTGACCTCCCACCATATATTGATATTCGGTTTCATTACGGAACGTATCGCCCATGCCTCCGTGACAGCCGGCAATCCCAGTTCCCCCCTCTTTGACTGCTGCAATAAGCGGTGCCAGTTGCTCTTTTTCTATGGTCCCCATGGTCCACACAGGCACGATCAAATCTACGCTCGCCAAGCGCTCGGCATTTCGGAAACTATCCAGCGTATTAGAGACTTCTACAGCAAAGCCTTCCTCCCGTAAAACACTGGCCAGAATCTCGCCAACCTCTTCGGGTTGATGACCGTCCCAACCACCCCAAACAATCAACGCTTGTTTAGTCATGTTCAATTCACGCCTCCTATGGATTCATCTATCCTTCTATTAGACTTCGCTGATTTTCACCCAACGACGCTGAGCGATCGATTGATCGACGGCTTCCAGCACCTCTTGGCATTTCACGCCGTCTACAAAATTCGGAACCGGCTGGCGATCTTCCGCCAGAGCATTCATCAATTCAACGACTTCATGGACAAAAGTATGCTCATAACCAATCGTATGACCGGCTGGCCACCAGGCATCCATGTATGCATGCGCGGGATCTGTTGCCAGCACGCGACGGAAGCCCTGCACATCCTCCGCATCATCCGTAAAATAAACCTGCAGCTCATTCATGCGTTCGAAATCAAACTTAACACTGCCCTTGCTGCCGTTTATTTCAAAAGAATTCGTGCAGCGGTGTCCAGGAGCGAAGCGTGTTGCCTCAAAGCTGCCGAGAGCACCATTAGCGAAGCGCGCCATGAACAAGGTTGCGTCATCCACCGTTACAGCACCTTGTGGCGCGTCTTTACTCCCCTTGGCACTTAATCCTGCCATGGAAGTCGGCAATGGTCGCTCCTTCACGAAGGTCTCACTCATGCCGATCACTTCCGTCATCTCACCAACAAGGAAATGCGCCAGATCAATGAGATGCGCGCCCAAGTCGCCGTGCGACCCCGATCCGGCAATTTCCTTCTGCAAACGCCAGACCAACGGAAACGTTGGATCTACGATCCAATCCTGCAGGAACCATGCGCGGAAATGATAGATCTCGCCGAGCCGTCCATCGGCAACGAGCTTCTTCGCAAGCTGTACCGCAGGAGCGAAGCGATAGTTGAAGCCTACCATGTGCTTCACCCCGGCCACCTCAGCCGCCTCGAGCATTTCCCTTGAATCTGCAAGGGTTAATGCCAGCGGCTTTTCACAAAACAAGTGCTTGCCGGCCTTAGCTGCTGCAAGCGCGATTTCCTTGTGCGCGTCACTTGGTGCATTGATATCGACGATGTCGATATCCGGATGCGTAACCAGCTCGCGCCAATCGGTGACATACCCGTCCCAGCCGAATTGCTCGGCTGCTGTCGAGACACCGCTTTCATCTCTGCCGCAAATGAGCTTCATTTTTGGCACAGCCGTCTGCGGGAAAAACATATGCAAATCCCGATACGCATGACTGTGCGCCTTCCCCATAAATTTATAGCCAACCATTCCCACGTTGAACGATTTCATCCTGAAATGCCTCCCTAATTTAAGTGATATTTAATCAGAAAAACGCTTCGAGGATTGACGAACCATAAGCTGGGTTGACAGCTGAATCTGCTTAGGATTGTCGCTTCTTGCGCCCAACACCCCTGTGAGGACACTTCGCGCCGCTTCCTTGCCCATTTCATAGAATGGCACGTTGATGCTGCTCAGAGGCGGATCGCTCAGCTTCGCCGCATCGGAATCATCACAGCCGACAACTGCAAAGTCGCGTCCCGCTATCCATCCTTTTTCTCGTAAGCCTTGCATCAAACCAATGGCCATTCGATCATTAGCCGCGAATACAGCATCGACCTGATCGCGGTATTCCCACAGCTTGGCTGCAGCTTCATAACCGCTTTTCCGGCTGTAATTACCTTGAAGTAACAGCTCCGGGGAAATGACCAAGCCTGCATCGTTCATCGCTTGTGTGTAGCCCCTAAGTCGATCGCTAGAGTTCGAATAGTCCGTTGAACCGTTCATGAATGCTATTTTGCGATAGCCCTCATCTTGCAAATGTCGAACGGCCTGATAACTGCCTTCTACATGGTCAGCATCGACCTCGTGAAAAGACAAGCCCTCGAAATGCTGATTCACCAAGCAGAATGGGAGGCCTTGCTGCTGCAGCTGCTCAAGTGACTGACGCTGCTGTGGTGTATTTCTTGAACCTAGAATGACACATCCATCCACTTTCTGTGAACGATAGAGTCGGGTATAATCTAAGCTTTCATCTGGTGTGAGCAGTGACAAAAGCATATCGTATCCTTGTTCCCTCACCTGCTCGCCGATCCCGCTCAATATTTCTGAGAAATAAAAGGCCGAAAAGAGATGCACTTTGGGCATATAAGGCAAGACAACCCCAAGATTGCCGCTGCGTCTTCGCGCGAAGCTCTGAGCAATCGCATTCGGATGATAGTCAAGCTGTTTGGCTGCTTCTAGTACACGTTCTTTTGTAGCAAGTTTCATCGGTCCGAGTCCATTAAACACTCGTGATACAGTCGCTTCAGAAACACCTGCCAATTCAGCAACTTCTTTTCTTGTTACCATGCTTTAAGCCTCCACCTAACTCCTGTTTCGCCACAATGTACACGCGTACATTTTCTCACCTCTATGACCTTCATGTCAATACTTACCTATAAAATTTTTACGAATATTTGCATATTTTCTTTTTCGACATGATTTTGATTATTCAACAAAGGAAACGAAGATAAAACAACTATAATATGTAAAAGTAACTAAAATATAATATTGTCTATCCTTTGCTTTTCGTTTTATGATAGGGAAATATAACTAACTATGATGTGGGAATGAGTGATCATAATTGAATGTAATCAGACGCTTTGTTCGCTTTTCCGCATCCAACGCTGTAAGTATGTTTAGAAAAAAGAAGGTCGTCACGCGTATTCATCATCGACAACAACTTCAGGCGTTTCTGACGCATGTTGCTGGGGATCTTCTTTTGCAAAAAAACCATCAGGCTTTAACGCCTTGCTTATCCTCGATATCGATCGTTTTCGCCAAGTGAATTTCTCCTTAGGCTATAAGGCTGGAGATATACTGCTTGAACAAGTCGCAATTCGATTACAAACCCTTGAGCATTGTCCCTGCATCGTGCAAGCCGGCGATGATGAATTCCTGCTTTTCTTGCATGCCTCCACTCAGGCAGAGCTTACGCAGACTATTCAGGAAACTCAATACATGTTTAATCAACCGTTTACGGTGATGAAACAAGAATGCTATCTCAATGTCAGCATGGGCATCAGTCAATTTACCATGGCACCAGGGA
Source organism: Paenibacillus sp. N3.4 (assembly GCF_008017805.1). Classification (GTDB taxonomy): domain Bacteria; phylum Bacillota; class Bacilli; order Paenibacillales; family NBRC-103111; genus Paenibacillus_E. The sequence continues at coordinate 22,758 of NZ_VRTT01000076.1, read as the reverse complement.
CAATGGAGCAAGCGCTCATGCAAGCCGATCATGCTCTACTAGCAGCCAAACATAGTGGTAAAAATAAATTGATAGCCTATCATCCCTCACACAGTCTACGATATATCAGTCGAATTCAAATGGAAACCGAATTGCGTAAAGCGATTTACGATAATCAGCTTATCCTCTACTATCAACCACGTCTTGAACTATCATCGGGGAGCATCATCTGTCTGGAAGCCTTGGTGAGATGGAATCATCCCATTCAGGGTATTATTCCTCCAAACGAATTTATTCCAATTGCTGAAGAATGCGGCCTGATTATTCCCCTCGGAGAATGGGTGCTTCGCGAAGCTTGTCGCCAAAAAATGAAATGGACAGAAGAAGGTATTTTGGATTATCAAATAGCCGTGAACATTTCTCCTCATCAATTTCAAGAAGACGCTTTTTCGGATAAAGTTATTCAAATCATTGAGCAAACCGGCATTAATCCGACCTGTCTTGAGTTCGAAATTACGGAAAGCTCTATCATGCATAACATGGATGCTACCATAGCAATCTTGGAAAAGTTATGTAAAAAAGGAGTATCCATATCAATTGACGACTTCGGTATTGGCTACTCATCACTTAACTATTTGAAACAATTTCCCATTCATTGTCTAAAAATTGACCGTTCATTCGTCAAAAATATCCATAACAACCAAGATGATTGGGCGATTACCAATGCCATCATTGACCTCGGTTATGCGCTTCATATGCAAGTAGTTGCCGAGGGTGTGGAAGAAATGAGCCAACTGGAAATCTTGAAAGGAACGACTTGTACGACAATACAAGGTTTTTTGTTAAGCCCTCCTGTCTCCGTACATGAGCTTGAACAATCCTTTCACTTGCATGACAACAGACCGGTTATTTCATAACCGGTCATAAGCTCTCTCATAGCGTCGCATTTTTGCAAAATGCGCTTGTCGCTTAATCTCCGAAAAATATAGGGATCCGGACTTGTATTTACCTCAAGAATCCACGGGTGCAGTTCACTGTCCAATGCCACATCAACACCAATTTCCTTAACCCCTTTGTATCGCTTATGGATCGCTTTCGCCACGTCTTCTCCGAGAACTCGCAGCTTTCTCACATATTTCTTCCTCTCAGGGGATGGCAAGTACTTGAGAAGCAAGGTATCAATCGACTTTAAGGTTCCTCCGCTATGGAAATTAGTAACAATTTTACTTGGATGCGCCACCCTTCCTATCACGCCCGTTGTCTCCCATTTACGAAGAGGCGTCTGCTGCACCATCACACGTAAGTCAAAGCGATTCCCTTTATATTTCAGTAAATGAATCCCCTTTGCACCAAGTAATGCCGTTTATTCGTGACCTTCCCCATAGCAGCATACATCTCATCGAATGTTGCGAATTTTCTTAGCCGTACTCCGGATTGATAGGAATAAGGCTTCTCAGACGAGTTATCTGCCCATTCTACACGAATAACACCATTGCCAAACATACCCACGTTCGGTTTGACGTAGACCATTTTATACTGTTTAAGCATTTGTTGCAGCGAATCATGATTCATACGTTTTGTAATAGGGATATATTTACGAAGTGTAGCTGAAGCCTCCAAGGCCTTAGTTTTTCCAATTTTGCTAGTCACATATCTGCCTCTGCCAAGTTTTTTCGGTTTTTTTGCAGTTTTGGTTTTATTCATACCGTTGCCTCCAGCTTCAGTCTATGGAAGTCAGCCAATCATAGCGCTGTGGCCTATCAGCTGAACTGCTTTTGAGAATTTTTGCCGTCTATGCAGTTGGACTCTGACTCACCGCATATCTTTACCCGTTCCTATTGTATGAGCTAACCCTCCCATTGGCGACTAAATGTAAAGGAAGAGGCGGCTCCCCAGAATGATAAAGGAACAACCCTACACAATCACAAAAAAACAGCCAAAGCTGCAACGACAACTTTGGCTGTTTCCAATATGTTTCTAAATCGTATCCATGATTAAGGGGCACTCGTCAGAAATTGCGCATTCGGATTTTTCTCTATGGACGAACGAAGCGCATACTCGCTTTCAAAAAGACCAACATAATTGCCTTTCTTATCTTTCACAAGCTGAGAGTTAATGCGGAATTTACCTGGGTCGATTTTCTCATCGATAATCCAACGAGCGAACTGATAGTTCTGACGCTGGAGCAAGATATCAACGCCATACTCGGACTTCATTCTATGCTCAAGCACCTCGAATTGCAGCTGGCCTACAACACCCAAGATCATATCCTCAAAACCAATCGTCGTGAAGATTTGAATCATACCTTCTTCGGTTAATTGATCGATTCCTTTTAGGAATTGTTTTTGTTTCAGTGCATTCTTGATCGTCACTTTGCTGAACAACTCCGGTGAAAACGTCGGCAGCTCATCGAAAATGACTTCAGACCCTTCGCTAAGTGAATCCCCAATTCGGAATATGCCTGGATCGAATAGTCCGATGATATCGCCCGGGAATGCTTCTTCCACGATATCACGATCTTGCGCCAAGAACTGCTGCGGCTGTGCTAGCTTGATATCTTTGCCTAATCGTACATGCTTCACGGACATCCCGCGCTCAAACTTGCCCGAAACGATACGCAGGAAAGCAACACGGTCGCGGTGAGCAGGATTCATGTTCGCTTGAATTTTAAACACATACCCTGTAAATTTCTCTTTGGTCGGCTCAATCATGCCCGCTGTGCTGTTCCGAGGCTCCGGTTTAGGTGCAAGCTGCAGGAAATTTTCCAGAAACGTCTGCACACCAAAATTGTTAATGGCACTACCAAAGAATACAGGTGTCAGTTCACCCTTTAACACTTTTTCCATATCAAAAGGATCGCCAGCTATATCCAACAGCTCAATATCCTGACTTAATTGTTTATGCAAGAAATCCCCTGCAATTTGTTTCACTAACGGGTCATCAACACCATCAACTTTACGTACTTCGATTTGTTTATGATCGTCACCTTGATATAGTTCCAGTTGCGTTTTGCCACGATCATAAACCCCGCAGAATTGCTTGCCTGATCCAATCGGCCAATTCATCGGATATGAGCGAATACCCAGAACTTCTTCCAGTTCCTCCAGCAATTCAAAAGGGTCGCGGCCCTCACGGTCCATTTTATTAATGAATGTGAAAATGGGAATGCCCCGCATCCGACAAACCTGGAACAGCTTCTTCGTCTGCATTTCCACACCCTTGGCAACGTCTATGAGCATCACAGCGCTGTCCGCTGCCGTCAAGGTCCGATACGTGTCCTCACTAAAATCTTGGTGACCGGGCGTATCCAAAATATTGACGCGATGACCTTCGTAGTCGAATTGCATCACACTTGAGGTTACCGAAATCCCCCGTTGCTTTTCAATTTCCATCCAGTCTGATGTGGCGTGCTTACTTGCTTTGCGTCCTTTAACCGTTCCTGCTAAGCGAATAGCGCCACCGAAAAGAAGGAGCTTCTCCGTTAATGTCGTTTTCCCTGCATCGGGGTGAGAAATAATCGCGAACGTACGTCGTTTGGCGACTTCCGTTTCGAGTAATTTGGTGAGCTGCGTAGTCATTAGTTGGTAATTCCCTTCTTCTTTTACATATGGGTTTAAACTCGATCTATACACTTGCTTTCTGCAAATCAATACTCCAATTCGCATCGTCAATAAACGTGCGGTTGCTGAACTCTCTGCCGCGAACAACTACCTTATCCGCAAAAACTTGCACATAGATACCCTGAGCCTTATTCTTAGCTTCTTGTTGGTATGCACGATTCAGCGTACGTCCAACAGAAGAGTTGTGGAAATAATGGAAGGACTCCTGAACATAATGCGGCGTCCCGTTCTCGAAATCTTGATGACGGTGCCCGCAGAAAACGAACACATTTTTGTAGGGCTTTAGGATCTCGCGAAACTTAACCGCTCGAATCAATTGATGTGTGGCCCCATCCGTCCCGTTCGGTGGCAAGGGCTGATGTGTCATGATGAAAAGCGGTCTACCTGGCTGATAAAGACTTTGAACACGATCCTTGAACCAAGCCAATTGCTCATCCGAGTACCAGGCTCCCTCGCCAACTTCAGGTTTCTCTTGCACATAAGCCTCTTGGGAGAGCAGCAGGATCGAGTGCCCCTTCGTTGTGAAGTCATTGTAAATCTTCTCATAGCCAAAGTACTTTTTGAACTGCTCTCGGGACATCGCATCGTTCTTCCCATTGGGAACTGCGGCTTGATCCCAATTATTCGCTTTATTGATCCAAATCGAGTAATAATCATGATTACCCATGTTCCCATGAATAGGTGGCAGTTTATATTCGCTTACAATGGTATGCAGCTCCTTATAATCTCGTTCCGTGCCCGTATCTGTCAGATCGCCTGTCATCATAATGGCATCCACAGGGCCATCGAAATGCGTAATATCATCCAGTGCTTGCCTTAATTTCTTACCCGTTAGCGCATCACCTATACTGACATGTAGATCGCTTAATATAAAATAGGACATAAGCGGACCTGACGGTAACGGTTCAGCGGAAGGCTGCACAACGGCTTGAGCAGGCTCCGGTTTAATGGTAGATGCAGCTGCGTGTTCACTCGGCATCATTTTTTTCTTGAGCAATTGACTAACAAACGCACTTAATCCAATCAAAGCAGCTCCGATTGCCAACAACCATTTTACAAAAGCTCTCCGCGTCATATATGCACCCCAAGTAATATGTTGTAACCTTTACTCCGTATCAATTAGTATACCACAAAAAAATCCAACAGGCAGAACGCCTATTGGATGTTAAGCCTATGCATTTACTTCGTGAGGACAGAGGTTTTCTGTACCGTTTCCCAATCGACTTCGCCTTCGTTTTGACCATTAATCGGCCACCATTTAAAGCCGTCTTGGCTAAGAAGCTCAGCTGCTTCTGTAGGTCCCCATGAACCCGCTGGATAATGTTTGAGATCTTCGCCAGACTCGGCCCATGCTCCTGCGATACGGTCCACATAGGACCAAGCAAGCGCCACTTCATCCCAACGTGTGAAATACGTAGAATCCCCCCGAGTTGCATCATGCAGCAAGCGCTCATAAGCTTCCGGCGTGTTAATGCCCACTTGGCAGCTTTGGCAGAAGTCCATAGCAACCGGAACAATCACACCTTCCGAACCCGGCTGCTTAGCATTCATTTTTAAATAAATGCCTTCCATTGGATTCACGCGGAAAACGAGCAAATTCGGCTGAAGCTCATGCTTTTTAGCCAAATAGACATTATTCGGGATGTTCTTGAATTCAACGACAACCTCCGTTGTTTTCACGGGCAATCTTTTACCTGTTCGAATATAGAATGGCACACCAGCCCAACGGAAGTTATCGACATGCACTCTGGCCGCGAAATACGTTTCCGTCTTCGATTCTGGATTCACATTATCTTCTTCACGATAGGCAGGCATCGATTTCCCTTTGGATGTCCCGCCTGCATATTGACCGCGAACTACATTGGCCCGCACATCTTCACCGGATTCGAATAAACGGAGCGAACGCAATACTTTCACTTTCTCATCACGGATATCCTCAGGATGCAGTCGGCTTGGCGGCTCCATCGCCATCATCATCAGCATTTGCAGCATATGGTTTTGTCCCATATCGCGCAGTGCGCCGGAATGATCGTAATAACCGCCGCGCTCTTCAACACCGACTGTTTCACTTAATGTAATTTGAATATTAGCTATGTATTTGTTATTCCAAAGCGGCTCAAAGAATGCATTAGCAAATCGCACGAACTCGATATTTTGCACCATTTCTTTACCTAAGTAATGGTCAATACGGTAAATATCCTTCTCCTCAAACACTTGACGAAGTTGTCCGTTCAGGCGCTCAGCCGAAGGAAGATCGTAGCCAAAAGGCTTCTCAATAACAAGTCGATGCCAACCATTCGTTTTGAGCAATCCGCCTTCACTTAAATTGTAAGAAACGTTACCGAACAATTCAGGCGCTAGAGCTAAATAGAACAAGCGATTGCCGCCCGTTTGGAAAGTTTCATCCAATCTGGCCGTAAGCACATTCAGTTCATGGAAGCCGGCTACGTTATTAATGTCCAAGGACATATATTCAAAACGTTTCGAAAAACGATCCCATTCCTCGGTATCCGTAATTTTGTATCGGGCAAATTCTTCAATAGAGTGCTTGACGTCATTACGAAACTGCTCGTTAGTCCGCGGTCTGCGGGCTAGACCAACCACTGCAAAATTTTCTCCCAGCTTACCTTCTCGGTACAGACTATAAAACGCTGGAAACAGCTTTCTTTTGGCTAAATCGCCTGTCGCGCCAAAAATATAAAATACAGCTCCACTCATCTATGCATCATTCTTTCTCTATTGGATTAGTTAATATGCTTAGCATACCTAAAATAGTCGCGCTATTCAACTTTTCTGTGAACTTTACTCATAACTTTTTCTTATAGAAAAGTAGTCATTCGTCTATACCGAACCTTAACATCCTGAATAGGCTAAAGCAAGCAACGAAAACGGAGGTGCTAAAGTTACTCATGCAACCCATTTACCCGGTTACGGAACAAACCTGCCGAGCACATTATGGTAAACCCGTACTTATTTACTTAAATGATGGCAGACAAATTTTTGGCGAATTAAGCCGTATTGAAAAGGACACTTTGGTTCTTAATGATAACACAACATCCAAGGTCGGCTCATCCAAGAAAAAAGCAAAAAGCGTCACTACGAAATCAAAAAAAGTGAAAACAAAAAAGACAACCGCAAGTACCCAGCCTACGGAGCAAGGATATGCACCAGAAGGATATCCTCCTCTTGGTTTCCAGTTCTTCGGCAGCCCAAACCCTGGTTATCAGGGAGCCTTCCACGTACCGGTGGCAAGTATTGTTGCTCTATTCGGCTAATGCCAGAAAAGGGCTGTACATGACCTTACGTCAACAGCCCTTCCCCTAAACTTCATTAAATTCTCTTCGTCAGCATGTAGCAGTTCAGCTGCGAGACATACTCCTTGATGTTATAGCCTCTGTTTAAATAGAATTGAAGTGCTTTGGGATTACTGTCATCCACCAATAATTCTGCTGTATGGCATCGTTCCCTTTTCCCGTATTGTTCTGCCGTTTGCATGAGCTTATGCCCCCAGCCTCTACGCTGCTCACGCGGATCAACAGCGAGCATATCAATAAATAGGATATGGGATTTACTTAAAAGAGAAATAAATCCTAATGCTTGCTTATTGCTCTTGGCCATAACAAAAGTTGTCGTTTGCTTCAGCCTTTTTCGTATTTCCGTTAAGGTTATTGGCTTACTTGGGTCAAAAGTTCTTGAATAGGGTACTAACTGTTCAACGACTAATCGATGAATGGCCGAATCGTCAATAGAAGCCAATCGTTTGCGTATCATACGGCAACGCCTCCACAAAGAAGCAATAATGCTATCTTATGTCGCGTACTTCTCACTTGACTCCGCTTTTTTCGAACGGTCATGGGCAATTATAAAAAAAACAACTCCCAATTTACCCCAGTTCATACGAATGCTATACTAATCATATGCGAAATGAGGTGACTTTTGATGATTAATGCCTATCTACCTATTACGGCCGTGCAGAGTTATCAAGTGAACAAGGATTATTATCGGGTGAGCGGGGTGCGAGCCACTACTGGCGGCAGTTCAAATACGCTTCGCAAACCATTGGATCTGCCCTATGATGGGCTTCCCTATAAGCAATTCGCAAAATCTGCCGCGAAAGGCGTAGCGGATTTCGTTCAATCGGCTCAGACGGTCAAACAATCGGCACAATCCTTAGCAGGCTCCCGACTTGCTTCCCTTCCTTATCCAACAACTCTGATTTCGGCGGAAACAGATAGCGAAACCATCATAGACCCCATACGTGAGTTCGTACATACTTATAATGATTTCCAAGACAACCTTCGCGGCTCACCTGAGTATTTAAACCGTTCTCTCCTTATTGGACTTGAGCAAGCAGCTAAGCCTTATTCCTTAAAGGAACTCGGCATATCAAAGCTCGATGACGGTAATTTGGAGCTTCAAGAAAGTGTGCTTCAGGCGCAAGTTATTAACAACTTTCCTTCCGTTCAAAAAAGTCTTGGCAGCATGAGGAGCTTCGCTGCCTCCTTAGCCAGTACAATCGGACAATTGCAGCAATTGCCTTCTTCGGCCTTATTCCAATTATCTCAATCAGCACTCAAGCCCTTCGGTCAATACCGCGCTCCGCTTCAAGCGTATTTACCGGTTCCTATGAGCGGCTTACTGCTCGATCGACAAATGTAATCCACCAAGCCATCCTTTCAATAAGCATGCTCTTCACTCTTACAGAGACTTTCCTGGCTTGCTTCTTCTGTAACGCGGAATACAGTTTTACAGAGGAAGTTTTTGCCGATTAGCTCCCTATTCCCCCTCTGTAAGTCGATTTTTCCTTCTTACAGAACCTTTTCCTGGCTTGACTTCTTCTGTAACACGGAAAAACAGTGTTACAGAGGAAGTTTTTGCTGATTAGCTCCCTGTTCTTACACTGTAAGACGGTTTTCCCTTCTTACAGAACCTTTTTCCGGGCTTGGCTTCTTCTGTAACGCGGAAAAACAGCGTTACAGTTCAAGTTCTTGCTAACTCGCTCCCTGTTCCTCCACTGTAAGACGGTTTTCCCTTCTTACAGAGCCTTTTCCGGGCTTATCTTCCTCTGTAACGCGGAAAAACAACGTTACAGCTCAAGTTTTCGCAGGCTCTCTTTTCATTCATACAAAGACGTATAAATAGCCAACACAAAAGCGACGTCTCGGACTGATACTATGCACATGCATAGCTCAATCCAAAGCGTCGCTTTTTTTCAAAACAGCTTCTTGCCTAATACATGATCCAATGGAATGAACCCGATGATTCGGCTATCCATACTGTTATTGCGGTTGTCCCCCATAACGAAAATATGATCCGCCGGAACTGTCCATTGCTTATTCCCATTCGCTCTCATGGCTTCATTGATGTAAGGCTCGTCCAGCAGCTCGCCGTTGCGGTACATCTTATCATCCTTAAGCTCTAACCGGTCCCCAGGCTTACCGATCACGCGCTTGATCCATACATGCTTATCGTCACCCTTGATAAACAAACTAAGTAAAGGACTGTCCATCAGGTCGTTTTTGAATGTTCGTTTGAGTTCTACTCTACTATCTATAATAACGATATCCTCATAATTAGGCTCGTAATTAAACGTATGTGAAAGTTTGGACACGTATACGCGCTGAGCGTCATGCAAGGTGGGGTCCATGGAATGTCCCATTACTTTGGTCGATTGGAAGACAAAAACGCCCAGAAAAACGACCAATATAAACGAAATCGCAATCGAGCCGAACCAGTTCCAAACTTGCTTCAATACCTTCATCCTTAACACTCCCTTGTTGCTGATCTTATTCAGCTAAACCGTTCTTGAACGCATAGATCGCAGCTTGTGTACGATCTTCCACACCAAGCTTGGCAAGTACATTGGTAACATGAAACTTCACCGTCTTCACTCCGATAAACAACTCGTCTGCAAGCTCCTGATTCGACTTCCCTTTAGCGATCAAACGAAGTACTTCCATTTCGCGTTCGGTTAACTCCTCATGAGGGGCAGCTTCTGGCTTAGGTTGACGAAAACGATTCATAATTTTAGAGGCTACTTGCGACTCCAGTACCGACTGACCTTTAGCAGCAGCACGAATCGCTTGAGCAATCTCCGATGCGCGTGATGTTTTGAGCAAATAACTAAATGCACCTGCTTCAATGACTGGATACATTTTCTCATCATCTAGGAAACTCGTCAATACAATAACTTTACACTCTGGATATAATTGCAATAATTTCCTCGTCGTTTCGATGCCATCCATGCCTTCCATGACTAAATCCATGAGCACAACATCAGGCCGATATTCCTGAGCAAGCCGAATTCCGTCATGACCATTACTAGCTTCACCAACGACTTCAATGCCATCCTCTGTTCCAAGAACCGCTGCTAGCCCGATTCTGACCATCTCATGGTCATCAACCAACAATACTTTAATCAAAGGCTCCATATGTGTCTTCCTTTCATTTAGAAAACTGTCTTTCCATCCATGAAATGAGTTAACCTTCAGCCGTGTAGTCTATTGCTAAAATGGGTACTCGGATCTCAATACGCGTTCCTCGATCAGGTGCAGTAATAATGTCCAACGAGCCCCCGATTTCATTAACCCGCTCCTTCATGGATACAATCCCATAGGAGGTATGTTTTTTGGCGTCTAATTGAAAGCCTACACCATCATCCCGAATTGACAAACGAATACCGTCAGAACGATGTAGAAGCTTTACTTCCAGCTTATTTGCCTTGGAGTGACGTAAGGCATTGGACAACGCTTCCTGGACAATGCGAAACAGGTGATCCTCGATGCCCTTATTTAAACGGATCTCCTCATCATATCCCAAGAAATAGCCATTGGCACCTTGGCAGCCAGTTCCTTCAACAACTCAACAAGTCCCTCGGAGAGCCTCTTGCCTTCCAAATGAACAGGTCTTAGATGCAGCAGCAGTGCTCTCATCTCAGACTGGGCTACAGAGGCCATCTCCTCAATGAGGTGGATTTGCCGTTTCGCTTTTTCAAAATCTTTATCCAGCGTCCGACCTACAGCCGTAGCCGTCATGGATATGGCAAACAACTGTTGACTGACGGCATCATGAAGCTCTCTTGCCAATCGCTGACGCTCTTCAATGACAGCGGACAACTTCGCTTTTTCTGCCAGCTCCGCATTATCATTGGATAAACGCTGCAAGGAAGTAACCTGCTCTTCCCACCGTTTCATGATACGACCGAGTTGCTCGCCTAATCGGCCAATTTCGTCTTCGCCATGTTGAAAACCGCCGCGGGCAAATGTCCCCTTTTCCAGCAATATCATCGTTTCCATCAAAGGCTCCAGCCTGCGTGTAATGCGAGTGCTGTTCCAGAATCCATAAACCGCTCCGATTCCAACAACAACGACCATCACCATGAAGGAAAACTTCAAACCTTCCTGCCACGTAATAAAGGGCTCGATCAATTTCCGTGAATTCAGAAAATAGATAATAGCGCCGAACACAACTAAACTAAAGATGATCGATTCACCCATGCTGCGCCATATCATATTCGTTAACCGTCTTTTATAGCCATCCAATAGGTGGGGACCCTCCTTAGCCGTTGTGGTAAAAACTACATAACCTTAATATTAATATCTCCTACAATATAGGAAAGCACAAGTTTCACGCGATGGTCACAGTGCTCGTAATTCGTTGATTGCCACATCAGCTTGTTCATCACGCCAGTCTCACGCTCACTAGCAACTTGAATCTGTCCGAAGGTAACGGAAGAGATCACACAAACACCGATATCCTCAGGCACTTTAATATCCACATCACCGACAACCCCTTGCAGGATGACTGTGGTCTCCTTTTGCTCCAGAATAGCCAAGGATAAATCCATGTAAGTTTCCCCAATAATGTACCAAGTGGAGCTATTGCGCATAATCCAAGGTTCACGACCCAGACGTACGCTATCCACCAGCTTCTGCTTCTGAATATACGTATCATCTTTATGCACTTGCTTGGACCGGATGAAAAATAAGCCCAGTGAAATCAATACAATCGACAAGACAATGGTAATATGATCGCCAAATAAAATAACAGCCCCTATTCCTATGAGCACATACCCCTTGCGTTCCCTCCGCGAGCGAACCCGATGAACACCTAACAGGATGAGGAGAATGGCAAGAATGGGGAAAAAGCCTATCGTATGATCTAAAAGCAAAAAAAGACCGGCTCCAATCAGCAAGAGTGCTGTATTCCGGTTGCGGTTATTTTTGGTTTCTTCTCCCATCGCTCTACCTCCTCTGGCTGCCGTTTTTTTTCGTTGACATAGATTCCTAGCATACCATAAGTACGGACGACCTCCAAGATGCAATCCTTGGTGAGCAAGGCTTTTTCTTAACTCTTGGAGATCGGGGAGCTGAGTCATCACTCATGCAATGCGATGGAACTGGAACCACGCGGTTATTTCTTACCGCGCCCGTCCGTATCCTCGTTGCCGCGCTGCTGTTTCCACTCTTTCTGCAGCTTGCCGCGCAGCGTGCGCATCTCCTGCTGAAGGTTGCCGCCGGCTTCCTTCAGCGTCTCGCACGATATACGGCTCGCTTCGCGGAGCCCGTGCATAGCTTCCCGGCCGAGCTCGCGGCCGGTCACTTCAAGCTCGCGCCAGGTGTCGCGAGCATGGGTGCCATGCAGCCCGTCCTGCGGCTGCTGCTCCTGATCGGGCGACCCGGCGAAGCCGTCGCGTCGACCCTCGGCTGCGCGCCCAGCGCGCAGAACGCGCAGCTCCTCAGCGAGCGCCAGGACTTCGTCCTGCGTGCTCGCATACTGTGCGCGGTAGTTCTCGCACGCGGCCTCCTCACGCTGCTTCTCTTGCAGCGCTAAGCGCGCGAGCTCCTCTTCACCGGCGCGCATCGCAAGTTCCGCTTGCTCTCCGCGCAGCTGCGCCATTTCCGCTGCTCTGACGCTATGACTGCGCAGCGTAATTACTCGTTGCAGCGCTTCCTCATAGCGCTGCTCCAGCGCCGCTATATCACGCTGTCCAGCTTCTGACCGCCTTCCTGTCCATTCATATTTATCCAACTGAACAGCCGCTTCGTTCCAAGCTGCCTCCGCCATTTTCCCGATCCGATTCAACATGCTCATCATAGCCCCCTAGCTCCCTTTTAATATTCGTGCGGGTAGAAATCCGTTCGTCTTTTCAATAGTTTTATGCCGTATACGACTAAACAAATCGCGAAGGCAATGGCCAAGAAGCCTGATAATTTACACACCAGGATGAATGCTCCCACTCCTGCGATCAACCAACCTATCTTTTTCCCATTGGTGATTCCGACATATCCTAAGCCCACCATAATAATTGGCATCAAAATCCCCATCAAATGACCATGCATGCCCAACTTGTGAATACAAATAATAAGTCCAGCTGCAATAAGCACTAATGCCAATCCTTTTGATCGATCCATACTCATTTGCTAACCGCCTCTCACGTTTTCTTCATGCTTCTATCCTATCCGAAACGAACAAAGGTCAAAACGGACCCGCGACTGTATTTATACCTAGACCTAAGTCCAGTAGCCTCTAAGACCTTACCACATTTTGGTCGTTGTGATGGTTGGCGCATCAATGATAAGCTATTTAAAGCCGAATCCGGTGCACAGACAAAGCGCCGGTACGGGGGACGATTTACATGGGGTGAATATTTGCTTTTTAATGAAAGCAGACTAGGGAGAACCTTCTTCCCGAACCCGTCAACTAACCTCGAAGGCTCAATGAAGGAGGATCACCAATTGCATATGTTTTCTAAAGGGTTAACTTGCCTTGCTGTGTCTATCGCAGTCATGGCAGGAAGCTTTGTTTCGCCATTTTCAGCACATGCTGCAGAAATGAATGTGAAAGTTCAAGTCAATGATGAATTGATTCATTTTCCCGATGCTCAGCCTTTCCTGGATAACAATCATTCAACACAAGTTCCTATCCGTTTCGTAACGGAGAAACTTGGCTACACGCTCCAGTGGCAAAAAGACGGGGATCAGGTCAAGGTTACCTTAAACAATAATAAACACACGATCTCCTTAACATCCGGACAAAAAGAAGTACAGATTGATAATGTGAATGTGGAAATGGACACACATGCTGAATATCAAGAAGGCCGTGTATATGTCCCTTTGCGCTTTCTGTCTGAGGCTGCTGATATCCCTGTCCAGTGGGACGCTGCTAGTCGTCTGGCCATCTTAAGCAAAGACGGCAATTATCATGCTCCTGACTATGAATTGTTCCAGTCTACGGCCTACTCCGCTGATCCCAGTGAAAATGGTGGGTATGCTGCTATTGATTACATGGGCAATCCCCTTGCAGTTGGCACGGTTGCAGTTGATCCATCCGTTATCCCGCTCGGAACTAAGCTGTATATTGAAGGTTACAATTTCAATGGTTTGCCAGCTGGAGGCATGTACGCTTATGCGACAGATATAGGTGGGTCGGTTAAAGGGAACCATTTGGATATTTTCATTCCCGGCTCCAAACAAGCTTTAAAAGCGTTTGGCATTCAAAACATCAAAGTTTATCGTTTATCCAAATAACTGTCCATACCAACAAAGCTGCTCTGCATGAGATATTTTTCTCAGTGGGCAGCTTTTTTATTTTTAGCGCTTGCTTTTCATACAATTCCGAGTATAATACTAGGTATAAACGATCTAAAAAGGAGCTGTTCAAGATGATTACATACACACATCCCATTTCCCAAACCTGGATTAACGATCATCTTGATCTATATAATTATGCTCTAGCACTTGGAGATAAGGAATGGCAGCAACAAATTCTTCAAACATTAGGTCAATTCGAGCATCATCTCACAAAAAAGACGACACACTGGTTGAGCTACCAGAAGCCGTCTTTTTCTGTTTTTAAAAGAAATCAGCCAAGTACGTGACTCGCTTCGGAATCGATGCCTCCAGCTGCTTCACCAGTGAAGAATGCCCATTCAGACGTTCAATTCGGGCCATGAAACTGGGTGTCTGATAACCCATTAACAGAGCTGTCAAAGATTGAATGCTGCAGTGGAGGATTTTATCATCGCTCGGCTTGTTATCATCCGTCAACTTCGTCACCTGAGCCGCTATCCCACCTTCACTAAAGGCAAGACGATAGATGCCATTATTCCACTCCGCATGTGAATCGCTAACGTGCAAAAGATAGAGGGCGCATGCTCACGCGCTTCATATACATATTGCGTCAGAAATGCTTCTACATCTACAATCCTTGCTGAGAAGTAGGTGATTTTCTCTTGCTTAAACCTAGGATCATGCACGAGAAACGGAAGCTGATCATCAACAGGTGCGTTTACTTCAACCTTCGTTATCATGGAATCATGGTCAGCGATGAATTTCCACAATCCGCGTCTGGCTTCCTCATCTAGGAATACCATTTCGTGAATCGTGGCTGTCTTATCTTTGGCTTGGTAAAATACGTAGCCTCGATGTTCTCCCTGAGCATTCAAATAGAGGGCTACGGTTCCCTTTTTATTTTTGAAAAACCGGTTAGTCCACCACGACGCATCGCGCTGCAGCATCCCGTTGTATGGCTCTGCATACGCGGAATAGACTGGATTCAGGATCTCCCAATCTCTCGCGATACGCAAGATGGAGCTGCCTTCCGTAGCTTGGAACTTGGGGAGCTTATCCAAGGGAATCTCATATTTTAAATAATCAATATACGCTTCCCAACCATATTTGCGATAAAATTCAAACTTAAACGGGGCTAGGAATGAGATCGACTGACCTTGTTCTTTCATCACCTGGAGTGCTTTAACCAAAAGCTGTCCAACCATGCCATTGCGCCGATATTCAGGCCAAGTCGCTACTCCAGCTATTCCGCCCATCGCGAAGCTTTTGCCATTTACCCATGTTTGTAAGGAAAGAATCGTCAGTTTCGCAGCTAAATGGCCGTCCACGAAATAACCCCATACTTGATTGGGATCCGTCCACCCCATCCGTTCTGCCTTTTCTTCTTCCGTAAGCTCGTACTGAAAAGCAAACTCAGAAAGTGAGAAGCTCTCGAGGAGCTCCTCCTGTCGTAATGTTCTTATTTCACCCATCGCAAGGTCTCCTCATAATTGACAATTAACTTAACTTTTTATTAAATTAGCGGCTAGAACCGGCGTTCCTCTTGGCTTATCACCATGAGCATCTGGCTCAAGTGTAATCGCGATGGTGTCATAACTATTCGGATTAAATGTGTAATACAGTCCACCTGTACCATCATGTGTCATGAATGTCCCCGCATTGACAGGGGTTTCTTTGCCCTTAATCAGCCACACTTGATAAGCCTCATTATTTTTAAGCTCTGGAAGCTTCTCAGCTTGAACAAGGAGATGCGTCCCTTTGGCATCAACTACAATGGTCGCAAGACCTTTTGCTACGATATCTTTTACCGCTCCATTCAGAGTCACAACTTTATTGACTTGCGCACCTTCTGAAGGTCGATCCAGCAAGGCCATGCGTGATTTCAAATCACTGATGTCTTGGCGCAAATTGTAGCTGTACACACCAAGTATAAGTACCGCGGCCGACAGCCCCCCATAAATCCAAGGCTTTAGCCGGCTAGTTTTAGCTGCCCCTCGTCTACTTCCAGACACGTAGTCAGAACTTGCTTCATTTGATCTTGAAGTGATAGGTATCCTAATAGGCACTTGAACCGGTATTGATTTTGCCATATCCTTCGGAAGCTCAAATGTTGTTTGTTCGAACGGTGAAACATCCGTCTTTACGGCTTCCACGTTCAAAATATTCCCTAGTATGCGATCCTTCATTCCCTCTGGAATTTGCACAGGGTCAGCAGCTATCGGCAGGAGATCAAGAAGTTCCATAAGCTCGGCCAGCTCCGCTGCGCATGCTGCACATTCTTGTACATGTCGTTCAAATTCCGCTCTCTCTTCCGGATCTAACCCATCTACTGCATACATCTCTAAATTCTCACATCCATTTGCCGGCTTATTCATCCTTGAAGCTCCTCCCTTCCCACACCTGCAAGCCGTTCCTTTAATTGCTTCAGCGCAAGCCGCACCCTGTTTTTGACAGTACCGAGCGGTATGGCGTGATTTTCAGAATCTTTTGATCTGGGTTCAGACCATGAAGCGCATCTCGGATTTTCTCACCCATCCAACCCTCTTCAACAACATCTTCCGTACTTTACCAATATCGGCAATTCGATTCAACTGCTCGGCTTCCGCGGTTTGTCCAGCTATTCGATTTTGTTTTTACGCTATAAATCTATAGCAATATTACGCGTCAAAGTAAACATCCAGCTTGTTAATTTTACCTTGCACAGCATCATACCGTTCTGCAGCTTTCCATATACGCATGAACAATTCTTACACAACCTCTTCAGCCATCATCGCATCATGGACAATACGTATGCGAATGCATATATCGGCTTCTCATACTTCTCATATAGAAATTTAAGAGCATCGGCATCTTTATCGACGATTCTCTGCATTACTTCTTGATCGGTATACGTACCATTCATGAAGGATCCCCTTTCCAAAGTCTCCTTCGCTACCTTCAAAACCGTCGTTAAAAAATCTGCGACTGTGATCTTAGATTAGGTATTGGGTATACAATCACAAGACTGCCTCTCTCGAATCCCTGACCGCCAGCAGGCAGATAAATTAAGCAATCCGCATCTTTAATCGATATCATTATACTCGATTTATCTATGCCAGCAGGCTTTACCCATAGGGAGCCGTTCTGTACGAGAGTCGTACCTCGGATATAGCGTGGATAAGCGGAACTCTTGTTGTAATCAACATCCAAATAGGCGCTAATCGCTTTTGGTTCGGGCGTTAGGCTTCCTAACATTTTTTGTATTAGGGGTTTGGCGAATAATTCAAAACCAACAAAAGCGGCACCCGGATTTCCCGACAAGGCCAGCAGCAGCTTATTTCTCCACCATGCTGCACTTGTTGGCGTACCTGGCCGCATGGCGACTTTATTGAAAAGCAGATGACCGTTGAATTGCTCGAACACATCCACAAGCACATCATAGTCCCCCACAGAAACACCACCAGTGGTAAGAACCAAATCGGCATGATGGAAAGCTTCCTCTATCGCTGAACGTACCTGTGACGCATCGTCTGAAAGTATCGGCATTAGAACAGGTATGCCGCCCGCGGCTTCAACTTGTGCAGCAAGCATATAGCTATTGCTGTTGCGAATTCGTCCAGGCTGCAGTCGTTCTTCCACTTGCAAAAGCTCAGAACCGGTTGCGAAGATAGCAACTTTAGGCTTCCGATATAGCGAAATTTCTGCATATCCAAATGCAGCTAAAAGTGCCGCTTCACCCGCGCCAATCCGGGTACCCGGGGCAAGCAACAAATCCCCTAAGCCGATTTCACCGGCGATAGGGGTTATATTGCTTCCTTCGGGAATATTTTTTTTGATGCTTACCCATGAAGAATACAGCTCTTTATCTTGGAAGGAGTCTGTCATCTCGAGCATGACAACGACATCTGCACCATCCGGCACCGGAGCTCCTGTCATAATACGCGACGCCGTTCCTGCATAAACGGTATGCTGAGGAACGGTGCCGCTTGGGATCATTTCGATGACATTTAATCGTATGGGTTGATCAGCAGACGCGTGCTTAATGTCTTCCGAACGAACTGCATATCCATCAACCCCAGATCTTCGGAAATGAGGGACGGGATGATCTGCATAGATAGGGACCGCCAGTCTTCTTCCAAAAGCTGAAAACAACGGAACAGCTTCCGTGTCTAGCTGCTCTGCATAGCTATAAAGCAAGTTTCGAGCCTCTTCGACAGAAACGACTTTTCGTCCAAATTTCAGCTTTGTTTCGCTTTTCACTTGCCTCTGTTCCTCCTGTGGTTAACCGCCAATCTGGGACATCCGGCGAAGTGTCGGGGTATGCGACTGCTCTTCATTCATCAGTGCCTGGGCCATCTCATGATTTTGTGGTTTGATGTCTAAAGCGCGAAAGAACAAATCTTCCACCGCGGCATCATCACCGATATATTTCCGCACATTAAATTCGTCAGACCAATATAAACAAGGCTTCACATTGCCATCAGACGTAATCCGCAGCCGATTGCAAGTCTCGCAGAAGTGATCACTGATTGGATGTATAAGGCCAAATGAACCTAACGCGCCATCGATTCGAAAGTTCTGAGCGGGCCCATTTCCGTAAACAGCTTCGGATGCTGTCGCATTCCAACCCTTCGCCTTACAACGATCCAGAACTGTCGTTAGGGATAAGTAACGATTTTTCCAATCCTCATCCTGATGACCAATCGGCATATACTCAATGAAGCGAACCTGGATTGGCCGATCTATCGTCATTTGGAGAAAATCTTCAATTTCGTCATCATTAATGCCTTTCATGAGAACCACGTTCAGCTTGATAGGTGTGATGCCTGCCCGGTAGGCTGCCTCAATACTTTCCAGAACGCGACGAATATCGCCGCCTCTTGTAATAAAAGAAAAACGATCTGCTTTCAAAGAATCCAAACTTATATTGACACGGGTTAACCCTGCCACACGAAGCTTCTCCGCCCGCGATGCAAAATAGATCCCATTTGTTGTTAAGGCAATATCTTCAATACCCGGGATTTGGGCGAGCATACCAATAAGCTGCTCCAAATTTTTGCGAACAAGAGGCTCGCCCCCGGTCAATCTTAATTTGCGAACACCAAGTCTAGCGAGTATCCGAACAACATTCGTTATTTCCTCAAAGGTTAAAAGCTTGTCATCCGGTTCGAACTCCATCCCCTCTTCGGGCATGCAATATACACAACGCAGATTACAACGATCTGTTACAGAGATTCGCAAGTAATCATGCATCCGTCCAAATCGATCCACGAGCAATTTCTGCATAGTCGTTCACCTTCTCTCTACGTCCATTATGCCATATTCACTATCGAAATCCTAGGTTGCCAAGCGACACTTCATGGAAAGCGGGCCGCAATTGTCAATTAGATAAAATCATTGAACACTTGTGGCACGCTGCCTAGAATGCTATCGAATGCTGTCGTATTGTTCAGGTGAGTTTATATTCGTCGTAAACAGCGTGGAAATTTGTCGTTTATTGAAAAAATCATTCTCAACCGCTACCCACTCCAAATGATTTAACAACCCCATCAGCCTATATTGTTCCTTGGCTAGCAAAGCTTCCGCTCTCTGACCAACCGATTGGGCATAAACACCGTGCAGCGGATGGATGCGGCCATTGATTACAGGAATCACAGCATCCTTATTCTCATCCTGACACAGCTTCCCCATCGCTTTCGCAGCATCCGCAGATAGGAAGGGCATATCACAGCCAACCACCCACAGCAAGGACTCCGTTGCATCTAAACAACCCGCATGAAGACCGCTCAAGGGACCCTTCTGTACATACCGGTCAGGGACACATTGCACATTCATCGTAGAGGAAACAGCAGCAAGAAGCGGCGAAAACACATCCGGGGTATTCGTCACAACAAGAACCTGCGTGCAAAGCGGAGACATTTCTTTTAATTGCCGAAGCAAAAGCGCTTCTCCCTCAATAGGCAGCAGCGCCTTTAGCTTTCCTCCCATGCGGCGATTCTGTCCCCCCGCTAATATCACACCCGTCATCATGCTTGTAATTCAGCAATTCGTTTCCCGAATGAAGCTCGCCAGCTAGCAGATAAAACATCTAAATTAGCTATTTGTCGCAAGCCTTCTACATTCATTTTGTCATGATATTTAATGCGGTTGGCAAATGCTATTGTAATTCCCGCTTCATGTTTGGCAATCAATTTCAACGTAGGCTGCAACGGAATAATCCCTTCTTGAAGCACTCTAAAATAAAAGCCTGTATAACCCATATCCTGTACTTGTACAGCGGCATCCTGAAGATCGAGTCGTTTGGCGATTTTATGACACGGTTGACGAGGCTGTGATACTTGTACGATCACCTCACCAATGGCGAATGTGTCTCCGATGCAGACATCTTCTTCGAGAAGTCCGGTTACGGTTAAATTTTCACCGAACGTTCCTAATTCAAGCTCACGACCCAGCATGTTCTCCCAAAAAGCATAATGCTCGCGCGGATATACACAGAGTGCTTTATCTACGCCGCCATGAACAGTTAAGTCTGCTTGACCGTCTCCGTCCAATTGTATTTTGGACATATACAAAGATGAGCTGACCGGAGATTTATATATCCCCGTAACCAGCTCTTTTCCATGATGAACAATCGTTTTGGGTAATCCCACATTAACCGATACAATTTCCATTGTCATGCCCTCATTTCCAAGGAGGTTTCTTAGCATTTACTATACCAAAAACCACTTCGAAAGTCAGGCATGGCCTCTTTTGTTTCTACAAAGAAGCTCGTGACTTAGGCCCTTCCACCCAAGCATCGTTATCATAGCCTCTTACTTCCCAATAACCCATATGCTCTTTCTCAATAAGTTCGATGCCTTGCAGCCATTTGACAGATTTGTAGGCGTACATCTGAGGCACGATAAGACGAACCGGACCGCCCAATTTCTGCGGAATGGGTTTACCATCCATAAGGACAGCTACCATAATATCATCCCCGTTCGCTTGACTCAGGGACAAGGCATCCGTGTACACTTTATCTCCGGAATAAAATTTCACGAATTTTGCCTTTGATTGAACGCCGGCAGCAGCAAGCAATTGCTTCAAGGGAATACCTTCCCACGTGCATTTGTATACGGACCAGCCCGTTACGCAATGAAAATCGCTCACTTGAACTGTACGCTTCAACGTCAGAAATTGTTCCCAGTTCCAGGCACTCGGTTTATCGACGAGACCCGATATGGCGAATTGCCATGTATCAGAGGAAAAAGCAGGAATTTCTGTGACGGTATATACACGGAAATTCCCTTGTGCTCCTCCGCCCACTACAGCAGAGGATTCAGGCAGCGGCGCAGGCGCCGGGAGCATCCGATTGCCATCGGTTGCAACATATTCGGCGGTTGTCGAGCCGCCGGTGTCGAAGGCGCCTTTTATCCAACGATAAAAGGCGGGACCGACCGCGATCACGAGCACGAGCCCTGCGGCTAGCCGCAGGAACGAAGCGCGTGTGATCGGTGATTCTTTCAGCGCGGCGATAACCGCCTGCGCTGCTGTCCGTTCGGCCGTGGCGTCTTGCGCCGCCACGTGCTGGGGCTCGCTCGCCGCCGGCTGAGCGGCGGCTGGGACGTGGACCGCCTGCTTAGCCGGCGGTCTTGCTGCTGTAGCAGCGGCTTGATCAAGCCGCTGTTGGCGCTTAAGCCATCGGCTGCGCGAGATGGCGTGGTACAGGGCATACGGCACTCCGATCCAAGTAAGCAGATCATGCACGAAGAGTGCCGAATTGTTTAAGGCCGGCGGCAGATGTCGGAACTGCCACAGGATGATTCCTGATCCGGCCCAGCCGATCAGCAGCGCCAAAACGAACACCAAGTTCGCGCGTTGATTGCCGCGCGTCCGGATCTGGCGCCAATGTTTGCGAATCATTGGCGCGTAGAGCACAATCAATAGAATGGAAGCAACACCCAGATAAATATGCAGTTGTTTAAGTGTTACGCGAAAGCTGCCCAAATCCCCGCGAATGGCCCCTATACTAAGGAAAATACCAGTGATAGTCAGCAGCAGCAGAATCCAAGCATTCCAGCTATGAATGGAATTTAATCGCTTACCAAAGGATTGCTTCAACCAGCCTCTTTTAGAATCCAAATCGCCACTTCCTTTGTCGAATTCACGTTTATTAGCTATTCTCTAATCATAACGTATGAATCTTAAGAAAGGCTTACAAATAGCCTAATAAATTTTATACTGCTGCCCTTTTTGTCAGGACACTTACGAAATATGGTTTCATTCTCTAGGCTGATCCTTTTTAAGGCTGAATCAACCTAAGTCAGTTGCGATGTTTTATGGCTGAAGGCGAGATGTTACATAGACTCTTGGTATACGATTATATTGTGCTGGTACTGTTTCATTCTGCTTCTGTTACTACTCAATTGATTATTCTATATATATTGAACTAATGGTTTTCGTTGCAATGGAAAGGATTTATTCCAAAGCAAGGATTGTGAAGAAAATGATAAAAATTACTGCAATTGTACATCTTTTTTTCTCCGCATCGATTCGCGTGATTACATTCATGCGAATCTACATGTTTTCTCCGCTCCCGTTTGAGTTGGGTCCATAATCCGTGCGAATTC
>NZ_VRTT01000075.1 GCF_008017805.1 Paenibacillus sp. N3.4 | reverse complement strand
TTTCCTCCCCACAATTTCTTTTTAATCTTAGGAAACTCTTTAAACAAAAGTCTGGCGGAAACACCTTTTAATGCTTTAATCATACTAGGTATTGAATGCTGTGGTGTACAATCCACTAAGAGATGGATGTGATCGGAGTCGCTTTCAATTTCAGATATAGTGAAGTTGTTATCGGATGCAATCTGAATAAGAATTTCTTTTAGTCTTACGTCTAATTCTTCTACAAGAATCTGGTGTCGGTACTTTACACACCATACGATGTGGTACTGAATGGCATAGACGTAACCACGACCATGCTTAATTTCTGACATAAAATCACCTCTGACTACAGAATAGCATATGTCAGTGTTATTTTCCTATAGAAACCTTGACACTAAAAGGATTGTTGTAATAGTTACCTAAACATGTGTCGGATAGTTAACGTGGCATAAGCCACGCCCTATCCGAAGTTTTCTAACTCACGACTGAAGGCACGAGTTTGCGAAAACTTTTCATCAACAATCCTTGTATCATACAACAAGTTGTGGAGATTAGGCAAAATGACCTAAACGGCTTCCCATTTTATTGGGGGGACATTTGGGTTATTTTTATGGATATGCATAATGAGGAAGCTTTTCCCACAACCTATAAGGGATAAAATGGGAAAAAGGTGGATGATGATGGAAACAGTTATGCTTGCCCGCTCTTTATTTGGCTCATCAATGGCTTTTCACATAATATTTTCAACATTGGGTGTAGGGATTCCGATTCTTGTTATCCTTGCCGAAGTTTTGTTTCAAGTGACGAAAGATACGGACTATGCCGTCATGGCAAAACGCTGGACGCGCGGCTTTGCCATCTTGCTTGGCGTAGCGATTCCTTCAGGAACGATTGTTGGCGTTATGCTGGCACTGCTATGGCCCGGATTTATGCAATATGTAGGGGAAGTCATAGCTTTACCGTTTCAGGTTGAAATATGGGCGTTTTTTTTGGAGGCGCTTTTCATGTCCATCTATGTGTACGCCGCAGATCGGCTGAAACCGTGGATGCGTATCGTCAGTGTAAGCTTTGTCGCTTTGGGGGCATCTGCTTCGGCCGTGCTCATTACGAATGTCCACGCATGGATGAATACGCCGCGGGGTTTCAAGTTGGTTAATGGAGAAATCACCGACGTGCATCCTTGGGATGCGGTGATGAATCCCAGTTTTTTTATCACCTCGTTCCATGTGCTTAGTTCGGCCTATATGACAGGGGCCTTCGCAGTTGTATCGGTTGCAGCTTTCAAGCTGCTGCAGAGAGGGAAAAGCGATCAAGAACGAAGCTATCACGGCAAAAGCTTATTCCTAGCTATTTTACTGGGAGGAATCATGTCGGTCGTTACCGCTGCAGGCGGGCACGCGACTGCGCAAATGCTGCACCATTACCAGCCTGAAAAGCTTGCAGCTGCAGAGGGGCTATTTGAAACGAGAGCCTTCGCGCCGCTAGCCATAGGGGGCAGCGTGGATGAAGCTTCGCAGAGTCTTCATGGAGCGATCGAAATTCCTTGGGCACTCAGCTTTTTAGCCACCAACCATTTTGATGGTGTTGTTCGTGGGCTGAATGAGTTCCCACGGGATGAATGGCCGCCATTATTCATTCACACCTTGTTCAATGCTATGGTAGGAATTGGTCTATTACTTATTGTCTTGGCCTTCGGATCACTTATCTATCGGGTTCTGCTTAAACGGGGCTATCCGCGCTGGCTGCTTGCATTAATGGTAGCGTCCGGACCTCTTTCCATGATTGGTATTGAAACAGGTTGGGTATTCAGCTGCACGGGAAGACAACCATGGACCATCTATCATGTACAGCGAACAGCCGAGGCAGCTACGAAAGCGCAAGGATTGGGCGTTTTGTTTGTTTTGTTTCTATCTATCTACGCTATGCTTCTGGTGATTACCACGCTTGTGATGTGGTTCTACTTCAAGCGACATCCAGTTGTTCCTGACTTAGCCAGAAAGGAGATGTGAGTGTGTAATGTCAGATGTGACGTTAGCGATTACGATCCTATGGATGTTTATTTTTGTTTACTCCATTTTAGGCTCCATTGACTTCGGTTCTGGATATTGGGCACTCGTATTCGGCAAAGGAATGAACACCAAAGCGGGAGATATCGCGAATCGCTTTCTTTCGCCAACCTGGAAGGTGACGAATGTTTTTCTTGTACTGCTCGTTGTCGCTTTGGTTGGATTTTTTCCGAAGGCCACCTTTACACTGGGTACGCTGCTCGTTCTGCCGGTATGCTTGGCTCTAGTCCTTTTAACCATTCGGAGCACGTTCATGGTATATGCTTATTCGGTTCATCGCTTCAGCCGCATGCTAAGCATTGTGTCCGGCATTACAGGCTTGCTTATTCCGGCTTTACTGGTCAGTGTTCTCCCTATAACCTTGGGGGGATTCGTAACCATGGAGGCGGGGACGCCAGTACTAGCATTTGGTAAATTGCTGCAATCCCCAACGGAATACGCTCATCTCGGATTCGGCTTAGCGACAGAGCTGTTCTTATCTGCGCTGTTTCTGGCCGATTACGCGAGAGAAGCGCAGGACGAAATGACCTATCGCATTTACCGGCAGATGGTCATTATTCTGGGTCCACTAACCTTGGTTATGGCCGTTTTAACGACTGTAGCTATGACACCGGAGGCGCAGTGGATCGTGGCAAATTTCAAACAACAATGGCTTTGGTTTACACTATCTGCAGTTTCTTTTATTATCGGGTATATCGCCATGTGGATTCCCGGTAAGCATGACAAAGTCGGCTACCCGCGTATAGCCATGGTAGCCGTCATTTTACAATATGCGCTCGCAAGTTATGCCTATGGGGCTTCGCATCTGCCCTATATGCTGTATCCGTATCTTACGGTCGAACAAGGCTTTACGAATCATGCGATGTTCCGTTCTTTGCTCATCGGATATATCGTTAGCAGTGCGGTTCTAATCCCTGTGTTTATCTGGTTTTGGAAGCTGTTTTTGAAAGATAAGCGTTACTTGAACCCGGAGTCCGAGTAGTTCAAAGAAAGTGTTAGGGTGTGCCTTTGCTTACCCAAAAAGTAACGTTGTCACCTGTGAAGCCTTTGGTTCCCGCTTCTGGCGATTGTTTAATGACAATGCCGCTAGGCTGTTCGGCAGCTTCAATAATAAACTTGTAATGAAGCCCCATCGAAAGGGCTTTTTTTTCTGCTTCTTCTTGTGTTAAACCTGTAAGATCAGGTATCGCGAGCTCCACGAGTTTGTCCGCAGTTGTTGCACTTGGCGTTGCCTTGCTGGTTGGCACACTGGAGGGCGTCGTTGCAGCAACGGGTTTTGCTGTCGCGGAAGGGATAACCGTAGCTTTATGTTCAGCTTTGGAAGAAGGCCAGATCATCCAGACCCCAAGCGCGACGACAACTACGGCTCCAGCGCCTATCCCTATTTTTGTAAAAGGACGTTGTACGGGTGATTCATCCTCTGTTTCATTTTCATCAAGCAATAGGATGGCTTCTTCTCGTCGTGGAGCAGTAGAAGCAGATGCAGAAGCAGATGCAGAAGGCAGGCTTCGCAACCCGAAGATGAACGAAGAAATCGATGCTTGACCTTGACACATAAGCTTAATCAATTTGATTAGAGCTTCTTTTTGCTGCTGCGTAGCAGATGGAATGGTCATGCGTTCCAAGTGAGTGTGCATCACTTCAAATGGGCCGGGAATCACGCTGGTGCCGGTGAAAAGCTGAATCATTAACCGGCATAATCCTACAGATCCTTGGACCTGCTGATCGCCTTCTTCCCAATAATTAATAATGGAGAGCCGCCCGTTGTCGTCCAACCAGAGATTGTCAGTGGCTACTGAAAAGCCCGTAATCAATTCTTCCATGCCGTCTAACAGAGAAACGCCGAGATCGGCAATCATAGGAATGACACGATCATACGTCCAAACCTGATTATGAAGTTCTTGCGAAAATAGCTTGCCTGGCTTGGATTGCAAAATGATTGTAACGGCATGCTCATCGAAGGAAGTATCAAGTATATGATGAAAAGATTCATGATTGAAGGCTGCTTTGTGACTTAAAGTTCGGATGTAGTCCTCACCTGATTCACCGTCCGTAAGGTTTTTTGTATAAAGAATAACCGTGCGCGTTAAAAAAACATCTTCTCCGTATTGCATAGTTCCATGCTGGAAGGAGACGATCGGTGATTTGGGCATATATCTTGTTCCTATTTTATTATGCATCGTAGTTCCAACCTCTCCTGAAAGCATCAAATTCCAAGGAATTAACTCTATTATATATGATTCGTACACACATAGGAATTTAAAGGGTGAAAAATGAAAAGTCTATGATTCAAATGGCCCAAATGCTATGATAGTTTGATAGGGAAGTCATACCATTTGAACCATTTGAAGGGGGAAAAACAATGAAAAAAGTCGTTATTTTGGGCGGAGGCGTCGCTGGCTTAAGCGCCGCTCACGAATTAATTGTAAGAGGCTATGAAGTTGCCGTTTACGAATTCAAAGGAATTCCCGGTGGGAAAGCAAGAAGCATGCCGTTTGTGGGAAGTGGAACGGGTGGCCGGAAGGATCTTCCCGGCGAGCATGGTTTTCGGTTGTTTCCCCGCTTCTATCGTCATGTGATTGATACGCTGAAACGGATACCTTACGAGAATGGAACCGTGTATAATAATTTGACGGAAGTAACGAGGTTAGATATTGCTACATACACAGCACCGTTATTGCCCTTGCTTGCAAAAATTGAATTTAATCTAGAGAGTCTTCTAGTTGTCATTAAAGATATTTTCGATAGCCGACTCGGTTTGAGCCTTGAGGACCTTGAACAATATGCGAGAAAGCTGTGGCAAGTTATGACAAGCTGTGAGCAGCGTATTCAGGAGGAATACAACCTGATCGATTGGTGGAATTTCATTGAAGCTGACCAACAATCGGTTGCATTTCAAAAAATATTTGCCGGGTTCACCAAAACGCTCGTTGCCTGCCAATCCAAAATTGCTAACACACAAACGGTTGGCCCAGTCGCTGTGCAGATGACAATGGATATTACAACACCAGGGACCAGTTTCGTTCGTCTTCTGAACGGACCGACGAATGAGAAGTGGATCTACCCATGGCTGAGTTTTTTGCAGGACAAAGGGGTTGACTACCATTTGGGAGCGAAAGTCGAGAGTATCGACTGCGTAGATGGTCTTATTCGCGGTGCGAAAATAACGGAAGAAGGTCGCACCTTTGATGTGGAAGCCGATTATTACATAGCTGCATTTCCGGTTGAAGTGATGGGTAAGTTCGTTACTGATGCCATGCTGCAAGCAGATCCTTCACTAGCCGGCGTGCAAAGTCTGGTCGATTCCGTCGCATGGATGAATGGTATTCAATATTATTTGAAGGAAGATGTTCCCATTACCCATGGTCATGTCATTTATCTGGATGCTCCGTGGTCACTGACGTCAGTTTCGCAGAAACAGTTCTGGCCTGATGTTAATCTTAGTGAATATGGGGATGGAAGGGTAAAAGGCGTATTGTCTGTCGATATATCGGATTGGGAATCACCTGGTATTATATTCGGCAAAGCTGCTATGTATTGCACCGCCGAAGAAATTAGGGCTGAAGTGTGGGCACAAATGAAGCTGAGCTTGAATGTGGACGGTGAAGTCATTCTTGAGGATGATGTTTTACATTCTTGGTTTCTGGATACCGATATCCATTTCGATAATCCGGAGCATGCCAATACGAATATGGAGCCTTTACTCATTAATCGGGTAGGAACTTGGGAAAAAAGGCCGGAAGCATTCACAGCAATTCCTAATCTGTTCCTTGCATCGGACTATGTTCGAACCAATACGAACTTAGCGACGATGGAAGGAGCAAATGAAGCGGCGCGGCGCGCGGTTAATGCTATACTGAAACAGGATGGTTCGAAAGAAGAACCGTGTAAAATTTGGGACATGTACACATTCGAACTTGGAAAGTTTGATTGGCTGGCGGGTTATCGGCATCACGATGAGCGACGCTTTGCAAAAAATCTTCCTTGGGATGGCAAGTTTTTATAAAAAGAGGATTTTGCTGCACGTTACGACGAAGTGTTTATCCTTGGGAGGATTTTCATGTTCATTATTCCAGAATACGAGCTGATCAGGCAAATTTATCAAGGCGACAGAACGGTGCTCTATCGCGCTGCTCATCGTCAGACCTTGGAGAAAGTGATAGTCAAAACACTCCGTTCTGACTTTCCAATCCCGGCGGATATAGCCAGATTGAAGCGCGAGTATGAAATTGGTAAATTATTAGACATATCAGGTATTGTAAAGCCCCTCGCACTGTTTAAACACCAAAATGGCGTAGCGCTTGTCCTCGAAGATTTTGACGGCGAAACGCTCTCGGCTTATTTCCCTGTCTTTCGACAATCCTTACGCGCATTCTTGACAGCTGCCATTCAATTGACCAAAATTGTTGGGGAAATCCATCAACGTTATGTGATCCACAAAGATATCAAGCCGAGCAATATTATTATTAATCCTGAAAAACAGATCATGAAGCTGGCGGATTTCAGCATCTCTTCCTTTACACGCGAGCGTCAAGAGATGCTGGATCCCTTAATGCTTGAGGGAACCCTCAGCTATATGTCGCCAGAACAAACAGGACGGATGAATCGGATAATTGACTACCGTTCAGACTATTATTCCTTAGGGGTCACGTTCTACGAGATGCTTACAGGTCGCCTTCCCTTTCAAACGGAGGATCCGGTTGAGCTGATTCACTGTCACTTCGCGGTGACGCCTGTAGCGCCTGAAAGCTTACGTATGGGCATCCCGAAACCATTATCAGATATTGTCATGAAACTGCTTGCCAAAAATGCGGAAGACCGCTATCAAAGTACATATGGCATTACGCAAGATCTCGAACAATGCCTATTGATGAATGATACATCTGACGTCATAGAGCCTTTTACTGTGGGTCTTTACGATATGACGGACATGTTTCAAATTCCACAGGGATTGTATGGACGAGACAAGGAGATTGAGAAGCTGCTGCATGTTTATGAAAGAGCCGTACATGGCTCTCTGGAGGCTGTCTGGGTCACAGGAGAGTCCGGTTACGGCAAGTCATTTCTGATCGCCGAGACGATGAAGACGATTATGAAGGACAACGGTTGGTTCTTCTCCGGACGTTTCGAACCGAACAAACAGCATATTTCTTACTATGCGATATTTAGGGCATTGCGGCAATTAGTTCGACAACTGCTGACGGAAAATGATCAGCAAATCGAAGAGTATCGAGGGCGTCTGCTCAAGGTGCTTGGAACAAGCGGCAAAGTATTGACGGATCTTGTGCCTGAGCTGGAGTTGCTGATCGGTGAGCAGCCGAATGCGAAGCAGCTTCCTCCGCAAGAAACGCAAAATCGGCTTCACTTTTTGCTTCAGCAGTTTTTTATGGTTTTCTCGGTCAAAGACCGCCCCATCATTTTATTCCTGGATGATTTGCAATGGGCGGATGCGGCTTCTTTACAGTTCATTGACATACTGTTAAACGATTCACAGATGAAGCATTTTCTGTTCATCGGCTCTTATCGCAGCGAAATGGATGCTAATCGGCTCTCATCGACTCATGTGCAGTTGTTGGATAAGCTGCCGAGCCGCTTAGTTGCCGAATGCATCGTTCTTCAAGCGATTGAAATAGCAGATGTACAGCTGCTTGTCGCGGAATCATTGAAAGCAGATAAAGAACAGGTTATGGAACTGGCTCAATTGATTCTTCAAAAAACCGGAGGCAACCCTTTTTTCGTCAAACAATTTCTAACGGCTCTATATGAGCAAAATCTACTCATGTTTAGTTATGAGGAGAATCGTTGGGTCTGGAATATGACTGAAATTCAGAAGCTCCGAATTACAGATAATCTGATGTTCCTATTAGCGGAAAAGCTGCAGCGTATGCCTCCGAAAACGCAGGATTTGATGCGCTTGGCTGCATGTTTGGGCGCTTCCTTCGATCTGGAGGCGTTAGCCATTCTAGCACAAAAGTCCTTTACTGAGGGATTGCAGGAGCTGGAAATTTCTATTCAAACGGGCTTGATGATTCCTGTAGGCACAGACTATAAATTTTTTAACGATACCCAAGGGAATGCGGCTGCACGTGATATCCGATTCATGTTCGTTCATGACTCGATTCAAGAAGCCGTTTATGGCTCGATTGAGGAAAGTCAGCTGGCCGAAATGCATTTGAATATAGCGAAGAAGCTGCTGAAGGAGCTGCCTGAGGGTCAGGTGGAGCAGCGATTATTCGATATCGTGAATCATATGAATGTCGGTTCTGAGCTTTTGGTGGAACAGGAGGAATATATCCAGCTATTGGAGTTTAACCTTGCGGCGGGTCGAAAAGCCAAGTCTTCGAACGCGTACCGATCGGCTTTACAGTATTATAACAAAGCATTGAGTTTAACGAATTGCTTAGCAAGCGCTCAGCCGGAGGATATAAGCTTCACCATTCGTTTAGAGAAGTCAGAGGTGCTTTATTTGAATGGGCAGGCGGATGAAGCGGAAATGTCTTATGAGCAATTGCTGCTTGATGCGCGAACCGACGAAATTAAGCTGGAAATTTATAATTTACAGGTCATTTTATATACGAATGTAGGGAAGCAGCACAAAAGTGTAGAGGTTGGGCTGAAGGCGCTGGCTGAACAGGGCATTCGTATTCCGAAAGACCCAACAAGCATACAGATTTTCTTGGAATATATGAAATTAAAAGTAATGATCGGGCGTCGGAACACCTTACAGCTGTACGACCTGCCTATCATGGATAATGAATATCGCACGAAGTTAATGAATCTGATGATGAGTGTGGCTATCTCTGCTTATTTCACGAATACGAACTTATTCGTTCTCTTCATGTTCATTATGACCAAACACGCATTGAAATACGGGAATACACCTATTATGGCTTATGTTTATGGGTCCTACGGTTTGATTCTCGGTTCCGGCTTTGGTGACTATCAAAGGGGTTATTTATACGGTCAGCTTGGCGAGCGTCTGAATGAAAGATTTCAATCGCATCAATTTCGCAGCAAAAGCCATTTTTCCTTCGGACTATTTGTCAGCAGCTGGGTAAAACCTTTTAGCGTATGTTTAGACCATCTCAAAAATTCGTTTCGCAGCGGAATTGAGGACGGGGATTTAGTTTTCGCCGGTTATGCGCTCACCTATCAAGTACTTGTAAAGGATTTCCAAGGAATAGCTCTGACGGAAGTAAAAGAAGACCTTAATAACCATTATCGGATTTTGGAGCAAACGAATCATCACGATACCCTGCTTATGCTAGAAATGCTCCGCATGGTTATTCTTAATTTAGAAGGGCACTCAAGCAATCCGTTATTAATAGGCGAGAATGCGGAAGAGGAAGACCAGTTCGTACAGAAGCTGGAGGTTCATCCGAATCAGGTCATTTTACATGAGTATTCGGTCAAAAAAATGATGCTGTTTTACTTGTTCGGTCAATATGCGGAAGCGTTGCAGACAGGTAAGGATTCGGAATCTATGCAAACCGTTTCTTTTGGATTATTTCATATCCCTGAGCATTATTTCTATTACACGCTATCGATCATCATGATGTATAAAGAAGCGGACATGTATGCACAGAAGATGTTTGCCAAGCAAGTCGCCAAGATGCAGGCAAAGATGGATAAATGGGCCAAGCATTGTCCTGAAAACTTCTTGCATCTCAGCTTATTGATGCGAGCAGAGTGGAATCGTGTGACAGATCATTTCCAAAAAGCGGAGCAAGAGTACGAAGCTTCGATTCGGCAAGCTCGCGAGCAAGGTTTTATTCAACATGAAGCGTTAGCCTGTGAGCTGGCGGCTAAAATGTACCGCGATGCCGGACGAGAGAAAATTGCAAAAACCTATTTCATAGACGCTTATTATGGGTATTTAAGCTGGGGTGCTAAGGCAAAAGCCGATGAATTAAAGCTGCGTTACCCCAGCTATCTGAACTCACTTAAGGAATCCCAGGACTGGGGTACAACGAAAATTAGCGATTATTCTCTACAGGCGCTTGATTTTATGACAATTATGAATACTTCCCGATCCCTTTCAAGTGAAGTCAATCTGGAGCAGCTTATTAAGCGGCTCATGGAAATCGTAACTTTTTCTTCCGGAGCAGAAAGAAGCATTCTGGTCTTAAAAGAGCGGGATAGTCTTTTTGTTGAGGCTGAAATGCTATCACTGGAAGGTAAAGATTCCAGTACCGTAAGTTCGGTTGCTTTTGAAACACGAGATGATCTGCCTGTCGCGATCATTCAATTCGTTGCGAGAACGAAGGAAGGTGTAGTGCTTGATGATGCAGCGAACAAAGGTTTATTCATGCATGATCCTTATGTTCGGAAGAGCGAAAGCAAATCTATTTTCTGTGAGCCCATTCTTCATCAAGGTAATTTGGTAGGCGTTTTCTTTCTCGAAAATAACTTGATTCGCAACGCATTTACGTCGGATCGTTTGGATATTATTAAACTGATATCCGCACAAGCGGCCATTTCGATTGAAAATGCCAGATTATACAATGATTTAGAGTCCAAGGTTAGAGAGCGAACGAATGAACTTACTTTAATGGAAACGTCTCGCAGAGAATTGTTGTCTAATATTTCCCATGATTTGGGAACTCCGCTCACATCGATTCAAGGCTATGTGGAAGCGATTTTGGATGGTGTCATACAAGAGCCGGAGGAGCAGCGAAAATACTTGTCCGTTGTGCATATGCGGATTGTTGGTATTCAGCGGTTGATTACCGATCTCTATCAGTTAAGTCGCCTGGAAACGAAGCAATTTCACTTTCAGTTGGTCCCGACTGCGTGCGGTACGATGGTACGACAGCTTTTTGCTAAGTATGAATTGGACACTGCGAATGCGGGAATTAAATATACACTCCATATGACACCAATGGTAGGCGAGGATTTATTGCTTACTGTTGATCCTGATCGAATCGAGCAGGTATATGCGAATATTTTGTACAATGCGATAAAATTCTCCGCAAGAGGTGGACTCATTGATGTTCGTGCAGAAATTAGGGGAGAGCCGAGCGAGTTAATTATTCGGGTTACAGATACAGGTGTTGGAATCGGTGAAGAGGATCTCCCACACATCTTTGAACGATTTTTCAAGGTATCCAAGTCTCGCAGTACCACTGGGGGAAGCGGACTTGGGTTAGCCATAGCCAAAGAGATTGTGCAATATCATGGCGGACAGATTTGGGCGGAAAGCCGATTAGGTCAAGGCTGCAGTATTTCATTCTCACTCCCAGTGCATAAGATTTAAGTGTATAATGAATAGGATTGATAAAGAGAATAGGTAATAGGAGAGAGAAACCAGATGACGACACAAACATTATCACCCCTTGTTGAAGCACTAGGTTTACAACCGCATCGTGAGGGTGGGTGGTACAAGGAGCTTTGGAAAGCATCCTTCGAAATCCCAAAGGAAATACTAAGTGAAGCTTACTCAGGCTCGCGTTATGCAGCTTCATCGATCTATTTTGTCCTTCATCCGGGTGAATTTTCAGAGTGGCACACAGTTTTATCCGATGAACTATGGCTCTGGCATTCCGGCAGTCCACTGCTGCTTACGCTCGGAGGTTCAGGAGATCAACCGGGGGCGACACAAGAAATTATTCTTGGTCCCGATGTGATGAATGGGCAGCAGCCGCAAGCACTTGTCCCAGCGAAGTATGGCAATCGGCCAAGCCCCTTGGCAATGAGCCTGTTTTCGTCTCTTGCGTGGTTGCGCCAGGATTTCATTACGATGACTTTAGGCTTATTGCGAAGTAAGTAAAAAAGTAAATACCGTGTACTGCACATGAATGCTCGTGTGGTAGACGGTTTTTTTAATTGTAGATGGGATCACATACTACGTATCCGAAGGAGAACGCCATGTGCCGAAATATTAAAACACTCTATAACTTTGATCCGCCTGCGACCAATGAGGAGATTCAGGCAGCCTCTCTTCAGTTCGTGAGAAAGCTCACAGGCTTTAATCAGCCATCGAAGGCGAACGAGGAAGCCTTTCAACGCGCCATCAAAGAGGTGTCTGAGGCAGCCCGTGAGCTGCTGGATTCGTTGGTCACCCAAGCTGAGCCCCGTAATCGGGAGGCCGAAATAGAACGGGCTCGCATCAAAGCGGTGAAAAGGTTCGGAGTTGGAACTAAGTAAGTACAGAACTGAGAAAGGACAATACTAAGTTCGAATCGTCACATACGTATGAATGGGAACTAGCGCTGCTAGCTCAAGGACGTCTTCATTATGCATGCGTATGCAGCCGTGCGAGGTCTGTTTACCAACCGATGAGGGATCGTTCGTTCCATGAATGCCATAGTGGGGTTTGCTTAAGCCCATCCAAAAGGCACCGTATGGACCACCTGGATTAGCTTGTTTATTTATGATGAAATAGGTTCCTGTAGGCGTCCTAGTTACCATTTTACCAATACCTACCGGAAATCCACGAATAACGCGATTGACATCCAACAAATACAGCTGAAAGTGCGAAAGATCAACAATAATGCGGTATTTCGGCATAGCTGCATCACCTCGGATTAGCTTATGTTTGAGTGGAGGTGCTTGTGTCTATGTTCGCGAGATATGCTATAATGCATAAAGAATTCAGTCATCAAAGGAGACACTACTATGCAAACTTTATTAAAGTATAGCCCGAACCGTATAGGATTCGGTGAAGGCCAAAAAGAGCAGTTGCGGCACGAAGTGGGCACCCGAACATATCGGGTATTGCTTGTACACGGAGAATGAAATACTATTTATTCGTCTTAGCCGGTGCATGCAGCTTTGGTTTGTTATCTACATTTGTTAAGAAAGCCTATGAATCGGGCTTCCATGTTGGCGAAGTTGTGGGCAGTCAGAATGTATTCGGTGTGCTGATGATGTGGATATTGGTCCTCGTTACCGCTAAATCCGCCAGAAAAAGTGCAGAACCGAACCAATACCGCGTTCGGCCGAAGCAAGCATTATCGCTAATGGCTGTGGGCACGACCTCAGGTTTAACAGGAATGCTCTATTACGCGGCTTTACAGTATATCTCAGCTTCATTTGCCATTATTTTATTGTTCCAGTTTACATGGATGGGCATATTGATTGAAGCCATAGCGGAACGCAAGCGCCCAGGGAAAGAAAAACTGCTATCGCTTGTCATTTTATTCGCTGGAATTATCATGGCAAGCGGATATTTAGGCAGATCCCATGAAGCAACATCTTGGATTGGTGTTACGCTTGGCTTGCTTGCTGCCGTTACCTACGCCTTATTTATTGCATTTAGCGGCAAAGTGGCGAACCAAATTGCTCCGATTACACGCAGTGCAGTTATGCAATCTGGCTCTCTTATTTTGGTCATGCTCGTCTTTCCTCCCTACTTTTTATTCAATGGGGCGCTGCACGAGTCACTGCTTCCTTGGGCGCTCTTACTCGCTTTCTTTGGCGTGGTCATTCCTCCACTTTTTTATGCCATTGGAGTGCCGCGGGTAGGTGGAGGCATGGCAACCATTCTCAGTGCAGCTGAATTGCCGACAGCGGTCGTTATGTCTTTTATTGTGCTGCACGAGACTGTTAATGGTTTGCAATGGTTTGGTGTTATCGTGACGATGTTTGGCATCGCTCTTCCCGAGTTGATGAAGTACAGAAGAAATAATGCTTAACAGGTGGATTCTACAGCATTGAGCTGTAGGGTCCATTTTTTTCTTGTTTATCACTAGCCTTGATAACTGGCTTATCCTCTTTTTCATATCGACAGGAAGCCCGTTGTATGGGATTATGAATGGAAACGAGTTAGAAAGTAGGGGAATGGGGATGGACGGTTTTAAAAGGCCGGTTGCCATGGTGACAGGTGCTTCCAGTGGTTTTGGTTTATTAACGTCCATAGCCTTGGCCAAAAAGGGGTATCAAGTCGTTGCAACCATGCGTAATTTAAGCAATAGCGGGCACTTGCTTGAGATAGCCGAACGGGAAGGCGTTAAAACAGCGATTGAGACAATAACCGTAGATGTAACCGTGCATGAGTCGATCGAACAAGCTGTTGCTCATAGTATCCGTAAATATGGTACAATAGATGTTCTGATAAACAATGCGGGTTTCGCGGTCGGTGGCTATGTGGAGGATGTACCGATGGAGGCATGGCGATCACAGTTGGAGACAAATGTATTCGGTGTCATTGCCGCAACGAAGGCTGTTCTGCCATATATGAGAGCGCAAGCATCGGGCTGCATCATCAATGTAAGCAGCGTCAGCGGCTTGTCTGCTTTTCCAGGATATGGCCCATACAGCACATCGAAATTTGCGATCGAGGGATTCAGCGAATCGCTTCGACTGGAGATGAAGCCTTTCGGCGTCCGTGTCATTCTCGTAGAGCCAGGCGCTTATAAGACGGACATATGGCGCAAAGGTTTCGATGCTATTCACACCACCGAGGCTTCCCCCTACTGGAACAAATTGAACAAAATGCTTGGCTATTCCAGAAAAGCCGCGACTTCGGCACCGGATCCCCAAGAAGTTGCGGACAAGATTGTACAGGTTGTGGAAAAAAGGTCACCAAATCTTCGTTACGCATTAGGACGTGGTGTAAAGGTAGGATTGTGGATCAGAATGCTGCTGCCATGGAAGTGGTACGAGGGTTTGCTGCAACGTTTAATGAAATGAAGTCGAGGAACAAGTACAAACATAGGAGTGAACGAGATGTCACGCAAGTGGGAAAGAATGGTCAGTAAAACAGTAAGAAAATAAATAAAGATCGGTCAAAAAAAGGGATTCCTCCTATATCTGACCCTGATAGAGCGCAGGTTTTTAAAGGGCGCAGCATCCTGCTTTCCCTCTTCTTTATTTTCATAGCTGTCTTTTTGCTAGTGACCTTAACGAAAACAACGGGAGACACCATGTACTGGTATACAACCGGCAGTTATTTGTTAGTTGGATTGTTTATTTATTTCATTCGTCGTCCTTATCTAAAGGTCAGTAAGACGAACTTATCAAAGAGAGGCTTTGCTAAAGAGCTGATCTTGAATCCGGATTCCATTAAGGAAATCATTTACTCTTCAGGACAAGTGGTTATCGAAGTGAAGGGAAGTTCAAAATGGGTTTACTCTAAAACACTGCAACGGTTTGATGTGGCAGCACTCGCAGGCAGATTAAAGAAGTTCGCTGAACAAAATCAAGTTGTCTTCGTGGATAAAACGATCTAATTTCAGTTTTGCCTGATGAGCCCAATGCCTATTGGGCTTTTTTGCTGCGGTTTTGAGACCTAAGAGGGCGTGGCGTTTGTGTGGCTGCGTGTTAGCGGGCAACCGTATAAGAGTGGTGACCACGTATTTCTGTTTCTGAATGAAAGAGGGGGAGATAATCTAGATGAAACTTTCCCGCCATGATTTGGATATGGCTGTAAGGCCGAAAATCATGCTTATATGTGTCTGAGAGTAGATGAGAGGCTCTGTAAGTACGGAAAACAGCGTTACAGATGATGAAGTGGAGAAAAGGGGCAGTAAAAGGAAACTGTAAGGCCGAAAATCATGCTTATAAGTGTCTGAGAGCAGATGAGAGGCTCTGTAAGCACGGAAAACAGCGTTATAGATGATGAAGTGGAGAAAGGTGGCAGTAAAAGGAAGCTGTAAGGCCGAAAATCATGTTTATAATCGGCCGTGATCAGATGAGCTGTTCTGTAAGCACGAAAACAACTTTACAGATTGAAATGTAGAAGGCAGCAATCGGTAGTAGTCGTTGAGGAAATTGAGCAGTAATTAGGCTTGCCTATGGTTCTTACGACGGAAGCACATCGGACATGTCAGCAAAATTTTTAGAAGGTGATGAACCATCTTTTGCCTGGTAGACGGTAGACACACAATCAAGCCGTGAGAGGGCATCCATGAAGGGACACTCGCGGCTGTCCCCCCCTCGATTCATCCCATTAATCGTAAGAATCTTCATCTTCTCTTAGCGTCTTTTCAATGATGAGCTCGGCTTCTGTTTCAAAATTCAAATACAGCGGCGCTGGGAGTACGTTAACAATTTCTTGAATCATGGTCAGCTTTAAAAATTCATCTAAATTACGCGGCTGCTTATCTAGGCCAAGAAACCATTCGCGTAAAGCATCGATAAACAGATAAAAAGAGGACTGGAATTGATCGGCATGGGGTTCTGCTTCTTCCATTTGTGATCCTGCCATGGATCTCCAGTTATGGAGTGTGATCTCTAGTGCTTGCTTTACTTTTGCATCCATAGGATGACCTCCTAGTTGAGACAATTGCTGTTTATCAAATTTAGTGATTCAGCATACTTGCAGAACTTCTAATAATAAGTTCAGATGGCAAAATAATTTTCCGGTTTTCTGGAACAACATCACCCTCAATGCGTTCGATCAAAAGCTGCATGCCCAGCGTGCCGAATTGATAGGCAGGCTGTGAGGCGACGGTCAGAAACGGACTAATCGCACCGGCTGAACCGAAATCATCGAAGCAGACAACGGATATGTCGCCTGGCACCTGCAGGCCGCGCTGTCTCAAGGATTGGATGACGCCTACGGCAAGCATATTGTTCGCTGCAAAAATAGCCGTAGGGGGAGAAGGCTGACTGAGCAGCGAATCCAAGGCGGATTCATCATGGAAGTCGCGATAATTCACGTGAATGACCAATGAATCGTCTATCGGCAATCCGTTAATCAGATGAGCCTCTCGGTAGCCCGTTTGTCGAAGCCGGGCTGTAGATACGTCTTGTGAACCATTAATCATAGCGATGCGTTGATGTCCGAAATCTATCAGATGCTCGACGAGCTTCCTCGCCCCTTCTTTGCTGTCACCGAGCACAAGGTCTGCGTCTATTCCGGGGACTTCCCTGTCCAAAATAACGAAGGGGATTTGATGTTTTTGGAGCTGCTGTAAATTTTCCAAAGAATGATCTCCCGTTGGTGCAAAAAGTACACCGTCTACACGCGTCGAGAGAATCATATCCACGTAATCTTTTTCCTTGAGATAATCCTCGTCACTATTCCCAAAGAGCAGCCGAAACCCAGCGCGCTTAGCTGCATCCTCAGCCCCGCGAGCAATCGTTGTATAGAACGGATTGGTAATATCTGTGATCAGTAGGGATAAAATTTTCGTTTTCTGAAGCACCAGACTGCGAGCCATTGAATTGGGGATGTACTGGAGGTCTTCCATCACTTTACGAACGCGTTTGCGTGTAGCTTCGCTGATTCGACCGTTATTGTTAATCACTCGCGAGACGGTCATAGCCGAAACACCAGCTTTTTCAGCAATGTCATATATGGTAATCACGTTATAGTCACCTTTTCATCTTCACCTATTCGTCTATTGTATAGAAATTAGGGATTGACATCAAGGCTTTAAATTGTTAATTTTGAGTTATCGATAACACTACAAATTGAAGGAGGTTATTCACATGCTGAAAGGTATTCCTTCCATTCTTTCACCTGAGCTTTTAAAGGTGTTAATGGAGATGGGACATGGCGATGAAATCATACTGTCAGACGGCAATTTTCCTGCCGCAAGTCATGCAAATCGGTTGCTGCGCAGTGATGGACATGGCGTACCTGAATTATTGGAAGCGGTTTTATCCTTATTCCCTCTAGATCAATATAGTGAACAACCCATTGCTCTTATGGCTGTCGTGCCAGACGACACGGTACAAACACCCATATGGGCAACGTACGAGAACATCATCAGTAAGCACCAACAGCCAGCGATTGAATATGTCGAACGCTTTGCATTTTATGAACGAGCGAAAGATGCATATGCCATCGTAGCAACAAGTGAAAAGGCTTTATATGCCAATATTATTTTGAAAAAAGGCGTTGTAATCGAATAAAAGAATTATCGATAACTCTATATTAAGTTTCAAGTTATCTATTTGTAGAACTCAATTCACTTAGGAGGATGAATATTATGGCAAACGGCGACTATAGATGGAATCAAGCGTTCCCCAAAATCGGGATCAGACCGACCATTGACGGCAGAAGAAAGGGTGTTCGCGAATCATTAGAGGAGCAAACGATGAATATGGCGAAAGCCGTTGCTTCCTTACTCAGCGAAACGTTAAAATATCCCAACGGCGAGCCAGTGGAATGCGTAATTGCTGATAGCTGCATTGGAGGCGTTGCAGAAGCAGCTGCTGCTGCGGACAAATTCACCAAATCGGGTGTTGGCGTTTCTATCACCGTTACTCCTTGTTGGTGTTACGGAACGGAAACGATGGACATGGATCCTTCGACGCCGAAGGCCATTTGGGGCTTTAATGGGACGGAGCGTCCGGGCGCTGTTTATTTGGCCGCGGTTTTATCCGGGCATGCACAGAAAGGAATTCCGGCATTCGGCATTTACGGTAAAGACGTACAAGACGCTGGAACGACGGAAATTCCGCAAGACGTGCACGAGAAACTGATTCGTTTCGCAAAAGCAGGATTGGCAGCTGCCTATATGAAAGGCAAATCTTATTTATCGATCGGCTCTGTCTCCATGGGAATTGCCGGATCTATCGTGAATGAGGAGTTATTCCAAGATTACTTGGGCATGCGAAATGAATATGTCGATATGTCGGAATTAGTCCGTCGCATTGATGAAGAAATTTTTGACCCTGAGGAATACCAGCTTGCTTTGGATTGGGTAAAAACGAATTGTAAAGAAGGTCCTGATAATAATGATCCGGCCATCCAAACAACTCGCGAGAAGAAAGATCAAGACTGGGAAACGGTTGTGAAAATGTCCTTGATTGTCAGAGATTTAATGGTGGGCAATCCCCGCCTGGCAGACCTTGACTTCGGCGAGGAAGCGCTGGGACACAATGCGATTCTTTCCGGCTTCCAAGGGCAGCGCCATTGGACGGATCACTTTCCTAACGGGGACTTTTTGGAAGCCATTCTTAATACGTCCTTTGATTGGAATGGCAAGCGAGCGCCTTATTTGGTAGCGACTGAGAATGACAGCTTGAATGGTGTTGCGATGCTATTTGGCAATCTGCTAACGAATACAGCCCAAATTTTTGCCGATGTCAGGACGTATTGGAGTCCAGATGCCGTTAAGCGGGTTACGGGACATACGTTAACCGGAGCGGCTAAAGACGGGATTCTTCACTTAATTAACTCAGGTTCAGCAACATTGGATGGCACAGGGCAGCAGTCACGCGATGGTAAGCCTGTGATGAAACCATTTTGGGAGATTACGGA
This sequence comes from Paenibacillus sp. N3.4, assembly GCF_008017805.1. Lineage (GTDB taxonomy): Bacteria > Bacillota > Bacilli > Paenibacillales > NBRC-103111 > Paenibacillus_E. Next base: position 15,938 of record NZ_VRTT01000075.1, on the reverse strand, counting down.
TGAAGAGGTTAGTCAATGTTTGGATGCGACTTCTTGGCGTCCGGCTGCGGTTGAATATTTCCGCGGGGGCGGTTTCTCCTCAGACTTCCTTACGAAAGGCGGAATGCCGGTAACGATGTCTCGCATCAATCTGGTGAAAGGCATAGGACCTGTCCTGCAACTGGCTGAAGGTTACTCCATCGATCTTCCGGATGACGTGCATGAAACCCTTGATCTTCGAACAGATTCTACATGGCCGACAACGTGGTTCGCTCCTATTTTGACAGGAGAAGGTTCTTTCACTGATGTATATTCAGTTATGGATAATTGGGGCTCCAATCACGGTTCCATCAGCTATGGTCACATCGGTGCCGACCTGATCACATTGGCTGCGATTCTAAGAATTCCTGTCTCTATGCACAACGTAGCGAAAGAGCACATTTTCCGTCCGCGCGCTTGGGGCAGTTTTGGAACTTCCGACCCAGAGGGCGCAGATTTCAGAGCCTGCGGAAATTACGGACCTTTATATAAGTAAAAGTTGATTTACAAGGAATGAGGTGATTTCGCAGATGACGAATCATTTGAACATGTTGGCCGTCGATTTCGGTGCTAGCGGCGGAAGGACCATTCTGGGACGTTGGAATGGTTCCAAGTTGACTGTGGAAGATATCCACCGATTCTCGAATGATCCTGTTGAGCTAAGCGGTCGTTTGTATTGGGATTTTTTAAGACTTTTTCACGAATTGAAAAAAGGCATCCATGCCTATAAACAGCATGCCCCTGGGAGTCCGTCATCCATCGCTGTAGACACATGGGGAGTTGATTATGGATTCGTCGATGGCAGCGGAAGGCTATTAGGAAATCCCTATCATTACCGGGATGATCGCAATGCGAAGGCTATGGATGAAATGCTTCTAACTTCGTCCAGTGCAGAGATTTATAACCGATCTGGGATTCAGCCCTTATCGTTTAATACGATTTTTCAGCTCGCTGCCGAAAGGAAGGAGCATGGTCTCGGTTTTGCCGACGATGTTCGTTTGCTGCTCATGCCGGATCTATTCCGTTTCTATTTATCCGGCATTCGTTCGACGGAGTACTCTATTGCGAGTACGACAGGGCTGCTCAATCCAACAGCTAGAAGCTGGGATGAGAAGTATATCGAGGAATTGGGGATCCCCGCCCACTTATTCACGAACATTGTAATGCCAGGGACAATAGAAGGAACGCTGCGCCAAGAAATTGCCGACGAATTGCAAGTCAGCGCCATCCCGGTTGTTGCAACGGCTTCGCATGATACCGCTTCAGCCGTTGTTTCTATCCCCTCACTCGAGGGGGACTATGCGTTCATTTCTTGCGGTACCTGGTCGTTAATGGGAGTGGAAAGGGATGCTCCCATCATTTCGGATGACAGCAGACGCTGGGGATTTACGAATGAAGGCGGCGCGGAGCAAAAAATTCGCATGCTCAAAAATATTATGGGCCTCTGGCTGCTGCAAGAATGCAAGCGGCAATGGGAATTAGAGGGTGAGTCACTCAGCTATGCTCACATGCAAGAGCTGGCGAAGCGGGAGACTGGTCTTAAAAGCTATGTGGACTCTCAGGATCCTGTTTTTCTTGCTCCGGGCAACATGCCCGAACGCATTCGTCGATATTGCCAGCAGACGGGTCAGACCGTGCCGCAAACGAAAGCGGAGTTGATTCGCTGTGTGGTAGATAGCTTGGCGATGAAATTCAAGCAGACATTGAATGAAATCGAACAACTGCTCAATCGCAAGTTGTCCACGATTCACATGGTCGGCGGAGGTATTCAGAACCGCTTGCTCTGCCAACTGACGGCTAATGCGACTGGACTTCCGGTCATTGCCGGACCTGTCGAAGCGACAGCAATCGGTAATATCATGATGCAAGCCAAAGGGCATGGTGAAGTCCATTCTTTGGAGCAAATCCGTCAGATCGTTATGGATTCTTTTCCTCCCGATCGATATGAGGCTGAAGATGCGGACCAATGGACGGATGCCTTCGAAATTTATTTAAAAGTGATTACGAATCAATCGGTGAGGAGTTGAACGGGTAATGTCAGAGCAGCAAACAAGAGAAGAATTAACCAAATATGCGCGTAAAAGCGTTGCAAAGGGGCTCGTTGTAGGCCCTGGGGGTAATATCAGCGCGCGATTTGAGGATATCATGTATTTGTCTCCAAGCGGTTTTGCATTAGAGGACATTGAACCAGAGCAGTGGGTCCCCGTACACATACCTTCAGGTGACATTTTGGATAAAACGTATCGTCCTTCATCGGAAGTATTGATGCATTTATTCGCCTATCGAGTGAATCCAAGCACAAAAGCGATCGTCCATACACACCCAGCATATTGTATAGCGTTAACACTTGTTGACGATGAGCTTCCCATGTTGTTCCCCGATCAAGCAGCGCTTGTCGGAGATGTTGCTTTCGTGCCGTATGTGGTGCCGACAACAGATAAATTAGCCAATCTGGTTGCGGAGAAGGCTGATCGCCACAGCTCTATTTTGCTCAAAAATCATGGTCTCGTTACAACTGGAAAAAACTTGCGCGAAGCGTATTATCGCACTGAAATTATGGAAGAAAGCGCCAAAATTTATTTGATTGCCAAGGCGGTCGGTGAGCCAAGACGGCTGACGGATGAGGAATACAAAGAAATTCAAGGCTTAGAAAGTGAAGCCTACCGTGTAAATTTGTTGCAACAAATGAAATAAGCGAACTTTGGCATAAGCCCGTTCACATCGAATTCGATGGAGCGGGCTTTTTTACGTATAGGGAGTAAATATGGACATCATTTCCATAATATCGCACATTGTCCGTGAGAAAGCGCATTCATATACTTGAAGACAGGAACTTATCTTAGTTACCCATAGGAGGTATGAAAGGGTTATGTACAAGTTTAAACAAATGGTTCTCATATGGCTGGCGATCCTTCTTGTGCTGCCATTCCAGGCGAATGGCGCATATGCGGCTGCTGGGCCTGCTGTAAATGATTCGGGTGGTGGAGCAGCTAGCTCTGGGTTTATCCGAATAAAAAATAAATGGCAAAGCAACTATTTGTACGAGGATGCCTCAGGTATTATACGTTATGGCTTGACGAGTTTAACAGATCAATCGGCTCAGTGGGTACTTGAAAACGTGCCGGGAGATGGTGGTTATCAACGGATTAAGAATCGTTCTACCGGTCATTATATTATACTAGCCCCAGGTGTTGCCAGAAGAGATGCACTAAAAAGCGCTTCGCTCTCTACCAGCACAAAAGCCGATCAGTGGCAACTAAGAGACGCGACGCGCGAGGGCTATGTGACGATTCGCAGTGTCGTCGATCTGTCGCAGGACTTTTTCATTCATGAAGAAGATCAGCTTGGATTTGCGCAGGTCAGTACGGACATTAACCCAGCTTTTGAAAGTCCGCAATGGCAGCTAGAGTCTGTTTCGGATGAAGTCGCTGTTCGTATCTCCAACGATTATCGAGCAGGCCAATATATGTTCGAGGATAAAGATGGAGGGGTCAAATACGGCAAACTAGCGATAGATGATAAAAGCTCGTATTGGGTCGTCGAGAAGGTGCGGGATGGCGGCGATGGTTCACAGACTGTGCGTCTGAGAAATCAGCAATCCGGCCATTACATCACGCAGGGGACATTCTGGGCTCCTATTCAATCTGTAGCGCTAAATAATACAACGAAAAATGAATGGATTATGGCTGGCGGTACTTCGGATGGCTTGGTTACTTTCACTAATAATTACGTAAAAGGGACTGATCGAATCCCTGGCGATTCGGATGAGATTGACGCTGGGAGCCAGATTTATGTGCTCAATACTCAGTTTGAGGATACTTCCGTACGTTCGAATAATTGGTCTGTACTAGACCGTTCCAACGCGCAATGGAGAATTGAGCTGGCATCCAACGTGAAGCCGGTTCGGATTGCCAATTATACGTCTGAACAAGTAAGCGACAAGTATCTGTATGAAGATCAAGGGATTGTCAAATATGGGGCAATTGCCGCTGGCACGGTCACGAGTGCAGTGTATCAATGGGTTGTTGAAGACTACAACGGCAAGAAACGAATTCGGAACGTAGCGAGCGGTCGTTATATGACAGCGCCTAGCATAACCCAACCATCTGATCCAGTGCGGAGCTTATATGCTGCAAACGGTCCCTCGAATGATCAATGGGCAGTTGCAAACTCTAATCAATACGATGATTACGTCACGGTTCAAAGTGCTGTTTATGCCAATTCTTTTCTTAATGTTACGGGAGGACTTGGCATTGCACAGTCCAGTATGGTGAGTCCGGATGTGGACGGAGCCCAATGGCTCTTCGAAGATCCTTCCGTTGTTGCCGGAGTTAATCAATATGTACAAATTACGAATGCCTGGAACGGATTGACCTTATTTGAAGATCAAGACAGCAATTTAAAATATGGGAATGTGAAAGACGATGATCAGACCGCGCAATGGTTGGTCGAGAAGTTCGCCGGCCGTAAACGGATCAAAAATCGAGCCACAGGTCATTATGTGAATACAGAAAATCCGATCGATGGACATCTTCGAGTTACGCCGGTTGAGGATGGTTGGAAAAGCGCCATATGGGTCATAGAAACAATTAATGGAACGACAAAACAGATTCATAATGTCAATGATACGAATAAAGACCCGAATCATCAGAAATATGTGAATGTGCAAAATTTGATTAAATATGCAGAGTATAGTGAAATTCCATCTTCATGGCAAAGTAAAAATTGGCGTTTTGTTCCTGTAGCAGAAGGGTTCCCTAAGCAGGTGCGTTTTAAGAACAAGGCAACCAATCTATACCTTTACGAGAATGCAGAACATAAATTGAAGTACGGTGACAAGTCGGTCACAGATCTTTCTTCGATCTGGCTGCTTAACACGTCGCAAAATAACGGGCTGTTGAAGTATTTAATCAATAGTCAGAGCGGGTATGGGGTAGCGTTGGAAAATGTTGTGCCAAATATCGAACAAGATACGCCGCCGGATGCTTTGATCACGTATCCGACACTTAGTCCGGATTGGGCGAGTGCGAATTGGATCATTGCAAATTCGACTACACCCGGCTATGTGACACTGAAAAGTGGATGGACAAATGCTCATTACATTTTTGCCGATGTGAGCGCGCAGGATATTAAAATCAGCCGATTAAAAGGCAATGATGATAGTGGTTTATTTGCGATGGAGCCTGTGACACTGCCTCCGTTGCTGCCAACAGGTCAAAAACGAATCAAGAGCATTGACAATGGTCAATATTTGTATGAAAACAGCAGAGGCATTGTGGTTTATGGCACGCCTGCTGCGAATGATGGGTACTCATATTGGATCATCGAGACGGTTGATGGGATTCAACGTTTCAAAAATGCGGTGACAGGTCATTATATAACGATGAATTCTTCCTATGAGTTCGTTGCCGCTTCGCAAACGGAGCTTACGAATCAAGCATCACAATGGGTTATTGAGGATATCTCAGGAACCGGAAAGTTCTGGATTCGCAGTCACAACGGCACGTTCAGCGACGAATATTTAAATGTGATGAACAGCCTGGGATATCCGGAACGAGGTTTGTATGCACGCAGCGGAGAAAACGAGAAAAGGCTGCAATGGACATTTGAGGATGCTTCAGGGCCGTTTACTGTACCCGATAGAACAGAAACACGCTATACGGATACCCAAACACCTATTCTTTCAGAAAACAATTTTATCCATATCAAGAATAAACTTACGAAGCAATACGTTCGAGAAGAAAACGGTCAGCTTGTTACTGGAGAGCTGGGAGAAGATCTTTCTAACGGACAATGGATGTTACAAGACTATAATGGACGCAAGCTGATTAAGAATCGGGCGACAGGTCACTTGCTTCAAGCTATAAGTGACACTGCACAAGTTGTGAGCAATAGCTCAGATGTAACCAATTTGAACAGCCAATGGATGATAGACGATTTTCAAGGTTACAAGCAGATTATTAGTCCTCTCAACGGGCAACGTTTATTCGGGGCTCCTGCGGTCATTAAGCAAGGTGAGATGGATGCGAAGCAAAGTGCAGCGCAATGGTCATTCGAACCTGTCTTGGGTGACGCTGTTTATGAGGCTGAAACAGCCTTCGTTGGCGGCGGCGTTAAGGTTGCAGCAGCATATACTCCATTCTCAGGGACGGGATACTTAGACAATTTCGCAGCGATTGGAGCTAGAGCCATCCTAGCGGTGAATGCTCATGAAGCGGCGTCTTATCAAGCAACGGTACGTTTCTTGAATTTGACGAGTGCGGCTCAAACCTTAAGCCTACTCGCTAACGGGCTCAACGTGCAGCAAGTTACCTTTAATAAAGGGGATGGCTGGCAAGAACAAACCGTAACGCTTCCGTTGCGGGCTGGTTATAATTCGGTTTCATTCGAATATCAGTCCGGTGACAGTGGTCAGGTTGCCATCGATAGTGTGACAATTCACGAAGCTGTGAACAAAGCTTATAGAGGTGCAATTGAAGCCTATACGACTTACGAAGCTGAGCAAGGGGAGACGAACGGAACGCTAATTGGACCTTCTCGGGTATACAGAGATTTAGCGACGGAAGCATCAGGCCGACAAGCTGTGAGACTGGATCAAACGGGGCAATTCGTTAAATTCCAGTTGGCTAAGAAGGCAAACTCAATCGTCGTTAGGTATTCGATACCAGATAGCGCAGACGGTAAGGGCAAGCAAGAGAAGCTGGGGCTGTACGTTAATGATGTGAAAGTGAAAGATCTGGATTTGACTTCCAAATATGCTTGGGAATATGGCAACTATCCATGGTCCAATGATCCAGGTCAAGGCAGTGCACATCGTTTCTTCGATGAGGTACATACCCTGATCGGCAATGTGGAGGCGGGAGCTACAATTAAGTTGCAAAAGGACAACGGTAACAACGCCGACTACTACGTGATCGATTTTGTTGAAACGGAGCAAGCGCCGGAAGCCGCTTACACGCGTCCAGACGGGTTTGTCTCTTTGACCGACTATGGCGCTGTGCCTAATGATGGTCAAGATGACTCCCAAGCGATGAAAGATGCTATTGCGGCAGCAAAAGCGCAGCACAAAGGTGTATGGATTCCAGCAGGCGTTTTCGAACTTGCCAATACGAGCGGATATATTTCAGAGGACAAAAAAGATGGTGAAGAAGATACAACGCAGTTGTTCATTTTGGATGACGTAACGATACGCGGCGCTGGCATGTGGTATACCACGCTGAAAGGCGCTAAGTTTTTTGCTAACGGAAACCATATCCGTGTTTATGACTTAGCGATAGATGGAGAGCTGAATGTACGAAAAGATGATGCGCACACAAATGCTTTTGAAGGAGCATTCGGAACGGGTTCAACTGTTCAAAATGTATGGATTGAGCATACCAAAACGGGAATGTGGATTGCCCGTCCGCAATTATCCTACGGATTAAATAGCGACAACTACACGAACGAGTTTTATGTGGGCGGCTTAAGAATGCGTAATTTGATGGCAGACGGCATTAATTTCAGCACCAATACCAAAAATAGCATGGTTGAGCAATCGAATGTCCGATATGTAGGCGATGATGGACTTGCGATGTGGTCAACGGTTATCAAAGGCGCTTATCCAGATGATTACACCGATAACAACACGTTCCGTTTTGACACTGTTCAATTGCCTTGGCTGTCAAATAACATGGTTGTCTTCGGTGGTAAGGATAACAAAATGCAGGACAATGTTTTGAAGGATACCATTGGTTTAGGTGGCGGTATTGCCGTATCTACACGATTTAGCCCACTTACACCATTTGTCGGCACAACACGTGTTGAACGTAATACCTTGATTAGAACTGGCGCCCGAGATGCCGGATTACGTTCTAATTTTGGCGCGATATGGGTCTATGCGGATACAAAGCCAATCGAAAGCGATATTGTGATCGCCGATAATACGATGCTGGATAACACATATCAGGGTATTTCTGTACAAGGAACATCTCCGGTAAGTAAAGTTGCTTTCAAAAATAACGTGATCGATGGGGCTGGAACGAATGGGTTTGAAGTAGCAAGTACATTGAGTGGTTCTGTTCTAGTAGATAATGTAATCATTCGTCATGCAGCCATCCAAGATGTAGCGAATGCTGCTGGTTCGAATGTGACTGTCGTCGAAACAGGCAGAGGATTCTCAAGTGTTCGTCCAGAGCCGTCAGATAATGAAACTTCTCCTGGTACATCATCAGGTGGTGGCGCTATTATTGAATTGCAATCGCCTAACACGATAAAGCTGGATGCTGGACTCATTAAGGATGCTGTTGCCAATAAACAGCACGCGATCGCCGTGCCAACAGGTTCGAACAAAGATGAAGTAGATGTGGAGATCCCGATTTCCTTGTTATCCGAGGTCGCAAATCAGATGCCAGATGCCCGTCTTGTCATTCAACATCTAAATGTGAGCTATGAAATTCCAGTGGATATCAAACCATGGCTTACTTCTGAACAGGCGGCATCGCTCTCCCTATCTGGAACTACCTTGAAATTAAAAATTCAGAAGGTTACAGCAGCAACCGAAGCAGAGATCAAACGGATAGCTGTCGAACAGAATAGCCAGTTAATCGGTTCTCCGTTCCGTTTTGAACTAACATTGGTGATTGGCGATCAGACGATAACGCTGAAACAATTCGGTCATACGTATGTGACGAGAACGATAACCGTGGACGGCATCGCGGATGTTTCATCTGCCACTGCGGCTATTTATCACCCTGAGAATGGTGAGTTTCAGTATGTGCCCGCCGTATTCACGAACTTGAATGGAAAAATAGTAGTTACGATTAACAGCACAAGCAATTCCATCTACACGATTATTCAGAATAAGAGGTCTTTCCAAGACCTGCCTGGTCATTGGGCGCAGAAAGACATTGAGTTGCTGGCCGCGAAACGCATTGTGAATGGTCAAACGGCCGTGCTGTTTGCTCCGAATTCCAGCATAACGAGAGCCGAATTCGTTACCTTACTTGTTCGTTCGCTTGGAGTATCCGCCAGTTCTTCAACCAGATTTCCTTTCCTGGATAGCCATCCGGGAGACTGGTATGATGCTAACGTGCAAATCGCGGCTGAATATGGGTTAGTGACGGGTTATGAGGATGGTTCTTTCAAGCCTAATCAAACTGTAACACGCGAGGAAATGGCCGTGATGGTGACTCGGGTATTAAAGCTTCGCCCTGAGTTAGTGAAGTCAATAAACACACAGGCTGCACTGTCTTCGTATATGGATGTCTCTGCCATTAGTTCTTGGGCACAAGATGCTTTCGCACAAGTCGTATCAAGTGGCATTATTCAGGGCCAAACTAATGATCGTCTTGCCCCTCAAGCTCTTGCGACTCGGGCTGAATCGACTGTTATTGTTCATCGCTTGTTAAGCAGTATGAAGTTAATGAATGAATAAATGAATGAGGAATAGAAGGGTTGAGTCGGTTCGCGTCAGCGATCCGGCTTAGCTTTTTTTTACTGCTAAAATGTTGCGAACTTTTGGCGATCTCATATTGATTTGAATATTTGTTTTTTGGTAAAATAAAATAAACTTTTCGAATCTTACTTTAGAAAAAGGGGTGCTGCGTATGCCTCACATCGACGATTTAATTGATCGACTTGAATTAGTTCGTTTCGAGTTAAGCGTTGCTCTAGCTCATGAATCCCAATTAATTAGTCAATCTGAAATAGCTATAGATCATGCACTCAAGGCAACAAGAGCCGCGGCAAAAGCTGCTCAAGATGTAGTGAATTGCAAGAATGCCAATGAATTAGCCTATCTTCAATTACAAAGCAATGAGAAGGCGCATTATGCGCAATTATTTTCAGCGATGTCCAGAGATGCTTCTGAGCTAGCTAGTCAGGCCAAACAAGAGAATGCAAAAATATTTATGGAAATCAAAAAAGTTGCCGAGCTAATAGCGCTCGTTCTAACGGAAGAGCAGAACGTCTCTTCCGATTCCAAATCAACAGGTTGATTCCAATAACAATGTAATAAAGCTCTCCGTGCTGGAGGGCTTTTTTGTATTCGTGATATTTCGGCTATGAGATGGTCATACTTAAGCAGAAGTTCATCTATATTCTAGGAGGTTGATTATGAAGGCAGTAACGTTCCAAAGTCCCAAAAATGTTCAAGTGAAAGAGGTAGCTGATCCGACGATTGAAAAAAAGGATGATATTATTGTCCGTATCACATCGACAGCTATCTGCGGGTCCGATCTTCACATTTATCTAGGAGCTGTTCCCGCGCAAAAAGACTATGTGATTGGTCATGAACCGATGGGGATTGTGGAAGAGGTAGGAGCGGATGTAACCAAAGTTAAGAAGGGCGATAGAGTTGTCTTGCCTTTCAATATAGCGTGCGGACACTGTTATTATTGTGAGCATGAATTGGAGAGCCAATGCGATAATGCGAACAGCAATCCTCATGTCGATACAGGCGGTTATTTTGGGTTTACCGAGCGATATGGAAACTATCTAGGCGGTCAAGCAGAGTTGTTACGTGTTCCTTATGCGAATTTCATTCCATTTGTTATTCCGGAATCGTGCGAGCTTGAAGACGAAGCCTTATTGTTTATGTCAGATGTCTTGCCGACCGCCTATTGGAGTGTGGATCACGCGGGGGTGAAGGAAGGCGACACCGTTATTGTGCTTGGCTGCGGTCCTGTGGGCTTGATGGCCCAGAAGTTTGCCTGGATGAAAGGTGCAAAACGGGTAATTGCGGTGGATCAGCTACCATACCGACTTGATCATGCCAAAAAGATGAATAAGGTCGAAATATTTGATTTTACACAATTTGACGACATGGGTCTACATCTCAAAGAGCTTACTCAGGGTGGGGCAGATATCGTTATTGATTGCGTAGGGATGATGGTAGAAAGACATTCACGGAAAAAGTGGAGCAAAAGCTGAAAGTAATCGGCGGGACGCTAAGCCCCATCAAAATCGGGATGGATGCGGTGAGGAAATGTGGGACCATGCAGTTGACTGGGGTGTATGGTTCGAAATATAATCAGTTCCCCCTTGGTGATATATGGGAGAGGAATGTCATCATCAAAATGGGGCAAGCTCCGGTTATCCACTATATGCCGATGCTGTTCGACAAAATAACCAAAGGCGAGTTTGATCCAACCGAAATTATTACGCATAAAGTGCCGCTTGATCAAGCAAGCGAAGCGTATGATAAGTTTTATCAGCATGAAGATGATTGTATCAAATTTGTTTTAAAACCATAATCCAGCTGTGAGTAAAAAAGAAGATGACCTTTCTTTTCTTAACATAAGACACACTTATCGTAATATCGCACATGGTAAGGTAAAACTTTTTGCAATAATATGGATAATGATTCAATTTGTAGGAAGCAAAAAAAAGGAAAGTGCAGGAAGAATCAAGAACATAATAAATAGCAATTAGAGGCTACTTATGCAAGTAGCCTTTTTCAATGAACATAAACGAGGTGGCAGAATGGTTAATATTTTGGTCGTTGATGATGAACCCATGATTTGTAAGGGTGTGGCTACCATTTTGAGGCAATCACAATTGGACATCGCAGACGTTTTTATCGCCTATAACGGATTTGAAGCATTAGATTTTATACATTTAGAAAAAATCGATCTTGTTTTTACAGATATTCAAATGGAAAAAATGAACGGGATTGAATTGATTGAAAATATATTTATGGAAGATCCTTCTATTCCTATTGTGATTTTATCGGCTCATGGAGAGTTTGAGTATGCCCAGAAGGCGATCCGTTTCGGAGCGAAGGAATATCTGGTTAAGCCAATTACGCCGGAACATCTGATTCATGTTGTCACCAAGCTCTTGAGGGAGAAGGAAGAGAAGCCGCAACCGCTTACCCACTGGGAAGGTAGTCCAGCACTTCCTGAACATACATCCCTTCAACAAAATTATTATTTGAATGAGATCGTGACTGGAACCATTCATGACTCAGAGGTTGACAACATCATAGAAACACTTGGGTACCGCATGAACGGTAAATATTTCAGTATATTGATGGTTAAGCTGTCATTAGAGCGGGGAGGTATTCATGATCAACAAATATTAACGTTGAAGGATCGAGGTCTACTAAAGTATGCCGCTTTAAATATTATTAATGAGACAGCCAATCAATGGAGCCATCTCGTTTTTGATAATCACAATGCTACTTTCTCGCTTCTCCTTCAGCTAACGGAGGAAGAGAATCGGGATTCACAGCGTATTAATCAACTGCTAATGGTTGCGCAGATGATTCATAATAATTTGCAGAAATACGTAAATCTTAAGAGCCAAATTGGCATTAGCCGTATCCGTGAAGGGGTGACGCAGTGGCCTGTCCTTTATAAGGAAGCAGGGGATAGTCTATCTTGGAGTGAAACGAATAAAGATCATTACATGTTCTATATTGAAGATATCGGTAAAACGACGAACGATCAGCGTTTAACGCATAAGCAGGTTGATGAAGCGAACAATCGGATTGTGTTTGAAACGAAATCATATATTGAAGGGCATTATTTTCATAAAGGTTTGAAGCTGCAGGATATTGCCGATTCCGTACATTTGAGTCCTAATTATTTAAGTTATTTGTTCAAACGTGTGATGGGGATCAATATTTGGGACTTTGTGACAAAGCTTAGGATGGAGGAAGGAAAGCGTCTTATTTTGACAACAGACAAGCGCAGATACGAAATATCCGAAGATATTGGCTACGAATCGCCGGAGCATTTCAGCAAAATATTTAAAAAACATTTTGGTATCAATATTTCAGAACTAAAAAATACGGGACAGTAAGATGCGACACGATTAGCGTAACACGACACATCGTCGGCGATGTTTGTTCCCTTTATAATCATAAGTGTAGCAACTAACATTTGAAAGAGATTCGAAAGGGGAACCGAACATGAAAGCTAAGAAAGCTTCAGCACTCGGTGCGATTGCACTAACTGTTTTGCTTGCCGGATGCGGTACGAGCACAACAACGACTAGCACGCCTAGTCCAGCAGCAGCCAAAGAAACGACTGCAGCAAATGCGGGAACTGCAACACCTGCCGCCAAGAAAGTAACCATTACTGCGCAGGGTTTCAAACCGGACCAAAAGGAAAAGAACGACCAGCTGGATCAACGGATTACTCGTTTCAAAACCAAATTCCCTAATGTTGATTTTAAGAAAGACGATTGGCAGTACAACCCGCTGGAAATTGGGATAAAAATGGCTTCCAACAGCGCTCCTACGGAATACACAACGTATGCCACAGAAGGAAAAGTACTTGTAGATAAGAAATGGGTTGCAGACATTTCAGATTCAGTGAATGCCTGGGAGCATTCGAAGGACATGAATGATCTTCTTTCCAAGCCGTTCGTTGTTAACGGCAAAACGTACGGCATACCGATTGATGGCTACGTGATGACCATAACATTGAATAAGAAGCTGTTCAAAGAGAAAGGTGTAGATCTGCCTCCGATGGATTGGACGTGGGATGATCTTCTCGCAGCAGCCAGAAAAATAAACGATCCTGCCAAAGGAATTGCCGGTTTCATTCCAATGGGTAAAGGAACGGAAGCAGGCTGGAATTGGACGAATTTCTTGTATGCAGCCGGTGGGGATGTTCAGAAGCTGGATAACGGTAAAGTCGTCGGATTATTTAATTCAGACGCAGGTTTGAAAGCGCTCGAATTCTACAAAAAGCTGAAGGATGAGAATTTGATTCCTCAAAACTGGGCTTTGGGTTATGGCGATGCATTGAATGCATTCTCCCAAGGTCGCGGTGCAATGGTTATGTGCGGAAGCGGTAACGCAGCTGACACTGCCATTAACGAAGGCGGTATTAGCAAAGACGATCTCGTTGTGTATCCAATGCCTTCACTAACGAAGGGTGGCAAGCATACAGGGGTTCTCGGCGGGAACTACCGTGTTATTAATGCGAAGAGTGAGAAGGACCAACAGCAAGTTGCCTTCAAATGGATTACGGATGAGTACTTCACAGACGATTTCTTGAACTCCACGAAAAAAGAAATTGAAGATCGTAAAGGCAAAAATCGCGTATACATTCCACAACCGATTAACTACTGGAAAGATACTTCTGATTTTGGTAAAAAGTACACAGATTTGCTCACAAAATATGACAATGTATTTAAATACGATCCACAATTGTTAAGCCTGTGGGATGGTAAGCCGGAAGCGCAGTATGAAGCTCAAAAGTTTTATACGGAGATGGCTAACGTGATCCAAAAAGTGTTTACGACGAAAGACGTCGATCTGAAAAAGACACTTGAAGATGCATCAAATAAAGTTCAAACCGAAGTATTTGATAAAGTAAAAGTCGAATAGTGACTGGACCATCGGATCTAAACCGGTTAATCGGTTTAGGTCCGATTTTATAAGGAGTGGACCCTATGGAAGTGAATGCTGAAGCGAGAGTACGACCCGCAGTTGCTGCGAGCAGCACAAAAAAGAAAATAAACTGGTACTTTTGGGGAACGCTTTTTATCTTCCCTGAAGTTGTTTTATTCATTCTGTTCTTATGGATGCCAATTGTGAAAGGGATCTTCTACAGCTTTTATAATGTTGATTTTGTGGATGGCAATCATTTTATCGGATTCGTCAATTATTTGAATATATTTCATGATGAGCTGCTCTGGACTACGATCAAAAATACCTTAATTTATATGGGGCTTGGTATATGTTTAGGATTTTGGGTACCGCCGTTCATCGCGATTGCTGTTTCTGAGCTGAAATGGTTTCAAGGGTTAGCGCGGATTGTCAGCTATTTGCCAAGCGCCGTGCCTGCTATCGTTCTGTACGGCATGTGGCAGTGGCTATTTGATGCTGTGGGCCCAATTAATAGTTTTTTGCAAACGATTGGTATAGGGAAAATTGAGTTTTTCAGCCCTAAGATGGCTACACTCTCTATTGTTCTGCTAGAGACTTGGCAAACCTTTGGTTCTGCCACACTCATTTATATTGCCGCCATTGTTGGTATTCCGCGAGATCTTTATGAAGCAGCTGAGATCGACGGGGCTAGCGTTTGGCAGCGAATTCGCCATATTACCCTGCCGAGTATCAAGACGTTAATGATGCTTTGCTTCTTTTGCAAATGATTACGACTTCCCAGAACTTCCAAGCGCAGCTATCTATGACTGACGGAGGTCCTAATAACGCGACGCTCACCTATTTGCTTTGGATGAATCATACGGCGTTCCGCGATCTTGATTTTGGTAAAGCAAGCGCGATGGGCAGTCTTATGTTTTTCTTCTTAATTTTGCTCTCTATTCTATACAATTTAATGCAACGTAGGAGTGAGAAAATATGAAGCAAGCAGAACGAGGGATTATCTCGGACTATGATTTTAAAAAGGGTTCTGTCAGAGTGGGATATACGTTCATGGTGCTGCTCATTGTGTTGATCACGATTACAACGCTGTATCCGTTTTTTGACACTTTTTTTGGCTCACTCAAAACACGCGAGGAGTTTTTCTCCTTCCCGCCTACCTTCTTCCCTAAAACATGGGTTTGGAAAATTAGGAACAATGTAAGTGGCCGGAGGAATTAATAAGGTCGATAAGAAGAAAAGTGTTACCCATCTTTTCATGGGTACTCTTAAATGAGACAACGCATAGGCAGCCAGCCCAATAAAAAATAAGGAACAGACGATATTACCTACATAAATGAACAGCGTATTTTTCAAGAATGTCAGCAATGGCAAGTCGAAACCATTCCAAGCATCATCATAATTTTTCCAAACCCATGTTTTAGGGAAGAAGGTAGGCGGGAAGGAGAAAAACTCCTCGCGTGTTTTGAGTGAGCCAAAAAAAGTGTCAAAAAACGGATACTTGGATCCCGAGTTTGCCACGATTTCTAATTTGAAGGAAT
Organism: Paenibacillus sp. N3.4; assembly: GCF_008017805.1. Classification (GTDB taxonomy): domain Bacteria; phylum Bacillota; class Bacilli; order Paenibacillales; family NBRC-103111; genus Paenibacillus_E. Next base: position 59 of record NZ_VRTT01000075.1, on the reverse strand, counting down.
TTGAGAAGTTATGGAACGGAAAGATGGGGACGTTTGAATTCACCCCGAACGGGATTACG
>NZ_VRTT01000074.1 GCF_008017805.1 Paenibacillus sp. N3.4 | reverse complement strand
TCCGGTCTTAGCTATCGTTTCCGATAGTTATCCCAGTCTTATAGGCAGGTTACCTACGTGTTACTCACCCGTCCGCCGCTAAGCATTCCCCGAAGGAAACACTCCGCTCGACTTGCATGTATTAGGCACGCCGCCAGCGTTCGTCCTGAGCCAGGATCAAACTCTCCATAGTAGTGAACTTAGCAGAGAGACTTTGATCTACGATCAAAGATCCCTATATTACGTCCATTTATCTGAAAGCTGAAATGCTCATTGACTTGCTAGCGAGATTTTACAATCTCTTTTTTGAACGATTGCTCGTTCGTGCTTACTCACTCGTTGTTCAGTTTTCAAAGATCAATTTCTTTCGTTTTAATCCTTCGCCCCTCAAAGGCGACCTGATTAATATACCACAGCGACCTATTCGATTGCAAGAACTTTTTTTCGTTATCTATCAATCTTTCGTTCGGCCGCCGAAGCGACAAGGAGTAATATAACAAATGCCAATGGGGATTGCAAGCTTTTTTTATAATAAAGAGCAATCCCCTCAAGCATCATGAATTTTTACGCTTAATACTAATCCCATGCAAAGCATATTTGTTAACAACGAACTGCCTCCATAACTCACGAAAGGGAGAGCAATCCCTGTAAGGGGCATTAACCCTGTATGCATGGCAATGTTTTCGAAAATTTGCAAAGTAAACATGGAGACTACACCAATAATAATGTACGAACCCTCCAAGTTTTGGCATGACATAGCAATACGAATCATGCGGTAGATTAAGAAAAAATATAGAAACAACAACATCGATGAACCAATAAAACCAAATTCCTCACCGATTACGACATAGATAGAATCCGCATAATCATAAGGGATGTAACCACCATGAACCATTCTCCCGTTCAGAAATCCCTCACCCTTTAATTCGCCTGAGCTTACTGCTTTAATGGAATTAAGAACATGATAGCTCTGATCGGGATCGCTGGTAGGATCAAGGAAGGTTTGAATTCTATGCAACTGATGCGGCTTAACAATTTTATTAAACAAAGACAAATTCACAAAATAAAGGGCAGTAATACTGCTGATACCGGCAACAATCGTACAGATTCCAATTAATGCGTGCTTCAGACGAATTTTGCCGATCCACATCATCCCGATCAAGATGCATACAAAAACAATCGAAGTTCCTAAGTCAGGCTGCTCCAACACCATCATAAATGGAATCCCTACTATAGCAACCATAGGAAGAATATCGCGTATGAGTCGGAGATATTCACCTTTCCTGCTGCCTAAGAACTTGGCTAGGAGTAAGATGACGAAAATTTTGGCCAACTCAGAAGGCTGGAATTGCATCACATGCAGGTTAATCCAACGAGTGGAGCCATTGATTGTCATCCCTTTGAATCTCACAAACAGAAGCATAAGAATCCCGGCAACATATAAATAGATGGAAAAGTGCCGGACAATTCCTCTGTAATCGATCAGAGCCAAAGCTAGCATCGTCACAAACAAGACTCCGAACATAACCAAGTTATTTATATGAAGACCCGCGTACTTCGTATTGCTTGTTGCACTATAAATGACCATTGTACTAATAACCATGAAACACAGTAAGATACCGAGAATGGTCATATCAATTTTTTTAGCTCTAAATAGGATTTCTTGAAACACGTTTTTGCCCTCTTCCCTCAACTCTTCTTCTAATCATAGAATAATTGATAGGTCTGTTACAAATATTGCTTTGTACGACATAAGAAAACCTCTATTGCGGCCATTTAATGGTGAGCGAACGCGTTTAGAGGTTGGTTATATTGCCAATAGGAAAGCAGTCTTCGAGAAGCGAAAACTTATCCTTTCTAAGGTGTTAAAAAAAGCTGCAGGAATGTCCCGCAGCTCTTGTATCCATTTTTACAATTATCCTTGGCTTCCAATAAAGATATAACGAGCCAACACGAGAATGGCAAGCACCCACATCAGCCAGTGAATCGGATAACGCGTTTGACTTTTGCCGCTTAGGTTAGAGGCTGTGGCTAGAACAACGTAAGTAACGATTCCGAAAGAAATACCATTAGCAATATTGTAAGTGAAAGGCATCAATACAATCGTTAGGAAAGCAGGAATAGCCAAAACAAAATCTTGAAAATCAATCTCACGAATGGATTGAACCATAAGAACGCCCACAACAATCAATGCCGCTGCCGTAGCAGATCCGGGAATTAGCATAGCAATCGGAGCTAAGAACAGTGCAAGTAAAAAACAAACACCAGTTGTTACAGCTGTTAATCCTGTACGTCCACCCTCAGCTACACCCGCGGCGCTTTCTACGAATGCAGTAACGGTACTTGTTCCTACAAGAGCACCACCACTCACGCCCACTGCATCGACGAACATCGCTTTGCCGACACGTTTATTGCCTTCTTCTTTATTTTTCATAATACCGGCGCGATTCGCTGTACCCACCATCGTACCGAACGTGTCAAAGAGCTCAACAAATGTAAACGTAGCAATCACGGAAACAATCCCCGTTGTCATTATGCCAGCAAAATCAAAATCAGCAAATCGAAGCTTCGTCATGTCTGGCACCCATGTTGTATCCGCACTGGTTAAGGAACCCAAATTGACCATACCCATGAAGTACCCAATCACCGTCGTTGCCAAAATACCGATCAAAATGGCTCCGCGAAGGCGAAGCACCATAAAGACAGATATAAGCAAAATGCCAATGATCGTCAAAACGACACCTTTATCCTCTAATGAACCTAAGTGCAAGATCGATTCAAAGGAAAGCAGCTCTGTATATTTATGCGCAGGAATATCCTTCGTGGTTTCAACAGCAACACTCAGAATCCCACTATTCTTAAATCCGATGATGGCGATAAACAAACCGATACCAACAGTAATTGCGTGTTTTAAACTGTCTGGAATTGCTACAAGAAGCATTTGACGAATTTTCGTTAGCGTTAGAATCAAGAAAATAATACCTGAAATAAAAACCGCCGTTAGAGCCATGGAGAACGTGAATTTACCTTGTGATGATAAAATGATTGTCGCAAAGTAAGCATTCAAGCCCATCCCCGGTGCAAGGGCAACAGGAAAGTTAACGAAGAGCCCCATCGCAATTGTCATTACACCCGCAGCAATTGCAGTCGCTAAGAAAATCGCTGTCCAGTCACCGCCGGTTGCCCCCGATTTAAAGGCGCTAAGTACATCCGGGTTTACAGCAAGGATATAAGCCATGGTCATGAACGTCGTAATCCCCGCCATGATCTCTGTTCGTACGGTTGTACCATTTTGTTTCAATTTAAAAAAGCGATCCATTTTCTTACTCCTCCTAAAACGATTGGTGGAACAGCAAAAACCCAGAATCATGTTGTCTGATTCTGGGTACGAAAAAGGAGCTAGCCAAATGAGAGCAGCCCTCCATACATGCGAAAAGAGAGTTACTGCTTCATACGGATTGCGTTCCTTTTTTTCGTAGCCAGATCATTTGCGGTGATCTCGTAGAGACTCTCAGGCCAATTCCCAAGATTATACGAAAAACTGTTATCCAATTCATATTTTAGTAGGGAAATAGAACCATGTCAACAAAAAGACAACGTTAATAGGGTAATTTCTCCCATAACGTTCGTCTTTTACACTAAATTTTATATTATTCCCACTCAATTGTAGCTGGCGGCTTCGAAGTGATGTCATACACGATACGATTTACGTTCTCAACCTCATTTACGATACGCACGGAGATCTTCTCAAGCACATCCCAAGGGATACGCGCCCAGTCTGCTGTCATGCCGTCAATGGAGGTTACAGCACGGATACCTACGGTATAGGAGTAAGTTCTCGCGTCACCCATAACACCTACGCTTTTCATGCCCGGAAGTGCTGTGAAGTACTGCCAGATCTCGCGATCTAGGCCTGCTTTAGCGATTTCGTCGCGCAGGATAGCATCGGATTCACGGACAATTTTCAGCTTATCTTCGGTTACTTCGCCAAGAACACGGATAGCAAGCCCCGGTCCTGGGAAAGGTTGGCGCCAAACGATGGCTGATGGCAGTCCACACTCCTCGCCCACTTTGCGCACTTCATCTTTAAATAAAGTTTTCAAAGGCTCGATAAGCTTGAACTTCATGTCTTTCGGCAGTCCGCCTACGTTATGGTGCGATTTGATCGTTTGCGCAGTAGCAGTACCGCTTTCTACGATGTCTGTATACAGCGTGCCTTGTGCCAAGAACGTGAAGTCATCGAATTGGCTGGACTCTTCTTCGAACACACGGATAAATTCGGTGCCGATGATTTTACGTTTTTGCTCCGGATCGTCAACACCCGCTAATTTGCCAAGGAAACGATCACGCGCATCAATTTTGACCACTTTCATATCAAATTTACCGACAAAGGTTTCCATGACGCTTTCGGCTTCACCTTGGCGCAGCAAACCATGATCAATAAACATACAAGTCAGTTGTGCCCCAATCGCTTTGTGAAGCAAAATCGCAACAACGGAGGAATCTACCCCGCCGCTAAGCGCGCAAAGCACTTTCTTGTCGCCAACTTCTTGACGCAGCTCTTTAATCATATCTTCAACAAAGGAGGACATCGTCCAATCGCCATGACAACCGCAAACTTCGTAAATAAAGTTATGGATCATCTCATTCCCTTGAACAGAGTGGCGTACTTCCGGATGAAATTGTACGGCATGAATGTTGCGAGCGCGATTACTCATCGCCGCAATAGGAAGAGATTCTGTGCTTGCTTCGACAACAAAGCCCTCAGGAAGCTCGGAAACATGATCCCCGTGGCTCATCCATACGGTTTGCTTAGCTGCAAGACCTTTCACCAACGGGCTTTCATTCGTAAATTCCAGGTCCGCTTTCCCATATTCGCGTGTATGCGCGCGTTCTACTTTACCACTCAACTGATGGGCAATGAGCTGCATGCCGTAACAAATGCCCAAGATAGGAATACCTAGATCGAAGATTCCAGCATCGACAGCAGGAGCTCCCTCGCCATAAACGCTCGACGGTCCGCCAGAGAATACAATCCCCTTCGGATTGAGGGCACGAATTTTATCAACAGTCGTATTGAAAGGCAGCAACTCGCTGTAAACACCCAAATCGCGAATTCGTCTTGCAATTAATTGGTTATATTGTCCGCCAAAATCTAAAACAACAATCATTTCACTTGGTTTACTCATGTGCCGACCTCCTAGTTTCATAGCAATAATGCTTGTCCGCTTATCACTATACATAGGTACTAATTTTAAACATTAGGCACCTAAGATGTAAAGGGGTTTGGTTAAAAGCTTTGGGCTCCGCAAAAAGAAAGCGGAATCAACTTCACGGCTTCGACAGAATGGCCTTCCATAGAGCTATAATTTCCCTTTTTGTGAAGCTCGATTGATTCGGCGCGTCGTACCGTACACTTTCGTAGATGATGGCGAATTCAAGCAGCGCCTGCTTCTGCGCATGGGAATGGAATCGTAACGCTGTTACGTAATCACGCACTGTCTGATGAGCGGGTTTGGCACCGTATTTACGAAAAAGCTGCAACCATAAACGATCCATGAACATAGCCATCGGGTTTGCTTGAACTGCTAGTCTTTGATGTAGTGGCATATATAGAAGGTGTAGAACTCCTTTTTGCCTTAATACTAGGATCAATCCTGTGCAGAAGAGGCAGCACCCGGCCCCAATGATCAAAGTCTGTCTAAGTGGGATTAGCCTATCGTTGATTGTTTGCATTATTGTTTGCAGCCATTCAAGAGGATCGAATCCTGCATTTTTTACGGCAGGAATCGCCGCTAAAGAGGCGGTCATGGCAGATTTCGCCATCTCTGCTGTTGTTAAACTCGCTTCCGCATGGTCCAATCCAAGATTAGAAAATCCTGGCGTAGGCTCGAATGACACCCAGCCAACAGAAGGGAAATAGACCTCTACCCACGAGTGCGCATCTTGATTGCGAACGGTGACTTCTTTAAGTCCCTCTTCGTCGGTAGTTTGCGGTGTTCCCTGGGCGAATCCCTTCACCCACCGAGCTGGTACTCCGACAGAACGAAGCATAACGACCATCGCGGTAGAAAAATGATTACAATAGCCAGCCTTGTCCACAAGCAGGAAATGACTTACGAAATCCTCACTACGGCTAGGATGAGTTGGCTTTTCCAAACTATAGGTATATGTATTTCGCAAATACTGCTCGACAGCTACTGCTTTGTCATAGGGTGTCTCGCTTCCGGCCGTGACCTGCTCCGCGAGTCCTCGCACAGCCCGCGGCAAAGCAGCGGGAAGCTGGAGGTAATCTCCTCTAATATCTGCCGGATATTCGCTTAGGTCCGAACGGAGTAAAACAGGATCTTCACGGACAGGTTGAACCACTATTTTGTAATAAGATAACGGATCCATGATCTCGGGTAAGCTTACTTTTCCAGTCATAGGAGAGGTAATCAAAAGCTCCGATTCAATAGGCTTCCCTTTTTCTGTCAAAAGTATATCTACATGAAGAAGATTGCCGCCCATAAACAATTGTTTATTTGGGGACTTGTCACTCCACAGAATTTCCTGCGTGATGGATGGCCCTTTCATTGGCGGACTTGAAGGGACAAAAGCGTCTGCGGTTTGCTCCGTTGATGTCCATCCTTTGCCATCATAGAAATTTTTGGATTCCCCGCGCCAATACGTTAGTTCAGTTGATTTCGCCGTGAATACAGGTGTACTGTCGACTTGCAGCGGACCTCCTAAGGAGGAGTCGTCCGAACCATATCCTGACTTGGCTGCAGATGCATGATCCGCTTGCTCATCATGATAAAGCTCAAACAGGCGATCAGATAAGTAGCCCCAACTGACCGGCTTCATCATCGGAGAAGAGGCTGTTTGTTTCGCCGAATACCATCCTAAGCCTGCCAGCATACCCACAACAACAACGCTAATTAGGATCCACTGTATGGATCTGTCTGGACGCACCGTAGTGAAACCATACCTGTGTTGAATGCGCGATAAATGGAGGAGAGACAACAAAAATAGCCCATATCCTAAAGTACGCATAACCCCTTGAATGGTGTCGATGCCAAGCAGCAACTGCAAACAGACCAAATAGGTAAGTGTAGCCGCCACAAACAAGAGACTATGCTGTCTTTGCAGCATAAGCGCTTGCACCACGGCGATCAGCAGTGTCCAGCCGAGCAGAAATAACAACGTACGCATTTGACCGCTGACGAGATCGAAATGGGCTTGGCATAAATGAATGACATCACCATATAGCACTTGGATCAAATCTATGATCCATCCACCGGTGGCAAATCCCGCTCGATCGAACATAATTCCAATGAAGAGCACAATCATCAGGCCCTTGGCTGTCCAACCCCATCCAGAAGGGACTTTAAAGCCATCGATGGCGATAGAAATGGCGAACACAAAAAGGAAAGGACCGACTTGGATCGTATCATCTGCCAACCACGCCAAGGGCCGAATCCATTCGGAGACCAACAAGAAGAGCAGCAGCGAGATGATGAGATCTCGGAAATAGGTTTCTGGTGCAGGACGCAAGGACTGCGTCTTCGCTGCGTGAGCAGCTGCGTGCTCCGCGCTGCGCAAGTGGGCAGAAGGTGATACCGGATACTGGGTGCGTTGCGACTCAAGCGGTTGCATCCGCGACACCTCCTTGCTTCGGCCACTCGCTGCGCGGGTGCGGCACTTCCGTGAAGCTGCAGCCTGCGGCCTGCAGCTGAGAAGCCCCCTCTCGGTCCAACACCGAGAGGGAGGGCCGCCCGTGCACGTAAATGACGTGCACGGATCTTCGCCTGCTGCGCGCTTCTGCGATCGCGCGCAGCAGGGCTGTGTCCAGCGTCGATGTGATGCACATCATCGACGTATCCGCGGCAAGGCCGCCGCTTCTTTCCTGACGAGGTCAGGGAAAGACAAGGCGGGCTTGCCGCCTACGCTCGCGAGCACTTCATACGCGAGCGTCAGATCAGGGCGAATCGTCGGCGCGATTCGCCTAGGGCCAGAGCTGCAGGCGAAGCCGCAGCTCTGGTGCCCGCTTGCCGCCGCTTTGAAGAAGCCGGCGGCGATAGCGACGCCCTTCTCCAGCAGCGGCCATGCCGCTTCGGCTAAACCGGCATTAGGCGCCGCATCGAGCAGCAGCATCTGCTTCGCGGCGGATGCTTGCTCCGGTTCCTTCGTCATCAGCCGGCTCAGCCTAGCTGTCGATTTCCAATGAATGCGTTGGTAGGGATCACCGCTAACATAATCACGGATACCGCTAACCATCTGCGTTTCTGACTTACGACTACTTACAACCGCCCTGTGACCTTCATCAGATTGAAACGTCATTACTGCGCGATTCAAGGAATCGGGCCTCGGATATACGATACATCGATGAATAGCGTCACGGAACGCTTTGCGGATCGCAAAACCAAATAAATCTCCTGTAACAATTTCAATGCCTGCGAAGCGATAAACGCCACGTGTTAAGTATGTTATTTTATAAGACAGCTCACAGGTTGAACGAAACCACGGGAAAAGCAGCTTACTGTAAATCAACTTCCTGCCGCTTCCCTCATGTATCCATGTTTCCTTAACGACCATCCACGGCAGGGGTATCCAGGAACGATGCGCAATCTCTAGTTTGATGTTAACTTCCTCTCCCGATACGCAAACCTCATCTGACAATAAACGATGGACAGACAGTCCCCTCAAAGCAAATAGATAAAAGAATCCGGCTTGCAACCAGATGAAAACCAAACAATCGACGAGATACCAAGCTGCCACGCCACCTTGTGAATAAGCAACTCCCATAGATACCACACAACCAACGGCCAGCAGCAGCGTCTTCCCCCAACTTTTCATAGGAATCCGCCCCCCTACTTCGCTGAAACGTAACGAAGAACAGGCATTTGCTGTGAAGCAAGCAGCCCCGACAGAATGGATTCCGCCGATTTCCCCGTCATCCGCGCTTCGGATGTGAGTATAAGTCGATGTGTCCAGACTGGAAGAACCAAATCCTTGATATCATCCGGGATAACAAAGCTTCTTCCCTTCATGTAAGCGGATGATTGCGCTGCACGCATAAGTGCGTAAGAAGCCCTTGGACTTACGCCTAAGTGCAAATCAGGATGCTGTCTCGTTGCCAAGGCCACACGAACAATGAATTCTTTTAATGTCGCATCTACATGAATCTTCGTTGCTTCCCTTTGCAATTCAAGAAATTCATCCTGAACAATGACCGGTTTCAAGTGATCCATCGGTTGACGATCCTGAAGTCGATCCAGCATCAGTATTTCTTGCTCTGCTGTGGGATAGCCAAGGGACAGCCTCATCATAAAACGATCCATTTGAGCTTCAGGCAGCGCATACGTCCCTTCGAAATCAACCGGATTTTGCGTAGCTAACAAAACAAATGGTTTAGGAAGCTCATAACTGACTCCGTCTATGGTAACCCGCTTCTCCTCCATCGCCTCCAGAAAAGCAGACTGCGTCTTCGGTGATGTGCGGTTGCATTCATCCGCCAATACAATAGGCGTCATTAGGGGGCCAGGCCGGAATTCAAAATCGCCCGTCTTGGCATTATAAACCGAAACACCCGTCACATCGGACGGTAATAAATCTGGCGTACATTGAATTCTCTTAAACTCACAACCCATCGTCCTGGCCAAAGCACGTACTAGCATCGTTTTACCTACGCCAGGAACGTCCTCCAGCAATAAATGTCCGCCGCTTAGCATCGCTATAAAAGCTTTCTCTATTAATTCTCTCTTGCCAACTATCACTTTCTCAACGTTCATGATCATCCGTTCCACGAGAGGCTGCGGCTGATCGAAGATTCGAGTTTTCGACTGCATAAACAAGAAGCCTCCTTCATCAGGGTATGCTTCTAGTTTTTCCAGTCCTCTACTATTTTAGACATGAGTCATTCATCGCCAGTAGAGAGTTTTTCAGAAGACCGTTATTTTCTTGGAGTAGGTACAGTTGACTAAACACCAAAAAAACCTCTCGTCTGCCTGGTTCCATGATGGTCCCCGTAATTCGACCGCCAAATAAATCGATCGTTTTCCGCAAGGGCACTATAATATTCCCCTGTTGTAAATCCATATCCGCTAGTGAATAAGCAGCAACTTTATGGCCTAAAACATAAAGTCTGATACTCCTTGAAGATAAGTCGTATTCAACATCATGTACACCGTAATGTGCATCGGCTGTTTTGGTTTCGGGCTGCCAGTTCACATGCCCACCCATCTTCTCAACTAGTAAACGCAAAGGCAGCTCAATGCGCTCTTTGTGCAATTGATACTCCGATGCGTCCAGCGTAAAATCAAGACCTCCTTTGATATGAAGCTGCAGCGGGACTTGAGGTGGCGCTGCGGGCATCCGAGCAGACTCTTCTCGAGCTACCCTGCTCATTTGCACAAGATTCTGCAGGGAATCGCTTTGCTGCTCTCCAGTTCCTCTATGCGCTGTCGCATACTGCTGAGTTTGTTTCAATAACTCTTGAAAATGGGATAAACTCATATTTCTTGACCATTTCGGCTTACCTACTGCGAATTGTTTGGGCTTTACCTCCGTCGTTAGTGGCGCAAAGGCATAACCAAGCTTCTTGTAATAACGGATAATCTCCGGAAGCGCTTCTACAGAAGACGCATGCCCGCTTCCATCATGGAATAAAATCGTCATTTCATGTTCCAACGGAGTGTTTTTGACCGTTTGCACAATTTCATTCACTGGCACATTCTGCCTTTTGGAATCACCGCTGTCCACGTTCCAATCCACGGTCGTATAACCAGCCTGATCCAACAGATAGTAATAGTAGGCATCGAAATTCGTATATGTACCTCCCGGAGCACGCACCAATTGTGGTCTTACACCCGCTATCGATGCGAATATCTCCTCCGTACTCTGGATTTGGTCCCAGAAGGTTTGGAAGTCGCTATATAGCTCTTTGTACACATGATTATAGGAATGATTGCCTAAGGTATGTCCCTCTTCTACAATTCGCTTGATTAATGTAGGATGTGCTTTGGCTTCTTCGCCGAGTGCGAAAAACGTCGCTTTTACATCCTCTTTTTGTAGGATATCCAGTACTTGGCTTGTCAGCTTGCTCGGCCCATCATCAAAAGTTAAGTAAACGGTAGGCTGTTCGGGTACGGTATAGCTCTTCTCTACCTGCAATCGCTTGCCTGATCTAAGCTTTTGATACAAATCTTGGCCATCTGTCACTGAATTCCCTTCACTCTCTGCCGCTACGACCGGGATCAGAGAGAAAAATAGACAAACTAGTCCTAGGATTGCCATCATCATTTGAATGCTTTTCTGCCTGTTGATTGCACGATGTACATTGGAGCGCATCCGCTAATCCCTCCGCTTTGTTCTATCATTTAACTAGCTGATAGAGTATATGGGAGATAGATCAAGAGTATGTCACTTGCCTGGAATCAATTGAAAAGGAGTTCAGAACCCCGTTGTTGAAAAGGTTGATATTCCCTTTCATAACAACTTTCGACAAAAAAGGATGGTTTCCATGGCATTTTTGAGTATGCTAAAAACAAGCCTGACAGCGAGCACCGATTCACAGCTATCCCTGCAGGATCAAGATGTAAGACGCAGAAACTTTGTTGGCTTTATGGCTATCACAGCCACCGTACTGCTCATTTTCATGAGTATTCTCGCTTTATCCGGAAAGATGGACAACGATCTCAAATTTACACTCATTTTTGAAACCAGCATTTGGCTTATTTATGGCTATTTGCATTTTTCCAAAAAGCTTATTCATTACTTATGCTATTTCGCCATTATTACCAGCGGGATAAGCACGGGGATTCAACTGATCCATAAGCCAGATATCACGAATATATTCTCCATTTATTATTTGATGATCATGGCCCTTATCTTTATGAAAATGCTGCCTTGGCTCATTAGTTCTTTGTGGGGACTCTTTCTTATTCTCTATATGCTTATTGTGCAAAAAGATGCCCTTCAATTAGATCCCAAAGCTGCACCCACGTATGTGATTTATTTTATTCTTATTTCTGTCCTGATGTTTGCTGCGCTAAAAGTGTCCGCTCACATGAACAAAAGTATGGCGGAGGCCAGAATCCAGGCGGAACACTTCATGGCCCTTCAAGAAGAACAAAAGCAGAAGGCTTTAAAGCAAGTAACGCTCGTGACTACTGATTTGCAGTTAATCTCCCAATCCGGAGAGAATGATGGTTCTTCCTTTGATGAAATGAATAATGCTTTCCAAGATATCGCTACAGGCGCAGGGGACCAAGTGGATTCTACCATTTCAATTAACGATTCTGTCCATCATATGAATGGCTTGATCAAAGAAATGTCCAATTCGATTCACACGCTGCTTGGACAAACGAATGAAGCTGCTGCCCTCTCGGACCAAGGGAAAGGAAGCATGGAAAAACTATCGGAGACATTCGCCTTATTCAACCAAGACATTGAAGCCGTTTCCAAGGACACCGCTTCCCTGATTGAGCGCTTAAATGAAACCAGTCAGTTCAGCGATACGATTCAAGACATTGCCAATCAGACGAATCTTCTTTCACTTAATGCCAGTATTGAAGCTGCCCGAGCAGGCGAGCATGGCAAGGGGTTTGCCGTAGTTGCTAATGAAATTCGCAAGCTTGCAGATCTGACAACGAAATCAGCCATTCGCATTTCGGAGCAGTTGCAAGAATTCACGACATTGTCCAATCAAACCCGCACACGTATGGATCAAGTAAGTATTCGCATGCAGCAAAGCAATGAAATTACAGGACAAACTAAGCATGCTTTCGAATCTATTACAGATGCTGTTGCCACGCTAAAAGAGCTTTCATCAAGCTACAGCGCTCTGATGGATCGAATCAGCAATTCTTCTGTCACGATCAGTGACTCTACGAACAATTTAGCGTCAATTAGCGAAGAAGCCTCTGCAACGTTGGAAGAGTTGACAGCAACCTTGCAGTCCTTGCTCCTTAATAATCGTAAAAACCTAGATCGGATCAAAGAGGCAGAACGGAACTTACGCTTGGTTGTGGAATAAGAAACCGACAAAAAGAATCTCCCCCGCTTGTTGGAGACTGTTGAAAAACTTCCGCTTTCTGAAGGAATTACATAGTTGTATCAAAAAAGACGACTCAAATTCAATTCTTGAATTTTAGAGTCGTCTTTTTTAGGCTCAACATTTTAACGAATGGATAGAGAGTGCAAGAGGGCCGGGATAATGAACGGACTGTAGAGCCGCTATTGTAGTTTTGAATGACCTATTTGGGAGCTTAGCGGACATCAGTGCCGTTATTCGAGTGATAAGAGGCCGATGTCTATGATTTCTCTGCCCTTAACGGAACGTATGTCCGGAAGCAAGGATAAGGTGAGGGATAAAGGGCAAATAACGGCTGCTGTGTCCGCTTGCCTATCCAATCGTTCTACCAACGCAGTCGAGACGGGTGGATCCGAACTAACAGGGCCATTCAAACCTGATTGTTTAAAGTCAAGCCCTGATTCTAACAATAAGACCTTTTTTCACTATTTTTTAAGGAGACTTCTTCAGTAGCCCCGCTTGTTGTGGGTCGCTTCTTTTTTTGTCGTTTGCTATACAAAACATAAACACCATAGCTTTGTAAAATAAATATACAAGGCATAATATCAAATCGATAACGGGTTTGAATCTCAATGATAAGGTGCAGTCCGGCGTAACCAACCAGTAACAGCAAGAAAAACGAGGACTTCGGGTATTCTTTTTTGCGGAATAGCGCCAGTACTGCGATCATCCCCAGGAATGCCATGAGTATATAGGCCAAACATTCGGTTACAATTAGGATGGCAGCTAGAATCGGCCTATCCGCCTCACCAAGGGTCCAATTCACTGAAGAATCTGCTGCTCCCCAAAGGACGCCGAACTTCTTGATAAAAAGCGCAACAAGCTGGGACTTATCCGTTAGCCTCATCTTGATCATTTCGAGTTCTACCTGATTTCGTTCCGGACCTATCGGGTAGGGATCTACGTAGTGATCATCCTCTATGGACCAAGTTCCTACCGTTGAAGGATTCAATCCAACGACAAACTTCCAATAAGGCTCTTTATTCGTCAGACTCGTTTGGATAAAGCTAGTGTTCACAAAGGCAATGTTAACAAGCTGCTGCACAATCAAATATACAACCATCATGCCTAACATTTTGGTTAGCCTTTGTACTCGCCATTTTTTCTGAATAGCAAATAATTCAAATAATATGAAATAAACGGCAAAGCAGCCAATATAAAAACTGCCTAACGGTCGGAAAAGATTAGCTATGCCATAACACAGCCCCATTAAAATCCAGTTATAGGTTGTTGCCAATCCTTTATGAACGACGAAATAACTACCTAAAACAAATAGAAAGGTAGCGATATGCTGGTTAGTTAAAACAGAGCAAAGAATGATATTAGGTGTATAAAAAACATAGAAAAATAGCGTTATCCTGCCACAAAACTCGTTAAATACTTGGACTGCAATCAGATAGAGGAGCCAGGCAGTTCCTACACTAAAAGCAATATTATACAATTTTAAAACGATTAAGGGGGTTCCGAATAGCTTGATGAGCAACGCCTGATAAAGCGTAAATCCAATCTGGTAAGCCCAGGTAACAAAGTATTCGGAATCACGGAAGATGAAATCACCCTTCGTTACGCCTAATGCTGCTGTATGCATGAACAAGAAATCCGACACAGGCGGTGTGTCTACGGTTAATACCCATGCTAATCTAGTTCCTACAGCCATACATAAAAGAATAGCTACGAAAACACGATTAGAAATTTGCCAAGCCGCCAAATGTGCTGCCAGCCAAATTAATCCAAGTCCACCTATACACGCTAGAATGATTCCAATATTCATATGGGTAAAATGATTCGCATTTTGATAGGAACAAATCACCGTAAACAAAAAAAATAAAGCCCCGATTAGTTTGAGAAACCTCAGCTGCATCCCATTCATAGACTTTGCTTTCACTTTTACCAACATTCCCATCCTACATATTTTCATCCTCAAGAGTATTACCCACAATAGGGAATGCGAACCATGCAAGGGGAGGCGTTAAGAAGAAACGATTCCCTACTGGGGAGCAGTTTCTATACCTATCAATCTGTTATTATCCCCCTATCGCATCCAATACAGACTGAACGTGATTCTTCACCTTCACTTTACTCCATTCCTTCACTATGTAACCTTCTTCATTAATAAGAAAAGTAGAACGGACAATCCCCATATATTCGCGGCCATATAGCTTTTTCATTGCCCACACACCGAACTGTTCAGCAACCTGATGTTCGGGGTCTGACAACAGCAAGAAGGGCAATTCATATTTGGCAATAAACTTATCGTGTGATTTAAGCTCGTCAGGGCTTATCCCAATCACTTCAACACCCAGTTCTGCAAATTTGCCGTTATAATCGCGGAAATCGCAGGATTCTTGTGTACATGTTGGCGTATTATCTTTCGGGTAAAAATAGATAACAACTTTCTTTCCTCTATAGTCATGCAAGGATACTTTGCTTCCATTCGATGCAGGCAGTGTAAAATCAGGGGCAAGGCGCCGGATTGTTTCTGTTTCTTTTTTCTTGGCCATCAATAGGTTCTCTCCTCTATCATTCCTCGGTTATCTTCTTCAAATCACTTACCTCTAATAATGCCTCTCTGTTCGTATCATGAAAGACGACTCTAATTTCCAGCTCATAATCACTATTCAGCTAGAACGAGAGTATCGTACATTTTCTACCGCGGTTCTTCGTCTTTCTTGGATTGTCCGGAGCCACAACGTAAGTGCCCCCGATTGAAGGATTGACCGTTTCATTCACTTTATCTGCAACCCCCTCCTGTTGTATTTGGGTAACGCTTAGCTACTTTCATATTATAGTTCGACCCTCTTATTTCCTAAAGATTCATTCTACCCTCTTACGAACCACATTTACCAGAACTAGCTTTACGCAAGAAAAATATGGTAATTTTAATAGGATGCTATAAAAATTTGAAGGAGTGAACAGTCGTCATGATACCTATCAAACGTACGTCTTTACTCGCCCTGCTAGGTTTAACCCTAGCGATCCCTTCTCTCTCGGTCTCAGCTGCAACACCCGCTGACAGCTCCATGGTTACACGCGGGCAATTTATTAAGCAAATTGCAGAGGAACTCAAGCTGACAGCGCCGAGCAGCCAAACCTTGCTCCCTTCCGATGTGGAGGCACAGTCGCCATATGCCGATGTTACCCGTGTCATGCGCGAGCGTCAAATCCTGCAAGGCTACTCGGACGGTACGTTCCGACTCGATCAATCCGTAAGCAAAGAGGAGGCCGCATTCATTCTAGGACGGTTTCTCGGCCTGTCAGACAGCAAAGCCATTGCCAAATTGCAAAGTGATTTCGCTATCGATTTCGGCCAAAATGCTGGAATTAACAAAGAGGTCGCTGGAGCAGCGATCAAGAAAGCCCTAGCGACGGATCCGAAGGTTGCTTCCTGGTTAGGGGCAGATCCTGCATCTCCAACTGAATTTAAGACGTTCAGCGCCCAAATGGACATGAATATGCATATTTTCTTTAAACCAAGTGCAAAGTTTCCCGGAGATAATCTCCAAACGGAAGCCCACTCCGATCTGACTTACAACAAAGATCAAGGTATTCATCAAATTATTACGACAACAGCCCCTGGCTCAGACCTGATCCCGAGAACAGTTAAAATCGAGCAGTACACGGTCAGCCAAGGCACTTTCATGAATATGCCTAATGCAGCGAACGATGGCTTTGAATGGTACGATATGTCCAAGCAGATGCCATTTACTTTTGACCAGCTTATGGAACTGCAAAAGAAAAGCCTCGATGTGAATAAAACCTTAGTCACTCCTTATTTCTTCTACAAGGACCTTGGGTCTACGGAGAAGGCCGGGAAAAAACAGCGCAAGATTTCGATTCAAGGCAAACTGACG
Organism: Paenibacillus sp. N3.4; assembly: GCF_008017805.1. Taxonomy (GTDB): domain Bacteria; phylum Bacillota; class Bacilli; order Paenibacillales; family NBRC-103111; genus Paenibacillus_E. Next base: position 19,143 of record NZ_VRTT01000074.1, on the reverse strand, counting down.
AACTCTGCCGATATCCTGAAGACGCTGAGCGGGCTTGGCGGAGGCCAGGATGCGTTCAAGGATGTACTGAACTCCCCTGCTATTGCTGGTATGAGCGTTTCCTTATCGGCCGTCATCACCGTAGATGAACAGACCAAGCTGCCGATCAGTATGGATGGCGACTACTTCATTACATACGGCGAAGATCCTAAAGTGCCAATTGATCACATGGATATGACGATGTCGATGACCTACAAGGATGTTAATCAACCGCTGGACATCAAATTACCGGCAGAAGCCAAAACGGCCAAGCCGTTTCCAATACCAGTCATGACGCCTTAATGGGAAAAAGAGCTGCCGCAAGTCGCAAGACTCGCGGGCAGCTTCTTTCTTATTCGATGCCGGGCAAAAGATTAGGAATATGGGTCCTTGCCGTTGATATCATGTACGCATTGAACTCCTGAGTCCACTCATTTTGCCTGTACATGTGCCCATCGAAGGCAAAGGAACTATCATACCGATACTTGTTTTTTCCAATACTGATTTCCATCGTATACAGAAAACCATAGAAAGTTCTATAGTCTCTCGAAGGAACAAGCTCTATGGCCTGTAGTCTAGAGGAAATATCGGCAAGCCATTGGCTGTCCGTAATCTCCAGCTTTTTGCCGTCGCCAAGGCGGATGTTGATTTTATCAATCCCTTTAAAGTCTGACTTCATTATTGTTGTAAGAGCAATCGGCGTTTCATCCAGCGGCGCTGCAATCTCCACCTCAAGCGCGACCGTTTGAGCAGGGTAGCTTAGCTCGACGGCCCCTGTGGTCCACACATTGAGCCAATCCCCTACCCTCATATCGTCAAATTTCAATAAACCGTTCGCGCTTTTTATCACCGTATCCGCTTCGAACCTCAGCCAATAGGCCTCCGGCTTTTGCCGACAAGCTTCTTTTAAACAGCTTTCGGAATTCGCGATGAGAACTCTACGCTCCTTCGCGTCGGTTGCGGTAATGACACCAACGACCTCGGCCTCTTTCGGTATCACTTTGGTCGTGATCTCAAGGGAAAAGCGCTTGCCAATCGCCTTGTAAATGGCCTCTCTAATCGAAGTGATCTCCTGAAAATTCAATTCCTCACGCGGTTTACCGAGTTTCCGCAGCTCTAGGTGAACGGTTTCTCGCGGATTGCCTTGCTTTGAAATCGACATGCTCGTGGGTTTAACCGAAAACTGCTGATATACCCGATCCAACATAAATACTTGATTCGGGAAGTCCCGCGCCCATGCGTCCGTCATAGGCGATGAAGGCAGTTCATATACCGCTTCTTCCCGCTGCGTGGCATGCAACAAATCATACGATATGCCCGAATCGGTCATGCCTAACACAACGAGAAGGAATAGTAAAATCGAATTCATGTTTGGGTTCTCCATTTCACAATAAGGTTATATCTATGTAGACGCCCATTTTTTCCAAATGTTTCAATTTTTCTTAGCCAGAAGAGCATATACACCATAGCTTTGCAAAATAAACAAACAAGGCGAGATATCAAAGCGATAGCGAGCTTGAATTTCGATAACCAGATGCAAGGCCGCATATCCGAGCAGCATGATTATTCCCCATTTTCTGATGAGAAACCAACTTATGCCATTCTAAGGAAACTTGGTTACACACATGATGATCTGTTGAAAGGAATTCAGCTGAAACAGCTTTTTAATTTCGGAATCCCTCTAGTCGTGGGACTGTTTCATAGCTATTTCGCGGTTCAATCCGGCTGGTTTCTCTTCGGCGCGGAGCTATGGACGCCTATGATGATCGTCATGGTGCTGTATACCGCCTTGTATTCGATTTTCGGCATCCTGTCGGTGCAGCATTATAAGAAAGTCATTCGCAGGGCGCTTTGATGACACGATAAAAAGGGACTGCTCCGTAGGCCATCTCTGGCCTTTGAAGTCAGTCCCTTTTTTTATTTTTATGATCAGGCTCCTTACGATCCCGCACCGCGGTATCGCTTCACGCCAATATTCCATATGGTAATCCCAAAGATGCTAAAGCAAATTCCAACAACGGGCGTTAGCAGCGCGAACCGCTTCCAATTGTCCGGATCGATAAAGTAAGCTGCCGGATAAAACCCGACAAAGGCAAATGGTAAAATCCACGTTAGAATACTTCTAAGCAGTTTGTTATAAATCGTTGCTGGATATCGTCCGTAGTTCTGGATATTCCAAATTAACGGCAAAATACCTGTTGGTGCATCCGAGAAAAAGGAGAGCGACGTCAGTGAGATGTATACCCCTGCATAAATAAGTACGGAGCCAATGACCAGAACAATGAAAATCAAAGGATCATGCCAATGGAACGGTATCCCCAATTGCACCCATGAGTAAATCATTACACCCAATCCTGCAACTGCGCTGAATAGCGAAGCAGGGTCCAAATTTTCAATCATTAACTGCCACAGATTGTAGGCCGGACGTGTCAGGATACGATCCATTTCCCCTTTAATGATATAACGCTCACTAAAGCCCCATAAGTTAAAAAAAGTGATAAACAAGCCATACGGAATCATAAAATAACCATAGATAAACAAAATTTGAGACTGATTCCAACCGCCAAGCGATTGAGTTTGCGTAAAAACGACAAGAATGAAGAAGAGGTTCAATCCATTGAACAACAAGTCTGAAAGAACTTCGATCCAAAAGTCGGATCGATAGGTCAGGCGAGTTTTCATATAGTTTTTCAAATAGTCGACGACCAGGGACAGATAGAACATCGCTTTACCCTCCCTGTACGAACAAACGCGTTCTTGATTTGATCCACAGCACGTAAATGGGAATGATAAGAATTAAAAACCACACGACTTGTACGCCAAGATTAAAGGAGACGGCTGTACCCGTAATTCTCCCTGTAAATACTGCGCTCGGTATATACGTAATGGCTTGGAAAGGCAGCCATTCCAATAACGAATGGGACCAGCCTTTAAAAAAGGTAATCGGGATGATTAAACCCGAAAACAGATCAACCGCAACGCGCTTCATGCGCATGAGGCCTTCATTATTTTCCAAGAAGAAGGCACAAAGTCCTGTAATAATATTAATCTGCGTATTAATCAAAAAGCTAAAGAACAACATCACGAGGTAGATGCCCCATAAAGCTGGGTCAGTTGGCAGTTCGACAGGTAAGAGCAGCCAGATGAACACCATTCCTGGCGCTGTGAAGAGGAATAACCGAAAAATACCTTCACCCAGTCCTTGCATCATTTTGACATACACATAATTGTAGGGACGAATAAATTGGATAGCCACACTGCCGTCACGAATTTCACTTGCAATCTCTCTGTCTAAGTTATTGAAGAAAAACGCTCGGCCCATCCAGGAAATCGCTACATAGGTGGTCATTTGGCCTAATGTAAATCCACCAATCATAGCTTGCTCACCATAGATTGCTTTATAGACAAAATAATAGGAACCAATATTGAGTGCGTAAATTAATATGCCGCTGTAATAATTAACTCGGTAAGCGAGCATCATCAGAAACCTCATGCGGACGACTTCCAAGTAAGCACTAAACATGGGTTAAGGCTCCTTCTGTTGGCTGCGACCCCTCCGGTCGTTTCACCTCAGCTGAACCTGATTTATAAATTTCACGAACGATGTCATCGGTATTCGTCTCATTGATTTTGATATCTTGGATTTGCAAAACACCCACAACGCGGCTAAGCACTTCGGAAACATTGGCCCGCTCATAAGGAATGAATACTTTGGCGGACAAGTTATTTTCAAGCTGCCAAGCTACATCTAAACCAAGTGTCAGCTCTTGGAGACGAGCTAAGGTCGTCGGATGCTCGAACTGCAGCACGACTTCTTTCCCTTTGCCCCATTTCACTTTCAGTTCTTCGAGCCCACCGTCATAAATAATTCGTCCATCATCAAGCATAATAACACGAGAACATAACGCTTCAATATCTTGCAGATCGTGCGTAGTCAACAAAATCGTCGTTTCATAACGCTGATTCAGCGACTTCAGGAATTCGCGAATTTCAGTTTTGACAACAATATCAAGACCAATCGTCGGTTCATCCAAAAATAAAATAGCTGGATTATGAATAAGCGATGCAGCAAGCTCACAGCGCATGCGCTGCCCGAGACTAAGTTTACGAACGGGACGAGACAGCAGATCTGACAATTGAAGGCGATCCACTAGCTCGTCAAGACGCTTTTTGTAATCAGCTTCGGATACGCGATAAACCTTCTTCAATAATTGAAAGGATTCTACAACGCCAATATCCCACCAAAGCTGGCTGCGCTGCCCAAACACAACACCAATGCCGGCAACAAACTTTTCACGTTCTTTAAAAGGCACAAAGCCGTTGACTTTGATGTGTCCGGAGGTCGGTACAAGAATACCCGTCAACATTTTGATTGTCGTGGATTTACCTGCACCATTCTCACCGATATATCCACAAATTTCGCCCTTGGGAATTTGAAAGCTGATATCTTTCACAGCTGTAATTTGCTTGTATTCTCTGCGGAACAAATCTTGAAATGCGCCCTTCAAGCCCCCACGGCTCTGCTGAACTTGAAATTCCTTGCGCAGTAATTGAACATCAATCGCTAACATGAACTGCCCCCTGTCTGTGTAGACTCGGCTACATATAATGGCAAAATTCGCCTCAACTTGCTATCGAAGTTTCGCAACATCTATAATATGGATCATAAAGTCCATTTGTACAACTTTGTGCAACAAACTTATGATACATGAATTCTGTAAGAAAAAAAAGTACAGATTACCTCTCCATCACGGAAGGAGCGTAGATACTTTGAAAATTTTTAAACGAAGCCTGCTCCTAATCGGCTTGCTACTTGTGCTGATTGCTGGCTATTACTCGTATTCGTTCTATAATTTCGCTCAAAATATTTCTAATAAATCATCAGAAAAGCCCCAGGGCGGTACAACCATGATTGCTCAATCTATCAAAGAAAAGGGCGAAAAGTACTCTCCTCCCAAATGGGAAGGCAAACAGCGCGTTAACATCTTGCTTCTAGGCGGGGACTCACGGGGAATGAAGAAAAATGAAATCCCTCGTTCGGACAGCATTATGCTAGCTTCGATCGATCCTGAAACCAAGAAAGCTCACTTATTCTCCATTCTACGCGATACATATGTGAAAATCCCCGGTGAAGGCGAAGATCGCATCAACGCAGCCATCGCCATGGGCGGTCCGAACCTAGCGATGAAGACAGTAAGCGATCTGCTCGGCATTCCTGTCCAATACTATGTATATACGGATTTCAAAGGATTTATTGCTCTGATTGATGCGATAGGAGGCATCGATCTCGAAGTCGAGAAGGATATGAAATATTCGGATTCGGAAGATGACCATGTTTATGATATTAATTTAAAAAAAGGCATGCAGCATCTCGACGGCAAAACAGCCCTGCAATATGTGCGTTTCCGGCATGATGCTTTGTCAGACTTCTCCCGAACGGAGAGACAACGAAAGTTCCTGACTGCTGTTGCACAGAAAATGCAAACAACTATGTCATTGATTAAATTACCCAAAATTCTCAATGCCATGGACCCTTACATTGATACGAATCTCAGTGTAGCTGACATGCTTAAGCTCGGTACTCTGGGGTATGAAGCCAAAGCAGATGGCATCATTAGCTCCCAATTACCGCCGTCCGATCTTCTGATTGAAAAAAATGTTCGCGGTGCCGCTGTCATCACGGTGAACAAAGAGAAGCTGCAGATATATATGAAGGATCTTTTTAAGGGAACCGCCGAAGCTGACTCGGGTCCTACCAAGCCTTCTCCCTCTCCGACTTCGAAGGCTTCCGTAAAAACGAAGTAAAGCAGGACGATGACGAGTAACGTCTGAGAAAAGTTAGCACTTCCTGTCCAGCTTAACGATCTTCAGCTGGACGGAGCTGCACTGGACAGTCACACACCTTTACTTGACTCGGGGGCACTGCACCCAGACAAGTGGAGGTTTTTTCTTGAAATCCTACACATCCAAATAACAAAAAAGGAATGATTCATTCTATGGAACGCAAACGATCTGAGCAATTATATCAAGAAGCACTACAGCATATTGTGGGCGGGGTCAACAGCCCTTCTCGTTCTTTCAAAGCGGTGGGCGGCGGAGCACCTGTCTTCATGAAGCGTGCGCAAGGCGCACACTTCTGGGATGAAGACGGCAATCGCTTCATTGACTACCTAGCCGCATATGGTCCGATCATTACCGGTCACGCGCATCCGCATGTGACTGAGGCGATTTGCCGTGCCGCACAAAACGGCACGCTGTACGGCACCCCCACCGAACTCGAAATCGTGTTCGCGAAGATGTTGAAGTCGGCGATTCCTTCGCTCGACAAGGTGCGTTTCGTCAACTCCGGCACAGAAGCCGTGATGACGACGATTCGCGTGGCGCGCGCTTTTACGAAGCGCACCAAAATCATTAAGTTCGCCGGATGCTACCACGGCCACTCCGATCTCGTGCTGGTGGCGGCCGGCTCCGGCCCGTCCACCCTCGGTACGCCGGACAGCGCAGGCGTACCTGCGAGCATCGCGCAAGAGGTCATCACCGTGCCGTTCAACGACATTCCGGCACTTGAAGCTGCACTTGCGCGCTGGGGTGAAGAAATTGCCGCGGTGATGGTCGAGCCCATCGTCGGCAACTTCGGCATGGTCATGCCCCATGCCGGTTACCTCGAGCAGCTCTGCGCAGCAGCTCGCAGACACGGCGCCCTCGTCATCTACGACGAGGTCATCACGGCGTTCCGCTTCCATTACGGAGCGGCACAAACCTTCCCCGGCCTCCCGCTCGTGGAGGGAGGCACTGCTGAAGCGGCGGCACGCTTCGCCGCCGTCGAACCGGACCTTACGGCCCTCGGCAAAGTGATCGGCGGCGGTCTGCCGATCGGCGCCTACGGGGGCCGCAAGGCCGTGATGGAGCAGGTCGCTCCGCTCGGACCAGCTTATCAAGCCGGCACGATGGCGGGAAATCCTGCCTCCATCTCAGCCGGTATCGCCTGCTTGGAGGTCCTCCAGCAGCCTGATGTCTACGCCAAGCTTGAACGGCTTGGCTCAGCTCTTGCAGGCGGCATTGTCGAATCCGCCAACCGCCACGGGATCGCCTTGACGCTTAACCGCATCGGCGGCGCCTTCTCCACCCACTTCTGTGATCATCCGATCACGAATTATGACGAGGCGCAAGATACGGATGGCGACAAATTTGCCGATTTTTTCCGACTTATGCTGGAGCAGGGCATTAACTTAGCCCCCTCGAAATACGAGGCCTGGTTTATGACCCTTGCACATACCGAAGAAGACATTACCCAAACTTTATATGCTGCCGATCAAGCTTTCCGTACGATGAAATCCCGTTAAAATAGCATAAAGAGCCCTTTTTTATAGCCTTTTCCTTTCTGTTTCTTCAATCCCTTTCCAAGCCAATATGTCCCAAAAGCGAACTATGATCCTATTTGGATTGTAGTTCGTTCGCCTTTTCAACAAGGCTTGTGTGATTCATAAATTGGTTTTATTCACCAGTATGCAGAAAAGGTAGCGCTTACATTCATGTTTTGCGTCTGCGACTATTGTCGGATGAACATTTTCATGCTATTCTAAGATTACTTTTACCCTTTTCGCGAAACGTCTTGTTATTACAGTATTTTCTTAGAAAGTTAGGGCATGATTTACAAATTTCTACCTGTTTTTTGTGTGTGGTGCCTTACTTTTATATGGGTCGTCAAGAGCTTAATATCCGGAGACTTGTCTCCTTGAAATTGGTATGTCATTCAGTGAAAGTGCATTTTTATGCATCTGACTGCATACTTCGGATTTAGCCACTTTACCGATTTAAAGGAAGTATGTAGAAAATTTGCGGGATTTAGTAATGCAAGAATGTGAGAAGCGCAGTGCAAGAGGAGTTTAAATATGTATGGGAGGTGACGGTCAGGCGACTGACCAGAGCAATGAATGAATTGATGCGTAATGAAGGCCGTTTTCAAGATCTACTAGGAACTGAACACGACAGCTGCGGTATTATCTGTATTATTGAAAAAAATGGTCACCCTTCCCGTGATAATATCCAAAAGACGATTGATGCCCTTGTAAAAATGGAACATCGCTCTGGTTTTATCAACGGTGAAGGCGACGGTTGCGGAATTCTAACCGATATTCCGCGTGCTCTTTGGGAAAAGAAACTAACAGATGCTGGTCTTGAAGGCAAGTTAGCCTACGACAATCGTTTCTCTGTTGCCCATATTTTTGTCCCGCGCAAGCTGGACCTGACCGTTACTGAGATGCAAAATGGCATCCGCGAGCTTTTCGCTGCGCATGACATTTCCATTATTTTTGAGCAAGAGAACCAAGTCGACAGCAGCGCGCTGGGTCCTAACGGTTTGAATGATGAACCTACGTTCTGGCAAATTGCGGCACTTACTAACAAAACAGAAGGCCAAGTAGCTGATCACCTTTTTGAGCTTCACATCGCTATTGAAGACCGTTACAACGTTCACGTAGCAACTCTCAGCAATGTGACTTCGGCTTACAAAGTACTGGGAGCTGCAAGTATTCTTCCTAAATATTTTAACGATACACGCGATCCATTATTCGCTTCCCAAGTGACGATTGGTCACAACCGTTATTCCACGAATACCTTGTCCAGTTTTTTCCGCGTTCAGCCTTTCTCCCTACTTGGTCACAATGGTGAAATCAACACAGTTAAGAAACTTCGTATTGAAGCAGACATGGTTGGTGTTCCGCTCGTTAGCGGCGGTTCTGACTCACAGGACATGAACAGAACCATTGAAACGTTCATTCACCGTTTTGGATTGTCCCTTTTCGAAGCCATGGAAATGGTATTCCCACCTATTATTAATGAAATGAAACAGTTCCGTCCGGAACTTCAAGATTTATATGTTTATTACCGTCAAGTATGGGGCCATTTTGCACAAGGTCCAGCAGGTATTGTTTCCCGTTATGGCAACGAGTGTATTTTCAGCGTGGATGCGCTAGGTCTTCGTCCGGTATGGATGGTTGAGAGCGACACTTCCCTGTACTTCTCCTCGGAGCAAGGTGTTATTACGGTTGGCGAAATGGTTGCTGATCCGAAACCAATCGCACCAGGTGAAAAAGTGGGCGTTGTACTTACGCCAGGCGAACACATTCAAGTTATCCCTTACCATGAAGTCCAAGGTTTGGTGTATGACCGCGCAAGCAAACGTCTGAATATTAGCGGTCTTCGCAAATATCTGAATCCTGTGAAAACAGACACGAAAGCTGAATTGAACGAGAACATGATAGCTACTGACCAATTGTACAGTGCATTTGGTTGGGATCGCGACGGTATTCAACACATCGAAACAATGTCTGAAACCGGTGCAGAGCCGATCCGTTCCCTGGGTCACGATTCCCCTCATGCAGCACTTGCTTGGGAACGCCAAAACGTGCCTGACTTCATTAAAGAGAGCGTAGCTGTTGTAACGAATCCCGCGATTGACCGTGACCGTGAGATGGAACATTTCTCCACACGTATCATCGCTGGTACTCGCACACCTGTTTATGCTCAGGTTGATAACAATCTGCGTCTTGAGCTGCTGGCTCCGCTTGTACTCGAAGGTACGAACGGTGTAGACAGCGAAGAGCATCTGTCCCAACCTTCTTACGAGCAATTGCTTGCATTATTCCGCGCACAAGGAGATAACACTGTAGCCGTGCTTTCCACTACTTTTGCCAGAGGAACTTCTCTGAGTGATGGTTTGAACGCTCTTGCTGCTGACGCTATCGCCGCTGCTCGCAATGGTGCTGCACTAATCGTTCTTGACGATGCGGATGCTCACCAAAACGACCGTCTCTGGTTGGAACCGCATCTTGTCGTTTCCAAAATCGACATCGCACTTCGTGCGGAGAAGCTTGGTTTCGGTGACAATCTGCGCCGTCATGTGACTTTGATTCTGCGTTCCGCTGCAATTCGCAGCTTGCATGATATTGCTGTAGCTTGCGGTCTTGGCGCAGACGTTATTTCTCCTTATCTACTGTTCTCCACAGCTTCGGATAAAGAAGGCAACGCAGCAGCAGCGCGTAAAGTATATGCAGCACTAAGCAAAGGTCTGGAAAAAGTAATTTCCACGATCGGTACGCATGAGCTCCGCGGCTATACACGTTTCTTCTCTTCCATCGGCTTCCATCCGGAAGTAGCTGAAGTATTGGATATCGTGAACTACCTCGGCAGCGAAAAAGCAGGAACTGGCTTTGCGCAGCTTGAAGCAGATGCTGAAGCTCGTTACAACGACTTCACCAATCCAAAAGCAAAAGCAGCGAAAAACTTCCGTTTCTTCCAACGGATGTGGAAAGCTTTAGGCGATGCGGCTTCTGGAGTAGCTCCTTACAGTGACTACAAAGACAAACTGCGTGAAGAAGAGAAGAAAAACCCGATTTCCATTCGCCATATTGCTGGATTTAATGTAGAGAAAGCTTTGAGCGAAGGTCGCAAAGCACTTGACCCTTCTCAAGTTGATATCTCCATTGGCGGTCATTCCTTGCCGATGTTGATCTCTTCCATGTCCTTCGGCTCACAAAACGAAACAGCTTTCCGTGCTTACGCTGAAGCTGGCGATCGCTTAAACATGGTCACCATGAACGGCGAAGGCGGAGAGATTAAAGATATGCTTGGCCGCTACAAAACAACGCGCGGTGCGCAAGTAGCATCCGGACGTTTTGGTGTTAACGTAGAATTGGCTAACGCTGTGGCTTTCCTTGAGATCAAAATCGGTCAAGGGGCAAAACCAGGCGAAGGCGGTCACTTGCCAGGCTCCAAAGTAACAGCGAAAATCGCTGCGGCTCGTAACGCAACTATCGGTTCTGACTTGATCTCGCCATCCAACAACCATGATATTTATTCTATCGAGGACTTGGCGCAAATCATTTCCGAGCTTAAAGAAGGCAGCGGCCGTAAAGCGAAAATTATCGTTAAAATCCCAGTTGTACCTGGTATCGGAACGATTGCAGTTGGTGTGGCCAAAGCAGGCGCTGATGTCATTACACTTTCCGGTTTCGACGGCGGTACAGGGGCGGCTCGTATTCACTCCTTGACGCACGTTGGTCTTCCAACTGAAATCGGTACAAAATTGGCTCACGTTGCTTTGATTGAAGCCGGTCTTCGTCACCGCGTTGAGCTGTGGTCCGATGGCGGTCTGAAATCAGGGGCTGACGTTGTTAAAATGGTTATGCTCGGGGCAAATCGCGCAGGATTCGGCAGTATCGCGATGCAATCTATCGGCTGTACAACATGCCGCGGTTGTCACTTGGATACTTGTCACGTTGGTATCGCAACCCAAATCGATTCCATGGAAGAGGCCGAAGAAAAAGGTCTTCGCCGTTTCGTACCTCGTCAATTCGACGTTGCTGTTGACAGCTTGGTTCGTCTGTTCGGCGGTATCGGTGAAGAAGTGCGTGAAGTTGTCGCTTCCCTTGGTTTCAAAAGCTTGCAAGAACTCGTTGGCCGTTCCGATCTATTGGAACAAATCAGCCACATTGATCGCATTGATTTGTCCGACATTCTTCGTCCAGCTCCATTGCAGTTCATCTCCGCTGCAGAAAGAGCCCTGGAAGAAGCGGCTGTATCGTCCGATATCCGTATCGCGGCTGGCGCAGAAGGTCAAGAATTCTTCCCGGATTCCTTGGCGCTAGATGCTCCAATCGTACGCAACTGGTCCAAAGTGGATGCTGAGTCCCGTATTCTCGGAGCTCGTTACTCCAGCCATCGCGTAAGAGATCGTTTCGACGGCAGCTACGATGATTTACCGAAAGTTGCTTTGAACCTGATCGACGGTTCCGTTCCAGGTAACGGTCTTGCTGCTTTCAATGCTCGCGGCGTAGACATTACCGTTCACGGCGGCGCTGAAGACGGTCTTGGTAAAATGGCCTTCGGTGGTAAAGTGGCTATTGTTAAAGCACTCGGCAAAAACAACACCTTCATCAACGGCAGCGTTGGTAAATCGTTCGGTTACGGCGCACAAAAAGGCTTGTTCTTGATCCAAGGCAGCGCAGATACGCGCGCATGTATTCGCTTCTCCGGTGCGGACGTCGTATTCGGCGGCGAAATTACAACGCCTCTGCAAGATGAGCTAGGCGGACTCGCAGCTCGTGCAAACCTCAAAGGTTTCGCGTTTGAGTACATGACAAATGGCCGTGCCGTTGTTATGGGCGATCCAGGTCCATGGATTTGCGCAGGGATGACAGGCGGCGTTATCTATCAACGTCTCGTTCCAGAAATGGGTCTTGATCAAGCAGCTATCGAACGCCGTATTGCTAAAGGCGCAAAAGTTAAACTTGAGCCAATCGGCGTACAAAGCAAAAAAGATCTTACTGAATTGCTGACAGCTTACCACGCTGAGCTTGCTAACTCCGGTCAATCCGACGCAGCAGCAAAAATCGAGAGTTTGCTAAACAATTTAGAAGAAAGCTTCATCCGTATTTCTCCAGTCAACATGCAGGCTGATCAATCCGTAGCAACGGAATAGTTTCGGTCATAGGCAAAAGCTCCACAGACCCCTAATGGTCTTGTGGAGCTTTTTTTCTGGTTTTTAAAACGGAAGCTTCATAGTAGGGAGAACGTTTATGGTTCTACAAAGGGTCGTTATCCATTTGTCATTTATCCGCCTCACTCTTCCATTGCTCTTTACTGCCTAGAAAAAAACTAAACTCTGTGACATCGCGTCCATCCTTATCTATATGACCACTGCTGCCCATAGCATGAATCGATTCCTCAACATACTGCCCTGTTTCCCTCAAACTCCCATCGTTACCCAAATAAAAAACCTGCATACTTCCTGCCTTCATCCGGGACGACGTTACTAATTGCCCGTTAGCTGGCACAGCGTACAAGTAGGTTCTGTACTTTTTCTCCAGTGGTGGATAACCTGCTTGGTCAAACGTGACCTTCACCCAGCCCGTATAACCATCTGGAACGATATATTTGTGATGTTCAGGCGACTTAATGGCTGTGTATACACCAGCGATCCCAAACAAAGTTACGAATAGGATGAGGAAAATTACAACCTTTTTCATTGCTTTCACCCTCGCTCTGCTGAGAATGGCCGTTATTCTTTCTATTTTACAACCCATTCACCTGTTCATTCAAATCAGTCTATCAACAATAACAGTCCGGAGCAGATTATGGCTTCTACTCTGTTTTTAATGGAAGCGTATCCGAAGAATGGAAGATTTCTTTCTCAAATGAACAAAATGGTTCAACATCGAATTCGGTGCTTGACGAAAGGATAGAGAGTCGGAGTGATGAACGGACTGTAAATCCGCTATGGTAGTTTAGGATGCCCTATTTGGAAGTTAGCGGACATCAGCGCCGTTATTCGAGCGATAAAGGGTCGAATCTTATGAGTTCATTACCCATAACGGAACGTGTGTCCTTAAACAGGCGATTTGCGAGGATGAATGGAAAATAACGGATTCCGTGTCCGCCTAACTATTTTATCGTTCTACAATCGCAGCCTAGATAGGCGGATCCGAATTCCCATGGAGCATTACATAACCTCCCACATGTTTATGTTACCCATGTACCAATAAATGGGATGATGTTCTGTGATAAAGTCACATTCAAATAAATTATTTTTCTCAATGCTAACCATGGGAATGCTACTTTTTTTGCGTAGGGTTTGCATAAAATACTCGCTGTTATCGCATTTTATTAGTGCGTCACCCATCCGTATGCCACAGGAGGTATTGACTATGAGCCAATCGAAAAGCCGCGAAGAAGCTGCATGGAAAAGCCGAAAACAAAATCAACATCCTCATGGTAAAGTGAAGTCGTTGGCAGAAATCGCCGGCGACTCCGCAACGGAGCATACGAATAAATAAGCTTGAAAACAAAGCAGCCCCTACGGATTGTTTCTTATTGAAACAAAATCGTACAGGGCTCTTTGCTTTTTAGTCAGTTACGGCAACCTTCATTTCGTATAACTAGTGTAATAATTTGAAATAACGATATATTTTATTTAGCTTCACGTCATGTTTCCCCTTCGGGCTTTCCATATTCCCAAATTCAAAAAACTTCACTTTTTTTATCCCTACGTAATTAAATAATGCTTTCTTCATTAATACTTTGTGCGCATTATACAGCCAATACAAAGGATAAAACGTAGGCCCCTTCATCGTTGAAATACAAACAACTGACTTCCCCTTCAAAAGTCCTTCCGGCAGCATTCCGCCCTTATCTTTGTAAGCAAAACCTGAGGCGAACATTTGGTCGATATACCCCATGAGCATAGCCGGAGGACGCCCCCACCAAATCGGATAAACAAAAACAACCTGATCGGCCCAAGTGATTTGTTGTCGATACGTTTCCAGATTGGGGTCGGCATGCATATCCCTTCTGCGTTTTTCCTTATTAAAAACTAGAACCGGATTAAACCCCTCTTCATATAAATCCAACACTTTGATCTCCGTAATACGAGGGTTCTCCGTGCTGCCTTGGATGACTTTCTGCAAAAATGCATAACTTAGACTCTGATGATTAGGATGCGTATAAATAACCAGCGTTTTCATCAAACCACCTCTTTACTTATCATTGATAAGCAAATTCTAACACACAACTTTTTTAGTTGTCAAATGATAATTGTTAGTTGATAATTATTTTGTTATGGTGTAGGTGAGGTGATCCCTTTGGACAAAACTGCTTTTTTTCAAAAATTCGTGGCTTTTACTACCGCTGTTCATGAAGTGACGTATGAAATTACCAAAGATGCTAAATCAGACAACCTAACGCCCGTTCAATACAGCATTCTTGAATATTTAGCAGTTAGTCAGCCTGTTACCCTCAGTCAAATTAGTGATTGTCAGCATATGTCTATGCCCAATACGAGTCGTGAACTTAAAAAATTAAGCGAAAAGAATCTTTGCGAAAAGTTTGAGGTCGCCGAGGATCGACGAAAGCAGTATATTCGTCTTTCCAAGGAAGGGCAAGCCATGATGAACGAAGCCTTTAAACGCATAGAAGGCCGATTTCTGCAACGGATAAAGGGTGCTTCGGAAGATGACCTCGACGAAATTGACCATGCCCTGGATGTGCTTCTCTCGAAGGTTTTTCATACAGGTAAGTGATTTGGATGGCCGTTCATCTCTAGATTCAGACTATCTCATACGCGTAAGTATCTTGCGGTTGATCCGTAATAAAGCTGCTTGGCTCGCCTAGCGCGTAAACATGCAGATCATGCATGGCTCGGGTGCAAGCGGTGTAGAACAGCTTGCGTTCACTCTCTCGTCCGTACTGATGACGGGAACCGTCATACAGAAGTACGGCATCGAACTCTACCCCCTTCGCCAGATACGAAGGGATAACGGACACACCCGACTCGAACGTCGAGGTGTTTTTCGTAATCAGCCGCAGCGGTGCGTCAAGCTGCGGCTCAAGGGCTTGATGCGCGAGTGCGGACTCGCTCGCGGTCTTGGCGATGATCGCGATGGAGGCATAGCCTTCGCTGAGCAGCCGAGCGACCTCGGCTGCCAGCAGGCTATGCAGCGATACGCGATCGCTGGTCTTTGTCACTCGCGGCTTCGCTCCGCTGCGGGTGAAGGGCTCGATGGCATCGCCGCCAGGCACGATGCCGCGGGTGAACTCCACGATCTCGCGCGTGGAGCGATAACTGCGGAACAAACGGATGACCTCCGTTTGTTCCGGCCCGTACAGAGCGGCGATCGGATCGATTTCGCTGTACGCGGAAGCGTGCGAATAGATCGCCTGGTTCAAATCCCCGAGCGCTGTCATGCGGCAGCGCGGAAACAGCCGTTTCAGATAAGCTAGCTGAAACGGAGAGTAATCCTGCGCCTCGTCAATAAGAACGTGGCGCACAGCGCCGTTCGTCTGGAAGCCGCGCACCGCTTCCATCAAGTATAAGAACGGCGTCGCGTCCTCGTACGGCAGTCTGGCTTGCGCCAGCTCCTCCAGCGTCCGCTCGCAGATGGAAGGCCAATACGGGGGCCATTCAATTTCTCCGAACAATTCCTTCTTCCTGAATAGCTGCATATATAACCCCGTGAGATCCACAAAACGGAGCTGCTTTATAGCTTCCCTAACATGCATCAATTGCTCCTTAATCACAACACGGGCAAGCAGCACCTTTTCCTGATCGAAATCATCAAAGGTAAAGCCTCGCCCTTTTTTCATTTTACGCAGCCGCAGAAAAGCCAGGTGATACTCTTCACTGCTGAGAAGTTCAATCTCATCCTCTACCCAAGGCTCTTCCAGTTGGCCCTCAGCAAAGAGTTCAAGCTGCTCCAGCAGCCAGATCCGCATCAACTCCAAACGGTTCGGCAGCCGAATGGATGGATCGTAGCTATAAAATTTCTCGAGCAGTTTAGCAGCTGTTATCATCTCTTTTTCTTTGAACCTTACCGGCTTAAAAAGCATATCCTCTCGCTCTAATCGCAGCTTATACCCATCTATCACTTCCAGAAATGCAGTCGAAGACTTGTAACGAATACCACTTAAACGCGAGTCATAGGCAGCTATTTCCTTCTCATCACGTCTCTTCATCTCCTCGCTGGATAGCTGATCCGTTGAAGATTGGCCTTGCGTTAATACATACTCTAATTGCGTATATGCATCCTCAACCTCAAAATCGTCAGCTAAACGATGCTCTAGATAGGCTTGATACGTGGTTTGCTGCATATTGTCTTCTCCTAGTTCAGGCAGCACCGTTGAAATATAGTGATTAAAAAGCGGATTGGGCGAGAACAACACCATCTGCTCCGAACTGAGCTTATCTCTATGTTTATAAAGCAGATAGGCGACCCTTTGCAAAGCAGCAGAAGTTTTGCCGCTTCCGGCTGCCCCCTGCACGATTAACATTTGGGCATGATCATTACGAATAATACGATTTTGTTCTTTTTGTATCGTAGCCACAATGGTCTTCATTTGCGCATCCGAACTGCGGCTGAGAACCTCCTTCAAAAGCTCATCTCCGATCGTCACGCCGGTATCAAACATGTATTGAATTTGACATTGACGAATGACGTATTGGCGCTTCAGCAGCATCTTTCCTTCCACTATGCCATTCGGCGTCGTAAAAGCGACCTCTCCTGGAGCGTAGTCATAATACAAGCTAGATATGGGCGCTCGCCAATCGTAGACAAGATACTCATCCTCCTGCTCATCCAGAAATGCGGCAATACCTAAATAAATAGCTTCCGAGTCCCGTCCATTTCGTTCAACAAAATCGATTCGTCCAAAATAGGGCGAGTTCACAAGCCTTCTTAACTTCCCTAACGCAATTGCGGCTTGTCGATGACTGCGCTCACGTTCAGATAATACTTCTGCCTGCTGCCGTAAGCTGGCGATAGCTTCTATCGCGTCATCCGTGGTGCTGAGATCGACAGTAACCTCATCCCAATAATGTTTACGAATTTCCACAACATCCGATTTTACCTGGCCGACCTCAACTTCAAGCTGCTCTATTTTGTTCTGTAATTTTCCTGTGACCCTCTCAACTCTTTGCGTTTCTTCCACCCAATCCTGCTCCGCTACATTCATTCCAACGCCTCTTTTCGTACAATTTAACTTGCAATTTGACATTGAGATTGTTTTGGTGATATAATTAAATTAGGATAAAAATGTTATTAATCCCAAATTTTATAACACCACTTCTCATCATAACAACATACGGATATAAAATCAATAAAAACCCCCAAGAACGTGTTCTTGGGGACTTGTGTATGCTTTTTACTATGTTTGTATGTTTGTATACTTGTCCCCATGCTCATTTCTCTTTTCATTAAGCACTCGGCATACTTGCTATAAACTACTTTAACAACCGTGCTGCTTCCGTATCCTCTCAACAGCGCGTATATGATGAAGCGCATGGCCAGACATCATCTTGATTAATTTCGCTGCCGACTCTTCCCGACTCGCAGTATGAACGGTCCGCTGCATCGCGCCAGGCAGATATGTACATAATCCTAGAATATGCTGCCGCAAAGCACGAAACATCTGAACTTCATCATCGATTGGCCTTTGTGCATATTCAAGACCTACACTCCAGTCATCCTGGGAAAAGCTGTTTCCTTGATACATGCGTCCAGACTCAGCCAAAGCAAATTTCAATTTATGGATCGTAACCAGCTCCAGATCGATAAGGTGCAGCACATGCTGACGGATCGACCATTTGCCGGGCACTTCCGAAAGAGCGAGCATCTCCTCAGACAAACCTCGTAACATACGCTCCAGCTCACCGGGACCAGCCGCGTACATCTTCAAAATTTCTTCATCAGACGGATACAGCTCTTCCCAAAAAACAAGTTCATACTTGTCCGGCGTTGGAACAACAAGTTTACAAATCGTGCCTGTTTCTTCTTCCAACTGCATCCCACGCAGCCCATTAGCAAGCAAGCTCGCTTTCATCTCAGCAACGGATGTGACGTTTACGTATATAAGATCTCCCCGCTTCGGGCGTTGAAACTTTGGCAGCAGCCATTGAGCTATATAAGACCCACGCAGGTCTTCATTCTCTTTAACCATTATGATCTCTTTAGTCTCTTTAGTCTCATTAATCTCATTAATTTTTTGAATCTCTTTTATTTCTTTTATTTCTTTTATCTCTTTAGAATCTTTAACCACATTAACCTTGCCATCCTTTTGACCTACCGATTTGTTCAGCTCACCTTCCTCGATCAGCACCATCTCATGATCCGCCGAAATACGAATTAACGCCGCATGCCCCGAGGATGCCGTCTCCAGCAAGTCGGAACCTAGCTGTACCATATAAAAGGCTAACGACGCTTGAAGATCGTCCACTTGCATCAGCAGCCTTGCTTTCCCTTGGGCCATAAGCTCACTTCCTTTCCATACAAGAAAATCCGCCAAAAATGGTAAGCACGGTTTTCAGCGTTAAAGTAGAGTTGCTGCTTGGACTGACTGCTGGAACACTGAAAAACAGTGTTCCAGTTCCAAATATGTCACTTTTGATCGACTTGTCTATCTGTAAGCACGGTTTTCAGCGTTAAAGTAGAGTTGTTACTTGGACTGACTGCTGGAACACTGAAAAACAGTGTTACAGTTCCAAATATGTCACTTTTGATCGACTTGTCTATCTGTAAGCACGGTTTTCAGCGTTAAAGTAGAGTTGCTGCTTGGACTGACTGCTGGAACACTGAA
>NZ_VRTT01000073.1 GCF_008017805.1 Paenibacillus sp. N3.4 | reverse complement strand
GCTTTCATTTGCTATGAGATTCTAGCATAGGCTGGTAAGAAGCTTGTTTCTATTCTTTTCTCTATAATCTTAATTACCAATAGTAAGCAGCGAAGAGCCCTAAGTTCGTCATCAAGATTAAGCGCTCTTTCTATCAAACTAATCAGCCTCTTTTCGATAGTATGTTGTATGTAAAAACCATACCTTACAAAGCATTTCCAAAAAGTAAAATTCTAAAACATATACGCTTAATAAATTAGTATGTAACATTGTTTAATGATCGGTAATCTGACTAAATCTTTACGGAGCATAAATGGCAACCTTGTGATTGAGCACAGTACGGTGGAGGACTTACGGCACTCTAATTATGGAAATATACGGAAATTCGACGTACTCCGTCCTTGAAACGAGCGCACAGCCAGATACTTGAAGTCTCCGTATCGCTCCCGCATCCGTTTCATCCAGTTCTCAAAGTCCTTACTCGCTTCATCCAGCGAAACAGCTTCCTTCCCATACGTCAGGGTGATGTACTTATGCCCTTTGGTAAAGTTCAATTCCATCAGGTTTTCGAACCGTTCCCGTTCAACCAACGTAAGCCGTCTAGACTTCGGGATTCTTCTATTCTCTGAAAACTCTTCCATATCCAAAGGCTCCAGTATCGCCGTTTGAACCTGTTTCTGCACATTCGTCAGGGTAGGGCTGGCCTTTATAGCTTCGATCTCCGCTAGGCGCTGAGCTTTCGTATTACGGGGTTTCGTTCTATTCGGGGCTATGGATTTTCCGTACTTTTTCACCTTCAAGTAGTTTCCAATTATCGTCATCTGGCAGTTATAGCCCATCATCTTCTTCCTCCTTCGGTATAAAGCTCCTTGTGGAGCATTTACCGTAAATAAAGCAGGGAGGGAGAAGTGTACTCCATGTGTGTGCCATGTTCGGGAACATATTTTTAGCAACAGGCAGCTATAGGTCATAAAACAATCGCTCGGAGTTCTAAGAAACGAAAGGGGAGAAGACCGTGGTTACAACGCATTTAAACAAGGCAACCTCACATACTTACCCCCAAGTAGTCGAATCCTTCATACGCAAATAGCCCCTCCAGCGAGAACGGACGCTCAGCGTCCTAGAATCGCTAGAAGGGCTTAGGGGGGCGGGGCTATTCGTAAACTGGGATTCTACTCCTCGCTCACGCTCGGAGGACTCGCTTCGCTTCGTCCTTCCAGAAATGGTTACGGGGGGTTTAAACTAGGTAGATTTTCATTCTCGTTCTCAGACAGACGGAAGTTAACGGTATACGATCATTCAGCCCATATAGGGCGATTTCTGGACGCGTAGCGTCCGTTTAGTCGCCTTGGTGGGGGAGGTAACTTTCGATCTCCAACCTACAGAAGCCCCATGTGGCATTCTTGCCATCGATCCAAGCCTGATATTTATAGTACGTGGAATGCGCTCGGAGGCATATGGGTGACTGGATTGAACTGACTTCCGTAGCCGAGAGAACTCTATACTATTTATTAAAATAAAGGAATTATACCGCCGTGCATACCCTCCTAGCCGTTCTTTGCGTTGTTAGTTATACAGCGGCGGACAAAAAGAAACCTTGCGAGGATTAGTCGCAAGGTTGGTTGGAGATAAATCAGTCAGTGATGCCTTAGAATCATTTATCATTGTCCTCTAATCTTCTCATCGCTTCTTCAAGTGTTTCATAATGGACGTTATCGTATTCCCAATTCAAATGACGATTAATAGCCTTCGCTACTTCATCCCATGTGGGACGAATACAATCTTCCAATATTTTATTAATTTCCTCTTCCACAAGAGTCAAATCAAATTTATTGATAATAAATGTCGCCCTACCATCTAAGACCTTATCTTCTTCTAGAATGGTAAGTAATCTTTTGGGTGTCATAATTCTGAAATAGAAATAGTCAACTCCATCTGAATTGCTAGATCCAATGTCTGCACTTGCAGGTAGTGCAAAATCATCCTCTTGCTCTGGTTCACCACGCAATAAAACTCTTTTCAAAATTGGTACTATCATAGAGTCACCTCGATTATAAATTATTCAATTTGAACATGATAATTAGTGAGTTGCTTACCTTTGCTATCGAAGGTTTCGAAGTTTGCTTCATATACATTCTTACCGTATTTTTGACCTGTTCTAACTGAACTTAATCCATTTTTACTGGTGTATAGCATTCCGCCATCAACTTTTTGTATCTTAGCACCTTTTCCAACAAAATTAATTGCTGCTTCATTAATTAAATCAGCAGATATAGTCATACCTTGCAGCCCATCAATTGACTTAGAGTTTCTCGCAAAATTTGCCAGATCAGCACCTGAACCACTGAAGCAATTGGTATTATGCACCCAAATCCCAAGGTCACTAACAAAGTACGTATGGAACCTATCAACGGTCATGTTGTAAACCGTAACGTGCTTGTGCAACAGTTCGATGCTCTCAATCTTGAGTGTATTCCCATCGCTCTGAACAAGCAAGTCACCGACTTTAAGGTCTTTGACGAATGTCCATCCCTTACCTTCCACATAGAACGGATGGTTGAAGGTAGATTCAATCACTTGGTCGCCCACAGTAATCATGTAAATCTCATCCGTCTCATGGTTGAACGTTGCCGTTACCTCTTTATAAGCTACCTCGCCAGTCTCTTCATCCTTAGAAAGAACCCTATCTCCGACATCAATGTCTTCGATATTCTTCTCCCCTTCGTCTGTTTGAACCTTAGTTCCCGTTACAAAACAGTTACAAGCCAAGTTGGCTGCTGCCTTCCAAGAATCTTCTGATAACTCTACAGCTCTTGTGATTTGTCGCTCTCCGTTTACAAGCTTAATTACAAGCTTTCCACCTGAAATTACCTTGCCAACTGGTACAAAACCTGCAATAGCTAAAGATTTATTAAACGTAGATGCATTGGGGTCAACAATGGTGTTAATATTATCCATCACCATGAAGTTCACTACACTACCTGCAAACTGGAATCCACTTACTAGCCCATTCGTTGCTGATTGATAGAAACCAGGGGTGTAAACCTCACCCATATAACCAATACCAGGAGTTCCTTCGACGATTTGCTCATGCCCTGAAGGATCAGTATATCTCAATGGATTGTTACTCACATACGTATACCGATTCAAACTCAGCGGATTATCAATCTGCCCTTCATACGTATCCTAGTTAATAAAGCGTCATGCACCGATAGAAAAGGTGGCAACCATTAACTTCCAGTTACCACCTCATTATATCATCCAGCTTGCTTCATTTGCACCGCTGGCATTACATATTCCGTCTTGTTTTTCATCAAAGCGTAAATCACATCAACCAATTTTCGCATGATACAAATAATTGCCTGAGTTTTTGTCTTCCCTGCCGCTAACTTCTGCTGATAATACTCATAGTAGTAGGGGTTATTAGGTTCGCCACTCCCACGCTTCGTGCCAATCTGTCTACACGCCAGCCGATAAAACAACTCATGCAAGGCTCTATTCCCTTGCTTGCACTTATAATGCTTGTGCTTGTCGCCAGAACCATACAGTACAGGAGCAATACCAGAAAAATTGGCAAGCTTATCTGCATTGCTAAATCGCCCAATACTACCAATCTCAGCCACAAATGATGCTGCTGTTACAACCTCAACACCATACATGGTGTCAAGCTTATAACCCGTATCCTTCATCAATATAACCAATCGTTCCTCAATTGCCTGCATTTCTTCTTTACAAGTACGTATGCGTCTTATGTGACTTTGTATAATAAAATCCCTGTCCTCCTGATAGTTCCGCTTGGTGGAACCATCTTCATGTACAAGGTTTAGAATCTTCTCTGCACTTTTCAAGGAACAAGCATAATTGCTGGGTACTAGAAGGAACTCCCGAAGCTCTTGAACACTTACACCATCCAAATGATGCGGAGCTGGATAACGTTCAAAGAAAGCCAGAGACGTTTTCCCATCCAATTCGCTAAAAAACTTCCGATAACTTGGATAGTGATGGGAAATTTGAGCATGAAGTTGATTGACAAGAATCCTATGTTCATTAGCTATCGCTGTTCGTGTTGTCACAAGTTGAGCGATAACCCAATACTGGTCTATGGGATTCGCATCAGGCAAGGATTCTAGCTTGTCCACCAGGACGCTACCAACACATTCCGCATCCCATTCGTCTGACTTCCTTGCGATAGGATTGGCTTTACGCACACCGTTAGCGAGTGCAGGATTGACTTCCTTTACGGTTTGCTTCTGCTCCACAAGATACACCGCTAAAGCCCTGCCAAGACCACCTGTGTCCTCTAAACCGTAAATCGCCTTCATGCCCTTCTTCAAATACTTCTTTACTTCCTGCAATAACAACGGAAAAGCATTCGGTTTATTGTCAAATTTAAACTCACCCAGTTTCCGCTTAAATCCATTGAGGAAAACCGCCACATGTTGCCGTTTATGTAGGTCAATGCCTACAAATATATGCTTCATACGGGTCTCTTCCCATTTCTGCTGCAAATCAACGTGTTCCTTCATGCATTTACCTTCTTCCACATGATCTATACGCTAACCTTGAATGCTTAGTTCAAAGGGAATTTGCATCCTCATTTCAAGTGGTCTGAGCCACAAAGATACCTAAGCAATATTTCCCTCTCAATAAACATTCAAAGTCAAGCGTATGTGATTGAAACGACTTGGATTCGGTAAATGTATTTCCTCATTGCTTGGTTATCTATCATCACATCTCACCTTTCAATATCGGACGTAAGACAACCAGGCTGGCTGGTATACTACACGCCCGTCACTCAATTGTCAATAATGGATATTTCAGGAAAAACATGTTACTCTGGCAGATTCTTTTGTTTATGCTTCTCATAAAGTGCTACAAGATCAGCATCATGCGATGCATCTGAATCCGACAAAAATTGAACTACCCTTTGAAGAAACTCCAACTTATCCGAATCTTCACTCAAATACAAAGCCATATTCTTGCCCAGAACAACTTGGTCTTTGTAAGTTAATGCCTTTGAAAAGTTTTCATTAACGAAGGATTCGATAATGGGATACATGCTGCGCTTCCATTCAAATCTTTCATTAATAGCGTCATAGTCCCGATCATCCATTGTTGCATCGTTTACAAAATTAAAAACGACATACCCATCTTTTTGAAGTTTTTCGATCTCACCTTGGACGACAGCCATCTTAATTTTCGCTTCATCTAACTCCTCCGAATAAATATCTCCTTCGTTGACGCCCAGCACTTCTGCAATTTGCTTGACCCTCTTATCTGGAATCTTGATAGTGAGATTGTTCTCCCATTTGTTAACGGCTGTAATGGTGACTCCTAAAGCATCAGCAATGACTTGCTGGCTAATGTTCCGTATTTTACGAATAGCTTTTATGTTGTTTTTCATGTTTAGTGTCCACCGCTTCCAAGTTTATGAATGAAGTATACCATCCACAATCTTTTTAGTCAAGTTTATATTGACTTGACTTTAATTTGGTAGAGTGATACAATACGGTTATTATCGATGAATGGAGCTTTCTCTTGACAACTCCCGAATAAACACACTACAGTCTGGCTGCTGGTATTATCAATCAAGCCGTGAACTTGGCTAAAGGGAGTTGAATCAATAATGAAAGATGAAGCAAGAACGTCTTCCATGAAACAAAAGTACTTTAATGTTTCCGACGGAGAACACAATTTATTACATCAAATGAAAACCCTGCAATACCTTCAGGAGCAAATCATTCAATCCGCTTTGCTTCTAGGATCAATTTTGCATGAATCTACACTATCAGAAGTAGTCGAAACCCTATATAACATGCGGAGTAGTCTTGAAAAACAAGCATTAGCCCTCAAACTTAAACAAAGCATTATCCTCTCCGATTCCAGCAGGGAGCGTGACGTATGAGCGAAGAAATGCTGAAATATGAGCAATTAGTTTTAGAGGAAGATGAACTTGTTAGCAAAATTCATACATGTCAAACTGCGATCAATGCTGTGATGGATGCGGTGCTGAAAGAAGGAAAGTCACTGCATATGCTGATGGTTGAGGATGTTATAACGATGGTTCATGGGCTGGAGATTGATTGTCAGACGAACCTACTACACCTACGGTTGAAGAAATTTTTGTTGGCTTATGAGATTAGATGACTGTAGTTTTAGTTATTCGCAGTAGGCTGAGAAGCTCTAATGGCTCTGATGGAAATATTTGCAGGGAAATATGCATAAGAACGTGGCAATCACTTGCCATGTTTCTTTCTGCTGAACATTTATGAAAAGGAATGAAAATGGGGATGATTTCTATGAATGTATTGGATTAAAATGTAAGTTTTGAAGTAACAAGAATACTAAATTCAAATGAGAAAAAGGAGAAACAGATCCATGAAAGCCACTGAAATTATTAAATTGTTCGATTACACGAACAAAGAGACAACATTATACATGCCAAATGAAATATTTGATGACCTCCTATCCAGCGAAAATTTGGAGGATAGCAGCCATATTGCTTTTGCTTACAGTTATGTGTATTTATGTACGTGGCTTTACCGTTATTGTAAATACTATTACTACGAAAAGATGACACAAGATAAAATTAAACAGATATTGGGTTACGCCAAAACCAACAAAACATTGGATTACATGATCAAGAAGGATGGCGTATTAGAGACACTTGGTTATCTGGAGACTACGACCGATTTTCCCATCCTTCTATCCATTGATGACGGGTTTCTTGATTTCTACACCAATGAGCAAAATAAAGCAGATTGCCCGATAAGACTTGATAATTATAAGAATTTTAAAGTTAAGTTACCTATAAAGGCATTCCACAGAACCCAAGAATCTGTAGAGGAAAGGGTTTTAGATGGCACTTATTACGATGTGTACAAAACCCATCTTATTCCTTTTGAAGTGTTCATGTATTGCATGAGTTATGCAGAAATCAATACGGTGGGTTTTTATTTGTATGCCTTTCTAAAACATAAAAACGATCTGTTTACAAATGGCGTTGACATTTCTCTGCAGAGAATTATGGAGGAAACGGGCATAAAGGCTACAACATTGGACACGTATCTGACAAAGCTTAAGGAACATAATATGATAGATTGTATAGTCCAGCCTTATGTATTAAACCTTCCACAGCACTTATGGCAAGCCAATACCTATAAAACTGAGCCATATGTTCTTTTTGGGAAGAAATCCGTATCAATAACGAAAAGGAAAGTAATGAGTCTGTGGACATATGAAAAGGAATACGGCAAAATCGGAAAGCAAAGTTTCGATTTCCTCTCCGAGTCTCCACCAGTAATTGATATAGATGATAATATGCTTCCATTTTAACAACAAAAAGAAATGAAATACAAACAGGTACGTTCTTCGGGGTTAATATAATTCAGACTGTGCTTCTCTCCTTGGCTTCTGTTCGTACGGTAGTGAGTATGGGATGAATTATATTAACCCCGTTTAACATACCTGTTTCTTTTACAATGGATTCCATTGCACTTTTCACATTAGCCAGACTTCTGCTATTTAATAAAGATGCTGTTGAATGCTTCATCCGAGCGAACCCTATTAAATTCTACGACAAACATAGGTGATTTTACATGGCTGAAAGGTCAACAAGGATTTACTATTTCACGATAGAAGCTGCGATAACTAAGATAATCAACGGCAAATCGTTGTTTGCTTATAATACAAGGGTTTTCCCATACTAAAATAAAGTAACCAGTTACATTTCTCCACTTAAAATAAGGCAACAGCCATGATGGGCATTCACGTTCAATTCCATTCGAGGCTCTTTCTTATTTTATAAGCTAAAATCATCAATAGCCTTATCCATAATATCTTGATTAATGCCAATATAACGAAGCGTCACGCTCGGCGCAGAATGATTGAACAATTCCTGTAGCAACGCTACATCCTTTGTCTTCTGGTAGAAATGGAAGCCAAATGATTTCCTCATGGTATGGCAACCAATTTCGCCAAGCCCAACCTCCTTAGCAACGTTGTTGAGTATCTTATAAGCTTGTTCACGGCGAATCGGCAACCCTGTCTTCCTAGAAGCGAACAGAAATTCTTTTTCGTCCATACGCCGTATATATTCATCAATGACGGTGCGAAGGTTACTGTTGATCTTGAAACGCTTGTCCTTGCCAGTTTTCTTCTCTTTGATTGTAATGTGCGACTTATCCTTCACATCACATACACGTAGCGGCAGTAGATCAGAAATGCGAAGTCCGCTGTTAATGCCAAGTGTGAATAGAAATTCGTCCCGTATGGACTGGTGACGTAGTAGGTCTTTGATTGCTTCAATCTTGTTTTTATCACGAATCGGCTGGACTACGTTCAAGTGAATCTCCCCTTATCCCATACAATATGTTGCATTGGCTGGGACTGTACCAAACGTTATGTTGCATTGTCCAGTAGGAATTTTCATGGAATCGGCACAAACGTTGGCTGTATAAGCTTTCATGGATTTTCATGATGCAACAAAATAAGGATTGTGTGGCTTGGGGCTACGGATGGCATAGATCGTGGTGAGTCGGACGGATTGATTGAGTTTGCAAAGTGATTGGACGCATCGTTTAATTTATGTTCCGCATACCCCAGGGTACTTTTAACCATTTTGCTGTTCACTTTTCCCGCTGATGGCATATGCACAGCAAACCAGCGACATTATCATGAATCTCTACCTTACATGAAACTTGAATTTTATGTAAGACACTAAGCATGGTCAACATCACGTGCAAAATCAAAAGCCGCAGGATTCAATCTGCGGCTCCTTTGTGTATCCCTGATAATCTACTTCCCAAGTCGATCAAACGTCCCCAGAACTTCCTTTGCCACTTTCAGAAGCATTTGCACTTCTTCTAGCTCTCTACCAGCCAATAGCGAATGAAAAGCGTTAATTAGCACTTGTTTATCATTGCGTTCCTCTATGCCTTCTATGCCCTCAACACGAAATACCTCTACCGCATTGACCTCTAAAGCAACAAGTACCTTTTCAAGCGTTTCAAGGGAAATATTCCTTGAACCTCTTTCGATATCCGATATGTAAGTGATGTATACACCTGATTTTTCTGCTAATGACTCTTGTGTGTAGCCTTTTTCTTTCCTTAAAGTCCTGATTCGCTCTCCAACCATTTTGATAAAATCCGCTGACATAGCATCACGCTCCTATATACAAGCGTATGAGAGGGATGCATATGAAAACAGGGACTCATACCAGAAATATAATTGTAAACTTCGTATATATACGATGTTATGAATTGCGACAAATTTTTCATTCCAAGGAGGGATTAGGATGATTCGAAAGACACTTGCATCATTTGTTTGTATGGCAATAGCCGTTCCTAGCATTGCATTAGCTGATACCCAGAAGCCCATATCGGTATTCGTAGATGGTCAACAACTAGCGTTTGAAGTAGCGCCTATCATTCAAGATGGTACGACACTAGTACCAATCAGAGCAGTTTTCGAAAAATTGGGCTTAAAAGTTACTTGGGACTCAAATACGAATACAATAACAGGAATCAAGGATGGATTGAATATTCAAATGAAGATTGGCGATACCAATGCGGTTCTCAATGGTAAGGCAACAACATTAGAGGTTCCACCAAATATCATCGATGGAAATACTCTTGTCCCACTTCGATTTGTTGGAGAAGCAAGTGGAAATGAAATCGCTTGGGATGGGGATTTAAGAAAAGTTAGTATCACCTCTAAGAAGCAAGTGCCACAAGGAGAACTATACGCCCAAGGAGCCAAGTACGTTGGAGATATTGTCAACGGTAAGGCAAATGGGAAAGGAATATTCACAACAAACGGAACGAAGTATGAAGGTGAATTTAAAGACAACTTTCCAGATGGCACTGGTGTATACACTTTCTCAGACGGGGGTAAATATGAAGGTGAACTAAAACATGGGAATTTTTATGGCAAAGGCACTCTAACGCTTAAGGATGGAAGCAAGTACGTTGGAATGTTTAAAGATGGCAAAAGAAATGGTGAAGGCAAGCTATACGATCCTTCGGGGAGATTTACTGCTACTGGCATGTTTAAGGATGACGTTCTCGTTAGCCAGTCAACGGCAGAAGAATCCTCTACCTCAACATCCACTGGCGCGGACGCTGTATTGGCAAGTATTCAAGCTAAATTTTCATCAATAACGCTAGGTAGTAAGACACTGCATTTTACATACCAAATGCCGCAAATTGCTTTACCTCAGAATGGCGAAATGAGAATCATGGCAACGATTTCTAACGACGATTATCTTGATTTCCTTGAAGTTCTACTTAACAATAAGTCAGATCTGCAAAATGGCTTGCAATCACTCGTAAATGAGTTAAATGAAGTAACGAAGAAAAATGGAGTCAATAGCTACTTTTTGGATGCATTTTACCAAAAGAGGTATTCATTCTATCCTACAAGCTATAAGCCAACAGAAATTAGCATTAATAGTGATGGTACTGTCACTGTGACGCATTCCATTTTCACTATTTTCAAAGGACAATTGAATCTTAAATAGAACAATATCACAGGGGTGTAAATATGAAAGTAACTGGTAAAGGTACTCTTAGCTTGATAGTTCTTGTAACATTTTTATGTTTGGTTGGCTGTAGTCCTGAACCCCATAAAAGACTAGAAGATGCAACCAATAAAGAATTGCAAGATTTCCACAAGTGGGAGCAGAAGCAAGATCAAAAAAAGTGGGAAAATGAGAAGCCCTACAAGAAATAAAGCGCCAATTTCACTTTAAATATTTGAGTTGAAAGAAAAGGAAGCAGCTTAATTTAGGTTGCTTCCTTTTGCTTTTTCATCAGTTTTTTCAGGCTGTTAACGCTTGATTGCAACATGCCATAATCAATCTGCCTTGCTTACACGCATCCTGAGCGTTCACAAGTTGTAAGAGATAGTAAATGCCTTCGACACTGGAATAACGCTCAGCGGCTAAAATCTGTTCGGCTGAATTGATGTCACAATGTGCGCCGCTAGCATTGTAGTAGCGGTTATTTGTTGTTAGCGATACAGCGGCAGACAAAAAGAAAACCTTACGAGGGTTAGTCGCAAGGTGGGAAATATTAACGTGTATTTTCCGCGAAAAAATCATCTAGTAACTCATAGAACTTATCGAAAGCATCATTGTCGTTGCTTGAGAAAAAAGTAATCAGTTCAGCCCAACTATGGGTTGTATTTATATTATATCGCCGTTGAATATATTCTTGAAATTCAGAAAGAAAAAAATAATTAGGTTCTTTATTTACTTCGTTATGATAGGCTATGTAACCATTCAGATATGCCTGGAGTAGATGTAAAGATTTTTTCCCGATATACATACCAGGTCTTTGTTTCATTTCTTGGATTTTTTTGTGTAATATATCCACACTTATCCTCCTTGATTTATACTTGTTCTAGTAATAGTCCTATTACCAACACCATAGAAATCGTTTAACCAATCTTGATAAGATATACCTTTGGTATGAATATTATCGTAAACCTTATCTTGATACAATATTCCTGTATGGTATCCATTTTGACTAATAGCTTCAGTCCCGTAAGTATCACTTACTATGAAACCTGGTGAATTGTATTTTATGGATACCTGTTCCCCGTTCAGACCATTTTTTAGCAAATAAGATTTCATATCATTTGCGGCTTCAGCGCATTGACAGTTTCCGTATTTACCCGCAATTGAAGATAGTGTCCATCCAGCAGAACTTTGTAGTATCGTAGGTGCTTGTTTTACAAACGGCGTTGTTATAACCGTAGGTGTCTGGTCTTGAAATGGCGTAGTTATGATAGTGGGTCGCTGTTCACCAAACGTTGTTTGAGTAACAGTTGCTGATTGTTGCACAGCAGGTACTGTAATGTAGATAGTTGGACCATTGTCAACAGTCGGAGGAGGAGCATCAACAACAGGTGTGGGGGCAGTACCAACAATTATACCTGCTCCTACGGCGGCACCTCCTGCACCTATTGCACCGAATCCAACCCCACCACCACCACCAAATGCAACCTCATTAGCATGACCACTAGGGTCAATCCAACGTAGTGGATTATTTGTGGTGTAAGTATACAAGTTCAGTGTCAGCGGATTATCGTACTTTCCTTCATAAGTATCCTCATTGATAAACCGCCCTACAGTAGGATCATACCATCTAGCACGCAGATATTGTAAGCCAGTTGTGTTGTCGTAGAACTCTCCGCTGTAACGGAATGGTTGTTGAACAGCTTCTTCTGTTATCAGCGGATTGCCCCATATATCATATTTGTAGGTATTCAACGTTTTCCCTGCCGCGTCAGTTAATCCAACTACATCACCATGTCCGTTATGTTGGTAATATGTTTTATTTTCACTAGCATCAACTCTTGCGACAAGTCCGTTACCACGGATATACCTCGCTTTCAATGTTGCTGTACCATTCGCCGCAACTATACCTTCAGCGACCAGATTGGCTCCATCGTAATAGTAACGAGTCGTCTGTCCATTTTCGGTGCGCTCGTATAACAGTCCATCTCCATTATACTTATACGACACAACTTTACCATCATCCATGCTTACTTTCATCAGGCGATTGCGATCATCGTACTCATAGTTTACACCAGCTATGTCCAGTACTTGACTACTACTTTGCAACGTTTGACGATTTCCCCGGCTATCATATGTGTATTGTTCATTGTATCCCGATGATGTGTCAATACGATTCAGTTTGTCATACGTAAACGAATTAATTGCACTATTTTCCGTTTTACTCGTTTGATTGGCATTGTTATCGTAGACATAACCGAATACGTATAAGTTATCTCCGTTGTTTTTCTTTCGCACTAGATTGGTCAGGTTTGCTCCATCAAATGTGTAACTATTCGTAATACCATTCTTCTGTGTGGTTATATCAGCAAGTCCATTTTTCTTGTACTTATAGCTGGCTTCCCAGTTATCGGTCGTATCTCCAATGCCCTTTAGACGATTACTTTTATCCTCGTAACCGTAAACTGTTTTGATGCTGAATGGATCTGTCATTTCTACCCGATTTCCTAGTCCTTCAGTGCCATAACTGTACTTGATTGTTCTACCATCCTGATATGTCATTGTGTCAAGTAAACCTGTCGCTGGGTAGTACTGATAAGAAGTTGTATTAGTTCCATCTTTCATCCATAATCGTCTACCCGCATTATCATAATCATAGCTGATAGTCTCGTTAGGAGAAATGTTTTTCGTAAGGAGATCACGTGAGTTATACTCATACTTTATCGTCTGACCTTTGCGATCCACATGCTTGATCAAGTTGCTATTGCCGTCATAAAAATATTTATCTGTGAGTTGGGCAAGATCAGTTTTTTTGATCAATCTTCCCATTTCGTCGTATTCTTTTAATACTTTGTTATTATCAGGGAATTTTACTTCTTTAACTTGATTAGCCAGACTATACTTATAAGCTGTCGTATCATTATTTGCATCCTTCACTGAAGTCAACCTACCCAGTACATCGTATCCAAAAATGCTTATATGAGTTGCGTCTGCATCTGTTACTTCTAATGCATGTCCGACGTAATCGTACTTTTTGACACTGGAAACCGGAAATACTTTATCTTTTCCGTTTTCGGTTTTCAAACGACCAACTTCTATTGTTCTGCCAAGAATATCATAGGTTTCCCGTAGTCGGTTTTGCTCGCCGTCCTTGGTTGTCTTTGTACGATTAATATCATCGTACTCTACCGATTCAGATGCATCGGGATAGATCACTTCTTTTACACGATTCCATGGATCATATCTATACTCGGTAGTAATTCCTCTTGCATCTTGTGATTTCCACAATCGACTGTAATCATCGTACTGAAAGCTTTGTTTGCCTGTTCCAGCACCTACAATCTGAATGGATTCCTTCAATCCAAGTGGGTTCCATTTGGTAATTGTCTTTACCCCAGTTGGATCAGTGGAGGTGATTTGATTGTTAGCATCATTGTACTCATTTGTGACCAAGTTAAGATTCCCAAAGGTTGCTAGAGTCAATCTTCCTAGTTTATCATACGTGTACTTTGTAATTCCCTTCTTGTCATCGGTGTAACTAGCAATTTGACCGGTAGACAAATTGTATTCCATTGATTGTGAAACAGTTGATGACTTACCTTCTGCATCTAACACTTTGATTGATTGATTGGTCAAAAATGCTGACCGGTATTTAAGATCGAAATCCCTGTTAATGACAATATTCCGGCCATCATCTTTAATCGTTACCTTTTTTGCATTTCCAACAGAATCATAATCTTCATAATTGACCTGAGACATGAGTGTTAGCTTGCCCTGTGCATCTTTTTCATTAATGACTAGTGTTGTTACACTTCCCTTATCGTTCCGCTGTATGTCAGTTAATTTAGAGTGCGATTCATCCACGGGCTGATTCACTGATTTTAAAAAGTTTGTTTTATCTAGATATTCATAGGTTGTAATGATATTCAGAGTATTTGTTTCTGTTTTTAGGTTACCATAGTCATCAAATGTGCGTTTTATTGTAATCGGTTGCGACGTTAATGTTCCATTTGATGAAGATGTTGTCACTTCTATTGGAACAGGAAGTCTTTTTGTTTCATCAAACGTTTGATTAATGATTCGGTTATCTGTGCCAGCTTGCTGTGTAATGTTTTTGTTATAGTAAACTTGTGGTGTGGTATCATCAATATATTGTTTTTTGTACGTATACGTTGTTTGTGTTAAGCCGTCCTTTACCGTAGTGGAGAATTCATAATTATATCGAAAGTTTGCTCCTCCGTCTTCTACGTAAGCGAAATCAACATGGCGTGATTTTTGCTTACTTCCATCCTGATAGTCTACGACATCTTCTCTTGATTTTACACGATAGGCTGTTTCCTTGGCTTGTGGTCCCAGATTTCTTGTGAACGGTTCATAGGTATATTCAGAATGAGCATTTGTCGGGTGGTACACATCTTTAAGTAAGGCCACATAGTTATCTTTCATTCGATCTGCACCGACTAGATCAAACGGTGCTGGAGATGTATCATACGTATACCGTGTCGTTCTCTCACCAGCATCGGTGACCGTAGATAATAAGTCTTTGTTCCCTTGGGTATCTTTCGTTTTTACGTACTTTACGGTACGATCTCCCATCGTCAGCGTGACTTCTGCACCTTTATAGTCGATGTTTATTTCATTACCGATTTCATCTTTTATTTTTCTTAATACGCTTCCATACGGTGAGATATTGTCGTACTGAAACTGAATTGTATTGTTATAGACATCTTTAATTTGAGTCAATTTCCCATTACATGAAAAAAACTGTTTGGTTCCATCTAGCGCCGTCAGCATATAACACGAATCCGCAATAGAATAGTCTCGCTGCATGACCAAATCTTTCCATGGATTCCCTTTCAAATTCAGTTGATTGTCCATCTCATAGGTTGCCCCGCCGAAGAGATGAAGGTAGTTTTTCCCATCTTTCGACTCATCTTGCGTCTCAATGTAAGGGATATCCCATCTCCATCCCTTTCCGATAGGAAATTTGGATTCTTGATTCGGAACGCTCGTATAATTGTAGTATCCATAACCTTGGAGAAGTATTGGAGATGAGGGATCGGCAATTAAGTATCCTGTCGGATACAATTTGGCACGAAAGGTTACTCCATTAATTTGAAAACTGTGGGTCATAAAAGGTTCGTCCGTATCTTTGTTTCTGGCTTTATAGGTAGTAGCCTCCAATCTCTTTTTCTCTTCAAAGTCACCAAATTCCATCACATTTTGGGGAGAGGGATTATTCCATTGGTAATAGGATCCATTCCGCTGCACGAACAAATACATGTAATAAGTGGTATCTTGATAAAAAGTATAATTATCTCCTCCTTGCCACATTTCTACAATCGCACGAAATTCGGGCATGTATTTAATCGTTCTGTAATGCGTAAACACGGCTTGCTTATCGTAATATTGAGCGGTGGAACTATCGTATATTCGATTTAAGGCAAACGACAATCCATTCCTGCCTGGAAGCACCATATCGGTTGTTTTCAGTTGTAGGGAACCGCTCAATGTAGAAATATCCTCTTTACCTGAAGATACGGAATAAGGAGCGTTATCTACATTTGTGTACATTCTTTTTACAGCGAGATCATCATAGCTAGTCGGAATGTTGGCAGCGATTGAGACTTCCTTCGATACATTATAAGTATCCGTAGTAACCGACGAAGCGTTACTGTACGTATTTGTCAAAACACTTTGGAGAGGATCATTGGTGTAGGACGGTGTATACGTAGTTGACTTTGGTTCCAAGCGATCTAAAGAATAATCCAGTTGTTTCAAATGTTCTTGAACACTTGGATTTATTGGAGTGAGTAAATCTGCAAGCGATGGGTTTGATTGTGATTTTGCTTGTAAGGCTTGGTTGATCTCTTGCAGCGAGTACCCTTTGTTCAGTTGTGATAATATCTCTTCTTCTGACACAGCAAATTGTTGACTTAGCCAAGGGATCGTAAGAACTGCGCTAACTGTCGTCGAAACATTCGATCCCTTATTATTTGTTGTAACGGGCGTAGTCCTATCGTTAACTTGCTCTGGCACTTGCAATGCTTTTGCCGCATTAACAAGACCATTTCCATACTTGGTCTTATCGCCAAGTGAGGTTGCAGATTCATTCATTACTTTGCGAATATCTTGGTTGCTATAAGTAGGATGTGCGTATTTGATGAGAGCGGCGACACCTGCAACTTGAGGAACCGAAATAGAAGTTCCGCTGAGTGAGGTGTACGTGTTGTTGAGAGATAGTCCTTGTATTCTTACCCCCGGCGCAACAAGCTCTACTTCCGCACCCGTATTGGAAAACGATGCAAGTTGGTTGTCACCGTCTACAGCGCCAACACCGATAACAGAACTGAATTTTGCTGGATATGATACATTATTTGTTCCATCATTACCTGTTGCAGCAACAAGAAGGATGCCATTGCTATAAGCTAGTTGAGTTGCTTCCTCTAGCGCGGCTGAATAGTTTCCTCCTGTAAAACTCATAGAAACAACATCCATATGATTCTCAATTGCCCAATCAATGCCCTGGATTACTTGGCTATATGCGCCATTGCCGTTACCATCTAGCACTTTCACATCGTACAAGCTCACATTAGGAGCAACACCAACAAAACCTTGATTATCTTTATGCGCTGCGAGAATCCCAGCCACAAATGTACCATGTCCATTCGTATCCCCGAGTGTTGCATCATTCGGCACTAAAGAGATTCCACCAGATACGTGTAGCTCTGATAACTTTGTATTCACACCTGTGTCTAGGACAGCTACTTTTACGCCCGTACCGTCATTACCTAGGTCATGAACCTCCGGAACATGAATTTGCTTCAAATTTACAGGAACAATATCCCCTGCTTTACTCACGATGCTATCCTTTTCAATGTATGCTACATTGGAATCCTTTTTTAAGTCTTCGACTTCAGCATCCGATAGCATTGTTGTCGTATGTGACGATAGATGTTTAAATGATTTCCCGATTTTTTTATTTCTTTTGTTTAAATTCTGCTTACCTTTTGTTATATCCTTAAATTTAATAATATAAGAACTAAGTGCGATATTATTGTCATTGGAACTTTGATTGGTTGCACTTTCAGCCATTACTAAGGTTGGTAAAATAATTGTAAAGACAGTAGTAATAACTAGCAGAATTGATATTATTCGTTTGATCATAGTTAGCTCCTTATTTCTAGTTTAGTAATTAATAATTAACATTCACTGCTCGCATATAATTTAATTTTCCATTCAATATTACATCCATTGAAGTTAAGGATTAACAATGACCTTTAAGAGATCACCATTAACGTCGTAGGTGTATGTTTGAATCACTTTCCGTAGCTTTTATACTTATCGTATGTAATCACCCGGCAGAATCATAGTTAAACTTTATTTCGGTTGAATTTTTTCCTTGCGAATGATATTAAACTTTGTATTATTGAATCTCAATATTCAAGAGATTTCCATTAGCATCAAAATGATGTTTTAGTTTCTGTCCTGTCAGTAATTGAATATAATCTATTCTTCCAGAAGCATCATAGTAGTATTGTCGATACCTCCTGTCTATCATACAAATCAGATATTTACTTTCCACCGATACTTCTCCTGCTGCATTTTTCGCTTTAACCGAAAACCAATAGTTATAATTTCGTATCAAACCTGGCACTGTGTACGTTGTCGTGTTACCGTCTACACTACCAACCACTTTACCAGACATATAGATATCGTAGCCTGTGACTCCTACGTTGTCTGTTGAGGCTGTCCATGTAAGCGAGATTGTGCTATTCGTGTTGCTGCTCATCATTAAATTACTTGGTGTAGTTGGTGCTGTATTGTTGGTGAAAACTTCCATAGAATTGCTTGGTCCTGAGGTATAGAAATCTCTTGATGCCGACACGGTAAAAGCATACTTTGAGTTCGGCAAAAGATTTGTAACTGTATAAGCTGTCGTGTTACCATCAACATTACCTACCAATCTAGGACCATTCGTTTGCTCCGTGTTATCGTAGATGTAATACCTTATAATGCCTTCGTTATTTGCTGGTGGTATCCAACTCAGCGAAACACTGTTTGATGTTTTCCCTGTTACTGTTAGAGAAGTTGGAGGTTCTGGTCTATTAACGTACATAGGGAATGGGAATCGTAGTCCTCCACCAGTAAAAGGCATATCCCCCCAAACCCAATAAAAACGGTCTTGATTTATAGCTATTGAATAATTCACCCCTGCGACGACAGCTACGATATTGGTCAAGCTACTACCCTGTAATGGAGGTGAAACTTGTATGGGTATTGAACTATTTTGGCCAGCACCACCATTGCCTAATTGTCCGTAATAGTTCCCACCCCATGCCCAGACGGTACCGTCTTGTTTTAAAATTAAAGAATGATCCTCTCCTGCTGAAACACCGATGACATTAGATATGCCGTACACTTGTATGGGACGACTTTCATATGAAGATGTCCATCCATTGCCTAATTGCCCACTATTGTTTTTCCCCCAAGTCCAGACGTTACCATCTAATGTTAAGGCTATTGAAAAGTTATGCCCCGCAGCAATAGCTTTGACGTTTTTTATTACTTGTACAGGTGATGAAACACCACTACTCGACGCCTTACCTGATTGTCCGTAACTGTTACTCCCCCATGCCCATACATTTCCATTTGTATCCAATGCCAAAGAATGGGTATTATTCGATCCTACTGCAATGGTCGCGATATTCACGGTAGAGGGGAACTGGGTTGAGGGGAACTTAGTACGGACGGGAGTTCTGCTACTATTACTAATTGTACCATTTCCTAACTGTCCATAACTGTTATTTCCCCAAGTCCAGACGGTACCATCATTCTTTAAAGCTACAGAATAATCTGCACCTGCTGCAATTGAAACGATGTTGGACAATTGATCCACTTGTGCTGGTGTTCTAGGCGAAATAGACTGGTACCTATTTCCTAACTGTCCTTCTATATCGCTTCCCCATGCCCATACGGTACCATCTTGTTTTAATGCTAGTGAATGATTCGCCCCCGTTGCAACAGCTATGACATCGGATAATTGACTCACTTGAACGAAATTATAGCTGTAAGTTTGTGTACCGTTGCCCAATTGCCCATAGTCATTTTTTCCCCAAGCCCATACTGTTCCATCTCTTCTTAATTCCAATATGTGACTTTTGCCACCAGCAATAACGGGAAGTGTAGTCGTTGGATCAATAACTAAAGGATATTGCAGATTGTTATCATCCAACGTTAATTCTAGTAACGTTTTATTACCATTCTGTCTAAAATTAATTTTTAGTTTATCGTATCGGTTTTCATTACTTGATGCATCCCTTACCCACATACGAGGTATTTGGAAAGATAAATCGCCATCGTTATTAATAAAATCAATGGAATCATCAGGGTTCTGACGATAGTTCACGTTATTTGTAGTCACATCGAATACAAAGGTCTTTGGGGCTTTATTGTCTGCCAAATGAAGTTCCATCTTCATCTGATCATTCTGCACCTGATACAGTAAATCCGTACTCTGCCATGCATTAAAATATGTTGTGATGTTATTGGATACATCACCAGTGACATTGTTCATTCCAATTGCTTTATAGGTCACCGACTGGTCATATACAGCAAATGTAACAGATTGATTGATTCCTCTATTGTTTAATTTCACTTTAAAGTTATTTTTGAGCATACTATGCGTGTAGCTGGGATTGCTTTTATCTGGCCTAATAGTAGTATCGATATCCTGCCATGCTTGTCCTTCAAAATAGTTAAGAGAATATTCCGATGTTTGGACAGATGTGGTTCCGTCACTATTTAGATATGTTTTGCTGTTACGATTACGTTTATCGACTAATTCTTTTAACGCATGAACAGAGTTGGGTGCTTTTAATCTTATGTCATCGTGAGCTCCTGTTGAAACCGAGTTTTGTTCGATAGCATCAGGTTGCTTAATCTCATCAGAAAGCGATGATGATTCTGTGCTATTAGAGGATTTGTTGGAAAGTAATGCTTCTGACAGACTGTGGGAAGTTGAATTACTAATTATTTGAGAAGTGTTTGAGACAAACGATTGTTTAAAGGGGCTATTAATTAATTCTAGTTGAGGCGATGCAGTTACACCCCCAAACGGTACTAACGTTAATAAAACTGCACCTATCACTAAAGGTGATATTTTCTTGCTCCATTTCCAATCCATGAAATTACTCCTTTCGGTATTTGGGACATAGACTCTAGCATACCGTACATATGTTCTATTTGCATTGGGGTATATTGTCGAATAAAGTCGAAATTAACGAAATTTGCATAAAGTTTTACCATACAAAATAACCCTCTCGAATATCAAGAGGGTTACAATCTAAAGTAATCCTTACATGCACTCCACATGGGATGTATGGGGAAATAGGTAATGTTTATGGGCAAGTGAAAATTGATATTAATTTCGCCGATAGACCCGTTAAGCTGAACCTTACCACAAGTAACGGCATGTTTTTTTGTTGAATGCTGTAGAAAGGGACTTTGGGTAATAGGGTTTACCTTAGGCCACTTTCTGCGAAAAAGCCCGTTTCCGTCGATGATTCGGGCTATTTGGGCATCGTCTGATTGATGGAGCGGGATCATTTCATTCGGCAGCGTTAGGGTAGACGAATGGGGATTCTCACACAGAGGGAAATGTATGTTCCTTCTATGGAAATCGTCAAAGTAGGCAGATTCATTGGAACTTTCTCAGAAATGGGAACTGTGCTTCGCTCTGCCCTATCGGATTTTAGGCTGGTGGTTTAGATGACAAGGGTGTATTGTAAAGGGAACTTTTGCTTAGAAAAAGCAAAAGCCCCTGCCACCGCTTGGGTGGAAGGGGCTAGACCTAAAAAACACGCTGTTACCTTGTCGTCGAATTCCAGTTCAATGCCTTCAAATTTCTGACCTTTCTTGACGTGAATTTGCTTGACGATGGTCTGAAGCAGATTCTTTTGCGTTTCAATTGGCGCTGTCTCCAGCATTTCCTGGAATTTAGAGAGTATCTGTCGGACTTGTTGGAGCGGGACAGGCTCGGAAATGCTATCATTAAGCTGGTTCTCTGCCTCGGTTTTGCGCAGATAGAGTG
The DNA here is from genome assembly GCF_008017805.1 of Paenibacillus sp. N3.4. Lineage (GTDB taxonomy): Bacteria > Bacillota > Bacilli > Paenibacillales > NBRC-103111 > Paenibacillus_E. Next base: position 15,413 of record NZ_VRTT01000073.1, on the reverse strand, counting down.
CATCATGCTTTTGCTTCAGTTCGTTCAATCGTTCAATCAGGAAATTATTGTCCACTACATCGGACTCATACAGCTTGAAGTATTTTTGTTTCTGAGAGTCCAGAGTTTTTAATTCTTTTCCAATGGCCTCGACTTCTTTCTGGAGTGGAACAACGTTCTTGACTCGATTCTTATTGATTCGAGCCACAATGTCTTCCAGCACCTTTGGTTTTTGAACGACTTCTGCAATTCGCTCAGTGACATACTGCTCAGCAAAATCTGCTTTCACTGTATTTGAGGTACAAACCCGACTTCCCTTGGCTCGAAAGTTACTGCAAACATAGTACCTTCTGACAATCTTCGTTCCGTTCTTGAGTGTATCTTTGGTACGGTGGGCAACCAGCGTGGCTCCACAATCAGGACACCTCATCATTCCAGTGAGCAAATAGGTACCATTGAAGACGCGTGGTGCAGTAACGGCTTTTTTGCTGTATAGTTTCTGAACCGCGTCCCACAAGTATTGAGTGATGATCGGCTCATGCTCACCGTCCGCAATGATTGGCTCGGGATTAATGCCCTTGCGTCGTTTTTCGCTCCAGTTCTCCCGCACGTTGTATCGAATCTTACCGATGTACAAAGGGTTGTTAATGATCGTTTTGATCGATACATGACTGAAGGGTTTGTTCGGCTTGGTCTTGAATCCGTCATGGTTCAGTTCGTTAGCGATGCTTTTGAGTCCCCTACCGCTTGCGTACATGCTGAAAATTTTTCTCACCAGCTCAGCTTCAATGGCATTCACATGCAGGACAGAATCTTTCCCTTTGGCAACGGGAATCTCAACAACGTCGTACCCAAGAACTTGTCCCCCGTTCCATTTTCCGTTTCTGGCTCGCTGCTTCATGCCCATCTTTACGTTCTCGACGATGGTGTTGCGCTGAAATTCAGCAATGACCCCGAACATCTGGAAGGTCATTTTCCCTGCCGCTGTATCGGTCTCAAAATTCTTTTCAGAGTGACTTCGGAATTTGACGTTGTAACGATTCAACTGATCCATGATGAAAAGGAGGTCAGAGGTTTTACGACTGATCCGGTCGAGCTTCCAAACCAAAACCTCTTGAATTTTTCCTTCCTCAATGTCCCGCAATAGTTCACGGAGTGCTGGACGCTTCTCGATGGTTTTACCCGAAATCCCAGCATCGACATACTCCCGAAATACAACCTTTTGCTCCATTTTACATTGTGATCGAAGCGTTTCGAGCTGTGCTTCGATGCTGTATCCCTGCTCGGCTTGTTCTTCGGTGCTGACCCGAGCGTAGATGCCAACATGTGTCACAAGAGGATCGGTGTTCGCTTGTTTTCTTGGTGGCATGGTCATTCTCCTCTCTCTTGATCTATTGTTGGTCACGATTACTCTGTGCTGACTTCTTGCCGCTTCGCAATCTATCTGAAACGAGATCTGCCAATAGGCTGACCATCGAACGGTAGTTATCGTCTTTGCTTGCTTTCATTGTGAAAACCTCCGGAGGAATGATTATATTATTTCCGACGGTTAGCGATGATGACCTCAGCGGCAACTTGAACGACAATCCAGGCCAAACCCCAAAATAACTTCATTTCGTTACCTCCCCTCGCGTACCTTGATCATCACATCAGTCCGGCTTCTTTCATACTTAGGAACGTGTTGTAACCGAGAATGAGGTGATCGAGGAGATCAATTCCTAGAAGCGTTCCGCTATCTCGAAGTCGTTCTGTCAACTCAATGTCTTCGGGACTTGGATCAGGCTGGCCAGAAGGATGATTATGGCAAGCAATGATGGAGGCTGAGTTGTTCAAGATCGGCAGCTTGTAGGCCTCTCTAGGATGGACAAGGCTTGCGTTCAAACTCCCCATGCTAACTGTGTGAAGCGCGTTAACCTCATTTTTGGTGCTCAGACACATCACGCAAAACATTTCACGGTCGCTGTCTCCGATGAATGTTCGGAAAAGATCGGCGGCATCCTTGGGCGAGCGAATCTTCCGTCCCTCGTAGAGAATGGAAGACTCTCGCACCATCCTGAGACGGATGATCTCGACTCTTTTGGCGGGATGTGATGGTTGATTGTTTGGAATGTTGGACATATGAAAATGCTCCCTTCATGGCAATATAGGCAAAGATCAAAAAAATATTAAATGTTTAAGATTGCCTTTGATTCGTTTCCATGAAGGAAAGCTGTTGAACTATTGTCTGTCTCTGACCGGAAGCCGAAAGTACCTTCTTGAATCGTATCCGTCGAAGGATGCTTGTTGAAGAAGCATCAGCTTGTCCGGCAAGCGCGAGGTACTGGAATTGTTTTGCTTGTTGTAGCTTCTTTTCATTGAAAACGCCTCCTCTCCAATGCGGATGGTCGGCAGCAGAGGCAATCCGCTGATTATTTCCCTCTGTCAGCCGAACTTTTGCACTTTCGTAGTCTAACTTGTATGCTGATGCCTAATTCCTAGCTGCACTGAGCTTGCACTTGCAGTTCAGCGGCTGAATGGTGGGTACTCTTCCAACAAATTTCGTTATGAGTTGGCAATGTGTTGGGTATTCGACCCACTCCTCTTGCCAGCCCTCGAACGAAATGTTGCGTCCCTGCTCTAGTTGCATTAGATAGCTGTGCTCTATTTGGAGGTCAAATTCGTCCAGTTCTTCACAAGGAAATTCCTCCATGCCCACCTCATCATTGTCATTTTCATCGTCATCATCAAGTGTGAAGTCTTCTGAAGTATCCGGTTGGTTCTGCTCATCAGTCGCTTCCGATGACTCGCTGTTTGAAGGAGCAGAATCTTGGACTTTAATGATGCTGACAGGTGACTTCGGCGGATCGGATACAGTCATCGGTTTCCTTGGAAGTGGTACTCTGGAACGTGGAGGCGAAGTTGAAAACATCGCGGCGAGAAATGGATCATCCGCTTCTGTTTCTGAAGAGAACGGAAGCAGTTTGAGTCCTGGAAGGTACCGAGTACCATTGCTCGATTTCTGCCCCTTTGGTGTAATTCCCGCCTCCAGCGAAGCACTACGGAAGGCACTCCAGAATCTTTTTCGATCTCGTTCAGCACCTTGAAGGCAGGCTGGTTCTCCGTTTCGCTTGCACCAAGCGCGGAAGGCTTCGAATATTTCGTTACAACCTAATCGATCGTTGTTGTCATTCCCCTGCCGGATGTGTTCATGAAAAAAGGGGATGACAGGATTTTGTTCCGATTTGTAGCCAAGAATTGCTTCATTGATCTTCTCGGCATGTGAGAAATTAAAATCATTCTCGATGAGCCGTTTTAAGCCTTCAATGGCAAAGTTGAAGATGCCGGGCAACTCTGGAATGAGCTTGTCGATCAGCTTTTTGTCAGCTTCCTCTGCACTGAACACACGGTGGAAAGGAAGGATGACCAGTCTCCGAAAAAAACCATGGGACTTGTCATTGACCGATGGAAGTTGATTCATGGCAAATACCAGCTTGCAGAATGGTTTGTAAGAAAAGCCCTTTTCATGCTTGACTTCAACCCGAATTTGGTCGCCCGACGTGATGCTTTTGATGTACTGGGTGTTGAATCCCCGCTCGTCGAACTCGTTTTCTGTCGAGACGTTGAGCGTTTTGCCAACAATCTCTGAGCGAGCGAAAGGTTGAGAAAAGTCATTCATGGGAACGTGTGAAACGTTCTCTGCACCAACCAAGCGTTCAATGATCTCAATCAATACACTTTTGCCGTTGCTTCCGACACCTTCGAGTATGAACACCTTATGGGCTCTTGTTTCGGAGCTTAAGCAGTATCCCATCATCTCCTGTACAACTTCAATAACGCGAGCATCGCCATCGAACACTTCTTTCAGGAAGCGGAGAAAACGATGACATGTTGCTTTAGGAGCATAGGAAATAGGAACTTGGACACTGGAATAGAACTCGGGATCGTGTGGCAAAAGTTCAAAGCTATTGATGTTGAACATGCCGTTCTGCAAATTAATATGCTGCTTGTCACTGTTCAACTCCTGACCCTTTGGTGAGACGCGAGCCAGTGCTGTCATGTAGCCACTTTCCCAGGACGGCCTCCATTGGTTCGGAGTAGCCTGGTCGATGATCTTAAAGAGTAGTCGGTGAAAATCTTTCTCTAAGAACCTCACCCATTTGGTTCTATCGTAGAAGTAGAAGCGCTCTCCCGAAGCGTAAAGTATTGGCATTGTTGACAGCACATACTTAGAAAAAATAAGCGGCTTCAGGTCAGCGACTTTGTCACCGTCGAGGACGAAACCCATTGCTTCAAGTTCTTTGGCACGTTCAGATGTTGTTGATTCTTTTGTTTTGACAAGAGGCACAACATTGTTGTTCTGCATTTGCTCCACTTCCCTAGTCTGTGACGTAGTTGTCGTAACCAACTTGGGTTTATCTTAGCTCAGGGAGGGTATTTACGTAAAAGTCCGAATTCGGCGATTTTTGTAAAAATCGAAACGCTGGGTACTTGCCCAGCAAAAGCAATTGGAAAATTTTCTGTGGGGGCAATAGACAGGGGGAGTTTTTGAATAAAAGGGTGAAAATAGGATGCTTTCTCTAGAATGCTCACTCTCTCTTAGTATTTCAAATATTCTGCTTGGTAGGTTTCGAAGTGTTTTTTCCAGTTTCTATTTTGTTGGTGTTAGACTATTCCAATTTTGAGCTGTACTGCCGCACTCAGCCGCACTTGACTGTAGCGGAGGGAAAAGACGGCAAGTGCAGGACAGTTCAGACCGAGGGCATCTGAAACTCCTTGTCTAGCATGAAAGTTCAGCAGTTCAGCTAGGTTTGAGGTATGGAAGAGAAGTTTTTAACGCAAAAAAAGGCGGGAGGTTCGGAGCATGGAGATGGCGTGCTGGATTGCTGCCGGAATCTTTGGGAGATCCGGCAATCCATTCACGCTGAGATTCCATGCTATGACCCGCCAGCCATTTTATCCATGAATTGGATCACCTTCTATTGGTTTTGCTGGTGTTTTTATTTCATCTTGCTTGTTTCCCTGTCCTGGGGTATATGGCTTCTCGACAGGAACATCTAGTCCCGGGGCAGTTTTTGGTTTACCGCCGAAATCCAAATAGGTAACGCTTTTGCTAATATCCCCAATCGAAGTCTGCAGCTTTACTGTGTATAATTCATCTTTTGTAGGAAGAAAGGACTTACCAGAAGAGTTCTTTAATAGATTTAGGTTAAATTCTTGGCTACTAGACTCGATTACCTCCAAAGGTTGCGCAGGCTTATAAATATAACCGTCTATTTCAATAGAATAGACTTGTAAACTATTTACAACGGTCGAAACAAATTTGATTTCAGATTTAACATTGTTCAAATAAACGTTAAGGTTCCTCAATGCTTGTTCGTTAACTGCCGGGACCTTCTCTCCATTAATTTCTGTGATTGATGTCGATTCTTTTAAATTATCAACCGCATCAGCTACACTGTAGAAATTCCCTGCGACTAAGACATACATCGGCGCTTCGAATTGAACTCCCAAAAAGTTTTCAAGGTTTACTGTGGTCTGTCCAACAGGAACCCCATTAACATAGGTCACATCGCCCTTTTTGACGTTATTGGTACCCACGAAAAAGACCTGGTAGTAAGTGGCATCTCGCCATTTTTCTGAGAGGTAGTCGATCTTCCCCCCTGTGTGACCGATGGCTTCCGTGATCGTTTCACCGCTACTGCCCGTATACTCTTTAATCAGATCGATAGTAATGTCCATTTTTTCTGCAATTGTATTGTTATATTTAGTGACATTTTTCTTGATTTCCACATCTGTCACAACGGATGTTTTGCCCTTTAGTGAAATCATGTCACGATTCGGTGCGAAGAACAGTTCCTTGTTGGCCTCAAGCAAGCTGAGTGATGCGGCAGGAAGCCTAACTGTGTTGTTGGTTCCGGATGAAATAATCTCACTTAGGTCACTGGGATCGAAAGTTGTGGTGTTGGATGCTGCCGAAGAGTCGATTAATACAGTACTTGTCGTAGAATCGTATCCAACTTTATTACCAAGTGCTTCAGCGACGGCCCGAGCAGGAAGAAACACACGGCCATCTACATTCTTTGCTGGAACTTCAAGAGAGCGGAACAGCTTGCCATTCTTATAGATTTCTTTTTGACCGACTGCAAGTTTGATGGTTGTCTCACCTTTGATGGCGGTTACGCTTTGGTCGGTTCCGTTCCAAATGATACTTTGATCATTATTGGGAACCCCGAGTGAAATAAGCAAATCTCTGAGAGGGATGAGGCTGCTGCCATTCTCAATAAAGGGAGAGCCATATTTAAAATCTACGGCATTGCCATTTACATTCATTTTGAGTTCAGCGGCGAGAGCAGAGCTGGTAAAAAGGGTTGCAGCGATGATTGAAGTTGAAAGAATTGCAGTTAGTTTTTTCACTTTGTTGTCTCCTTTAAATTGAAGGTAATTGATAGAGAGAAATTCCCAAATAATGTAGTCCTATTCTATCATGAAAGTACCCTTTAGTGAACATTAACTATTATTAACCACCATCGTCCCTTGGTAGCTATGGCATGCTGTTCTATGTTTGGCTTAGGGTGATCGTCATGAATGAGATAATGAAAAAAGTCGGTGAAGGAATCCGACACTATCGGAAACAAAGAGGTTTGAGTCAAGAAGAGCTTGCTCATCTGGCTCAGATCAATGAAGGATATATTGGCAAGTTGAACGTTCCGAGAAAGTCTGCTCAGTCGAGGTGCTGGCGAAAGTGACGGATGCGCTGGGCATTTCGATGGAGAAGTTTTTTCACTACATTCAGCCATTGAGTGTGGAGGGAGAAGGAACTCCGCTCGGTCAGATTGTTGATCGCCTTCGGGGTAGAAGCGTGGAGGAACAGAGGAAAATATTGAAATTGATTGATTTATTCTTGGAGGACTTGTGAGCGTTTGGTTTGAAATGGTACTGAGCTGACCTGCCGCACTATAGGGTGGGACTCCTTGTCGTTCAGGGAGATTTGTAACTAGCAGAAGCCGTACTTGAGCTGCACTATCATGCACCTTTTTAGGTTGGGGAGGTGGTCGAGGATAGAGCGACAAAGTGCAGAAGAAGTGCGGCTGCAATTCCTTGCTGTACATGGAAAGAGCGGCAGAGCACTTTAGCTGAGAAGTTTTCAATTGTGCTGTTTCATCTCTCGTGCGATGCACTTCTTGTCGAGTTTGTTTTCCCCGCTTGTGAACATACGGCTTCCCCTCTCCGGATTTATGAACAGAAAAATCATGCTTTTAGGTACTTGGTGTTGATCGTGACCGATTCATTAGCGTACTTGAGGTACAGCTTCATGTCCCGCGTGGATTGGTTTGCCTGCTCAGTGAAGACTTGCTGCAGCGTGGCGTTCTCGAATTGAAAATAGTCACGACCCTTTTGGTTGCCGAACAGGGCGATCAAGGCATAATTGTAGCTGGCTTCGTTACAGATGCCCGCCGTACCGAGTGGGAGTTGATCGACTATCTGCTCGATGGTCAGCTTTTTGCTGCCTTGTGGCTGCTTGTCCAGCAGATGGAGGAGGCAGGCAAACAGAACGTCGGCGTTGGCGCGTAAGGTGATCTTTTCGAGGTCGAAGCTTTGCGCCGCGCAGTCGTCCCAGGAGAATTGTCGGATGGTCGGCTCGCTGGTGGTGTAGGTAGCGGCAATGTGTTTGTAGGCGTGTCGGTTGCCGTAGGCTTTGAGGAACCGATCAAGCTTGATTCGGTTCACCTCTCCGTAGGGAAGCTTGGGGACGATGGAGTTGAAAAAGGAGGAATAGTCTTCGAGGTCTTGCACGGAGTTAGTGATGGTTCGGTTATCTTCTCCAATCTCGCTGGCTTGGAGAATTTCGATCATGGCTTGGTTGCGGTGATGGTCGGTAATCTCGAAGGTATCGGGGTGCATGAGATGAAGGAGAAAGGCGGCTGCTTGGAACCCATGCTGCCAGTCGGGGAGCTGTGTATGCCAAAACTGAAGCACCCGAGTAGGATCAAAAGATTCGTTTTGGACAAAATCCGGCCATGACTTGATGATGTGAATGCAGACACTTCTCTGAGCAGGAGACAAGCTGTTTCGCTGCCAGCTTCCAAAATGCCAGCTAATGGCTTGCTTGAGTGTGGAGGCTTGGACGGTTGCAGGCTTAGTGAAGGCTTGCTTCCAGTACTCTAGCGGCTCAATCGGATATCTGGCGAAGGGGAATCGGGAGAGATAGGGATCGCAATGCTGCTGGATGAGCGCGGCTATGGACTTTTTTTCTCTTTCAGTGAGGGTGAGCGTCATGGTTCAAGTTCCTTTCTGTGATTGGTTTATCATGGGAAACAAAGGGGCTGGATGTTGAAGCTTGGCACATGCGGATGCTTGTTCAGAAAAAGTCGTTGGAGTTATCGAGGAGATGAAGGCGGTTCGACGGGGCTTAAACAGGTTCAGTGAGAAGGTCGGCTTCCTCGTGTCCATTCAGGGAAATTAGTTGCTCGGCGGTGAGGAAGGGATCTTTGAGGCACAGGTACAGTAGAGGTTCGGTCAGTGATTTGACCCAGGTGATGGCACTTGGAATGTCACCACCGTGGAAGTGAGGTGATTCGGCAAAACTTTCATCTTCCCAGACAAACTCGGCATTTTGATTAGGCTCGTCAACGTGGAAGAAGAAATCTGAACCGTCTACATAGGGGTTCGTGCCGGATTGTGAGTCGGTGGTACGTAGGACGATGCGGACTTGATGGGTAGGAGGATGGTTATCCGGTACTGGGAGCGGTGGATCGAATGGGCAATCAGTGAATGTAATGGCTGACACTGCCATGAGCCAGACGTTTGTACCGTTTGGATCAGTGAGAATGTTACCGTTGTGATTGAATGTTTCCTTCAGCTTTTGGATGGTGAGTTCCTCGGGGGTTAGTAATTGTTTGCTTGTTCGATTAGCCATTGTTCAATCTCCTTGTCGTGGATTCCCTGCTGGGTGAAGAAAGTCATGATGAAATCGTTGGTGTACATGACGACGATCTTGTATACGGTCATGTTATCCAGTTGCAGTGTTTCTACATACTCCGGCATACTGCCCAGCAATCCGCAATTCTCACGGCTCAGGCCCACGCATTCCAGATCGTACAGGTTGTCGCCAGCTTCCAGCAAGACGATCGGCCCGTGCTGGTCGAGGCGGAAGGTGTCCTCCTCCTCGTCGGCCAACTCGGCTTCCAGTTGCTGAAAGAACTCGGAGATGTGTTTGGTCAGCGCTGTGGGTGCTGTTCCGTCCCGGCGGAGGTCTTCGACGTCCTGCCGGGTGTTGATGGTTCGCATGTTTATCCCTCCTGAAATAAGACTGAGCCCTCTGTTGGAGGGCTCAGCAAAGATAGAATATATGAGAGAAATCTTTTTTATTTCGGTTAGCACTCAGTAAGAACGAGTGCTAACAAGGGAAATGGAGAGGGAGTGGTATTTTATTGGGATTTCCGGGAAAATACAACGAAAAAAGGCCAAAATCGCCAAATTGCGACTCTGACCTCTTTGACATTTGACATAATATAATTGTACACTAAAAATGGGACAAAGTTTTCCAATTGTCCGCTCGGTAGGTCTCAATGTGGGGACATTGAGTATCTATTAAATTGCTTGTCCGCTTCTGATCACGATGAGTTTATATTAGCAGATACGAAATCGGTAGACAAGAAGAAAATGAAATTATGACAAAAGGTTCACAGTATGTTCGCCTTTTTGTTCCAAAATAGAAGAAGCGGATTTGTAGAGTGGCAAAAAGATTAGGGGGTTACATACATATACGGAAATCTTCCTGTCCCAAAATATAGGAAGGGTTGAATGATCTACATGCCAATTTATGAAGCGATTTATAGAACAAGTGAACACGAAGAAGAGGTTACCGTTAGCAACATTGAACAACACGAGAACTACATCGATGTGAAGAACAACTTATACTGTACCTACTCGGGATGTTCTGCAAGACTTTCATATGTGCCTAAAGGAAAAGTGAGAGCGCACTTTAAAACTTGGCCCAAGGACGATCACATTCAGGATTGTGTTGATTACTTTGAAAGAGTGGCTACAGCAAGCAAACAGAAGTCTATAGCCACTTCTACTATGGCGCTTAGCGAAAAACATATTAAAAGTGTTCTTGACAACTTGAGAAAGAGGAGAAATGAGAAAGCATCAGGTACTAGCAAAACTACACCTGGTACAACGAAAAAGCCTCGCCCCAAAGTAGATCCAGGATCTGATGAAAATCCTACCCTTAATATTGTGCCTACGACCGGTCCTAATGCAGATTTGGGAAGTGGTGAAAATAATATCAAGGAGCCATCTGTTAGAAATAGGTCTCTGATTAATTTAACAGATGATGATTTGAATTGGACAAGAAGTGTTGAGGGTTTCATTCAGAATGTCGAAACTGGCGATAAGAGGGCTATTTTGGATTTGCGGGATGGTAATTATACCTGCAGAGTATATTTTGAGGAGTATTTCTTTGATAATGCACCAGTTAACTTTAGAGGCTACTTCGAAGATCTGAAAAAATTAGTGCAAAGACATAAAGATTATATGTTTTCAGGTGTGGGTTTGATCGAGAAACGAAATGATCAGTATTGCATGTTGATTAATGATGGAAATGACTTTCGTATTGATGATCGATATATTGCACTCTTTCTCCATAGTGCCTAAGCTTATAATGAGTTGAATCTTGAAAAATTTAGAAGTCCAATAGGGGGCAAGAGAGATGAATCGAATGTTGGAATTTTATGACAAGTGGCAAAAGGTAGTGGAAGGGGTAGTCGAGACAATTTATTTGATCTCCATGTTCGTGCTCATTTTCTTAAGTCATGATGTGGATGGATTCGTTGGTTCATACGAGTTCAAGCTCTTTGCCGCTATGTTTATGAGCTTTGGGATTTGGACGTATCAGATGAAGAAGCACACATTGAAGAAAATGCTGGGGGACTTGCTTATCAAGTTCTCGTCAGTATTTGTAGGTGCCATTATTGTCGCTAATCTATCGGGTGTAGTAAAGCTGACTAGTCTATACGGCAGCTTCTTTTATCCACTTACCATCATCGTTCTATATATGTTGATAAACAAGAAGTCCAAATGGGGCAATAACTTTCGAGGTTCAGCAGCAGAATTTTTGAATCAGAGGTTTGGACGGGTACCATCGATAGTGCCGAAAGTTTTGTTGTTCTTTGCGGTGATGGTGCCAGGAGTATTTAATGCACCAGTGTGGATGTTTTTGGTTTTCCTGCTATGTGGCTTTGCACTTGAGCACTTATTTGTTTTCATGTGCTTTAAGAAGTCTAGTAATAATAACTTAAGTGTATAGTCTAAGATTCGAACTTCAGCTCGCTGAATAAGCACAATAGATTTAAGTAAGAAGTAGGCCATCCTCAAAGGATGGCCTTAAAACATGCCGTTACAGACAGCGCGGTGAACCGTATCATAAGTAACAGCGAAAAATCCTTTTGTCAAGGAGGGGCAAAAGGCACGATGTCCAATACGCCGCCTTCCGCACTCAGCACGCCCATCCGATTGTGATTCTCGGACATCGACTGAACCAACTTCTCGGATGTGATGTCTTGCTTGATAAGCGCGGGCGGGGAAAGCTCTTTCGTGGTATCCAGCTTCTTCTGAATGTCGTCCAGTTTTTCGACTTAAAATGCCCCCACTACTATTGGACAAGTTGGCTCATCTTAAGGAGGGCGACACTATAGCGAAGTGCCCAAACATTACCACGAAGTGCATAACTCATTTTAAAAATCACGTTGCGCTTAAAAATTACCACTTGCAGCAAAAATAAAAAAGTCTGGGAAACAAATTGTTAACAGTTTTATCTCTCGGGCTTTTATCCCTCCGTGCCACAACCTATCAGTTGTGGTTTATCTCTTGGACCTGCCGATTTAGCAATCGCGGAACCCCAGATAACATTTTTTAAATTCCTACTCAATTTATACACAGCTCCCTTTATTTAGCGACCCTTGATTAAAAATCAGATATAATGAAGAAGAGATGTTAACAGCTAAATTCGAGGTGCTGATCCATGATTGTGAGTACCAAACTTTATATCCCGCAAACACGGCGCGATGACCTTGTTGAGCGAGCGGCGATCACCGAGCTACTAAATAAAGGATTAAAGAGCAAATTTACATCCGTAACGCTCCCGGGGGGTACGGCAAAACAACAGCTTTGAGTCAGTGGCTGCAGCAGTCCGCCATACCTGCCGTATGGATTTCCTTGGGGCCTCAAGATAATGATCTGATGGAGTTTTGGAGCTATACGATCGCTGCCGTCAATAGTAAGAACCTTCAATTTGCGGAAACGGTCACCCCGTATTTGCTATCCTTAAAGTCGGGAGCATTTGAGCCATTTATCTCCGCTATGATTCGTGAACTTGACAGCTACTCGGATGAATTAGTCATGGTTTGGGACGATTATCACGCGATTGATCTTGCCTCTATTCACGCATCGGTGGCGTATTTTCTTGCTTATTTGCCCGCTAACATCCACCTATATGTAACAAGCCGGGCTGAAATGCCCTTTCCTACGGCAAGGCTGCAGACGACGGGCCAAATGGTGAAAATCACGATTCAGGAGCTGCGATTTCAACTTGCGGAGGGGATTCGTTACTTTCAGGATTGCATGGGATTGTCACTGTCGGGAGACAAGATAGCTGCGCTGGTCGACCGCACGGAGGGATGGATCAGCGGACTGTATCTGGCAGCCATTTCGCTGCAAAGAAGCGGCAATTATTCGGATTTTATCCGCGCCTTTAGCGGGGAACACCGCAGCATATCCGATTATCTGTTTCAGGAGGTTTTTAGTCTCCAGCCAAGCGAGATTCAGTCCTTTCTATTGGAGACTTCGATTGTAGACCGGGTAAACGGCCCGTTGTGCGAGGCGATTACCGGTCAAGCGAATTGTCAGGAGCTGCTGGAATTGCTGGAGCAGCATAATTTGTTCATTGTTTCATTGGATGATCAGCGGGAGTGGTATCGCTATCATCATTTGTTTTCCGATTTTTTACGGAGGCTTTTCCGGCAGAGGTATGCGGGACAATCGAAGGAGTTGCATGTCAAGGCAGCCCATTGGCTGGAGGAGCACGGATTTTCGGAAGAAGCGGTAGAGCAACTGTTTATGGACGGGCATCATCACGAAGCAAGCACTTTGATCGAAAAGCATCTGCAAAATCTTCATGCGAAAAGAGGGGTGCTTTATCGATGGTTGCGCGGTCTACCGGAAGACTGTTTTACTGGCAAGCCTGGAATTCAGTTTCTTTATGTCAAAGTGATGGTGGAAACCAATGAACTGGAGTTGGCACAAGCGAGACTTCGCCTAATGGAGGACAAGCTGTCGGACCCGGAATGGAAACCTTACGCAGGAAACGTTCATTTTTTGTCCGCGGCTGTTTCGTTTTACCGAAGAGACTTTCGACGAGCGAATGAATATTTCGAGGTGTTTGATCGGCATACGCCGGGGGGCAGCTACATCCAGATGATTGAAGCGAACTCGTATTCAATGTATTTCGATACATTATTGAGCTTTTTCCATGATTTGCATGATGCGGAAAGATTCTTTTCTAAATGGATCAAAGTATGGGAAGGTCGGGACAATTACCCCTACGTCGGTTTTTTCTACAATACGTATAGCTTGCTGTTATATGAATGGAACCGCTTGGAAGAGGCCGAAGTTTATGCAGAGAGAGTACTGAAGTCAGCGTGCATGCAGCCCTATGCCCTTATTCTGTTAAGTGCTACTATCAATGCTGCGCGGATCTGTCAGGCCAAAGGAGATTCAGCCAAAGCGTTTGAATGGCTGGAGTGGGTGAAACCTAAGATCGATTCCGTGGACAAAAGAATGTTTATGAGGAGAATTGAGGCGGAGAAGGCAAATTTGTCGCTTGCGAACGGTTCTTTCGATGAACGATGGCTGCAAACCTGCGGCATCAAGCATACCGATACGATCCCGCCCGGTCCGATCAAAGAATATCTTATTTTGGCAAGTGCGCTTATGGAACAGGGGGAAATTGATGAAGCTTTGCAACTGCTGGAACAATTGTACCGGCTTGCCGATCAGGCTGATCGGACCTGGGATAAGGTGAAGGTGACCATCCTGCAAAGTATGGCTTTCTATCGAAAAGATGATAGGACGAACGCTGTCATGAAGCTGGAGGCGGCACTTCAATTGGCGGAACCAGGGAAATACATTCGCAGTTTCGTGGATGAAGGGGCTAAGATGGCGGAGCTGTTGCGTGAATATATCGGGCATAGGCAGATCAACGCTAACCGCAAGTCTACGAGCCTGCGCTACGCTAGGGAATTGCTTCTGCTGATGTCCGATTCTGGACATGAGACTGGAAGCTCGGGAGCCCTGCTCACGAAACAGGAATTAAAAATCCTTCGGATGATTGACATGGGGCTATCCAATAAACAGATCGCTGAGCAGCTTGAAATCACAGCCGAAACGGTCAAGAGTCATCTGAAAAGTATGTTTAGAAAACTTCATGTGAACAGCAGAGAACAGGCACTGAAGCAGGGAAAAGAATTCCAATGGTTGTAGTCGCAATTGAAGAGAATCATGATTATACAATCCATATTGGCACCGTGTATATCCCCCAATATTTTAACGTTTCTCCCCCATCAATGGGGGATTTTTTTGTTGGGACGAAAGTCATAGAATTGGAGAGAAAGTGGCAATAATCGACAAAGAATGGCGAGAGGATGCGGTTTCAGACGAATCACTCGTGCCTGCAGACGGTCTATTGGACTAGGTAAATAAAAAGGAGAGGTGCCGAGAAAGATGAATAACGTAACTACCAAGAAGAGAGTAGCAGCAATGCTGATGAGTTTCATACTGCTTGTTCTTCCGGTGATGCAGATCGTTCTGGCAGGAGGTGTTGCCTATGCTACACCTGAAACCAAGGTGTGGACGGACATCACGAAATCAGGGGGATTTTGGAATCCATATGGTGTGGCCTTGGGTGGTGATGGCACGTTGTATGTAACGGATAGGGATAGTAATAAAATTAAAAAAATGCCTAGCGGAGGCAATGCTTGGCAGGATATCACCAATGCAGGAGGATTCGACAATCCTAACGGTATCGCGGTAGGCAGTGATGGTACGGTGTATGTCTCGGATGGAAGGAATAAAAAAATTAAGAAGCTTTCTAGCGGTGGCAGCGCCTGGCAGGACATCCCCAATGAACAACTATACGAATTCAACATTCCGACGGGTATAGCAGTGGGCAGTGACGGCACGTTGTATGTGGCGGATCCTGGCTATAACCAAATTAAAAAACGATCGAGCGGAGGCAGCGCCTGGGAGTATGTCACCTGTTAGGATTGTCGAATCCTCCTGCATTGGTGATGTCCTCCCAGGTGCTGCTTCCGCTCGTCAGTTTTCTAATTTGATGATAATAGCGATCCGTCACATACAACGTGCCGTCACTGCCTAATGCTATGCCTACCGGACTC